>NZ_CP059597.1:600000-1200000 GCF_022369435.1 Campylobacter sp. RM10537 | reverse complement strand
TTTTTTTCTTTACAATTTTTCTTTTAGCCATTTTTTATCCTTATGATTTTGCACCAACGGTTTTTCTTTTACCCTTGCGAGTTCTAGCATTTGTTTTTGTTTTTTGACCACGAACAGGTAAACCTTTTCTGTGTCTTAAACCTCTAAAACTTCCCAAATCCATAAGAGCTTTGATATCCATAGCAACTTGTTTTCTAAGATCCCCTTCAACCATATAGTTTTCTTGGATTTCTTTTCTAATTGCCGCTGCTTCATCTTCGCTAAGTTCATGAACTCTTTTATCGTAAGAAATTCCAGTTTTATCAAGAATTTTTCTTGATGTAAAAAGCCCTATACCATAAATGTAAGTTAGTCCATACTCAATTCTTTTTTTCTTTGGTAAATCAACACCTGCAATACGAGCCATGTTTATCCTTGTCTTTGTTTATGTTTTGGATTTTCGCAAATAATGCGAACTACGCCTTTACGGCGAACTACTTTGCACTTGTCGCACATCTTTTTAACAGATGGTCTCACTTTCATGAGCGTCTCCTTGATTAAGTAAATTCCACTTGATTTACGACTGCATCAGGTTTTATGAATAACCAACTATTTTTAAAATAAGTGGTGAATTTTAAAAATACTTCTTTCATAGTTCGATACGAAATGTCGCAAAAATGGTAATTTTATCGAAAAAAAACTTTTAATTAGCTTATTTATATCTAAAAGTAATACGTCCTTTATCAAGGCTATAAGGTGTGAGTTCTACTTTAACTTTGTCACCAGGCATGATTCTTATATAATGCATACGCATTTTTCCTGCAATATGACAAAGAATAACATGTTTATTGTCTAATTCTACTTTAAAATTTGCATTAGGTAATGCTTCGAGCACTGTTCCGTCTATTTCTATTACATCATCTTTTGCCAAAAGTTTTCTCCTTGTAATTTTTAAAATAATATGAAATATTTTATCAAAAATTATTAAAAATTTTACTTATTTTTCGTTATTTATCATTTGATATTTTTTTGATAGAATAAAAATAATTAATCTTTTAAAAAGGAGATGAATAATGATTGATTACAAAATTTTAGATAATGGAAGAATTTGTAGTAAAGGCTATGCAATGCTTGGTAAAGATACAAAATTTACTCCGTTTGAATTTACGCGTCATGCTATAGGCGATAATGATATTTTGATCAAAATTTTATACGCAGGAATTTGTCATAGTGATGTACATACTGCAAAAGGTGAGTGGGGTGCAACTGTTTATCCTTGTGTTCCTGGTCATGAGATCGCTGGAGAAGTTATCGCAGTTGGTAAAAATGTGAATAAATTTAAGGTAGGTGATTATGCAGGTGTAGGTTGCATGATAAATTCTTGTGGAGAATGTGAAGCTTGTAAGCGCTCTCAAGAACAATTTTGTGAAAATGGAAAAACAATTTATACCTATAATAGTAAAGATATTTTTCATAATAATGAAATTACCTATGGCGGTTATTCTAATAATATAGTTGTGAGTGAAAAATTTGCAGTTTGCGTTCCCAAAGATGCTCCTCTTGAAAAGGTTGCTCCTTTGCTTTGTGCAGGTATTACGACTTACTCTCCTTTGAAATTTTCTAAAATTAAAGAAGGATCTTTAGTAGCTATAGCAGGTTTTGGTGGACTTGGAATGATGGCGGTAAAATACGCTATTAAAATGGGTGCAAAAGTGAGTGTTTTTGCACGAAATGAAAATAAAAAAAATGATGCTTTGGCAATGGGTGTAAGTTCATTTTATACGAGCACGGATAAAGATGTGGTTAAAGAGCGTTTTGACTTAATCATTTCAACTATTCCAACACCTTATGATCCTTCGGTTTATCTTGACTTAATTAAATTTGGAGGAGAAATGGCTATAGTGGGTCTTCCACCTGTTGAGTATAAAATAGGAATTAAAATTAATGATTTAATTCATAAAGCAGGTAAAAGAGTTTATGGATCCTTAATAGGTGGAATAGCTGAAACTCAAGAAATGCTTGATTTTTCACTTAAAAATAAAATTTATCCAGAAACCGAGCTAATCACTCCACAAGAAATCGATAAAGCTTATGAAAATTTAACTTCTGGAAAAGCAAAATTTCGTTATGTAATCGATATGACAAAAGAATAATCAGCGATCAAAAATCAGATCGCTGATATCAAAATTTCTTTCTTTGGCTATTTTTAAAAGTTCTTGCAAAGTTTTTTCATCTAATTTTTCTCTTGCTAAAATCCATAGATATTTTTTATCAGGACTTCCAACAATAGCCACTTTGTATTTTGTATCAATGAAAATAATTTCATAATTGGTTTTATTAAAAAGATTCATAAAGAAGTTAAAACTCACAGCTAATTTTCGATTAGCATTTAGCTTTGCTTTACCTTTGATGCTTGAAATTTCATTTTCTTTTTGGCAAAAATTTTCTATTTCTATATAAGGAGTTTCGCCTTTGTATTTTAATGTATATTTAGCCTTTGAGTTTTGACAAGTTTTTTGAAAAAAATTTGGCTTTCTGGCGATTTCAAGCCATTCTCCCATATAATTTTGCAAATTAATATCGCCAATAAGTTCTATCATGGTTTATCCTTTTTGTGATTTTTATCTCATTCATACATAGTTTCTAGGATAAGACTTTATTTTTTGCATTGACTATTGTTTATAGTTAAAATATAATTTTAGCATAAAAATTAATTAAAAGGAGTGAATATGAAGACGATATTATTACTTAATGGAGCAAAGGAATTTGGGCATTCAAAAGGAAAACTTAATCTTACTTTGCACAATCATGTTGCTAAAATTTTAAGTGATTTAGGATTTGAAATTTTACAAACGCATATTGATCAGGGTTATAATGCACAAGAGGAATTGGAAAAATTTTTAAAATCTGATATGATTATTTATCAAATGCCAGCTTGGTGGATGGGTGAACCTTGGATTGTAAAAAAATACATCGATGAGGTTTTTACCGCAGGGCATGGCAAACTTTATGCCAATGATGGAAGAAGTCATGAAAATCCTGCAAAAAATTATGGAAAAGGTGGTTTAGCTAAAGATAAAAAATATATGTTTAGCCTAACTTGGAATGCACCTATTGAAGCTTTTGATGATAAAAATGAATTTTTCGAAGGTAAGGGCGTGGATATGGTGTATTGGCACTTGCATAAGGCTCATGAATTTTTAGGCATGAAGGCTTTAGAAACTTTTATATGTAATGATGTTATAAAAAATCCACAAGTTGAAAAATACTTAAGTGATTATGAAGTACATTTAAAAAGAGTTTTTAATAAAGACTAAGATATTAAAACTGATTATTTTTAAAAAAAGTTTGCAAAATTTAAAATATCAAAATTTAAATTTTGCAATATCAATCATAATTATTCTTTGAATTTTTAGCAAATATTTGCATAAGTAAAATTTGTTTAATTTATTGAAACAAAAAGATTGTTTTTGTTGAGATTTTTGGTTTTGTAAGGTTTGGTTAAATTTTTATAGAAATATTTTATTTTTATAGTTTGAAAATTTGTTAACTTTTTACTTAAGCAAGGATTTCCTTGCTTAGTTTATTCTTTTCTTGTTTTAGCATCTACTATAAATAGAGGTTTATAAAGCAATTTAAATCCGCCAATAAAACTTAAAGTATCATCACTTGTAAGCCAATTGATAAATTTTTTTGCTTGAGTGTAATTAACATTTTTACAATGTTTTGGATTTACTGCAATCACAGAATAAAAATTTTTCAATCTATCATCACCTTCATTGACAATAACTAAATTTGGTTTTCCTTTTTCATTAAATTCATACTTGATATAAGTGCCACGATCGGTTAAAATCACTCCTTTTTTCTCTTCAGCGATTTTAATACTTGCAAGCATTCCTTGTCCGCTTTGTTGATACCAGCTTTCTTTTTCTGGAACTTTGCCTATACTTTTCCATAAGCTTTTTTCTTTATTATCAGTACCTGATTTGTCCCCTCTTGAAATAAAAGTTAATTTTTCATCTCTTATAAGTTTTAGGCTTTCTTCTAAATTTTTACCTTTAAATTTTGGTGCTAAAGATTTATCTGCAATAATGATAAAATCATTATACATTACAGGAGTTCTATCAATGCCAAATCCTTTTTTTATAAATTTCTTTTCAGCTTCTGGAGAATGAACAAAAAGTACATCTGCATTACAATCTTCACCCATTTTTAAAGCTGCTCCTGTGCCAACAGCAACCCATTTTAAGGTATTGCCAGTTTCTTGCTTATAAAGAGGCTCTAAAGCATCAAGTAAACCAGTATTATCGGTACTTGTTGTAGTTGCCATCCTTAATTCTGCTGCTTGAATATTTAAAGCCAAAAACAATCCTAAAAATATCGTTTTTTTCATTTTTTTCCTTTAAGAATTTTTAAAAATCAATGTAGAAATATTTTAACATAAATTATGCTAAAATTTCTTAATTTATTTTTTGGGTTGCGTTTTGGAATATATTTTTGATGGTTTTAAACAAGCTTTATTATTGTTGTTAAATGCTGATGATAGTGTAATTTCGGCTATAAAAACAACTATGTTAAGTTCTAGTGTATCTATTGTTTTGGCTTTATTGGTTGGCTTTCCTTTGGGTTTTGTTTTGGGATTTTTTAATTTTAAATTAAAACGTTTTTTAAGACTTATAGTGGATACCAGTCTTTCTTTTCCAACGGTAGCTGTGGGATTGATTTTATATGCTTTGATTTCAAATCGTGGTCCCTTTGGTGAATTTGGCCTACTTTTTACTATAAAAGCTTTAATTTTAGGCCAATTTATACTGGCTTTACCTATAGCAATAGCTCTTTTTGCCAATTTGGTTGAAAGCATTAGTAAAAAACAATTATTGCTTATTAAATCGTTTCATTTAAATTCTATAAAACTTATCATGATTATCATCCATGAGTTAAGGTTTTCTCTTATTAGTGTTATAGCTTTAGTTTATGGGCGTATTGTGGCTGAAGTTGGTGTAGCTATGATAGTAGGTGGAAATATCAAATACGACACAAGAACAATTACAACAGCAATTTCTTTAGAAACTAATAAAGGCGAATTTGCTAGCGGCATTGCCCTTGCTTTGGTTTTAATCTCAATTGCTTTTATTTTAAACTGTATTATTTATAAATTAAAAAGGCGTTGAGTGATAGAACTTAATAATTTTAATTTTAATTATGATCAAAAAAATATTTTAAATATTAAAAAATTAGTTTTAGATACTAATAAAATCAGCATTTTAATGGGTTTAAATGGAAGTGGTAAATCCACACTTTTAAGAATTCTTAAATTTCTTGAGGGAGATTTTGAAAATATTTCTTATTTTGGAAAGACACATTTAAATTCAGATGAAAAGCGTCAAATTTATCTTCTTTTTCCAGAGCCTGTATTCCTTAATCGTAGTATTGAAAAAAACTTTTTATTTCTTTTAAAAACTTATAAAATTGACTTAAAAGAAATAAAAAATCGTATTGATGAAACTTTTAATTTGCTTGAGATTGATAAAAACTTACTTAAAAAACACCCTAATGAGCTTTCCTCAGGACAAAGTCAAAAACTTGCTTTTGCTTTAGCTTTAAGTGTTCGTGCGAAGTATTATTTATTAGATGAGCCTAGTGCTTTTTTAGATCAAAAAACAGCTATTTTACTCAAAAAAGCAATTTTATTTATGCAAAAAACTTATAAAAGTGGTTTTTTAATTGCAAGTCATGATAAAGTTTTTTTAGATTCTTTAGCACAAAAAAGATATTATTTACATTCTGGTGAAATTTTAGAATTTGAAAATACTAATGTTTTTGATCTTGAAAATAAAGGAATTTATTTTGATCGTTTAATAGATTTTAGTTCTTATATGAAAAAAAATTCAAGTAAAATAGCAATAAATCCCTATAAGATTTTTTTTATAAAAGAAAAAAATAATTTAAACCATGATTTTGATTTTATAATTTATCAATGTTTAATTATAGCTTTGAGAACTAGAAAAGATTTTGTTTTTGTGCGTATTAAAATTCAAGATAAAATTTTAGAATTTGCCTTAAGTCAAGATCAATTTAGCAAGAGTGGTTTAAATTTATATGATGAAATTATTTTAACATTTAATCAAGATGCTATTTATTTTTTAGATTAACATAATTTTTGTAAAATCGCTTTTTAAGATTGGAATTCAATTTTAATTTAAAAAATATTTAATAGAAAATCATTGTTGATTTTAATTTAAAATAAAAAGGATTGTTATGCTTCAAACTTGTATTTTTCCTGCGGCTGGTTATGGGACTAGATTTTTACCTGCTACAAAAAGTTTACCCAAGGAAATGTTGCCTATACTCACTAAACCTTTAATCCATTATGGAGTTGATGAGGCTTTAGAAGCTGGAATGGATAATATGGGTTTTGTTACAGGAAGAGGTAAAAGAGCTTTAGAAGATTATTTTGATATTTCTTATGAATTAGAACATCAAATTTCTGGAACAAAAAAAGAATATTTACTTAAAGATATTAGATCTTTGATTGATCAATGTACTTTTACTTTTACACGCCAAAATGAAATGCGTGGTTTAGGAGATGCTGTGCTTAAAGGCAAGCCTTTAGCAGGGGATGAAGCTTTTGGAGTTATTTTGGCTGATGATTTATGTGTAAATGAAAATGGTTTAAATGTGATGGCACAAATGGTTAAGATTTATGAAAAATATCGTTGTACTATTATCGCTGTTATGGAAGTACCAAGAGAACAAGTTTGCAATTACGGAGTCATAGCTGGTAATACAGTAGAAGAGAATTTAATCATGGTAAATTCTATGATAGAAAAGCCTGATCCTGATGAAGCTCCAAGCAATTTAGCTATTATTGGGAGATATATTTTAACTCCAGATATTTTTGGAATTTTAGAAAATACTCAAGCAGGTAAAAATGGAGAAATTCAACTCACTGATGCGCTTTTAACTCAAGCAACCAATGGTATGGTTTTAGCTTATAAATTTGAAGGAAAACGTTTTGATTGCGGTAGCGTTGAAGGCTTTGTCGAAGCGACAAATTATTTTTATGAGAAGAGTAAATGTTAAAAAATTCAATTTTTTTTAAAAAGGTAGAAGTTTCTACCATTACCTCTTATGCATACCGTATTAATGATGAAGTTCAAAGTGGTGAAATAGGATATTATCATCTTTTTAATACTAGTTTACCGCTTATCGAGGAAAGTTTAGAATTTATTAAAAAGCAAGATCATATTAGAAATATTATTTTAATTGGAATGGGCGGATCAAGTTGCGGGGTTAAAGCTTTAAAAGATATGCTTTTAAATCAAAAAAGCAAAGATAAAGAACTTTTTATACTTGATAATACGAGTACTTATTCTTTATTTTCTATATTAGAAAAATTAAATTTGGAAGAAAGTTTATTTTTAATTACAAGTAAAACAGGCAGTACTATAGAAGTTGTTTCACTTTTTAAATTAATTATTGATTATTTTAAGATTGAATTTTCTAATTTAAAAAAATATTTTATCTTTGTTACAGATGAAAATTCTAAACTTCATCAAGAAGGTGAAAATTTAGGCATTAAAAGTTTTTTTATCCCTTCAAATGTCGGCGGACGTTTTAGTATTCTTTCAGCTGTTGGCATCGTGCCACTTTGTTTTTGTGGTTATGATGTGAAAGCTCTTTTAGAAGGTGCTAAGGCTTGTTTTGATGATTTTTTTATTTATAAAAAGGAAGAAATTTTACAAAAAGCTTATCATTATTGTACGCATAAAAATGCAAATATAAATGTGCTTTTTTCTTATGATGATATTTTTAAAGGTTTTAATGAATGGTATATCCAATTGATTGCAGAGAGTCTTGGAAAAAAACAAGGTTATAAGCGTATAGGTCTTACTCCTATTGCTTTAATAGGCGCAAGAGATCAACATAGTTTTTTGCAATTAATCATGGATGGTCCTAAGAATAAAACCATCACTTTTTTAAAAGTAAAAGATAGTGAAAAATCGCCTATAATTCCTGATATTCATTTTAAATTTTTAGATTCTTTAAGCAATAAAGTCAATTTACATGATCTTTTAAATGCGCAATGTGATGCTACAATGCATGCTTTAATTTCTGAGAATTTAAGCGTAGATGTTATAGAAATAGAAAAACTTGATGCTTGGCATGCAGGTTATTTGATGTATTATTATGAACTTTTTACTTCAGCTTGTGGCATAATGCTAGGTATTAATACTTACAATCAACCTGGTGTTGAGGTGGGAAAGTTGATTTTAAAAAATATTTTAAAATCTTAACCATTTTTTAATTAAAAAGAGTATAATAGTTATTAAGATAAATTTATGATATAAATTTTTAACTAATAATTATTATTATTTAAGAATTTTATGTTATAATTTTAAAAAAATAAAAATAAGGAGTTAAAAATGTCAGTTGTTAAACAATTATTACAAATGCAAGCAGATGCTCATCATTTATGGATTAAATTCCATAATTATCACTGGAATGTAAAAGGTTTGCAATTTTTTTCAATCCATGAATACACAGAAAAAGCATACGAAGAAATGGCAGAACTTTTTGATGATTGCGCTGAAAGAGTTTTACAACTTGGCGAGAAAGCAATTACTTGTCAAAAAACTTTAATGGAAAATGCTAAAAGTCCTAAAGTAAACAAAGATTGCTTTACACCAACTGAAGTAATTGAATTAATCAAGCAAGATTATGAGTATCTCTTAGCTGAGTTTAAAAAATTAAATGATGCTTCAGAAAAAGCAGGAGATACTACTACAGCTGCATTTGCACAAGAAAATATTGCAAAATATGAAAAAAATCTTTGGATGCTTAGCTCTACTTTACAAAACTCTTGCAAAATGTAATTAAAAAGGGGTTTTTACCCCTTTATGATTTTAATACCTTTTAATTTATCGTCTAAAAAATCTTTAGCTATTTAAGAATTAAATTCTTTTGATTTTGGGAATATTTGGAGTGATTTTTTAATTTTAAATCGTAAAATTCCCAAAGCACAATATTTATCTTTATGTTATTTTTATAAAAAACTCAAATCAAAATTTCATTTTAAAAAATAATCATAATAGGGCATTCTTTAGGTATTTTTATGGCACGTTTAGGCTTTGCTATAAAATTTATACTTTTCAAGCTCCAAAAATATATAATTCTTATCATTTTTATACGCATCATTTAGCTAAAGATCAAATTTATTGGCATTTGTTTTAATTTTGTTCAAGCTTTACATTTTAAAACAGGAAATAAGATAGTGTTAAATTTACGAATAAGGCTACATCATCCAAAACTTTGCTCCTAGTTATTTATAAAGTTTTAAAACTTTTATGAAGAAAGAATTATTATAATATCCTTTTTAAAAGGAAAAAAATGAAAGTATTGAATTTTTTCTATGAAAATGCACCTAAATTTGAAATGAACTATGAAAGAAAAGTGCAAATTTCACAAACCAATATTATTCTTAAAGGCCCTAAAAAATCAGGTAAAAAAACTTTAATTTTTAATTTTTTATCCCGATTTAAACCTGAAGAAATTTTATTTTTAGATTTAAGTGATATACGTTTTG
Source organism: Campylobacter sp. RM10537 (assembly GCF_022369435.1). Taxonomy (NCBI): domain Bacteria; kingdom Pseudomonadati; phylum Campylobacterota; class Epsilonproteobacteria; order Campylobacterales; family Campylobacteraceae; genus Campylobacter; species Campylobacter molothri. The sequence continues at coordinate 1,190,435 of NZ_CP059597.1, read as the reverse complement.
AAAAAGAGAGCTTAAAACAACTTGGAAATTTTTTACAAAATCATAATCAAATTAAAATTCTTTGTCTTTATGATATTGATTTTATTTTAGATTTACAAGATATAAAAATACCTATTATAGTAAGCACAGATAAAAAGGATTTGCATTTTAAAGATTTTAAAGAACTTTGGCTTGATTATTTTGATTTTGAAGAATTTATAAGTATCAATAAAAAAAATTTACCCATTAATCATCTAGTAGGGCTTTTTTTGCAGACTGGACGCAGTGAATTGAGTCAAAAAAATGAGCTTTTAAGGCAAAACTTTAATTTTTTAGAGCTTGAAATTCTAAAATATTTAGCTAAAAATTTAGGACAGCAAATTAGCATTTCTAAGTTATTTTTAGAGCTTAAAACAAAAATAAAAACTTCAAAAGATAGCGTTTATCATGCTATAAAAGAACTTGATAATAGCTATATTATTTATCCTATAATGCATGATGAAAAAAAACTTCAAAAGATTTATTTTAGAGATTTTGGTCTAAGAAATAATCTTTGCATTTATAAAGATTTTACACATTTATTTGAAAATGTAATTTTAAATGAGCTATTTAAATTTCAAGAAGATTTTTTTTATAATAAATATTTTCATTTTTTTAGTAAAAAATTAAAAATCGCTTATATTTCTAGTCCAACTTTGGATATTGATTTAATTAAAATTCGTGCAAGAAAAATTGTTTCTAAAGCTTTAGAATTAGGAATTTATAATGTGATATTTATCACGCTTTCAAGTGAAGAAAGTTTTTTGGAGCAAGGAGTCAAATTTGAAATTTTACCTTTTGATAAATTTGCACTTGGTTTTTAATTTTTAAATAAATCTAAACTTGGCTTGGAATTAAGATTGTCATATTTTTCAAGATGATATTTATTCATAACTTTTGTTACAATATCGATATAAAAGTCTTTACGTTCTGAATAAGCATGCAAGGTTTTTATGGCTTCAAAGCCTTTTATAAGTTTGCCTTCTTGCATATCTTGATATCTTGCTTCTCTAAAATTAGCATAAGCAAAATGTCTATTTAAATTTAAAACATAAGAATCAACACTATCTTGTAAAGAATCAAAAATTTTAATTTTATGTTTTTTATTAGGATGTCTTAAATCAGGAATCAGACCCTTATCTCCCCAAGTCCATTCCCCAAAAAGATTATTAGCTTCTCTTGCAAAACGGCTAGTGCCAGTTGAACTTTCGACTAAAGCTTGTGCTATACCCATAGATTTTGGAACAGGAGCAATTCTTTTTTTATATTCATGATAATCAAAGAGATTTTGTACACGATATTTTTCTTTAAGTTCTAAGAGTTTGGCAAAGGCTTGTTGATTAGCTAATCTAAATCCATTTTGAAATTCATATTTAAAAAATGCATTGATGAAGTCTTGCTCCTTAGCAATTTCTTTAAAACTTTCATCAAACATTGCATTCATTTTAACAAAAAAAACTTGCCTTCTTTCTTCTATGCTTAAGTTATAATAATCTTCTCCAAAACCATCTACCAAATTTGATGTAGCAAAAATTTGACTTAAAAAAAGACTAAGAAAAATTATAATTCGCCTCAAAACAGTATCTTACCTTTCCTTTAAAAAACAATTCTTCATGATCTAATCTAAAATTAACTTTTTCTCCACTTTTTGGAATCACACTTGCCTTATTTTGAATTTTTTGTTCTAAAAATGCAAGATAAAAACAAGCTCCCATTCCTGTTCCACAAGCTAAAGTTTCATTTTCGATACCGCGTTCAAAGGTTCGCACCTTTAAGGAATTTTGATCCATGATTTTTGCAAAATTGACATTTGCATTATACTTTTTTCTCATTTTTTCACAAAGTATGATATCAAATTCATCTAAATTTTTACAAAAATGTACCAAATGTGGCACCCCAGTATCGCAAATTTGCCAAGTTTTTCCAAATTCTTCAAATGGTTGTTTTATGTTTTTAACTTTTCCAAATGAAATTTCTACCAAATCATTTTCAACTTCAGCCTTAATCACACCTGCTCCAGTTAAAAAAGTCATTTTTGATGGTGTTTTATTGATATGATGTGCAAAATGTGCTGCAGCTCTTGAGCCATTACCACACATACTCGCATAAGATCCATCATTGTTATAAAATTCCCATTCAAAATCATATTTTTCATGAGGCAAGATCACGATAAAACCATCCGCACCTATGCCTTTATAGCGATCGCAAATTTCTTTGGCTAATTCACTTCTATCTTCTTTTTTATCAGCATTTGCGATAATAAAATCATTGCCATTGGCACAATATTTATAAAATTTCAAATTATTCCTTTGGAGATTTTTTTAATTGTTAGTATACATTCTTTTTCAAAATCGGCATAAGAGCTAGTATTTTTTATAATCAAATCCGCTTTTTTAAGCTTTTCTTCAATATCCATTTGTGTATAAAGTCTTTTTTTGGCAGCTTTTAAATTTAAATTATCTCTTTTCATAAGTCTTTCTAGGCTTAATTCTTTAGGAGAGTAGATTAAGATGACTTTGCCTAAATTCTCATAAGCTTTGCTTTCAAAAAAAAGTGGAATTTCAACGAAATAGGGTTTATTTTCTTTTTCTAAAATTTGCATTTGTTCTAAAATTCGTGTCCTGATTTTTGGGTGAGTAAAATCTTCTAACATTTTTTTTGCCTCTTGATTGCTAAAGATGATATCGCCAAGAACTTTTCTATCGATTTTTTTATTTTCTTTTAATAATTTTTGATTTTTTGTATTGAATTTTAAAAATATTTGCGCAAGCTCTAAAGAGTATCGATCTAAAATTTCATGAGCAATTTCATCTGCGCTGATGCTTTGAAATCCCATAGAATTTGCAATTTGTATAAAAGTGCTTTTGCCACAAGCAATTGAAGCGGTTACAAAAAAAGCATTCTTCATCTTATGCCTTATTAAAACTTTTTTCGTTAAAATAACTTTTTATTTCTTAAAGGAAAATTAATGAAAATTTCATACGAAGATGCTGGGGTAAGTATAGATAATGGTAATGCTTTTGTTGAAGCTATAAAGCCACTTGTAAAAGAAACTTTTAATGAAAATGTTATCGGCGGCATAGGATCTTTTTCAGGTGCTTTTAGAATGCCAAGTGGCTTTAAAAAGCCTGTGATGTTAAGTGCTACAGATGGAGTTGGGACTAAACTTCGTTTAGCTATAGATGCAAAAAAATACGACACCATAGGGCAAGATTTGGTTGCGATGTGCGTAAATGATCTTATTTGTAATTTTGCTACACCTTTATTCTTTTTAGATTATTATGCTACAGCTAAGTTAGAAGTGGATGTCGCAAAAGTCGTTGTTGAAGGGATCGCTAAGGGTTGTAAATTGGCAAATTGTGCTTTAATTGGCGGTGAAACTGCTGAAATGCCTGGAATGTATGCAAAAGATGATTTTGATCTTGCGGGTTTTGCTGTAGGTATGGCTGAAGAAGATGAAATCGATCGAAGCAAATTTGTAAAAAATGGCGATATTTTATTAGCACTTCCAAGTTCTGGACTTCATTCTAATGGCTATTCTTTAGCTAGAAAAGTGCTTTTTGAAAGTTTAAAAATGAAGTTTGATGATAAGGTGGAAGGAAAAAATTTAATCGATGTTTTATTGGAGCCTACAAGAATTTATGTGCGTGAATTTCTTACTTTAAAACCTTTTATCAATGCTTTAGCACATATTACCGGTGGGGGCTTGGTTGAAAATTTACCGCGTGTTTTACCACGTGGAATGGGAGCAATCATCCGAAAACATCATCTTAAAACCCCTGAAATTTTCTATACCATAGGCGAAGCGGTTGAAGAAAGTGAAATGTATAGAAGTTTTAATATGGGTGTTGGTTTAGTGATGGTGGTTGATCCATCAAATGTAAGTAAGGTTTTAGAGGCAAGTGATGCTTTTATCATCGGTGAAATTGTGATCAATGAAGGTATAGTTTTAGAATGAAAGCAATTATTACGATGCCTTATGTACCCAAATGTATGAAATTTTATATACAAAAGTTTCCAAAAATTTTGATAAAATTGCTAAAGATGATACAATTGAAATGTTTTTATGTGAATGTATTAATTAAGAAAAGGAGATAAACAATGAAAAATATAGATTTACGGGGGGGGTATAAGCAACTTTGCGTAGGGTATTATTGCCCTTATGGTATAGGAGATATGGTTGCAACTTTGGATATGCTTTATGCTATAAAAACTATTTTTAAGGCAAAGGTTATTGTATTTGGTGCGAAAAATACTCAAAAATTATTAGAAAATTTTGATTTTATAGATAAAGTTGAAATTATTGATTTCGCCGCAAGAGGAGGAAATCAGCAAGTTTTAAAACAAATCAATTCTTTTTATTGCGATTATTTAATAGCATTTCATACAAAAAGCTTTTTAGTTAAATTTTTACTTCAAACCAATGTCAAACGCATTATAATTCGTCTTAAATGGCTAAGTTTTCTAAGTCCTCGTTGTATTACTATCAATATTAGTTTTATTAAGAGATTTTTTAAAGATAGAAGCGAGAGAGCAAAATTTCTTTATTATGCAAGAAAAATCAATCCAAAGCTTTATGATGAAAAAATTAAAAATTTATGTTTTAATACCAGGATTAAAATTCCAACTAAAAATCAAATTTTTATTCAAAATTTCTTAAATTCTTACAAGTTAAAAGAAAAAGATTTTATCATAATTAATCCTTTTGCTGTTTCAACACCTTATAATCTAAGCATTCAAGATTACATCGCTTTAATTTGTAAAGCTAGTTTGATGAAAAAAGTTATTATTCCTACTTACGAAGCAGTCCATCAAGAATTTATGGAGCAAATAAATAGCTTAGATACTTTGTTAAATAAACAAATTTTTATTTTTAAAAATGATGAGGATATTTTAAATTTAGCTGCTTTGCTTTATTATTCTAAATGCCTTATCAGTCCTAGCACAGGAACGATTCACCTTGCTACCAATCTTGAAATTCCAAGCATAGGTTTATATCCTTATAAGGATGATGAGCAATGGCCAACTTTTAATAAAAATTATGTTTTTATCCCAAAACCACAAAAAGAGTTAAGTAAGCAAGAGATTGATGAAATCATTGAGGAATGTTTGGACAGGCTAAAGCAATTGCTTGATTAAAATTTGTTTTGATATTTTTTCATTAATTTATAAAAGTCATTTCTTAATTTTATAAACCAGTTTTTTAAGTAAAAGCACTTGATTTTTTTTTGATAGCATTGCGTTCGATTTTATCATTAAGGAGAAAATTATGGCTATTGCTTTAGTGACAATTAAAGGATCTTTATTATATGTTTATGATGGAAATAAACAACTTTATCCCAGGCCATTTAATCCTAAACTGATTATTAATAGGATTTACTAATTCTACTGTCAGCATAAAAAGAGATAGAGCAATCTATACTTACGATGAAAAAGGCCATCAAATTACTTACCACCCAGTAACTTAAGGCATAAAAACTATATCAACCAAACTCTCATTTTCTAAAATTTCACATTCTTTAGGAACAATCATTAATGCAGCTTTGTGATTTAGGTTGTTAATGATCGCGCTAGAACCTTCTTTTTTTCCTTCTAAATTGACCAAAATACGCCCTTCTTTAAATTCTACATTACAAGCAACAAATTCCAAATAAGGCGTTTTTTTTGTATAACTTCCTTGCAAGAAAGCTTTAGTGATATAATCTTTTTCTTGGCACAACCAAGAGTTTAAAATCTCTCTTGCGTAAAGATTAAACATCACCATAGCAGAGTATGGAAAACCAGGTAAGGCAATGATGAATTTATGATTTGCTTTAGCGATTTTGATGTGGCGTCCTGGTTTGATATCTACTTTATCAATGATGATTTCATACTCTTTGATGGCACCTTTTAAAAAATCAAAATCCCCCATGGAGACTCCGCCTGTTGTGATTAAAATATCACAAGACTCTAAAGCACTTTTTAAAGTTGCTAACGTTGCTTTTTCATCGTCTTTTAAAAGTGGAAAAACCCTTGTATCGCAAGCTAAATTTTTGGCTAAATTGGCAATAGCGATGTGATTAGAAGAGCGAATTTGAGCAGGATTATCTAAAGTTTCCCCTAGATCTTTGATTTCGCTACCGCTGCTTAAAACTCCAATGATTGGTTTTACAAAAACGCTGATGTGAAAAAAGCCTAATTCTGCTAAAAGTGCAATTTCGCTATAATTTAATTTTGTGCCTTTTTTGAGTAAAATTTCATCTTTTTTATAATTTTCTCCAATTTTTCTAACCGCAAAACCTTTTTTAACACTTTTTTCTATCAAAATTTGATCTTTTTCTATACGGACATTTTCAACCGGAACAAGCGTATCACTTCCTAAACTCATCAAAGAGCCTGTAAAAGTTTTAACACAAGTTCCATTTGTCACTTCAAATTGTGGCATGGTGCCTGCAGGAGTTGAGCCTAAAATTTTTAAAGCTTTATTTTGGTCTTCAAATTTAATCGCATAGCCATCCATAGCCGAAGTTTCCATTTCTGGTTGATTTTTAAGAGCTTTAATATCACAGGCTAAGATACGTCCTAAACATTGAGTGAGTGCTATTTTTTCTATTCTTTCATAACTTTTTATATGAGAATGTAAAATTTTTAAACTTTCTTCATAAGAAATTAGCATTGATTATCCTTAATACTGATATAAATTTGAGTTTTATGGGAAGTGTAGTATTCAAAATCGGTCAAAAAAGCCCTTTTTATATCTGAATTTTTGAAAAATATTTCAATTTTAGACCAAATTTTTGGTACGATTATTTCAGGTTGTCCAAAGTCTTCGAAAACGATATAAGAACCACTTTTTATAAGAATTTTTTCTGCATTTTGACAAGGTATTTTTACTCCTACGCCAATTTTAAATTCCAAATCTTTATAATCATAATAAACGCTATAAATTTCATCTGGGGCACCAAAAATACGATGAAAATCTTTCCATAAAGGGAAGATTTTCGAAGTTTGTTTATCGCTTTCTAGTTTTTTATTGGTTGAAGTTGTGATTCCAAAAATAGAAAATTCTTGAATTTGTTTAATCATGATAAAATTCCAGCTCCTAAAAGTTTGCTTGATCTATCTAGAGCATAAATTTTTTCACCATTTTTAATATCATATTTCCAAATTGGCGCGTTAGCTTTAAAATCTTCTACAAATTCATTTATAAGTTTTAAACCTAATTTTCTTTGCTTACTTAAAATACCTGCAAAATATGAACTTTCTCCAACTTTTACATCACCAATTGAATGGGCAAATAAAAGAAAAGCAGGTTCGTTTTGTAGTTTTTCTTGCCAATTTTTAAACCAAGAGATAAGCAAAGGTTTATAAATATCAAAACTTAAACCTTCTACTTTATCATCATTTCTAACTATACCACAAAAAGTGATTAAGGCTCCGCAATTTTGTTTGATGCTAAATTCATACCATTTTGCATAAATTTCAGGGATATTTAAAGGACCTTCGTGAAGTAAAAAGTATTCCATTAACCACCACCAACAGGAGGTAAAAGCGCTATTTTATCTCCATCTTTAAAAGTTGTATTTTCATCAAAGATGATTTCATCATTTAAAGCTACCGCACAAAGATCAAGCCATTTTTTTAAACTTTCATCTTGTTTTAAAAATTCTTTTAATTCTTTTAAATTTTTAACTTCTAATTCCAAACTAGCTTTATTAATAGGTCCTAAAAATTCAATTTTTATCATTATTTGCCTTTACTTCTAAATTACCCATCATACCTAAATCTTCATGTTCTAAGATATGACAATGATACATTCTAAGTCCGACAAAATCTTGTTTCATCCTTAGTCTTAATTCTTCTTTTGGGCGAACATTGATTGTATCTCTTAAGGCTCTAAATTCAGCTTTTTTTATAGTGCCATTTAGTTTTGATGAAATAAGTTCAAATTGTGTTCCATGTATATGAAAAGGATGATCCATATGTGACTCATTAATAACAATCCAATCTTCAATAACACCAACCTTTGAAATTAAATCTATACGGTTTAAATCATAAGTTTTTTTATTGATTAAAAACATAGAGGCTAAAGCAGCTTTTTGCTCTTGTTCGTTTTTTTTCATCATACCGTGCATTTTGTGATGATCTTCACTCATTATGATTTCTTTGAAATCTTGCGGATCTTTTAAGGTTTCAAATTTTCTTAAAGTAGAAGGTAGATTTTCGGGATTTTTTTCTATATTAATATGGGCTAAAAATAAATTTTCTTTCTTTTCTTTAACCATCATTTTATCTCTATCATAATAAATACTTTCTAGTTTTAATTCTCCTGTTTTATTTGCTTGTATAAAAACTTCTACTCTTGAAGCAGGAGCTAAAAATAATTCTTCTTCAATTCTAGGTTTTTCTATGAGTCCGCCATCAGTGCCCACTAAAATAAATTTAGCATTTTGAATTTTTAAATTTAAATATCTTGCTGAGCAAAGATTATAAAGACGAATTCTTTCGCCTTGTAGAGTAATTTTAGGTTTGTATTGTCCATTAATTAAAACAAATTCTCCTTCTCTCCCATTTAACCAATCCGTTAAAGTATTTTCAGGAATTTGTGCATTTTCATCAAGTCTTAGATCGCTAAAAACTAAGTCTTTTTCATTAAAATGAGATAAAGCATCTTTTCTAGCTTTGATTATGAAAATTCCAGCAAGTCCCATATAAACTTGCTTAGAAGTGATATAATGAGGATGAGGGTGATACCAATATGTACCTGCAGAATTTAAAGGCAATGTGAAACGATAAATTTTTTCCTTTCCTGCTAAAATAGGATCATGCGGATTGCCATCTTGATCAGGTGGAACAGGAACGCCATGCCAGTGTATGGTTGTAGGTTCTTTAAGTTGATTTTTAACTAAAATTTCAACCGTGTCTCCTTCATAAACTTCTATTTTTGGACCAGGGATTAAGCCATTATAAGTATAGCATTTGGTTTTTTTACCTTTGATAAACTCTATTTGACTTTCTTTAATTTCTATAGTAGCGCGAAAAAAATTTTTTTCTTTACTTTCATTTTTAAGCAAAGTTAATTTTTTTAGTTTTTTTCCACTTGGAAACTGATTTTTATTAAGAAGCTTAAGATCACTAGGAGCGAAATTTATAAAAGAAGTATTGATAGCATTAGGAGTATTGCTATGATGCATTTGATGCATAGGTGATCCATAGGCTATGCCAATACTTGCTAAGCTTAAGGCATTTAATTTTAAAAATTGTCTTCTGTCCATTATGAAAATTCCTTATAATGATAAATTATTGTATTATAGTCATTATTTTTAAAAGCTCAGTAAATTATTTAAAATTTGGCTTGTTTTTGGTATTATTTCGCAAATTATAAGGAAGTATTTATGTATGAAAAAATTCAAACTCCAGCTTATATTTTAGAGGAAGATAAATTACGCAAAAATTGTGAACTTTTAGCTTATGTGGGCGAAAAGAGTGGAGCAAAAATTTTACTAGCTCTTAAAGGTTTTGCTTTTTCAGGAGCAATGAAAATTGTTGGAGAATATTTGCAAGGTTGTACTTGTAGCGGACTTTGGGAGGCACAATTTGCTAAAGAATATATGGATAAAGAAATTCATACTTATTCTCCAGCTTTTAAAGATGATGAAATCGAAACTATTGCTTCTTTGTCACATCATATCGTTTTTAATTCTTTATATCAGTTTGAAAAATATAAAAATATATGCACTAAAAATTCTCTTGGACTTCGTTGTAATCTTGAGTTTTCTTTGGCTCCAAAAGAACTTTATAATCCTTGTGGGAGATATTCTAGACTTGGAATTCGTGCTAAAGATCTAATAGATGCAAATTTAAGAGGTATTGAAGGTTTGCACTTTCATGCTCTTTGTGAAGAAAGTGCAGAAGCTTTAGAACAAGTTTTAAAAGTATTTGAAAATAATTTTTCTTCGTGGGTTAAGAACATGAAATGGGTTAATTTTGGCGGAGGTCATCATATCACAAAAAAAGGTTATAATGTCCAAAAGCTTATTGATCTTTGTAAAAAATTTAGTGACAAATATGGTGTTAAAGTGTATTTAGAACCAGGTGAAGCCGTAGGTTGGCAAACAGGTGTGCTTGTAGCAAGTGTGATTGATCTTATAGAAAATGAAAAGAAAATTGCTATTTTAGATACTTCAAGTGAAGCACATATGCCAGATACTATTATTATGCCCTATACAAGTGAAGTTCAAAATGCTAGGATTTTAAGTACAAGAGATTCAGAGAATATTTCTTCCTTGGAAAAAGATGAAATAGCATATTTATTAACAGGTAATACTTGCTTAGCAGGTGATGTGATGGGGGAATATGCTTTTAAAAAAGAGTTGAAAAGAGGTGATAAGGTTGTGTTTTTAGATCAAATTCATTATTCAATCGTTAAAAATACAACCTTTAATGGCATAAGATTGCCTAATTTAATATTTTTAGATCAAAACAAAAATTTTAAAACTATAAGAAAATTCACCTATGAAGACTATGCAAAAAGGAATTAATTTATTATTTCTATTTTGCATAAAATATCTTTTAACTTAAATTATACAATGATTTTTTGAAATTTTTATATATTTGATTTTTTAAATAATATGTTTTTTAAAATCATGAATTTTAGTTATTTTTAATGTTTAATTATATTAAAAATTGATAAAATTCAGTTTTTTTTAACTTAAATCATACTAAGATAAAATCTAATGAAATATGGGATTTAAAACGATATTAAGTCATATTTGCATAATAAAGTATATTTTATTCCTACCAAATCTAATATTTTCTTAGGGTATTGATTATGAATTTAGAACATTTAAGATTAGCAAGAAGTCTTTATTATCAATTTTTTGGCAATCTTTTTGTTTTTTCTAAACAAAACTTAGATTCTTTGCATCGTTGTTTGGGTGTAATGAAAGAAAATTCATTTGATGAAGAATTATTAGATAGTTTTGATTTATTGTTACAAAATTCCCAAAAAAATTTGGAATTATTTTTTAAAGAATATGAAGATCTTTTTTTATCTTTAAAAAATGCTATTCCTATAACATTTTCATATATTGAAGAAGGTTTTGAAAATTCAAAAGCTTTGCTTTGCGTAAGAGAAATTCTTTCAAAAAGTATTTTAAGACGTAATGAAGTGAAATTCAAAGAAAGTGAAGACAATATAGGATTTTGTTTTTTATTAATGAGTGAATTTTTAAAACAAAAAGAAGATGATTTGGCAAAAGAATTGTTTCAAAAACTTATTCATCAAAATATTGATGAATTTATCAAGTTTATTTTTGAACATAAAAAAGCATATTTATATAAAGAAGTAGCAAAGATACTTGCGACTTTTATAGAATTTGAAAGATCTTGTTTTAATCTTGGTAAAGTTTCAAAAACTACTTCTAAAAAAGTTCAAAATGATCTTTCAAGATCTGAATTTTTAAGAAGAGAAACCAATAAAAAAAGGAGGGTGAATGCAAAATCGTAGAGAATTTCTTAAAAAATCTGCTTTAGCTTTAGGAAGTGCTAGTTTATTGCCTAGCACCACTTTAGCTTTTACCAAGGAAGAAAATAAAGATATAGTAAAAGGTAAAAGTAAGAAAAAAGAAGTGCTTTTTCAAAGAAGTGCGAATTGGGAAAATTATTATATAAAGGCTGAGTAATGTCGAATATTGATATAAAACTTAATCGTCGTAATTTTTTAAAAATGGCAGCTCTTTCTAGTTTAGCTACTCCTTTGCTTACAAGAAGTGAAAATCTTAGAGAAGCAAGCAAGAGTGAATTAAAAGAAGCGTTTGAAGGAAGTAAAAAAATTAAAACAATCTGTACAGCTTGTTCTGTAGGTTGTGGAATTATTGCAGAAGTACAAAATGGAGTTTGGGTACGTCAAGAAATTGCTCAAGATCACCCAGTTAGCTCAGGTGGACACTGTTGCAAAGGATCTGATATGATCGATATGGTGCGTTCTCATGTGCGTTTAAAATATCCTATGAAAAAAGAAAATGGAGAGTGGAAACGTATTTCTTATGAGCAAGCTTTAAACGAGATCGGAGAAAAACTTGCTGCTTATCGTAAAGAAAATCCTGAAAGTGTAATGTTTTTAGGATCTGCAAAGCTTAATAATGAACAAGCTTATTATATAAGAAAATTTGCAGCTTTTTTTGGAACCAATAACGTAGATCATCAAGCTAGAATTTGACATAGCGCAACAGTCGCCGGTGTGGCGAATACATTTGGTTATGGTGCTATGACAAACCATCTTGGAGATATACAAAAGAGTAAGTGTATTTTTATCATTGGTGCAAATCCTGCAGTGAATCATCCTGTAGGTTTTAGACATTTTTTAAAAGCTAAAGAAAGAGGTGCAAAACTTATTGTTGTAGATCCTAGATTTACGAAAAGTGCAGCAAAAGCAGACATTTACGCAAGAATTCGCCCAGGAACTGATATAGCCTTTATGTATGGAATGCTAAAGATTATTTTTGATGAAGGATTAGAGGATGCAAAATATATCGATGAAAGAGTTTTTGGAATTGATAAAATTCGAGAAGAAGCTTCAAAATGGACAGCTGAAGAAGTCGAAAATGTCACAGGAATTTCTAAAGAGCTTTTAATAGAGATAACCCATGAAGTAGCCAAAAATAAACCAACTACTTTGGTATGGGCTATGGGTTTAACTCAACATTCTGTAGGAACTTCAAATACGCGTTTGGCTCCTATTTTGCAAATGGTACTTGGAAATATAGGTAAATTTGGTGGAGGAGTTAATATTTTACGTGGCCATGATAATGTTCAAGGCGCCTCGGATATGGCATGTTTGAGTGAAAATTTACCAGGTTATTATCCTTTAAATGAAGCGACTTGGAGATATTATGCCAAAATTTGGGGTGTGGATTATGATTGGCTTTTAGGAAATTTTGTAAGTAAAGATTGGATGCATAAAACAGGACTTTCTCTTGCTAGATGGTGGGCAGCTGCTTTAAATGGTAAAGATGGAAATGATGCTATTGATAATGCAGGAACCGCCTTAAAGGCTTTGGTTGTTATGGGAAATGGTATTACTTCAACCGCACAACAAGCCAAAGTTAAAGAAGGTTTAGAGGCTTTAGAACTTCTTGTTTTAGCCGATCCTTTTGTTAATGAAGCGGGTATTATTGCAGAAAGAAAAGATGGAATTTATCTTTTACCTGCTGCAACTCAATTTGAAACTAGTGGAAGTGTTACTGCAACTAATCGTAGTGCACAATGGAGATTTAAGGTTATTGATCCGCTTTATGAAAGCATGGAAGATCAAGAAATTTTGTTTGAACTTGCTAAAAGATTTGATTTTTATGAGGATTTTACTAAAACTTTACGAGATGAAAAAGGTGAAATTGTTTGGCCTGAAAATGCTACAAAAGAAATTGCTAAAGCAGTTAGAAGTATAGGTTTAAATGGATGGAGCCCTGAAAGACTTAAAAAACATACTTTAAATTGGGATAAATTTGATGAAATTACCTTAGAAGGAAAAGATGAGGTAAAAGGTGAATATTATGGACTCCCTTGGCCTTGTTGGAGCGACAAACATCCAGGAACTCCTGTACTTTATAATACAGATATCGAAGTAGCAAAAGGTGGTATGGGTTTTAGAAATAATTTTGGATTAGAGTATGAAGGTGAAAGTTTATTAGCTAAGAATGCACCTTTAAATTCACCAATTAATACAGGTTATCCACAAATTACTAAAGAGAATATTGAAAAAATTTTAGGTATCACTTTAAGTGCTGAAGAGAAAGAAAAAATTGGTACAACTTGGTCTTATGATGATAGTGATATTATTGTAAACAAATGTATGGAAAAAGGTATAGTTCCTTATGGTAATGCTAAAGCTAGGGCGATAGTTTGGACCTTTAAAGATAAAATACCACTTCATCGCGAACCTTTACATTCTCCAAGAAATGATTTAGTGCAAAAATATCCTAATTTTGAAGATCAAAAGGCGCTTTATCGTGTAGATACAAAATTTATTTCTGTGCAAAAAGCTAAGGATTATTCTAAGGAATTTCCACTCAATCTTATTACGGCAAGACTTGTTAATTTAAATGGTGCTGGTATGGAAAATAGAGCTTCAATGTATCTTTCACGTTTGACACCTGAAATGTTTTGTGAAATTAATCCAGAACTTGCTAAAGAAAAAAATATCCAAAAAGGAGATATGATTTGGATTCATTCTCCAGAAGGAACAAAAATTCATGTTAGAGTAAAATTAAATCCAGGCATTGCAAAAGAAATGATTTTTTTACCTTTTCATTTTACAGGTGTGATGCAAGGAGTGGATTTAACTCATAATTTTCCTAAAGGAACTAAACCTTATATAAGTGGAGAAAGTGCCAATACAATTACTAATTATGGTTATGATATTATGTGTCAAATTCCAGAAACTAAAGGCGGGCTTTGTCGTATTTCTAAGGATGGAAAATGAGTAAAGAAAATTTTATAAATTTAGAAAAAGATCGTTTAAAATTCTTTTGCGATAATGAACGTTGTATCGATTGCAATGGTTGTGCAGTTGCTTGTGATGAAGCTCATGAGCTTCCGATTAATATTCGTCGTCGTCGCGTAATAACTCTTAATGAAGGAGTGCAAGGAAAAGAGGTTTCAACTTCTATTTCTTGTATGCATTGTGATGATGCTCCTTGCTCTATTGTTTGTCCTGTAGATTGTTTTTATATACGTGCAGATGGTATTGTTTTGCATGATAAAGAAATTTGCATAGGTTGTGGATATTGTTTATATGCTTGCCCTTTTGGAGCTCCGCAATTTCCAAAAGATAGTGCTTTTGGAAATAAAGGTATTATGGATAAATGCACAATGTGTGCAGGAGGGCCAGAAGAAACAAATTCGCAAAAAGAAAGGGAGCTTTATGGGCAAAATCGTATTGCAGAAGGTAAAGTACCCGTGTGTGCAGCCATGTGTTCAACTAAAGCTTTATTAGTGGGCGAAAGTTCAAAGATTGAAGAAATCTATCATAATAGGCTTGTTAGTAGAAACTATGGTATTGCTTCACCTAAGGAAAGTATAGAATGGAAAATCGCCTATATAGGAAAGGAACGTTTATGAAAAAAATGTTTATCTTGCTTTTTTCTTGTTTTATAAATTTATTAGCTTATGGCGAAGAAAGAATGGGACAAGACACGCAAATATGGGATTATCGCAGAATTAGCAATATTCCAAATTATCATACTTTTGGTCAATTTTGGACTAGTTTACAAGGAGAATATATAGCAACAATTGCTTTAATCGCTATTATTGCGGCTTTGAGTGCTTTTGCTTTGCATTATATGGTAATTGGACCTAAGCAATTTTCTCATAATGGAAAGAAAATTTATACTTTTACTTTGTTTGAAAGAATTTTCCATTTTATCGCAGCTTTATCTTGGATTATTTTAGTTCCTACCGGTTTAATTATGATGTTTGGATCTACTTTTGGAGGTGGTAATTTTGTTAGAATTTGTAAAAATTTGCATGCTTTAGCGATGGTTTTATTTATTATTTCTATTATTCCGATGTTTTTATGTTGGATTAAGAGAATGCTTCCTGCAAGTTATGATATTAAGTGGCTTATGATTGTTGGGGGTTATCTAAGTAAGGTTAAAAAACCAATTCCTGCAGGAAAATTTAATTTTGGTCAAAAAACTTGGTATTATATTGCTGTATTTGGCGGTTTTTTAATGATTATTACTGGTTTGTTTATGTATTTTGTAGATTTTGACTCTGTTGTAATTCAAAATTTCTTAGGTTTAACCCAAATAGAACTTTTAAGAATTTCTGCTATTGTGCATAATATTTTAGGAATTATTTGCGTGGTATTTTTTGGAGTGCATATTTATATGGCTGTTTTTGCAATTAAAGGGAGTATTCATTCTATGATTACTGGTTATAAGGAAGAAGAAGAGGTTTATATTTTACATCATTATTGGTATAAAGAACTTGAAGATAAGAAGAAAGTTTGATGACTTTCTTAAAATAAATTTTAATGGAATATCAATGGAACCTTTATTTACAACTCAAATTTTAAAATACAAAGACGATAAAGCTTTTATTTGTGATGATACTTTAGTGCGCGAAATCAAGCTTGAAATTTTTATTAATGGCGAAAAAATTGGTGCTTTAATGGCGACGCCTGTTGATGAACAAGCTTTAGCGGTGGGATATTTAATGAGTGAAAATATCATTGCTAAGGTAGAAGATATCCAAAGGATTGAAAGTAAAGATGATGGTATGAGTGTATATATTGAAGCAAAAATAGATCAAGAAAATCTTGCTAAACTTAATGCTGAAGGAGTTGTGATTAGTGGTTGTGGTAGAGCACATACGGCTAATATTGATATAGAAAATATTCAAGCAATGCAAATATCTTCTAAAACTCAATTTAGTAAAGATTATATCTTAAAACAAATGAGTCAATTTTATACTCAATGTGATTTATATGAAAAAACAGGATGTGTGCATACAGCTAAACTTTTATTTGATGAAGAAACGTTTTTTATTGGTGAAGATATTGCTCAGCATAATACCATAGATAAAGCTTTAGGAAAAGCAAGATTAGCTGGAGTTGACCTTGATCAGTGTTTTTTAATGGTAAGCGGTCGTTTAAGCTCTGAAATGGTAGCTAAAACGATTATGCATAGAGTACCTATTTTAGTCTCAAGAACAGCTCCTACTTGTTTGGGTGTAATGATAGCAAGAAAATTTAATTTAAGTCTTTGTGGCTTTGCAAGAGAAAATAAGATCAATATTTATAGTGGAGATTTTCGAATTCATGGAAGATAAAAAAATACTCTCCTATATGAGAGAAATGTTAAATAGTAATGAAAAATTAGATTGTGGTACAGCTTTTAAAATAGCAAAAAAATTTTCAAAAAATATTGAAGAAATAGGCAAACTTGCCAATGAAAATAATATAAGAATTGATAATTGCGAATTAGGTCAATTTGGACATTTGGACTTTGAAAAAGGAAAAATTGAAGTTTTAAAAGAATTAGAACCTAAGCTTGATCAAAAAAGAAGAATTTTTTGTGAAGAAGCTAGAGATATTGCTCAAAAAACTTGTGGTTTAAAAAGTATGCGTTCAGCTTTAAAAGCGTATAAAATTGATGTGAAATACTGTAAACTTGGTTGTTTTAAGGAGAAAAAGGGAAAACAATTTGTTATTAGAACTAAAACTTGGATTGAAAATTCAGATGGAGATTTACTTTTTGGTAAAGGCAAAACTGAACTTTTGGAATTAATAGGACAAACTGGAAGTTTATTGCATGCTTCTAAACTAATGGGGATAAATTATAAAAAAGCATGGATGCATTTACAAGTTTTGCAAAAAAATTCTCAAGAAATTTTAGTAAGTACAAGACAAGGAAGATCAAAAGAATCGGGAACAAAATTGACTCCTAGGGCTATAGAATTGATGGAAAATTTTGCTATTTTACAAAAAGATATAGAAGAATATGCTAATAAACGTTTTAAAGAATTATTTTTCAATTATAAAAAAAAATAATTTGTATTTTAAGCTAATTTTTTTATTCAAAATAATATAATTTTGATTATTTTTTAATGTAATAAGAGGTTATAAATCAAATGTTTAAGTCTTTAAATATTGCTTCAAAACTTATTTTATCAGTTGCGATTGTTGTAATATTAGGTTTGGTATTTTTAATTTTTTTAATTACGGATCAAGTAAGCCAAAATATTGCTAAAAATACTGAAAGTATTATTTCTGCAACTTCAAAAGAATATGCAACTCACACTCAAGGTATCTTTAATGAAATGATAGCTTTAAATAAAAGTGAAGCTTATACATTAACAGATATGTTTAAATCAGTAAGCAAGGATGATTGGGATATAGATAGTATCACCAATGTTCTTATTAATCTTTTTGACAATAGTGCTTATGCAAGCTATACTTACCTTTATTTGTTGGATCCTCCAGCTTCTTTTAAAGATGAAAGTAAATTTTTTAATACAAAAGATGGAAATTTTGTTATTTTATATATTGATGAGGATATTAAAAAACGTGGTGGAATTGAAGTTTTACAATCTGTAGATGATATTGTCCATTTTACTGTTGTTCAAGATATTATAAAAAATGCGAAATATGGAGAAGATCAAATCTATATTGGTAAAGCCATAAAGATGAACTTAAGTGGAAAAGAATTTAACGGTATGAATTTGGCTATGCCAATTTTTGGTAAAAATAATAAGCTTGTAGGTGTTGTAGGTTTGGTTTTAGATTTTGAAAATATTGCAAATTATTTACTTGATTCAAAATCATTCCTTTTTAATAGACAGCTAAATGTTTTGTTAAATTCTGAAGGTTATATAGCGGTGCACCCTAATAAAAATTTAATCCTTAAAAATCTTATGAAAATTAATAATAGAGGAAATAAGACAGAAGAGGTTTATAGGGCTTTAGCTGAAGGTAAAGATGGAATTTTTAACTATGTAGCTTCAACTAATGATGATTCTTATGCTAGTTTGAGTAGCTTTAAAGCTGGAGATTCTGTTTGGAGTATTATGGTAACAGCTCCAAAAGAATCTATTTTTGCACCTTTAAGGAAGCTTCAAATGCTTATTATTGGAGCTTCTGTAGTTTTTGTTCTTGTAGTTTTAATAGTAGTTTATTATTGCGTTAGAAGAATTGTTGGAATAAGACTTCCAATTATTTTAAAATCTTTAGAATCATTTTTTAAATTTTTAAATTATGAAAAAGTTGAACTTAAACCTATAGAAATTTATACCAGTGATGAACTTGGTTCTATGGGTAAAATGATTAGCGAAAATATTGAAAAAACTCGTATTTCATTAAAACAAGACCAAGAAGCAGTTGATGAATCAGTACAAACAGTTAAAGAAATAGAAGGAGGTAATTTTAGAACAAGAATTTCTAAAATTCCTGTTAATCCTCAACTTGTAGAGCTTAAGAATGTTTTAAATAGAATGCTTGATGTATTGCAAAATAAAATTGGTTCAGATATGAATAAAATTAATAAAGTATTTGACAGTTACAAAGCACTTGATTTTAGTATTTCTGTTGATAATGCTCAAGGCGAAGTTGAACTTACAACAAATATTTTAGGAGAAGAAATTAGAAAGATGCTTGTAACTTCTTCTCAATTTTCTAAAGAGTTAGCTTCTCAATCTGAAGAGCTAAAAGCTTCAATGCAAAAATTAACAGATAGTTCAGATTCTCAAGCACAATCACTCGAGCAAAGTGCTACCACTATAGAACAAATAAGCCACTCTATGCAAAATATTAATGGTAGAACTTTAGAAGTTACAAATCAAGTAAATGACATTAGAAATATAGCTAGTGTTATTAAAGATATTGCTGAGCAAACCAATCTTTTAGCACTTAATGCAGCCATAGAAGCTGCACGTGCAGGAGAGCATGGACGAGGTTTTGCTGTTGTTGCTGATGAAGTTAGACAACTTGCTGAAAGAACTGGAAAATCATTAAGTGAGATTGAAGCAAATATTAATGTATTGGTTCAAAATATTAATGAAGTTGCTGAATCAGTTAAAGAACAAACTTTTGGAATCACTCAAATTAATGATACTATCATGAAACTTGAAACTGCCACAAAAGAAAATGCTGAAATTGCTAATGTAACTAATCAAATTACAAGCAAGGTTAATCATATAGCCAGTGCAATTTTGGAAGATGTAAATAAAAAGAAATTTTAGTTTTAAAAATTATTTAAAATATCTATAATAAAATTATACTTAAAAATAAGTATAATTTTATTAAGGAAAATACAATGAGAATTGATTGCAAAGATCTTGATTGTCCTAAACCTGTCGTTGAAACAAAAAAAGCTCTTGAAAATTTAAATAATGGGGATAGTTTAGAAATTGTTTTAAATTCTATTATTTCTAAAAATAATGTTTTAAAATTTTTACATTCTTTAAATTTAAATCCGACTTTTAAAGAATATCAAGATGAAATTATTATCCATGTTGAAAAAAAAGAAATCGACTTAAATAAAACTAATAATCCTAATGAGTATAGTGTTTTATTTTTAAAGACTGATAAAGTAGGTTATGGGGAATTAGGAGAAAGATTATTTATAGGTTTTTTAGATTCTTTAAAAAATATTGAAAATATTCCTAATAAAATTATTTGTGTAAATGAAAGTGTTTTAGTAAATGCTAATGAAGATCATAAGGCGCATAAGATAATGAAAGAATTAGAAAATTTAGGAATAGAGATTATAAGTTGTGGAGCTTGTCTGGAATTTTTTGGAAAAACCAAAGAATTAAAAATTGGCTTTATCGGAAATGCTTATGAAATTCTTAATGAACTTTTTGGAAAAGCAAAAATCATTACTTTATAGGATAAAATTTGGAGTATAAAAAACAAAATTTAACTCATTTTGTAAAAGCGGCAGGTTGAGCAGCAAAATTAAGCCCGGGTGGCCTTAAAACAATTTTAAATTTTATGCAAAAATCTCCAGCTTTACTTACTGATATTGGCAATAATGAAGATGCAAGTGTTTATAAAATTAGCAGTGATTTAGCTCTTGTCCAAACTCTTGATTTTATTACTCCTGTGATTGATAGTGCTTATCATTTTGGTGCTATTGCTGCAGCTAATGCTCTTAGTGATGTATTTGCCATGGGAGCTGAAGTGATAAATGCTTTAAACATAGTAGGATTTGATACTAAAAACCATTCTTTAGAGATATTAAAGGAGATGTTAGAGGGTGCCAATGATAAAGTAAAAGAATGCCAAGGTTTAATTATTGGTGGACATACAATTGAAAGTTCAGAATTGTTTTTCGGACTCAGTGTTACTGGAAAGGTGCATCCTGATTGTTTTGTTAGCAATAATCGTGCAAAATTAGGAGATAAAATCATTCTAACTAAACCTTTAGGCGTTGGAATTCTAAGCACAGCTTTAAAGGCTGATTTTTTAGAAGAAAAATATTTAAATCCTATGATTGAAAGCATGATGTCTCTAAATTTTAAGGCTAGTCAAATTGCTTTAAAATTCAATGTTCATGCTATGACTGATATTACAGGATTTGGATTTTTAGGACATTTAGGAGAAATGTTAAATCAGCAAATTAGTTTTGAAATTTTTAAAGAAAAGATCCCTTATCTAGATGGAGTTTTAGAATATTATAACATGGGATTGATTCCAGCCGGAGCATATAAAAATTTAGAATTTATTCAAGAAATAGATCCTAATATAAATGAGGAAAATTTATTGCTTTGCGATCCACAAACTTCAGGAGGACTTTTGATTGCTATAGATGAAAATCAAGCTTTACAATGTCTTGATGAGTTAAAAAATGAAGGTCTTGAGGCAAATATTGTTGCTGAATGTGTTTTAGCTTCAGAAAAGAAATTTATTTTTGTTTAAATTGATATAAAAAGGGAATAAGATGGAAGTTGTTCATATAAATATAGCTATTATAACAATGTTTTCAGTTTATACTTTTTTAATGCTTTATATAGGTTTTTATTTTTATAAACAAAATAAAAGCTCTGAGGATTATTTTTTAGGAGGAAGATCTTTAGGACCTGCTCTTTCTGCTTTAAGTGCGGGTGCTTCTGATATGAGTGGTTGGCTTTTAATGGGTCTACCAGGAGCTTTATATATAGGCGGTTTAATTAATTTTTATATTGTAATTGGATTGATTATAGGTGCAACTTTAAATTGGATTTTTATAGCAAAAAGATTAAGAATTTATACAGGTGTTATTGCAAATTCTTTGACTATACCAGATTATTTAGAAACTCGTTTTGATGATGATAAGCATATTTTACGTCTGATTTGTGCTATAGTTATTTTAGTTTTTTTTACTTTTTATATTTCTTCTGGTCTTGTTAGCGGAGCAAAACTTTTTGAAGGTGCTTTTCAAATCCGTTATGATTATGCCTTAATTGCTGGAACATTAATTATTGTTATTTATACTTTTTTGGGAGGTTATAAAGCAGTTTGTTGGACAGATATGATTCAAGGGCTTTTGATGTTAGGAGCTTTGATTATTGTGCCTTTGGTTATGCTTTATCATTTAGGAGGTATTTCTAAGGCATTTTCTATTGTAAAAGAAATAAATCCTCAAGCTTTATCTATAAATCATGTGAGTTTTGTAAGTATTATTTCTGCACTTGCTTGGGGATTTGGATATTTTGGACAACCTCATATTTTAGTGCGTTTTATGTCAATTAGATCGGCTAAAGATATACCTATTGCTACTTTTATAGGAATTTTTTGGATGAGTTTGTGTTTATTTAGCGCCTGCCTAATAGGAATTTTAGGTATTGCTTATATTTATAAATTTCAACTTAATTTACAAGATCCTGAAAAAATTTTTATACTTATGTCTCAACTTTTATTTAATCCTTGGATTGCTGGAATTTTGCTTTCTGCAATTTTAGCTGCCATTATGAGTACTGCAAGTTCTCAACTTTTAGTATCAAGTTCAACTATAGCTGAAGATTTTTATAAGAAAATTTTTAAGAAAAATGCATCCAGTAGGGTAATTTTAAATTTGGGAAAAATAGGTGTTTTAATCGTAGCTTTGATTGCTTTTTTAATTTCTATGGATAAAAATTCAAGCGTTTTGGATATAGTCTCTTATGCTTGGGCTGGTTTTGGCAGCAGCTTTGGTGCAGTTATTATTTTTTCACTTTTTTGGAAAAGAATGACAAAATTCGGTGCTATTGCTGGTATGATTTCGGGTGCTTTGGTTGTAGTATTATGGAAAAATTGTGTCGATTCTAATTTGTATGAGATGATACCTGGTTTTTTAGCGGCTTCTTTGGTTATTATTTTTGCGAGTTTATTAACTAAGGTAAGTTCTGGTTCAAAAATAGCTTATGAAAAAATGCTTAAAGAAATTCGTTAATCTTAAATTTATTTTATTTTTCAATAAAAGTCGCTATAATTAAAAGTTTTTTGGAAGATTAGCGTATCTGGTGATCGCCACTGACTTCAAATCAGATGAAAGGGTAGCTGGCTATTCTTTGGGGAGTTCGATTCTCTCATCTTCTCGCCGTTTAAAGATTGAAGGATAGAGAACATGAGTAAAGCAGATATTATTGTTGGCATCCAATGGGGCGATGAAGGCAAGGGCAAGATAGTTGATAAATTATGTGAAAATTATGATTTTGTTTGCAGGAGTGCCGGCGGACATAATGCAGGACATACGATTTGGGTTCAAGGTGTAAGATATGCACTTCATTTAATGCCAAGCGGTGTTTTAAATACAAAGTGCATTAATATCATAGGTAATGGTGTTGTTGTTTCTCCTGAAGTCTTGATTGCAGAAATGGCACAATTTGAAAATTTAAAAGGTAGATTATATATAAGTGATAGGGCGCATCTTAATTTAAGACATCATTCTTTAATAGATATTGCAAAGGAAAAACTTAAAGGTAAGGATGCTATAGGGACAACAGGAAAAGGAATAGGTCCTTCTTATGCAGATAAAATTAATCGTACAGGACATAGAGTTGGAGAGCTTTTAGATCCACAAAGACTTCATAATGCTTTAATGAAAGATTTTGAATTAAATCAAAGTTATTTAGAATTTTTAGGCGTTGAAATTCCTGATAGTGATGATTTGTTGAATGACCTTAAAAGATTTAGCGAAATTTTAACTCCCTACATTACAGATACAACTAGGATGCTTTGGAAGGCTTTAGATGAAGATAAAAAAGTCCTTCTAGAGGGAGCTCAAGGTTCTATGCTTGATATTGATCATGGAACTTATCCTTATGTAACAAGTTCAAGTACAATTTCAGGTGGTGCTTTAATCGGACTTGGTTTGAATCCTAAAGAAATAGGTAGTATTATAGGTATAGTCAAAGCTTATACAACTAGAGTTGGCAATGGAGCTTTTCCTACAGAAGATAAGGGCGAGGATGGAGAAAAAATTGCACGCATTGGAAAAGAAATTGGCGTGAGCACTGGACGTAAAAGACGCTGTGGATGGTTTGATGCTGTGGCGGTAAAATATACAGCAAGGTTAAATGGTTTGGATGTTTTATCTTTAATGAAGCTTGATGTTTTAGATGGTTTTGAAAAGGTAAAAATTTGTCGTGCTTATGAGTATAATGGAATGGAAATTGATTATATGCCAAGTGATTTAGAAAATGCTAAGCCTATTTATGAAGAAATGGATGGATGGGATAAGGTTTTTGGAATTAGAGATTATGATTTATTACCAGAAAATGCTAAAAAATATATTGCTAAATTAGAAGAACTTTGTGGAGTTAAAGTAAAATTTATTTCTACAAGTCCAGAAAGAGAAGATACAATTATTTTATGAAAAGCAAATATAATTCTGTTGTTAAAGTAAAAAAACAACAACTTGATAAAGCTGAATCTAATTTAAATCAAGCCAAGCAAAGACAGCTTGAAAATGAAAGACTTTTAGAGCTTTCAAGAAAAGAATGTGAAAATTTAAGTGTTTTGCCACAATCAGGTTCTATAAGTGAATTAAGAACTAATTTATTGATGAGACAGGTTGGTAGAGAAGCAATATCTAGAGCCAAAGAAAAAGTAGAGCTTTCTAAAAAAGAAATGATGCATTATCAGTTTTTATACAAAAAAGCTCACCTAGATTATGAAAAAATGAAGGTTTTAGAAGCTGAAGAAATTAAACAAAAGAAAAAAGAACTTGCCAAAATTGAAGAAAAATTTCTTGATGAAATTGCAATCAGCCGTTTTTTTAAAAAGGATAAAAATGACTAAAAAATATATTTTTTTAATTTTTTGCTTGACTGCACTTTTTGGGGCTGATCAAAATTGTGAAGAATATTTTGAATCCAAAAAAGCACAATTGGAATTACAAACAAAAGAATTTGATGAAGCAAGGCAATCTTTAGAGGCTTATAAAGCTTCTTTTGAGGCTTTGCAAAAAGAAAGAATGGAGGCTTTAGTAAAAAAAGAAGCTGAAGTAAATGCTACTTTAGCGCAGATTCAATCCTTAAAAGATCAAAATGCTAAACTTTTAGAAGAACAGCAAAAAATTTTAAATTCTATTAATAAAAAAACAGAAGGAAGAGTGAAAGAAATTTATTCTCAGATGAAAGATACAGCCATAGCTGATGTATTAAGTCAAATGGATGCTGAAGATGCAAGTAAAATCATGTTTTCACTTGATTCTCGTAAAATTTCAGGCGTTCTTTCTAAAATGGATCCTAAAAAAGCAAGTGAATTAACCTTGTTGTTAAAAAATTTAGATAATAATAAGACTCATTAAATTTATTTTTTAACATAAATATATTATTATTTTAAATTATAATTTAAAGGTTTGAAAATGCGTATAAAATTACCACATATACCTTATATCACAAATAAAATAGTATTAGATTTGGCCAATTCTTCTTTTGTTGAAATTAAGAGTAGTATGGAAGAACTTAATCCTTGTGTTGCAAAGATTTTAGAAAATGATGTGTTAAATGAAAGAAGGTTAGATGAAAGAACTAAAGAACTTTTAGAAGAACAAGAAGATGAAATGGAACTCATGCAAGTTGATAGAAAAAATATGTTTTGGCTTGTGAAGAAAAAACTTGCACCTAAATTTGACGTTATTTTAAATTTAGAAGATCGTCACAATCGTCTGTCACATAGAATTTTAGAAGAACTTATAGAACATGATTATATTAATTTTATTGTAAGTGAAAATAGGGTAAAAAATTTAATTTTTTCTAGCATTGATAATTATCTTAAAATTTATGAAAATTTAGAAGATGAAGTATATGAAAAAATAAGTAATTATAAAACCAAGCCAATTCCAGGTAGTGAAGAATATGAGTTAATTTTTGAAAAACTTTATCAAGAAGAACTTAGAAAAAAAGGAATGTTTTAAATTATGAAAGCTTATGTTTATTTAGAAAATGATATTTTTTTAACAGCTAAAGCTTTTGGTAAAAATGGAACTTTTTTTGGAGAATTAGTTTTTAATACTTCTTTAACTGGATATCAAGAAATTATTTCAGATCCTTCTTATGCGGGACAATTTATTGTTTTTTCTATGCCAGAAATTGGTATAGTTGGAACTAATGATTATGACAATGAAAGCAAAGAAGTTTTTGCTAGCGGTATTTTAGTGCGAGAGTTAAGTTCTACTTTTTCTAATTTTCGAGCCAAACAAAGTTTAGATGATTATTTAAAAAAACATGGAAAAATAGGAATATGCGATCTCGATACAAGATTTTTGGTGAAAATGATTCGAGATTTTGGAAATTTAAGGGCTGTAATATCAACTGAAATTTCAAATAAAGAAGAATTAAAAAACGTTTTAGAAAAATCAGCGAAAATTGATGAAATTAATTTTGTTAAAGAAGTCAGTACAAAACAACCTTATGTTCATAAGCAAGGCGTTTGGAATCATTCAACTCAAAGTTATAATGATGCTAAAAGAAGTGCGAAAAAAGTTGCTGTTATTGATTATGGAGTTAAAATTAATATTTTAAATGAGCTTGTTGAAGCAGGTTTAGAGGTAGAAGTTTATCCTTATAATGTTAAAGCGCAAGAGCTGATTGAACTTTACAAAAAAGGTGAGATTCAAGGAATATTTCTTTCTAATGGTCCTGGAGAGCCAAAAATTTTAAAACAAGAAATCGCAGAAATTGAAAAAATGGCTAAGGCAAATATTCCTATATTAGGTATTTGTTTGGGTCATCAACTTTTAAGCAATGCTTTTGGTTATGAAACTTATAAAATGAAATTTGGACAACATGGAGCAAATCATCCTGTTATTAATTTAAATAATAAAAATATTGAAATTACAGCGCAAAATCATAATTATAATGTTCCAGAGGAGCTTTGTGAGGTTGCTTATATAACTCATCGTAATCTTTTTGGAGATAATGTAGAAGGTGTTAAATATAAAGATTATCCTATTATATCAGTACAACATCATCCAGAAAGTTCTTCTGGTCCTCATGAGAGTAAATATATTTTTAAAGAATTTATTGATTTGATGTGATTTTGTTAAATATTGATTTTTTTATTATTTTTAGTATAGCTTTTTTATCAAGTTTTGGACATTGCTATGCTATGTGTGGAGGATTTACTTTAGCTTTTATGAGATTAAATTCTTCATGTAAAAATTTATTTTTCTTAACTTTATTATATCAATTATCAAGAATTTTAGCTTATATTTTTTTGGGAATACTTTGCGGAATTTTTGGAAATATTTTAGCAATTAATGCCAAAATTCAAAGTTTTTCATTTTTTATTATCGGAATTTTTATGGTTATTTTAGGTTGCGCTTTGATTTTTAGAGGTAGCTTATTGGCTTTTTTTGAAAAAAATATTGTGCTCCATTCTTTATTTAAATTTTTAATGCAAAAATCTATGAAGTTTAAAGGTTTTAAATCTGCCTTGATATTAGGATTTTCAAATGGTTTTGTACCTTGCGGTTTGGTTTATTTTTTTTTAGCAGATTCTCTTAAAAGAGAAAATATTTTAGAAAGTATTCTCATAATGTTTGTTTTTGGAATTTCAACACTCCCAGCTATGTTATTTTTTGCTAAATTATCTCAATTTTTGAGTGAATTTTTAAGAACTATTTTTAATTATATTACTTATATCATAATTATCATATACGGAATACGTGTCAGCTATATTGGTTTTATTACTTTTATAAAATAATTTTATTTATATTTTTTAATTTAATAACTAAATTTTATTTTATTTTTTTAAAATAAAATGCTTAAAATATCGATAAATTCTTAATTTTAAGGTGTAATAAATAAAACAAAATTATTTTTTTAAGAAAAAATGTATAATTAATAGTCTATAATAATAATAAATCAAAATTTTAAGGAGAAAAACTATGCATCCAGGTAATGCATTGAGTTATGACTATACAGTTGCTAAATGTTTTATGTTTGCAACTATATTGTTTGGTATTATTGGTATGGCCATAGGAACTTTGATAGCTTTTCAAATGGCTTACCCTAATTTAAATTATTTAGCAGGAGAGTATGCAACCTTTTCAAGATTGAGACCTCTTCACACTTCAGGGGTTATTTTTGGTTTTATGCTTTCTGGAATTTGGGCTACTTGGTACTATATAGGACAACGTGTTCTTAAAGTAAGTATGGCTGAATCAAAATTTTTAATGATCATAGGAAAACTCCATTTTTGGCTTTATATGTTTACTATGATTTTTGCTATTATTTCTTTGTTTTTGGGAATTACAACTTCTAAAGAATATGCAGAACTTGAATGGCCTTTGGATATTTTAGTTGTTATTGTTTGGGTATTATGGGGTATGAGTATTTTTGGTCTTATTGGAATTAGGCGTGAAAAAACTCTTTATATTTCTCTTTGGTATTATATAGCGACTTTTTTAGGAATTGCTATGCTTTATCTTTTCAATAATATGGAAGTGCCAACTTATTTCGTTGCTGGTATAGGAAAATGGTATCATAGTGTATCAATGTATGCAGGAACTAACGATGCTTTGGTTCAATGGTGGTACGGACATAATGCAGTTGCTTTTGTATTTACTGTAGGAATTATTGCTCAAATTTATTATTTTTTACCAAAAGAAAGTGGTCAGCCGATTTTTTCTTATAAACTCTCTTTATTTGCATTTTGGGGTTTAATGTTTGTGTATCTTTGGGCAGGTGGACATCATTTAATTTATTCAACTGTTCCTGATTGGATGCAAACTATGGGTTCTGTATTTTCGATTGTACTTATTTTGCCTTCTTGGGGATCAGCGATCAATATTATGCTTACAATGAAGGGTGAGTGGAGTCAACTTAGAGAAAGTCCATTGATTAAATTTATGATTTTAGCATCGACTTTTTATATGTTTTCAACTTTAGAAGGACCTATTCTTTCTATAAAATCTGTTAATGCTTTAGCACATTTTACTGATTGGATTCCAGGACATGTTCATGATGGAACATTAGGTTGGGTAGGCTTTATGACTATGGCTGCGCTTTATCATATGACGCCTAGATTATTTAAAAGAGAACTTTATAGTAAGTCTTTAATGGAAATTCAATTTTGGATTCAAACCATAGGTGTAGTACTTTATTTTAGCTCAATGTGGATTGCAGGTATTACACAAGGTATGATGTGGCGTGCAACTGATAAATATGGCAATCTTATTTATTCGTTTATCGATACAGTTGTAGCTATAGTACCTTACTATTGGATTAGAGCTATTGGTGGTTTATTATACCTTATTGGTTTCTTTATATTTACTTATAATATTTATAAAACAATTGCCTGTGGAAGAGTGCTAGATAAAGAGCCAAAAAGTGCTTCACCTATGGCAGTGTAAAAAGGGAGGAAAAATGTTTAGTTGGTTAGAAAAAAATCCATTCTTTTTTGCTGTAGCTGTTTTTATTGTAATTGCCTATGCTGGTATTGTTGAAGTTTTACCAAATTTTACTGAAAATGCAAGACCTATTGAAGGAAAAAAACCTTACACTGTTTTACAACTTGCAGGACGTCAAATCTATATAAAAGAAAGTTGTAATGCTTGTCATTCTCAGCTTATACGTCCATTTAAATCTGAAACTGATCGCTATGGAATGTATTCAGTTAGTGGAGAATATGCTTATGATAGACCATTTTTATGGGGCTCAAAAAGAACAGGCCCTGATTTAATGCGTGTTGGAAGTTATAGAACGACTGATTGGCATGAAAATCACATGTGGGAACCTACTTCAGTAGTTCCACATTCTATTATGCCAGCTTACAAACATATGTTTAAAAATGATGCTGATATAGAAACAGCTTATGCTGAAGCTTTGACTATAAAAAAAGTTTTCAATGTGCCTTATGATGTACCAGACGGTATAAAACTTGGTTCTTGGAAAGATGCTCAAGAAGAAGTAAAAGCTGAAGCACAAGTTATAGTTGATGAAATGAAAAATGAAGAAGTGAAAAAAGCTTTTGCCAAAGGTGAAATTAAAGAGATTGTAGCTTTGATCGCTTATTTAAATAGCTTAAAGTAATATGATGGAACATTTATTAATTTTATTAGACGTAATTAAAAAAATAATCACTTTTAATTTAAGTGGAATTGATAGAGATGAGTGGAAAATTTTCCAAGGTTATGGATTTTTTCTATTTGTTGTTTTCTTATCATTGATTTTATATTGTTATTTGTATCATCTTTATAGAGCAGAGAAAAAGGGTGAAAGAAATTACGAAAAATATGCTAACCTTGTTTTAGATGATAGTATTAATGATAGTGTTTTAGAAAATAAAAGGAGTGCTTGATGCAATGGTTAAATTTAAAAGATAATACTAATTTATTGTCTTTGATTGGAGCTGTTCTTATTGTTCTAATCACGCTTGTAATTGTAAGCAGAATGTTTAGAAAAATGAAAGAAAAAAAAGGAGAAGCTGAGCTTAGTGAACATGAATGGGATGGAATAGGAGAATATAAAAATCCTGTTCCTTTGGGCTGGGCTATTGTCTTTTGTCTTACTATTGTTTGGGCGATTTGGTATTTTTTATGGGGATATCCTTTAAAATCTTTTTCAAGCATTGGTCAATATAATGAAGAGGTTCAAGCTTATAACTCTAAATTTGAGAAAAAATTTGAACATTTATCCACTGATGATAAAAAAGATATGGGTGAAAATATTTTTTTAGTTCAGTGTTCTGCTTGCCATGGAATTACCGCTGATGGAATTAATGGCAAGGCTCAAAATTTAAATATTTGGGGTAGTGAAAAAGGAATTATTGATACGATTATACATGGTTCTAAAGGGATGAATTATGAAGGTGGAGAAATGCCAGATGCATCTACTTTAGGCATAGCAAAAGAAGATATTCCAGCAGTTGCTGCTTATGTTGCCCAAGATATTTCAGCGATTAAAAAAACTGAAAATGAAAAATTAGTAGCTAGGGGAAAAGAAGTTTATGAAACTTGTGCCGCTTGTCATGGCGCTGATGGAAAAGGAGGGGAAGGTGGAATGTTCCCTGATCTTACAAAGTATGGTTCTGCAGAATTTGTAGTGGATGTTTTAAATAGGGGTAAAAAAGGTTTTATAGGAACTATGCCAGCATTTTCTACTTTAAATAATATCCAAAAAGAAGCTGTTGGCGAGTATGTAATTTCTCTTTCAAGGGGTAAATAATGGAAAACACAAATAGATGCGTATTTTCTTTTTCAGGTATTACAGGGATGCTTATTGCAACTGTGTTATTGATTTTCATTTTGGTAGTATTAACTATTTTTGGTATTAAAACTCAACAAGAAGTGATGCAAAAACCTTATAGTCTTAAGGATATTCAAAGTGTTAAAATGTTTGACTCAAAAGAGCAAGATCATAGAGTTATAAAGGATGCACAATGACTAAAGTATTAGAATATTTAATCGTTATTGGGCTTATAACTACTGCGGTAATTACTGCTTGGTCAGTATTAACTGCTAATCACTTGCACATAGGATGAAAAAAATATTACGAGATAGCTTGTTTTTAGCTATCTTTTTGTTTTTTCCTTTAAAAGTTTTTGCTCTTGATTATGTTGTTTTTAATGAAGGTGTATTAAGTCCAAAAGTTGTTAAAGAAATTAACTTAATAGGTAAAGAACTCGAAGAAAAAAGTCAGATTTTTACAGGAGTGGCTATAGGGGATAATACAGATTTTGAAACTTTATTTAATATGCAAAAAGAATTACCAAAGTCTTATATTCTTCTCATTTTATCTAAAAAATCACATAGGGTTGATATAGTTGGTTCTAAAGGCGTTCTTAATTTAATTGACAAAGAAGCTATACTTAGTCCCTATTCAGGAACAGGTTCAATTTTGCCTATTTTAGCAACACAAAAAGGTGATATTTATAATGCTGCTATTTTAAATGGCTATGCTGATATAGTTGATCGTATAACTCAAGCTAGAGGAATTA
Source organism: Campylobacter sp. RM10537 (assembly GCF_022369435.1). Classification (NCBI taxonomy): domain Bacteria; kingdom Pseudomonadati; phylum Campylobacterota; class Epsilonproteobacteria; order Campylobacterales; family Campylobacteraceae; genus Campylobacter; species Campylobacter molothri. Next base: position 1,158,529 of record NZ_CP059597.1, on the reverse strand, counting down.
CATTAAATTCTTCTATCGGTAATACAAATCGTGATACAATAAATATTTTAAGAATTTTAATTTATGGTTTTGTTTGCTTTGCATTACTTTATTATGTGCAAAGAAGAATGAAAGGGAAAAGAAATGGGTAAGAATACTTTTTGGCCTTATGGCTTATTAATCGCTTTTTTATTGATTATAGGGGCTTCAATTGCAACGGTAGTAATTTCAAGTGATCATCCTGTGTATGAAGATGATTTTTATTTTGACTCTTATCAAAATGTAGAAAATAATTATAATGAAATTCAAAAGCAGCAAGAAAATTTTAATAAACTTTTTAAGGTTGATTTTGAAAATAAAGATTTGAAATTAATTGGTCCTAAAAAAATTCCTATTTATACTATCAGTTGTAATTCTTATATAGCTAATTTTAAAATAGAATCTTTAGAAAAAGCAGATATTCAAAATTTAAAGTATGAAATTTTACTTACAAGACCTCATACAAAAAAATTTGATCAAAAATTACAAGGACAAATAAAACAAGGAATTTTAAGTATTGCTTTTCCTTCTAAAATTGAAGAAGGTAGATGGCAATTAAAATTTAAGCTGATTGAAAATCCTCAAACAATAGGCTTTTTTAGCTACGAATTGTATGCTAAATGAAACTTAGAATATTTGGTTCTACAAGAAAAACTAAAGAATATTACGAACAAAGTAAAGCTTTAAATGCTTTACTCTATGATGCCATAAATATACAAGATTTTTTAGAGAGAGTATGTTTAGTTAATTCCTATAAAGCAAGCTCTTATGAGAGTTTACTTTTAATGCAAGAAGCATGTTTAAGAAGTAAAAACTTAGAAAAAGAGTTAGGGATTAGTGCTGATTTTTTTACTTTTTTAAAAAATAATGAATATTTATTCTCATTTTTTAAAGAACTAAGCCTAGAAAAAAAAAGTATTGATGATCTTAAAAATAATGATTATTATGCAACTTATAATGAGCATTTAGAAATTTTAAAAGAAGTATTTGATCATTATCTTGCTTTGCTTAAAAAAAATAATCTTCATGATGATTTATCTTTAGTAAAAGATTACTCTATTAATTTTGATTTTATAGATGAATATGATGTCATTATGTATAATTTAGAAGGATTTTTGAGTAAATTTGAGGAAGATTTATTTTTGCAAATTTCCAAATATAAAGAAGTGATTTTATGTTTTAGAGTGAGTCGGTTTAACTATGAATATTTTTCTAAATTTGATTTTTTAAGCGAGGTGGATCTTGAAATAGGATTTTATTATGAGGTGAGTTTAAATCAAAAAAAAATTCTTAAAAAAGATAAAATTTATACCCAAAATTCAAAAGTTAAAGTTAAATCATTTGAAATTAGAAGTTTGCAATGTGCTTTTGTAATGGACGAAGTTTCCAATTTTTTAAGAGAGGGATTAAAACCTGAAAATATAGTTATTGTAACACCTGATGAAAATTTTTGTGATCTTTTAAGATTATTTGATAAAAATAATATGTTTAATTTTGCTAGTGGTATTAATATTAAAGAGAGTTTATTTTATCAAAAATTAAAAATACTTTATAATGCTGCAAATTCTGAATCATTTTATTACCAAAAACAAGAGGATTATTTTCTAAATGAAGATACAATTTTTGATTATTATAATACCTTTTTACATTATTTAAATCTTGATTTTGAATATTTTAAGAGTCAATTTGATCAACAATTTAATTTTGAACAATTTGAAAATTTAATAATTCAATTTTTGGAGAATGAAAAACAAGAGCTCATCAGCATAGTTCAAAAAGAATTATGTTTTATCAAAGATTTATTAAAAAATCAATCTTTAAAATTTAAAGAATTGCTTCAACTTTTTTTCATACATATTTCAAATTTAACTTTAAGTTATGTTGGCGGCGGAAAAATTACTGTTATGGGGCTTTTAGAAAGTAGAGGGCTCCATTTTGATGGAGTTGTGATAGTTGATTTTAATGAAGATGTGATACCCAAAAGAAGTATTAATGAGCTTTTTTTAAATAATGAAGTTCGCAAAAAAGCAGGCTTAATCAGCTATGAACGAAGAGAGAATTTGCAAAGATTTTATTATGAAAATTTAATTAAAAATGCCAAAAAAGTAAGTATTTCTTATGTTGAAAATGAAGAGCAAAGGAAATCTCGTTTTTTAGATGATCTTGATATAAAATATTTTTACGAAAAGCCAAATTCTAAAACTTACTTAGATGCATTAAGGCTTAATTATCAGAGTGTAAGACTAAATTTAGAGCCTATTAAAGCTCCAATTTTAAAACATAATCCATTTGAAAAACCTTTATCTTTTACTCGTTTTAACTTACTTCAAAATCAAAAAAGAACTTATTATTATCGTTATGTTTTGAATTTAAAAGAAGCTAGAGCTTTAAGCTATGAAAATAATTTTAAAAATGAAGGTAATTTTATCCATAAGATTTTAGAAATTTATTATAAAGAGAATTTAAAAAATTATTTTGATTGTGATATCTTTAACAAATTATTACAAAGAGAAAGTTTAAGATATGGCATTGGTGATTTAGAGCTAGAAATTTTAAAAATTCGATTTGAAAATTTTTATAAAAACGAGCAAAAGCATTTTGATCTAGGATATAAGGTTGATAAACTAGAATTACCTATTTCTAAAGTTTTAAATTTTAAACAAGAATCCATAGAATTAATAGGGGTTATTGATAGAATCGATCGTAACAATAAGGATGAAAATTTTATCATTGACTATAAAAGTGGAAAAATTCCGACAGATTCTTATCAATTAGCCTTTTATCAGGCCCTTTATGATCATAATGCTCAAGCTTTTTTTTATGATTTAAAGCGTATGAAATTTGTTAAAGAGAAGGCTAAGAGTTTGCCTGATTTGTTTGAAAGTTTAAAAGAATTATTAGATGAAAGCAAAGAAGAAATAGAATTTGAAAATAAAAAAGATGGATATTGCCCTTATAGATTGATTTATAAAAAGGAAGTTAAATGACTTTTAAACCCTTTTTAGCTCTAGAGGCAAGTGCTGGTAGCGGTAAAACTTTTGCTTTGAGCGTCCGCTTTGTAGCGCTTATTTTAAAAAATGCAAAAATAAATGAAATTTTAGCTTTAACTTTTACTAAAAAAGCTGCTAATGAAATGCAAAAAAGAATTATTGATACTTTTTTAAATTTAGAAAGCAAGGAAAAAGAGAGTGAATCTCAAGAATTGTGCAAACTCTTAGGTATAGAAAAAAAAGAACTCATAGTTTTAAGAGATGCCAAAAAGCAAGAATTTTTAAGACAAGAATTAAAAATCAGCACTTTTGATGCTTTTTTTAGTAAAATAGTTAGAGCTTTTGCTTTAAATTTGGGGCTTAGTAGCGATTTTAATATTAGTGAGGAAAAACTTGATATTAAGGCTATTTTTTTAAAGCTTTTAAGTAGAGAGGAATTGAAAGATTTAGCTTATTATTTGGTTAATATAGAAGAAAATCAAGATTTTTTCAATGAATTAGAAAGATTTTATGAAAATGCTTATTATAAGGATTGTATAAAAATTCCAAATCCATCAAAGGCAAAAATAAATAAAGCTTATAATGATTTAAGAACATATTGTTTAAGTTTGACTCATATTAAAAAATATACATATTTAATGCAAAATTTTAAAAGTGAAACTTTAGATTTAAATGAATTTATTAAAACAAGTTTTATGTCAAAATTTGATGAAACGGAGTATTTGCAAAAACTAAACGATGAAGATGTAAATTTTAATTTAAAAAGGGAAGAGTTTATTAACGCTTTAAATGATTATGCTAAAGAACTTGAACAATATAAAATTGCCAATTTAATGAATCTTTTAAATTATTATAGTGGGGCAAAAAATTCTATACAAAAAGAAAAAAATGTTTTAAGTTTTAGCGATATTAGTCGAAGAGTTTTTGATTTAATCACAAGTGATTTTAAAGATATGATTTATTTTCGCTTGGATGGGTATATTTCTCATTTATTGATTGATGAATTTCAAGATACTAGTGTTATACAATACAAAATTTTATATCCCTTAATTGCTGAATTAGTTTCAGGTGAAGGCGTGAAAAAAAATAGAACCTTTTTTTATGTTGGAGATAAAAAACAAAGTATTTATCGCTTTAGAAAAGGCAAAAAAGAACTTTTTGATCTATTACAACTTGATTTTAAGCAAATTAAAAAAGATCAACTAAAAGTCAATTATCGATCCAAAGAAAATTTAGTTTATTTTGTTAATGAAGTTTTTAAAAATAAAATAAAAGATTATGTGCCACAGCTTTCTTTAGAGGATAAAAAAGGAGGTTTTGTACGTGTTATTGAAACAAAAGAAGTTAAAGCTAAAGATCAATTTCAAGAAATAAAAGAAAAAGTATTTCAAGCATTGTTAGAGCAAATTTATTTTTTAAAAGATAAAAATATTTCTTTAGATGATATTTGTATTTTATGTTGGAAAAATAATGATGCAGATATGATTTTAGAATTTTTACAAAAATGTAAAATTCAAGCATTTACACAAAGCAATATTTTACTTGAAAATAAAGCCAGTGTACGTGTTGTTTTAGAATATGCAAAATATTGTATTTTTGGAGATGAATTTTATTTACATTTTTTAAAAGAGATTTTAGGATTTGAACCCTTAAGATTAAATCTTGATTTAGCAAGAAGCGCTATAGAAAATTTGCTTTATTTGATTAAGAATTTAAGGCTTGATCTTAGTGATATTGCTTTAATTCAATTTATAGAATATGCCAGAGATAAAGAGGATTTTTTAAAACTTTTATTTGAGCCTTGTCCTTTAAAAATCATCAATGAACAAAATATGGGAATAAGTATTATGACCGTGCATAAGTCTAAAGGTTTGGAATTTAAACATGTTATTTTAATAGATAGTCTTTCAAAAAATAACACAAATGGCGATAGCATTATGCTAGAATATGATATTAATAAAGGTTGGCAACTTCATCTTAGAGATAATATACGTAAATTAACCAAAGAATGCAGTTATAAAACTTTTATAGATAGTATAGCTGAGGCTGATTATGAAGATGATATAAATAAACTTTATGTAGCTTTTACTCGTGCTAAGGATTCTTTGATTATTATTAAAAGAAATAGTGAATTTAAACACGGAAGTTATCCTAGCTATTTAAATTCTATGCTTGAAATTAATGAACAAGAAATTGGTGTATTGCAGTTGCAAGATTTTTATGAAAAAAAACAGGAAAATTTACCTCCTGTTTTAAAAGAATTTGAAAAGGTTGGATTACAAGAAATTATTCATGATGAAAAATTAGATTCTAAAGAAATTTATTTTGGCAATGCTTTTCATTTTTTTATGCAAAATTTAAAACTACCAAATGGTGAAAATATTGATTTAGTTTGTCAAAATACTAAGAGTAAATTTAGATATTTTTTAAATGATGAAGAATTTAAAGTATTATTTTTAAGAGTTAAAAATTTACTCAACAATACAGAATTTCAAACCCTTCTTGAAGGTAAAAAACTTTTTAAAGAACAAGCATTGAGTTTTAAAGGAGAAATTAAACGATTAGATTTGCTTGCTCTAGATGATAAAGAAGTGATAATCATTGATTATAAAACAAGCCTTGCGATGGAGGATAAGCATAAAGAACAAGTTTATGAATATAAAATTGCCGTAGATGAAATTTTAAAAAAAAGATCAAAGGTTTTTGTTGTTTATTGTTTAGAAAATAAAATTTTAATTAAAGATTTTACTCAAAAATAAAATATTATTGTTTAAAAATTTATCGCAAAAAATTAAAAATAATAAACTACTAAGTGGTTTTAGCAAGTTAAATATTTTTGTATCAATTATAGACATACTACCTGATAAGATAAACTTGCTGATTTTTAAAAATTAATTGTATATTTATTGGAATTATTTATCATATAATTTAATCAAAATGAATCATAGTAAAGATTGTTTTATCAAATTATTTTTAATAAAGCATTTTGATAAACTTTTATAGCCTTTAGAGATTAAAAATTTTAATATTTTCTATAAAAAGATAAAAATTTTAAACTATAAAAAATACATATATAATATTAATATTATTATTTCTTTATTTAAACTTAAATTAAGTAAATATTAATATTATTTTTTATACAATCACATTTTAAATTTTTGGCAAAGGTAAAAAATATGACAAAGATAACAAAGCCAAACGAAGTAAAGCGAGAATGGATTGTTTTAGACGCAGAAGGAAAAAGATTTGGTCGTCTTTTAACCGAAGTAGCGACAATTTTAAGAGGTAAAAATAAACCTTGTTTTACACCTAATGTTGATTGTGGAGATTATGTAATCATTATCAATGCATCAAAAGCTGTATTTACAGGTGCTAATAAGGCTGAAGATAAGCTTTATCATAGACATTCTGGATATTTTGGAAGTGTAAAAAGTGAAAAATTTGGAGATTTGCTTCAAAAAAATCCTGCTAAATTATATAAATTAGCAGTTAGAGGTATGCTTCCTAAAACAAATTTGGGTAGAGCAATGCTTAAAAAATTAAAAATATATGCTGGCAGTGAGCATCCACATACAGCACAAATTGCTAAAGAAGGAAAATAATATGGCAACAACATATGCAACAGGTAAAAGAAAAACTGCTATTGCAAAAGTTTGGATAAAACCAGGTAGTGGCAAAATCAGTGTTAATGGTGTTGATCTAAATACTTGGCTTGGTGGACATGAGGCTATTAAGCTTAAGGTTGTTCAACCTTTACTTGCCACTAAGCAAGAAACTTCTATGGATATTAAAGCGACTACTCTAGGTGGTGGCTATAGTGCACAAGCTGAAGCTTTAAGACATGGTATTGCAAGAGCTTTAGCAGCTATGGATGCAGATTTTAGAGCCTTATTAAAACCAAAAGGACTTCTAACAAGAGATAGCAGAACTGTAGAGCGTAAAAAATACGGTCGTCGCAAAGCAAGAAGAAGCCCTCAATTTTCTAAACGTTAATTCTTACAGCGAGAATTTTCTCGCTGCATATTTTTATATTCTAATTTTTTCTTTCTTTTTCTATTTTTATGCTATAATCTTTATGTTTAAAATTTATTATCAATTGAAGGATTTTTATGAAAAGGTTATTGCTAGGTTTAAGTTTAGTAAGTGCTTTATTTGGTGCTGATCAAAATATTAAATTTGAAGTGACTCCAACTTTCAATTATAATTATTTTGAGGGTAATTTAGATATGAAAAATCATTATGCTCCTGGTATTCGACTCGGTTATCATTTTGATGATTTTTGGCTAGATCAAGTGGAATTAGGTTTTGAATATTATTCAAATGTAAAATATACTAATAGTAACAAAACTACAGATATATCAAGAACTTATTTAAATGCGATTAAGGGATTTGATTTAAATAAAAGATTTTATTTTTATGGTTTAGCTGGTGGCGGTTATGAGAATTTTTCTAATGCTGCTTATGATAATAAAAGTGGCGGATTTGGACAATATGGAGCTGGGATTAAATTTAATTTAAGTGATTCTTTGGCTTTAAGACTTGAAACAAGAGATCAAATTGATTTTAATGATGCTAATCATAATTGGGTTACAACCTTAGGCATTAGTTTCGGTTTTGGTGGAGAAAAAAAACAAAGTATAAAAAATGAATCTACACAGCCTTTAGCTAGACAAATTGAAGAAAATACTCAAACAAAAACATATGTATTTGATGAGAGTGGCAAACAAAAAATCATTTCTCTAGAGGGACATTTTGGCTTTAATAAAACCAATATTAATCCAGTTTTTAGTCAAAAAATTAAGAAAATTGCTAAGATCTTAGATGAAAATAAAAATTACAATACTATACTTGAAGGGCATACTGATAATATAGGTTCAAAAATTTACAATAAAAAGCTTTCGGAAAAACGTGCGCAAAGTGTTGCTAAAGAGCTTGAAAGATATGGAGTTGATAAAAATCGTATCAAGACTATAGGATATGGCGAAGAGCATCCTAGATCTAGCAATTCTACTAAAAAAGGAAGAGCCGATAATAGAAGAGTAGAGGCTAAATTTATACTCGAACAAAAATAATGAAATATACTATTTTATTTGATTTAGATGGCACTTTGATAGATTCAACAAATGCCATCTTAAATTCATTTAAAGATGCATTGAAAATTCTTAATTTAGATATCAAAGAAGATATAAAAATTAAAAATCTTATAGGTTATCCATTAAAGAATATGTTTGCAATGCTCTATCCTGATTATTTTAATTTAATTGATGAATTTGTTAAAATTTATCGAGAATGTTATTCTAAAATTTATTTAGAGCAAACAACTTTGCTTCCAAAAGTAGATCAAGCATTACATCTTGCTTATAATTTTGCTGATTTAGGCATAGTAACAACCAAAGGTGGAACCCTCACTCCTATTTTGCTTGAATCTTTAAACATTAAGAAATTTTTTAAAACTTTAATCACTCTTGATGATGTTAAAAATCCAAAACCAGATGCAGAACCTATACTTTTAGCATTAAATAGACTAAATAAAACTCAAGAAAATGCTTATATGATTGGTGATACTATTTTAGATATACAAGCTTCTTTAGCTGCTAATATTACCCCTATAGCTTTAAGTTGTGGTTATGGCGATGAAGATGAATTAAAAAAATACTCTCAAATTTTTCCAAATGCATATGAGGCAATTATCTATATACTAAATATTAAACAAATTTGAAGTTTTTGTTAAACACCTTTTAAGAGAATTCGTAGTATAGTCTTGCTGATAAAAAATATTGGTTAAGGAAGGTCTTAATGAGTAAAGTAATGAAAACTATGGATGGAAATGAAGCTGCTGCTTATGCAGCATATGCTTTTACAGAGGTAGCTGGTATTTATCCTATCACTCCAAGTTCTCCTATGGCAGATTATACAGATATATGGGCTGCTGCAGGAAAGAAAAATTTATTTGGAGTGCCTGTAAAAATAGTAGAAATGCAAAGTGAAGCAGGTGCGGCTGGTAGTGTTCACGGATCATTACAAGCAGGTGCTTTAACAACAACTTATACTGCATCTCAAGGTTTATTATTAAAAATTCCAAATATGTATAAAATTGCAGGACAACTTTTACCTTGTGTTATACATGTTGCAGCACGTTCTTTGGCATCTCAAGCCTTATCTATTTTTGGAGATCATCAAGATATATATGCAGCTAGACAAATTGGTTTTGCAATGCTTTGTTCTCACTCTGTTCAAGAAACTATGGATTTGGCTGGAGTAGCACATTTAGCTGCGATTAAAGGTAGAGTTCCATTTTTACATTTTTTTGATGGTTTTAGAACTAGTCATGAAATTCAAAAAGTTGAAGTGATGGATTATGAACATTTTGATAGATTATTGGACAGAAAAGCCTTATTAGAATTTAGGAATGGTGCGTTAAATCCAGAACATCCAAAAACACGCGGAACCGCGCAAAATGATGATATATACTTCCAAACTAGAGAATTAGCAAATCGTTTTTATGATGCTTTACCAGATGTTGTTAATGAATATATGCAAGAAATTTCAAAAATTACTGGTAGAGAATACAAGCCATTTACTTATTATGGACACAAAGAACCTGATCGTATTATCATTGCTATGGGTTCTGTGACTCAAGCTCTTGAAGAAGTTGTAGATTATTTAAATGCCAAAGGTGAGAAAGTTGGTGTTTTTAAAGTATATCTTTATAGACCATTTAGTTTAAAATATTTCTTTGATGTAATGCCAAAATCAGTCAAAAAAATTGCAGTACTTGACAGAACTAAAGAGCCAGGTAGCTTAGGAGAACCTCTTTATCTTGATGTAAAATCAGCTTTCTATGGAAGAGAAAATGCACCAATTATTGTAGGCGGAAGATATGGACTTTCTTCAAAAGATGTTGATCCTGCACAAATGATTGCTGTATTTGAAAATTTAAAACTTGATAATCCGAAAAATGGTTTCACAGTAGGTATAGTAGATGATGTAACTCATACATCTTTACCAACCGGTGAAAAAATTTCTCTTGGAGATGAAAGTACTATAGAATGTTTATTTTATGGATTAGGTGCAGATGGAACTGTAGGTGCTAATAAAAATTCTATTAAAATTATCGGAGATAAAACTGATTTTTATGCACAAGCTTATTTTGCATACGACTCTAAAAAATCAGGGGGTTATACAAGAAGCCATTTACGTTTTTCTAAAAAACCAATTCGTTCGACCTATCTTGTATCAACACCTCATTTTATAGCCTGTTCAGTAGCAGCCTATCTTGAACTTTATGATGTATTAGCAGGAATTAGAAAAGGTGGAACTTTCCTTTTAAATAGTATTTGGAGTGCTGAAGAAACTATCAGACAAATTCCTAATTCTGTCAAAAAGACTTTAGCAGAAAAAGAAATTAATTTCTACATTATCAATGCAACAAAATTAGCACGCGATATAGGACTTGGTAATCGTACAAATACTATTATGCAATCAGCATTCTTTAAACTTGCAAAAATCATTCCTTATGAAGATGCGCAAAAATATATGAAAGAATTTGCATATAAATCTTATAGTAAAAAAGGTGATGCTATTGTAGAAATGAATTACAAAGCTATTGATGTTGGTGCAGATGGGCTTGTAAAGGTAGAAGTAGATCCTAATTGGAAAAATTTAGAAATTAATAAAGAAAAAGAACAAACAAATGCTTATAAAGGTACCGAATTTGTTGAAAAAATTGTTAAGCCTATGAATGCTGCTAAAGGTGATGATTTACCTGTTTCAGCATTTTTGGGTTATGAAGATGGAAGCTTTGAGCACGGTACTACTGAATATGAAAAACGTGGTGTAGGTGTTATGGTTCCAAGATGGATTGAGGCAAATTGTATCCAATGTAACCAATGTGCTTCTGTGTGTCCACATGCTGTTATTAGACCATTCTTGATTAATGATGAAGAAATGGCAAAAGCTCCAAGAGGAGTTAAAGAGCATGCTCTAGAGGCTAAAGGAACTAAGGGTGAAAAATTAAGCTTTAAAATTCAAGTTTCTCCTCTTGATTGTACAGGTTGTGAGCTTTGTGTTCATGAGTGTCCAACTAAAGAAAAATCATTGGTAATGGTTCCACTTCAAGAAGAAATGGATTTTGGAGAGCAAGAAAATGCTGATTATTTATTTAAAGAAATTACCTATAAAGATGAAATTTTAAATAAAGAAAGTACAAAAGGCGCACAATTTGCACAACCATTATTTGAATTCCACGGTGCATGCCCAGGTTGTGGAGAAACTCCTTATATTACTTTAATTACAAGATTATTTGGCGAAAGAATGATTATAGCTAACGCAACAGGTTGTAGTTCAATTTATGGTGCTTCAGCTCCTTCTACTCCATATAGAAAAAGTGTTAAAAATGGACACGGTCCTGCTTGGGGTAACTCTTTATTTGAAGATAATGCAGAATTTGGTTTAGGTATGAAAGTTGCCACTGAAAATACAAGACACCGTATTGAAGCTATTATGAATGAAAATATGCAACAAGTACCTAATGCTTTAGCGGCGCTTTTTAAAGATTGGATTGCAAATAAAAATGATAGCGCTGCTTCAATTGAAATTAGAAATAAATTAGTTCCAATTTTAGAACAAAATAAAAATATTAAAGCAGTTCAAGAAATTTTAGATTTAAAACAATATTTAAGTAAAAAATCTCACTGGATTTTCGGTGGCGATGGCTGGGCTTATGATATTGGATATGGTGGTCTTGATCATGTTTTAGCAAGCGGAGAGAATGTAAATATTTTAGTGCTTGATACTGAAGTTTATTCTAATACTGGAGGTCAAAGCTCTAAATCATCTCGTACTGGAGCCGTAGCACAATTTGCTGCAGCGGGTAAACCTATTCAGAAAAAAGATTTAGGACAAATTGCAATGACTTATGGTTATATTTATGTGGCTCAAGTTAATTCTGCTGCAAATTATAGCCATTTAGTTAAAGCATTAGTTGCAGCTGAAGCTTATGATGGCCCTTCTTTGATTATTTGTTATTCTCCTTGTATAGCACATGGTATCAAAGGTGGTCTTGGTTACTCTGGAGAGCAAAGTGAACTTGCCACAAAATGTGGTTATTGGCCACTTTATACCTTTGATCCTCGTTTAGAAGAGCAAGGAAAGAATCCATTAACTTTAACTGGAAAAGAGCCAGAATGGGATCTTTATGAAAGCTTTTTAATGAATGAAGTTCGTTATAATGCTTTGAAAAAATCAAACCCAGAACATGCAAAAGAATTGTTTGAAAGAAATAAAAAAGATGCTCAACGTCGTTATAGACAATTAAAGCGTATTGCTATGGCTGATTTTAGCAACGAAGCTGAAAGCTAAAATTTGCAGCAAAGATTTTTTTGTACCATTTGTTTATGTTTTGCTTTTACAATGGCACAAGATGATTTTGAAGAGTATTTTAGATCTTTAAATTCCAAATGCAATATAGATCTTGAAAACCTTCAAAATCCTTTTTTAAATCCTACTTTTGAAAAGATCAAAAAACTCAATATAGCAGCTATCATGTTAAATCAAGTAAAAATCAATAATCATTGGTATAAAAAAGGTGATATAATCGATGGTGCCTTAATTGTTGAAATCAATAAAAAAGATATTGTATTGCAATATGATGCTTTAAATTTTAAAATCAATTTTAAAACCAATGATAAAATTAATATTTATTAAGCTTTTATTTTTTACTCAAATTCTTTATGCCTTAGATTGCCAAAAACGTTTATTTGATATTAATATTCATGAAAATACAACTTTAGAAGAAAGTCTTAGAGAACTTGCAAATTATTGTTCTTTTAGTATTATTGTCAAAGATAAGATTGCTAAAGAAAGATTAAAAACTATTCAAAATGATATTAATATACATCAAATGAGTTTAGATGAGATTTTTAATCTTTTGATTAAAGAGCATGATTTATTTTACGAATTTAATGGTAAGGTTTTAAAAATTTCAGCTTTAAAGACAAAAATTTTTAAAATAAGTTATATTACTTCAGTTAGAGAAGGGCAGAGTATTACCAAAGCTTCGGTGGATGCAAAACCAAGGCAAAGTGAATTTAAAACTTCATCTGAAGATAATGAAGATAATATGATTAAAAGCATGGAAAAATTTGATTTTTGGCAAAATATAGAAAAAGAAATTACCATGTTGATTAATTCTTCCTATGAAACTTATGAAACAAAGGCACCAATAGTCAATTCAAATGCTGGAATTATAATAGTTACAGGTACTCATACTCAACTAGAACGAGTTGAAAAATATTTGCAAAAACTTGAAAATCGTTTAAAAAAGCAAGTGATTATTGATGTAAGTATTATTGCTGTTAATCTTAATAAAAGCCATTCTAGCGGTATAAATTGGCAAAATTTTAATTTAGATTTTAATTCTAAAACAAAAAGTGGTGAAAATTCTTTTATTCATTTTCAAAATGGAAAAGGTTTTATAAAAAATTTAGGTTTTAGGGCAAATTTAAATTTTGAATCTATTATTAATTTTCTTTCCCAAAATGGAAAAACTTATGTACTTTCCAATCCTAAGCTTATGGCTTTAAATAATCAACAAGCCATTATTTCAGTTGGAGATACAATTAATTATCAAGTTAAAGAAAGCTCTAAAGGAACAGAAAATGGAACAACTGTGAGTGAAAGTTATAGTAATTATTCTATTTTTATAGGAATTTTGCTTAATATTTTGCCAGAAATTTCTGATGATGGTAGAATAATGCTTAGAATTAACCCAAGTTTGAGTGATTTTAAATATCCAGAAGATAAAAAAAGACAAAAAGATCCACGCACTATTGCTCCAGATACAATACAAAAAAAGTTATCAAGTGTTGTACAAGTTGAAAATAATCAAACTCTTATTTTGGGTGGACTTATTTCAAGAAATGATGGTGAAAATAAGAATTCTGTTAATTTTTTATCCAATATTCCTTTAATAGGATCTTTATTTAAATCCAACGAGGAAATATCTGATGTTACAGAAATTGTTTTTATTATAACACCCACTATAGTCGATAATGCTAATTTTCCAAGTCTTAGGGATTTAGGATTTAAATATTATGAGTAAAATTATTAGTTTAAGAGAAGAAATTTTTTCAAAGATCAATGAGAGTTTAAGACACAAAACCTTAATTTTAATATGTGGTTTGAGTGGTAGTGGTAAAAGTGTTTTATTGCAAAGAATAGCAAAATATCATGATATTGATTATATTGATGAAATTTTTTCAGATGAAAAAGAATTCAAGGATATTATTAAAAAAAGAAAAAAGGACGTTTTAATTCTTGATGAAGTGGGCATGTATGAGGTAAAAATATTAGAACTAATTCGAATTTATAGCGATCAAATGAGTTTTATACTGAGTTCTCATAAAAAAATAGATCTTTTTAATAAAGATTATTTTAAAAGTCGTTTTGAAACAATTTTTTGGCTTGAAAAACTTAATACTCAAGAGCTTCATCAATATATCCAATTAAAATTTAACATTAATTTTTCTAATAAAGCAATGAAAATAATAATGAAATTTTATAAAGGAAATTTAAGATATGTTGATAAAATGCTTAAAAGTTTTTATGAGCTCAATCTTTATTTTAAAAATACAAAAAGCCAAGATTATGTACTAAAGCTTTGTGCTTTGGAAAATGGATTTTTAAAATGAATTTACAAGAAAGAGTGCGTGAGCTTGAGAGCGCTTATAAAAAATATTTGTTGAAAAAAATTTTTAAAATTTTATTTTATTTTCTTTTTACTGCTTTATTAATTGGTGTTATTTTTTTAATTGTGCAAAATCATTATAAACAAAAATCAATATCCTCTGAAGCTTTAAATTATAAAAAAAAGTTAGAGCAAAATATCATAAAAGCTAAGATTTTACAAGAAAAAAATAAAATAATCAGGGAAAAATTTATACAAGAAAATAATATCACCAAGGCAAGCAATTCTAAGATACAAATTGATTCTAAAGTATTTAATATTGCTATATTAAAAAATAGTTTTTATAAAAATCCTAATTATGAGCGAGCTTTAATTTTGGCTCGAGAATATTATCAAATCAAGGATTATAAAAAATCTATTTTTTGGGCATTAAAAGCTAATGATATTGATAAAAAAGCTGAAGATTCTTGGTTAATATTTGCTAAGGCTCAAATAGCTTTGGGTTATCAAGATGAAGCTAAAAGAGCTTTAGATGCCTATTTGGATTCTTATGGATTAATTGAAAAAGAGTTAGAAAATGATTGATCAAAATTTATTTGAAGATTATTTAAGTCAAAAAATAAATCTTGAACAAATTTATCAAAATTTTAGTATAAAAAGTGAAGATTTTTTAAAAGCTTTAGCATCTTTTTTAAATATAAAATTTATTGAGTTAAATGAATTTGATGAGAAATTTTGTGAAAATTTTCCCTTTAGTATTCTTTTAAAATTTGAAGTTTTACCAATAAAAAATGAAAATATTTTATATATAGTCGGTGCAAAACCTTGCTCTTTAGAGCTTTTAGAGCAAATAAAAATTTTTACAGATATTGAAAAAATAGAAATTGCACTTGCTGATGAGTTTAAAATTATAAAATTTTTAAATATTCTTCGTATTAAAGATGAGCTAAAAAAACTAAGTATTAAACTTAAACTTGAATGGCAAGAAGGTGTAAAAGAAAATCAAACTTGTATCAGTCAAATTTTTTACTTTATCCTTGAAGAAGCACTTAAAATAAATACAAGTGATATTCATATAGAATCTAGAATAAATGATGCCTTGATAAGATTTAGAGTGGATGGGATTTTAAAAAAATTTGTTAATCTTGAAAAAGATATTTATGAAGCTTTGATTTTTCATATTAAATTTTTAGCACATTTAAATGTAGCAGAATCAAGAAAAGCCCAAGATGGTAGTTTTGAACTTGAATTTAAAGAAAATAAATATGATTTTAGAATTTCATCATTGCCTCTATCAAATGGTGAAAGTGTAGTTATAAGGATCTTAAAGCATAATAAAGAAATTTTAGAACTTGAAAAATTAAATTTAGGAAAGATTAATATTGATATTTTGAAAAAAGCTTTAAAATCACCCCATGGAATGATTTTGCTAACAGGTCCAACTGGAAGTGGTAAAAGTACTACTTTATACGCTTGTTTGAATGTGTTAAAGAGTATAGAAAAGAAAATCATTACAGCAGAAGATCCTATAGAATATAAAATGCCTCTAATTCAGCAAATTTTACTTAATCCTAAGGCAGGATTTGAATTTAATAATGCCTTAAGAGCGATTTTAAGGCAAGATCCTGATATTATTATGATAGGTGAGATTAGAGATGAAGAAAGCCTTGATATAGCCTTGAAAGCTTCTTTAACTGGACATTTGCTTTTAAGTACCTTGCATACAAATGATGCACTTTCGACTATAGATAGACTTTTAGATATGAAAGCAAAACCTTATTTAATCGCTTCTGCACTTAGCGTGATTATCGCACAACGTTTGGTTAGAAAGCTTTGTCCAAGGTGCAAACAAAAGAGTAATCAATACAAACAATTTCAAGGGAATTTTTTTGAAGCTAAAGGTTGTGAATATTGTCATCAAAGCGGATTTATAGGTAGAGAATTAGTTGGTGAGTGCTTAAAGGTAGATGATGAGATTTCTCAAGCTATTCGAGAAAATAAAAGCAAAAATGAAATTTTAGCACTTGCAAAAAATAAAGGTTTTCAAACTATGTTTGAACAAGGTTTGCAAAAAGCAAGAGAAGGTATTACAAGTATAGATGAGCTCTTGAGGGTTTTAAATGAAACTTTATGAGCTTGAAATCATTAAAGCGCAAAAAAGATATAAAAAACTCATCAAGGCTGAAAATTTAAACACTGCACAAGCTAAAGCTTTGGATAAAAATTGGAAAATTATTAGCATTAAAGAGAAACAAAAAAATTATGTTAGAAAAATAAATAGCGAGTATTTTATACTCTTTTTTAAAGAATTATCTTTGCTTTGTGAAGCTGGATTAAGTATACAGGAAGCTTTTAAGGAGCTTGTAAAAATTCATTCATTTAAAGGTATAAATAAAGTTCTTGATAATTTACTTTTAGGACAAAATTTAAATCTTGCTTTTGAAAATGCTAATTTTGGACTAAATTATGCAGAATTAGCCCTAATAAAAACGGCACAAAGCACTGGGAAATTGAGTGAAAATTTTTTACAAATTGCTAAACTTAGAGAAAAAAGTTTAGAAAATAAAAAGAGATTTAAAAAGGCTATGCGATATCCTTTATTTGTTTTTATTAGTATTTGTGCAGCTTTTATTTTTTTGATGCTTTTTGTAATACCTAATTTTAAAGATTTATTTGAAAATTTAAATATTAATCTACCTTTAATAACCATTATAATGCTTCAAATTTATGATTTTTTGCAAAATTACGTTATTGTATTTGCTTTTTTATTGGTATTTATTTTTATCTTTGTTTATTTTATGTATAAAAAATCTTATTTTTTTGCCTATATTTGTGATTTTATTTTTTTAAAAATACCTTTATTTTCAAATTTCATTATTTATAGTCAAAATTATTATTTTTTTATGGTTTTTTCTTTACTTTTAAAAAATGGAATTTCACTTTCTAAAGCTTTTAATTTAGCAATTTTAGGACTTGAAAATAAACAAATTATCTCAAAATACAAAAAACTTCTATCTTTTATAGATTCTGGACTTGAAATCACTCATGCTTTTAAGAAAATAGGCATATTTGATCCTTTGGTTCTTTCTATGCTCAATATTGCGATGAAAAGTTCAAAACTTGAATTTTTAACTGAGGAAATTTCAAAATATTATGAAAATAAAATGGAAAATCTTATAGATAAATTTTTAATTTTACTTGAGCCTTTGATGACCTTATTTGTCGCAATTTTGGTTTTATTATTAGCTCTTGGTATTTTTTTGCCGATATGGGAGCTTAGCTCTGGAGCAAATTTTTAATTTATTAATGTTTCTTATACTTATAAATATTATTTAAATTTTGAATTATTTTTTTGATAAAATAAGTTTTTTAAAATTATAACAAAATAATAATTAGGAATTTTTTTATGGATAAGAAAAATGTAGTTTTACTTGGCGAAAGTAATTTTGCGTTTAAAAATGGAATCACACAAGGTTTAAAAAATAAAGGAATTAATGTAATAAATTTATCATTAGGTTTAACACCTGCTTTACAAAATTTATATGAATTGAAAAGAAATGATCAAATTTTAAAAAATGCAGATTTAATTATAAATACATCTAATGTTAATGATATAGGTCGCTACAATTCAATTGAATTATTTTTTAAAAGTTATCAAGTTATCAATTGGTTACATAAAGAATTATATTTTCTAAATAAAAAAATTCTTTGTTTTCTTTTCCAAATCCTCAAAAGTGGCATAACATACAATGCTCAAAATTAGTTTATGCTTTACATAAAAAATTAATCAATAAATACGGTTTTAATATCATTGATTTAAATGAATATTATCTTAAGAAAAATTTGTATGATTTTATAAGAAGAGATGAGGCTCATGGTTTTGATTTTATTACGAGAGAAATTGGTGAAAAAATAGCTAATAATATTGAAAATTTTTCTTTCCCTAAAAAATTAAATATATTAAATGATAATCCTAAATTTATTGCTTTAAACGTTAGAGAAATGGAAAATATCGATGAAAATAATTTTAAAAATAAATCAAGCTGGCTTTGTCAAGAAGAAATTTATGAGTTAAAAAATGAACTAGAATTTAACAAGATATATCATGGTCATACTATTTTAGGAGTTCATATTTGGAATGAACAAAATAATTGTGAGCTTGAAATAAAGAATAAAAATACAAATAATTCTTTTAATAGAAATATTGATTATCTAGTTTCATTTTTTTCGATACCTATAATAGAAATATCAAAATAACTGAAAATACAACAATTTTAAGCAAAAATAATTCTGTAGGATTTGTAGGACTTCTTCTTGCCTCTACTGAAGGAAATTATCATAATGAAAATATAGATTTCAAAGCTTTAATCAGAGAAAACATAGAAATTGAAAAAGAATATAATTTTAATCACCTTATATCTTCAATAGAGTGGTATAAAGAAATTATAGATGAGTATTGCAGCGTAATGGATCTGATTAAATTAATGCCCTTGCAAAATCAAATCAATGCTTTAAAGACTCAATTATCAAATTCTCAAGCTAATTCAGCTAAAGCAAGAATTCAAAACCAACTTTCTTATAAACTAGGTCAAGCTATGATAGAAAATTCAAAAAGCATACTAGGTTATATAAGAATGCCTTATGTTTTATCTTATATAAAAGATAAACACAAACAAGAACAAAAAATTTATCAAGAAAAAATAAAAAAAGATCCTTCTTTAAAATTACCTCCTTTAGAATCTTATCCTGATTATAATGAGGCTTTAAAATTTAAAGAACATTTATCTTATAAATTAGGAGAAGCTTTAATAAAAGCTAACAATAATTGGTATGGGGGGGGGGTATATCAAATTATGGTTTGAGATAAGAAGGATAAAAAAAGAATTTAAAAATAAAAAAGCATAATTTTTCATCTAAGTATCAAGTTTGATTATTTTTAAAAGATATTTTTGTATTTTTCAAATAAATTTAAAATTCAAGAAAAATAATCCCAAGCAACTTTGATGATGGTTATACCTACTACGATTAAAAATAAGCTTTTAATAAATTTTCCATTACTTTTTAATACAAGTTTAGAACCCAAAAAAGCTCCTAAAATTTGTCCAACGGCCATGACTAATCCGACTTTCCATAAAACTTCATACTGCCATAAAAAAATAATTAAAGCGATAATATTGCTTGTAAAATTTAAAATTTTTGTATTCATACTTGCTTTTTTCATATTAAAGCCAAGTAAGGTTACGCAAGCAAATATCCAAAAAGATCCGGTTCCAGAGCCTAAAAAACCATCATAAAAACCTAAAGTTAAACCACAAATAAGATAAAAAATTTTAATATTTTTAATCTTTGGATTGTTTTCATACTTTCCTAAATTTGGGCGTAAAGCTGTATATAAAAAAGTTAAAGTTAAACAGATTAGAATAATGATTTTTAAATTTTCATCCTTTACAAAAAGTACGCTATAGCTTCCTATAATAGCACCCACCGCAGTGAAAAATATCCCCCAAGCTAGATAAGGTAAAGTTGTGGATTTAAAATAAGTAATTGTTGCAGTAAAAGCTCCACATACGCTTTGAACTTTATTAGTTGCGATAGATAAATGTGCAGGAATCCCGCAAGCTATTAATGCTGGCAAGGTTATAAGTCCGCCTCCACCAACTATTGAGTCTATAAAACCTGCAAAAAGTGCTGCAAAAAATAATATAATATAATAAATTGTATCTAAATGTTCAAAGCCCATGTATCAATCTCCTTGCTTTGTCCTAAGCGATAAAGTGCAAAGTCATATTTAACAGGATCATTTGCATCAAATTCTTTTAACTTCTTGGTAAGCTCTAACACACTTTTATAATCATATATTTTACGCTTTAAAAGTCCTAAAGTCAAGGAAATTTTAAAAAGATGAGTATCAAGAGGAATCAAAAGATCTTTTGTGTGTATATTAGTAAAAATTCCAAGATCAAGCTCATCTTTTCTAACCATCCACCTAAAGTACATATGATATCTTTTAAGCGGTGATTTTGGTATATTTTGCCAAATTTTTCCAAAGAAAAAATCATATCCATAACTAGAATAAGAATTTATTTTTTGAATTTTTTTCATGAAAGCAAGGATAGCGTCTGTAGTATTTTGTCTTTTTTGGTAAGCTTTAGTAAAAAATTCATTTAAAGAAATTTCATTTTTAAGCCTTGAAAGGGTAATAAAAATTTCTAAAATATCTCTTTCATTTTGAAAGCGGTATTTTATTCCTTTTAGATTTTTTTGAATTTGTTTTTCACTTGAATCGAGTAAAGAAAAATCCAGCTTATTTAAAAAATTAACTATATTTTTTGCATTACCATAGGCAAATAAAGCACAAAGCAAAGCAATAAATTCATCCTTGTAAATTTTAACAACTTGCAAAGGATCTGGGTTTTCAAATAAAGCTTTATTGGTATTTTTTAATTTTACTAAAGTATCTAGCTTGGTTTTTAATATCTCAGACATTTTACTAGGATTATGATTTAATTCCTAGTAAAGTATCTAGCATTTGATCAATGGTAGTAACAATTTTAGCAGAGGCGCCATAGCTTGATTGCCATTGTATTAAGGCTGCAAGTTCTTCATTGGTATTAACTCCACTTTTAGATTGATACTCGCTATATACAGAATTGTAAAAGGTTTGATTGCTAGCATTAACTACATTATTATTTTCCCCATCAGAGCCTATTTTTCCTGTAAATTTACGATAATATTCTTCCATGGTAAGATGGTCAATGGTTCCATCTTCATTGTAAAAATTAACCTTATCATATTGAAGTTGTATGATTTTATTTGCCATATCATTACCGCTATCAACCCCATTTAGACTAGCTCTTACTGTGCTTGGATCGCTTAAAATAGAATCTTTTACTTTAATATCACTTGCACTATTTCCACTAAAAAACCCTCCTATGCTAAAAGCACCTGCAAAATTTGTTCCTTTATCTTCTATGGCTATCTTATATCCTGATTTTGCAGTAAGTTGAAATAATCCATCATTGGAGGTTGGATCGTAGCTAAAACTTACATTAATTAAATCATCAACATCATCATTTGGATCTTTGTTGTTATTATCGTCTGTATTAGCTTTGATTTGGCGTACGATATCATCCATGGTGGTATTAACATCGATATTAATAGTTTTGGTAACTTTTTTATCTCCTTTTTCATCATAAAGAACGATATCAAAACTTCCTGGTTGTATAGTTCTATCATAATTCATCAAAGGAATATTGCCTTGAAGTCCCGGAAGATAATCAGAAGTTACTGGACTTTTTGCAGAACTAGCATAAAGATTATTGGTTTCATTGATCATTGTTTTGGAAAAAGTGTCTAAAGAATCCATATAACCTTGTATAATCCCGTCGCTATATTTTCCTTTACTTTTATCATAATTTCTACCGCGTAAATCAAGCTGAGCACCTAATTGCCCCCCTGAAATTTTACCAGTTAGGTCTCTTACTTTTTCATCTGCAGTTTCATAATAAATACTATAAGATTTATTTTTATCATCATAATCGAGTTTTAGCGGATGAAAATTAATCCCATCTACTATGCTAAAACCTTCAATACTAAGATTATATTGATGTCCTGGATCAGTTATAGTTGTATCTAAACGATTATCTTGATTGATTTCATTTTTACTAGCTACTGCACTTACAAGCTTTGAAAGGGTAAGTTCTAGCTCATCTCTTCTATCTCTTAATTCGTTTGCGTGTTCTGTTGGAAGAGCTTCTTGGCCATAAATTTGTTTATTAATTGTCGCGATTTCTTCGCCAATTCTATTAATTTCTTCCACAGTTGATTTAATATCGTTGTTGATTTTCTTTTGAATTTTATCTAAGGTTGAAAAAGTATTGTTAATACTTTCTGTTAATGTTTGAGAAGCTTTCACAAGGGCTATTTTTGTAGCATTTTCATTAGGATTGGATGCAAAATCATTCCATGCTTTATTGTAATTTTCTAAATCCTGTAAAATCCCTGTATTTTGCAAATCTGGAAAACGTTCAGAAATTTCTTGCAAGGTTGAAGCCATATATTTAGTGTATTCTAATTGAGTTGAAGCTCCCTTTAGTTTAAAATAAGAATATTCATCGTGCAAACGAACAATACTTTCGATGGCTGTACCTGTTCCTACTTGAACTCCATTAGATGAAACGTAACCATTGGTTGTTTGCACAACTCTTTGTCGAGTATAAAAAGTCGCATTTGCATTAGAAATATTATTACTGGTGGTTGCAATTTGTACTTCGCTTGCTTTTAAGCCTGTAACTCCCGTATATAAAGTTCCAAAAATACCCATATTCTTATTCCTTATACATTAATCTTAAAAATTGACTCTGGAGTAGTCTTTTTATCACCATAAGCATTATTTGTTCCATCATTGAGATTAAACATCTTATTGACTAAACCATCAAAAAAATCTTTAATAATAAGTACGAATTTGGCATATTCTTTATTAGCAGAATGAAGAGTTTGAAGATTTTTTTTCAATAAATCTAATTTTTCTTTATCCTCTTCATCAAGTAATTCACTAAGTCCTTTGGTAGAGCTATTGTTTAAAGCTACTAAAGCAGCATCGAGTTGTTTTTTAGCTGTTGTAAATTCAGAAATTAATTTATTTTTTTCTTCAACACTAGGTGCAACGGTATCATGTTTTGCAACTTTTATATTTTCTATATCTTCTTGGGTTAATGCTATTAATTTTTCTAAAATAGCATTAACTTCATCAAGATGTTTTTTAAGCATTTTTTCTCTCCTTTTTTTACTCAAAAAAAAGAGAGAAAATTATCTTTAAATTAAAGAATCAGCTATAGCAGAAGCAGTGGCTCTTGTATCAATTTTATAAGTGCCATTTTTAATTTGTTCTGCAATTTTCGCAGCTTTATCATTCTCTGTTTTTTGAGTATCGTTTGTTTTAGTTTCTTTATTTGTTTGAACTGTGTTTAATGTGGAGCTTGCCACGTAGCCTTGCTGTATAGGATTTATCATTTCTGCCTCCTTGAAATTTTTTATTAAAAATCCTCTACAAACTATATCGGCTAAAAATTAAAAAACTTAACCCCTTTCTTTTAAAAAATCATATAATAATTTTGAAAATCCCATACCACCACTTAAAGCCTTACTGATAGTATCATTATACATAGATGAATAAATTTCATCACTTGCATCTTTTCCAAAAAGTGAATTTTGAGATTTTAAAGATACATCTAAAACTTGTTTTAAAAAAAATGCTTCAAAAGCATCAGTTTGCTCTTTTAAAGCTTCATCTTCTTTAGTTTTAGTAACTATATCATTATCATTTACTTTAATATGGTTTTCTAAATTTCTTGATGTTTTGTTTAATAAAACATTATCCATGTTAAATGTATTTAAAAAATTATCTACTTTCATTATATAATCTCCAAATCAGCTGTAATTGCACCTGCACGTTTTAAATTTTCCATAATAGCTATAATATCATTTGGGGTTGCCCCAAGCTTATTAAGCATTCTTGCTATATTTGCAACAGTGCTTTTTGAATTATTAATTCTTAACGTATTTGAACTAGGATCTATAAAACCACCATCTTTCATATCAATTTCATTTTGATTTGGAGTAGTGTTATTATTAGGATCAATTTTGATTGTAATATCTTTATGAGTAATTAATACAGGTTCAACCTCTACATCAACACCCGCAATTACTGTTCCTGTTCTTTCATCAATGATAACCTTGCTTTCTGGAGTATAAGCTATATCTTGATTTAAAACTCTTGCCATAAAATCTACATTTGAAAGATCTTCAGGTTTTTTAAGTTTAATTGTACGTGAATCAATCGCTTTAGCAACATCTTCTCCAAAAACGTTATTAAGCACTCTTTCTATATTACTAGCGGTTTGAAAATCAGCTACTTTTAGACTTAAAGTTAAATCATTATTTTGACTAAAATTTTGTGGAATTTCTCTTTCTACGTTAGCTCCACCCATCACAGTTGCCGCTGTAGAATGGCTACCTGCACCTCCTGGTCTAGCTGTGAGTCCTCCAGTTGAGATAGAACCTTGTGCTATTGCATAAATTTCTCCATCAATTCCGCGGAGTGCAGTAAGTAAAAGTGTGCCACCTTGTAACGATTTTGCATCCCCCAAAGAAGATACTGTAATATCAAGCTTATCTCCACTTTTAGCAAAAGCTGGAAGTTTTGCTGTTACCATGACAGCTGCTGTATTTTTTGACTTGATATCTGCTGGATCTACTTTGATATTCATACCTTGTAAAAGATTTGATACAGATTGTAGGGTAAATTTAGAACTTGTTCCATCTCCACTACCATTAAGACCAACAACAAGTCCATAACCTATAAGTTGATTATCTCTAACACCTACAGTGTTTGCTACATCCTTGATTTGTATTGCAAAAATACTTGTCATAAAGAGTAAAAAAAACATTAAAACTCTCATGGATTATTCCTTTAATCTATATTATTGTATAAAATAAAGCAAAAAGTGTTCCAATTTTAAGAGCTTAATTTTGTGGAGTATTTTCGTAAAAACTAAGAGAAGTTAAGCCAAATTTTTTAGTTTTATTTTTTTGAAATTCTTTTATATTTTGTGGAAGTTCTATTTTTGAATGATGCTCAAAAATAATTTTTTCTATATTTTTTCGATTAAGATTTTTCAAAAGATTTTCAATGTTTTCATAAATTTTTTCAAAACCTTTTCTGATATCAAAAGGTGGATCAAGATAAAGAAAAATAGGAATATTTTCTTGGGTTAATTTTTCGATAAGCTGGGGTAAAATTTCAAAAGTATCTCCTTGTACAACATTTAAATTTTGATCAATTTTAGAATTTTGAACAGCGATTTTGTAAGCGTTTTTATCAAGTTCGATAGCATAAGATTTTAAGGCAAAATTACTTAAAGCTTCAGCCGCCATTAAAGCACTTCCACCAAAAGCTTCTATAAAAATTTTATTTCTTAAATTCTGTCTTATAACATTAAAAACACAAGCTTTTACTATGCTTTTAGTGCTTCTTGTTTTTTCAAGTGAAGGCAAAAGAAGTTTTTTTCCTTTATATTGTCCGCTTTCTATAAAAGTATAAATTTTTGTTGTCTTATTTGTTTTATTTTTTAAATTCGAGATTTTTTGATATTCTTTTAAAAAATCTTTTACATGAATAAAATCTTCACTCATGTATTAAAGCTTTAACAAGTTTATCTTTAAGTTCGCTAATAGCAAGATCTATTTTTATTTGATAGTCTTTTCTAAATTCTTCTGCTATAGAGTCAATTTTTGCTTCTAAAATTTTTCTTTTTTCATCTGCAATTTTTTGAGCTGTTGTTTTTAAAGCATTGTCAAAATCATTTAAAGATTTAAATAAAGCTTCTTTACTAAAAGGCACACTCAAAAATGGAGAATTGGGAGCTATAAGAAATAAAGGTTTAGTTGAAGGAATTTTTTCATCACTAATGATAAAATCACAATCTTTTTTTATTACTAAATGTTCCTTTAAAAAAAGAGCTAATGCTCTTTCTATAATAATATCTTTACATTCTAAAGAAATTTTCATATCAAAGTTACTTTTAATTCATGATTTTGCAAAGATGGATTTTTGATACCTTGAATTAGAGATAAAAATTCTAAATGACTTAAAATATAAAAATCTTTAAAATCTCTATTGCTTATATTCATAAGTTTTTTAGCACAAGTGTCAAACATATAAAAATCTTTAGGATTTTTTACAACTAAAAAGTCGCTTCCACTATCATAAGCATCTAAAAGAATTTTTGCTGCCATTTTATAACTGAGTTCGCTATTGAGTTTTAAGAGATCAAAACCATTATGTTTTTCAGCATTTTCATATGAAATAAATTTTGCTTTGATTTTTGACTTTAAATTATCACAAGGTTTAAAACCGTAAAAGGCTACATTAAAATTTTCAAAATCATGCTTAACTTGTCCAAGTTCTTTTATTTCATTTTCAAAAGCATTGTTTTTGGGTAAATCAAAATGTAGTAATTTTTCATCAAAAAGCCCCAAATTTAAAATTTCTTTTTTTAGATTTTCAATTACATTTTCTACCTTTTGATTAGTACCGTTAATATGATAAAAAATTCCTATTTCAGGATCAGAGATAACTTTTAAAATTTCTGTTTTTTTATCTGGATATTTTTTGATCATTTCAAATGCAAGATAAAATAAGGCATCTCCCATATACTCAGGAAGAAATTCTAAAATTTCATTAGCATAATATAAATAGTCATATTTTTCATAAAATTTTTTATCTTCTTCATTGCCAAATGGGGCAAGATATTTGTATTTACTTAAAAAATCATCTTTATTGATGATCAAGTCTTTTATTGCTCTTTTTGTGTTTAAAGGTTCAATAGTAAGATTAAAATTATATTTTTTAACTAGTTCTTCTAAAGGGGTATTAAGAGGTAAAATTTGTCTATTAACAATTATATGAGAATTTTCATTTTTTTCAAATTCGAAATAAATGTCATCATCTTGCACTTGCAAAAGTAAATCATAAAGAGTAGCAAAATTTTCATAGTTATTATAAACATAAGGTTTGTAATAACTCTCATAGTCTTTATTTTTATCAAATCTAAAAAGTCTAAGTTCTAAATTTCTCATGATTTTTTCCTTGATATCTTTAGGATAAATATTATATAAAAAAAAATTAAAATTTAATAGAATTTAAAAAGAAATTTCATAAAATTTTTTTATGAATAAAGAAGATTTTATAATTCAAGCTTTTTTAAATGAAAAAAATGGCGATGATGGTGCTATTATTAATCAATGGTGTTATAGCAAAGATTTATTTTTTGAAAATATACATTTTAAAAGAGAATGGCTGACACTAGAACAAATTGCTACTAAGGCAATGCTTGTTAATATCTCTGATGCTATTGTGATGAATGCTGAACCAAAATACGCACTTTTAGGACTTGCTTTACCAAATTTAAATCATGAAGAAATTAAAGCTTTGCAAAAAGGTTTTTTAAAAACAGCAAAAAAATTTGGTATGCAAATCATAGGTGGCGATACAATTTATAATGATAAAATAGATATTAGCATTACTATTATTTCTAAAATTAGAAAAAAAGCTGTATTTAGAAAAGGCTTAAAAATAGGACATTTACTAGCTTATACAGGAAAGCTAGGAGAAAGTTTAAAGGGACTTGAAATTCTGCAAAATGGTGGTAAATTAAATTTAAACCACCGCTTTATAAAACCTAAATTAAGGTCAGATTTTTTTTACGAAATTGCCCCTTTTATTTCTTGTGCAATGGATATTTCAGATGGATTGAGTAAGGATTTATCAAGACTTTTAGCAAAAAATGAATGTGGTATTGAATGGCTAAAAAAATTAGATGATTATACTCTTTATAGCGGAGAGGAATATGAAATTTTATTTGCCTTTGATAAAACACAATATCTTAATATAGAGCAAATTGCAAAAAAACATCATGTAAAATTAAATATCTTTGCAAAAGCAGTGAAAGGAAAATATGAATTTAGCGGAAGAGAACACCATTTTTAAGCCTTTGTATAGTTTAAAACATACCCCTATTAATGCTTATTTTAGTAAAAATAGCGACGATTTTGTAGTACGTGAAAAAGCTTTGTATGAATTTAGTGGCAAAGGTGAGCATCTCATTTTGCATATTAACAAAAAAGATTTAAGCACTAATGAAGCTTTAAGAATTTTAAGTGAAGTTAGTGGGGTAAAAATACGTGATTTTGGCTATGCTGGACTTAAAGATAAACAAGGTTTAACCTTTCAGTATATTTCTATGCCTAAAAAATTTGAACACACTTTAAACAATTTTTCTCATCCAAAATTAAAAATTTTAGAAACTTTTGCCCATGAAAATAAATTAAGAATAGGGCATTTAAAAGGCAATTCTTTTTTTATCCGCTTAAAAAAAGTTTTACCTAGCGATGCTTTAAAACTTGAACAGGCTATTGTCAATTTGGACAAACAAGGTTTTGCAAATTATTTTGGATACCAACGTTTTGGTAAATTTGGAGATAATTACAAAGAAGGGCTTGAAATTTTACGTGGCAAGAAAATGAAAAATATTAAAATGAAAGAATTTTTAATTTCAGCTTTTCAAAGTGAACTTTTCAATCGTTATTTGAGTAAAAGAGTCGAGTTATCGCATTTTTCAAAAGAATTTAGCGAAAAGGAGCTTATGCAAATTTATCATATCTCTAAAGAAGAGGCTAAGAACTTAAAAAGACAAGATCATTTTTTCAAGCTCTTAAAAGGTGAAGTTTTAGGACATTACCCTTTTGGTAAATGTTTTTTATGCGAAGATTTAGAGAGTGAGATTAAGCGTTTTAAAACAAGAGATATTACTCCTATGGGACTTTTACTTGGTACAAAATCGTATGAGGCTAAAGAAGGCTTAGCTTTAAATTTAGAGAATGAAATTTTTAAAGATGCTTATGAATTTAAAACTAAAATGCAAGGTTCAAGACGTTTTATGTGGAGTTATTTAGAGAATATTAAGTGGCGATATGATGAGCAAAAAGCGCATTTTTATATAGAATTTTTCCTACAAAAAGGCTCTTATGCTACGGTGATTTTAGAGGAAATCTTGCATAAAAATTTATTTGATTAAAATCATTCTGCTTTTAAAGCGATTAAAACACCTTCTATCATTTTTTTAATATCTCCATCTAAGATGTTATCTACTTGAGAGAAAGCTTCTCCGCTACGATTGTCCTTGACTTGCTGATAGGGAAAAAGCACATAAGAGCGAATTTGATGTCCCCAGCCTATCTCACTTTTTTCTCCCGAATTTGCACTATCTTGTTGTTTCATAAGTTCAAGCTCATAAAGGCGAGATTTTAGCATTTTAAAAGCAGTAGCTTTGTTTTTGTGTTGACTTCTGTCATTTTGGCATTGCACAACTATACCAGTTGGAAAATGTGTAATTCTTACTGCTGATTCTGTTTTGTTAACATGCTGTCCACCTGCACCACTTGCTCTGTAATAATCAATTCTAATATCTTTTTCTTCAATTTCAATCTCTATATCATCATCAAGTTCAGGGCTTACCATAACACTTGAAAAGCTTGTATGACGACGTCCAGCACTATCAAAAGGAGAAGTTCTTACTAAGCGATGAATTCCATTTTCAGCTTTTAAATAACCATAAGCATTATCACCTTTAACCAAAAAGCTTACATCCTTAAGTCCCGCTTCATCGCCTTCTTGAAAATCAAGAGTTTCAACCTTAAATCCTTCTCTTTCGCAAAATCTTAAATACATCCTATAAAGCATGCTTGCCCAATCGTTGCTTTCAGTTCCTCCTGCACCAGGATGAATGGAAACAATCGCATTTTTGCTATCATTTTCTCCACTTAAAAGCATAGAAATTTCAAGGCTTGTTATCGTATCTTCAAGCTTTGGAGCATCATTAAATAAAGCTTCTAAGGTTTGCATATCGTTTTCTGCATTAGCCAAATCAAAAAGCTCGCTTGCATCATTAACTGCCAATAAAGCTTCTTCGTATTTTTTTAATAAATTTGTAATTTTAGTTTTTTCTTTGCCGATAATTCCAGCTTGCTTAACATCGCTCCAAAAAGAAGGAGAATTTTCTAATTCTTCAATTTCTTTAAGTCTTTCTTGAATGCTTTGTGGTTTGATGATAGAGGCTATATTGTTTACTTTATTTTTAAGAGTTTTTAATAGTTCGCTAAATTCGTAATTATCCATAAAAATTTCTTTCTCAAAGTTAATTTTTACATAATTTTAGCAAATTTTATCAAAAAGTAAGCTAAGTTTATTTTAATTATAACCATCATCAAAGTTGCTTGGGATTATTTTTCTTAAATTTCTTTTTTTAGCTTTTTGATTTTAAACCAAAATCTAAACAATCCACCCTTATACCAGGTTTTAAAAGCTTTTAACAAAGCTTCTCCTAATTTATAAGATAAATGTTCTTTAAATTTTAAAGCCTCATTATAATCAGGATAAGATTCTAAAGGAGGTAATTTTAAAGAAGGATCTTTTTTTATTTTTTGTTTGTAAATTTTTTGTTCTTGTTTATAAGTTAAAAATATAGATAATAAATATATTGGCATAAATATAATTCCAAAAATACTTTTGGAATTAATAATCATACTTTGTCCAAGTTTATAAGAAAGTTGGTTTTGAATTCTTTGTTTGGCTGTGCCGTATAGGAAAGTGAAAAAAATTTATTATTTTTTTATATAAAATTTGAATTTGATTAGCTTGGTTTTGAATTTCTAAATTTTTATTGATAAAGATATTACTAAGCCAATGAAAAATTTCTTTTGAATCAGCGTTAGCCAAAAAAAATAATTTATTTTTTAATAAAAAATTATTTGTAAAAATAGGGCATTTTGAAAAATAATTTAAGGGATCCTTATGATTATTTAGTATATCCAAGGACCAATCTTTTAGATAATCAACAAAAGCTAATTTCATTAATTGTTTTAGTTTTTTATTTTTTTCATTAAATATAAAATTAGCAAGATTATGTGAAATTATTAATTTGCTAATAGAAATATGATATCTTTTAACTTCTAAATTATTATTAAAATATCTTGATAAATTATTTATATATGGAGCTATTTGAGTGCTATTTAAAGTCTGCATTATACTATTGTTTTATTCTATATCTGTATAATACTTTAGATAATATATTAATATTTTTTGATTTTGCAAACAAAATTGTTCCAAAAGGAACATCTTCAAAAAGAATTCCTTTAATAAATTTCAATTTAATTGAAAATAAATAACTAAAATCAATCATGCCACCCCAAGCAAAAGCAAATTCCTTCTGATTTGAAATATAGCTTTGTTGTAGCCAATTGATAGGAGAAATCGTATTATTTTGTAAAAAGTTAAAAGATTTTAATCGGCTCCATTTTTCTTTTTCATTTGTTTGATCAATAAATATTTCAAAATCAAACCAAACCACTTCAACCCCATCCATTCTAAGAACACATTCTTCTATACAGTTTAATTCCCAGTAATCATCACTATCTAAAAAGATAATATAATCTATATTTGGAGTTTGAAAATTTAAAAGTTCATTTTTGTTTTTAAAGAATTTAGAACTTTTATAGACTTTATATATTTCATAAGGATTATTTCCTTCTATGCTAAATTCTATTAAAGAATTTTCTTTAATATCATTAGTTATATTTTTAAGTTTATATTCTTTACTAAAATATTCTATACCTACATTTCTTGCTGTGCTTTGCCCTCCATTTTTCTTATCAAATAAAATAAATCTTTCATCTTTTAAAGTGTATTCTTTAGCAATGTTTAATGAATTTTCATCAGTACTTCCATCATTAACTAAAACCACTTGTAAATTTTTATAAGTTTGATTAATAACACTATCTAAACACTCTCTTAAATAATCTTGTACGTTATATATTGGTATAACTACACCGACTGTTTTATCTTCTTTCATGTTTTACCTCAATATAAAATCATTTAATTTAGATAATTTATTTTAAAATTATATTTTTTGTTATAATTTTAAAAAACTTATTT
The DNA here is from genome assembly GCF_022369435.1 of Campylobacter sp. RM10537. Lineage (NCBI taxonomy): Bacteria > Pseudomonadati > Campylobacterota > Epsilonproteobacteria > Campylobacterales > Campylobacteraceae > Campylobacter > Campylobacter molothri. The sequence goes on along the minus strand of NZ_CP059597.1, from coordinate 1,126,284 downwards.
TATCAAAAAAGAAAAAATGAAAATTCAAATTTAAAAAAGTGAGAAATATGTCAAAACTTTATTTAATATCTTTAGGTTGTAATAAAAATTTAGTCGATAGTGAGATTATGTTAGGGCGCCTTAGTGCTTATGAATTGTGTGATGATCCAAGTATAGCGGATGTTTTGATCATCAATACTTGTGGTTTTATAGAAGGTGCTAAAAAAGAAAGCATCAATGCGATTTTAAATTTACATGAGCAAAGAAAAAAAGATTCACTTTTAGTGGTTACGGGCTGTTTGATGCAGCGTTATCAAGAAGAATTAATGAAGGAATTACCTGAAGTCGATCTTTTTACTGGTGTGGCTGATTATGAAAGAATCGATGAAATGATACTAAAAAAAACTAATTTATTTTCCTCTTCAACTTATTTGCAAAATGAAAATACAAAAAGAGTGATTACAGGTTCTAATTTTCATGCTTTTATAAAAATTTCAGAAGGATGTAATCAAAAATGTTCATTTTGTGCTATACCGAGTTTTAAGGGTAAGTTAAAATCAAGAGAAATTTCAAGTATTGTTGCTGAAGTTAAGGATTTGGTGCAAAAAGGTTATAAAGATTTTTCATTTATTGCACAAGATACAAGTTCTTATTTATTTGATAAAGGTGAAAAAGATGGACTTATACGCTTAATTAATGAGGTGGAAAAAATAGAAGGTATAAAAGCAGCTAGAATTTTATATCTTTATCCAACGAGTGCGAGCGAAGCTTTGATTAAGCGTATTATAGCTTCTAAAATTTTTGTGAATTATTTTGATATGCCTTTGCAGCATATTAGCAATTCTATGCTTAAAATTATGAAACGCGGAGCGGAGCAAAAAAAACTTAAAGAAATGCTTACTTTAATGAAAAATGCACCCGATAGCTTTTTACGTACCGGTTTTATTGTGGGGCATCCAGGAGAAAGTGAAGTGGATTTTGAGGAGCTTTGTGATTTTGTCCAAAATTTTGGTTTTGATAGGGTAAGTGTTTTTGCTTATTCTAAGGAAGAAGATACAGTAGCTTTTAATATGGAACAAATTCCTTTTAAAACAATCAATACTCGTCTTAAAAAAATCGAAAAAATCATCGATAATGTTTTAGAAAAAAGTTTTGAAAAAGAAGTGGGTAAAAAGCGTTTGGTAGTTTGCACTGGGGAAAGTAGCGAGGGAGCTTTTTTCATCGCGGGAAAAGACTTAAGATGGGATAGGGAGATTGATGGAGAAATTCTTATCAATGAAAGCGAATGTGGTGATTTGGAAATGGGGCAAATTTATGAGTGTGAAATCACCCAAAGTTTAGATAAAAAATTAATCGCTAAGGCTTTAAGAAAAATCGATGCAGATTAAGCATGAAATTTTAGAATTATTAAAAAAGGGTAAAAATTTACTCGCTTTTTCTTATGGGAGTGATTCAAGTGCGCTTTTTTATTTTTTAATGCAAAAAAATATTTCATTTGATTTAGCTTTAATTAATTATAAAACTAGAACAAATAGCGACAAAGAAGAAAATAAAGCTAAAGAACTTGCCTTAAAATTTCAAAAACAAATTTTTATAAAAACTGCTCCCAAATTTAAAGGCAATTTTGAAAAAGAAGCTAGGAATTTTCGTTATGATTTTTTTCATCAAATTTGCCTTGAAAATTCTTATGATCATCTTATTTTAGCTCATCATCTTAATGACCAATTTGAATGGTTTTTGATGCAGCTTTCTCGTGGAGCGGGTTTGGTAGAAATCTTAGGAATGAATGAAATTGAAAAACATGAAAATTATGATATTGTAAGACCTTTGCTTTTTGTAAGCAAAAACGAAATTTTAAATTTTTTAAAAGAGAATAAAATCTTTTATTTTAATGATGAAAGCAATGATGATATAAAATATTTTAGAAATTTCATAAGACAAGAATTTTCCAATTCTTTTGTCGAAAAATTTTCTAAAGGTTTGAAAAGAAGTTTTGATTATTTGCGAAAAGACCAACAAAAAATTTATGATTTTAAGAAGATTCAAAATTTTAAAGGGATTTTAATTTGTCCTAAAGAAGAAAGTATGATCGCCAAAGCATTAAAAATTCAAGGAATTGTCCCAAGCGCCAAACAAAGAGAGCAAATGCTAAAAAGTGATTGTGTTATAAGTGGAAAAATAGGCATAGCTTATAAAGATGATAAAGCTTTTATTTTTCCTTATGAAGTTTGTGAAAAATTGCCTAAAAAATTTAAAGAAGAGTGTAGAAAAGCTCAAATACCAAAATCATTAAGAGCTTATTTTTATAATCACAATATCGAAATTTTAAGCTTTAAGTTTTAAAATTTTTTGATAACTTAAATGAGTTAAGAAAATTACAAAAAACACTTGAAAAAAAAGTCCTAAAAATGGCACTGAAGAAAGTATATAAAAACATAAGGTACTGAATTTAAATTCAAAAGGAGAAAATTTAGAATTAAAACTTTTAAAATTTTGTTGATCTAAAACCGAGCTTGTTACATCTAAAATTAATAATTTATGAAAAAGATAATAAAAAATAAAATAATAAATAAAAAGATTTACAAAGGGCAAAAATAAAGCCAAAGTACAAAGTATAAAAAATAAGATAAATTTTATAAATATTTTAAAAATTTCAAAAAATACTCTAAGAGAACCAACTTCTTCTTTAAGGCTATAATGATAGTATTTTTTATTAATTTCTTTCACGATAAAAGGGGTTAAAAAAGAGGTAATAAAAAGAGCAAGAAAAACAGAAGCGAAAACGACAATAAAGCCTGAAAACAAAAAGCTAATCATAGTAACTAATATTTGGACTATATGAAAAGCATAAAACCAAGCCCAAAAAGAATCCTCATTAGCACTAAATAAAGTATGAAAATAATTAGTCAAAAAAGAAAAACCAAAGATTCCTAAAATACTCATAAATAAAAGACTGCAAGCAAAGGGAATTAGAGAGAATTTTAAAAATTTAAGAGAGAAGAAATCTTGTAAAGAGAGTTTTAAAATTTGCATGGAATAACTTTTTTATATTCTTCTTCAAGATGATTATAAATTTTTTCATAATTTATTTCTGTTTTTAAAATTTCATTTAAAATTTCATTGTCTTCTTTACCATTCCAATTTTTTATATAAGTACCATTTTTATAACCATGATCCTGTCTGAAAGCATTAAGAACATTTTTTCCTATATAAATTTGGTAGAGGCTATTTAAATTAAGACCGCATTTAATTGCTAAGGTAAAATAAACAGATAATAATTCACCTAAATCAAGGTCGAAGCCACTACATTTATGTATGATAAGTTCTATATCGTTTAAAATGCCATAAATTTCGCTTTGATTTTCACTCGGCTTATCCTCTTCTTTGCAAAAATCTTGAAATACACTCACAGAGGCTATTTCCGTAGCAAAAAGATGAAAATCTTGTTTTTTATTTTCAAGGAGCAAACTCAAAATAAAATGCCAAATATCAACAATTTCTATGCGTACATTTTCCCAATTTGTTGCTTCTGAAATATTTTTCCAATGCTTCCAAGCAAACGAATCAATAAGTTCAGCACATTCCATATAAATACAACGTCTCCAGCTAATTAGTTTTCCTTCTTTGGTATAGCCTTCTTTCCAACCAATACCATTAGTTTCATCATTTAATTTTTGTTGGAGTTTGAGCATATTTTCTATAATTTGCACGTTTTGCATATTTAGCCTTTTTAAGCGTAAAGATTTAAGCCATTTTTTTCTTTATTGTTTTGTTCTTGTTGTTTTTCAAGTTGTTTTTTCATTTGTTCTAAAACTTCATCTAAAAGTTTTTTACTGTCTTCTAACATAGAAGTATTTACATCTTTATCATTGATTTGATTTTGTTTTAATAAGTTATCAAGTTTATTGGTTAAATTGCTTGCAATAGCATTTTTATGATTTTCATCTTTTGGAGTTGGTAAAACATCAGCAATTTGCATTGCAGTTTGGATAAGCTCTTTGGGTTTTAATTCTCCTACTTTTGAATTAGCTAGGAAATTTTTTAACATAGGCTCTACATCTTTCATAGCGTCTTTAATTTCATCCATATCATTTTGGGTTAATTTAGAACCCTCAAAGGTAAAGCTAAATCCATATTGATGCTTTAAGCTTAAATGTTTTCCATCTTTGTCACTATAATTTAAACTTTGATTATCATACATTGAAAGACTTAAATGCTTACCGCTTTTGGTAGTATAATCCATAGAAAAACTTTGATTTTTGCTTGCATCAATTTGCATTACCCAACTCCTTAAAATTAATTTATTATAATTATATCGACTGATTTTAAATTTTATTGAGTATAATTTAATCTATGGATGAAAAAATTTTAGATTTTATAAAAAATGAACAGCTTTTATCATGGTCTATGATTGATGATAGTGGGGTTTATACTGCCAGTGCTTTTTATGTTTTTGATGAAAAAAATCTTTCTTTAATTATTGCTTCTCATGAGCAAACCAAACATATTCAGTTGGCTTTTAAAAATCCCAGCGTTGCTGTAAATATTGCTAAGGAAAATAAAATCGCTTTTTTAAAAGGAATTCAAGCTAAAGCCGAATTTAAATATGCAAATAAAGAGCAAGAAAAAATGTATTTTTCTAAATTTTCTTTTGCTAAATTTGATAAAAAAGCTAGAATTTATACTCTTGATCTTATTTGGGCTAAACTAACAGATAATACTTTAGGTCTTGTTAAAAAAATAGAATTTTTTAAAAAATCTTTTATTATTTAACAAAATGAGTTAACATTATGCTTTAAAGTAAAAATTGGTGGTATAAAAATAAATGTTAAATGTAATTTATGCACTTTTTTTTAGAGAATTAAAAACTAGATTTGGTGTTAATAAGCATTTGGGTTATCTTTGGGTTGTAGGTGAACCTATGGCGATTATTTTAGTGATTACTATTATAGGAACTTTAATTAGAGAGTATCATCATCAAGTTATGCCTGAGGGAATTTCTATTTTTATGTTTTTAATTTCCGGTATTATGCCTTTTTTTATGTTTAGAAGCATTGTTACTCAATTAATGAATGGTATAGGAGCAAATTTGGCTTTATTTGCTTATAAGCCTGTTAAACCCATACATGTTTTTATCGCTAGGGCATTACTTGAATTTTGTATCTATTTTGTTATTTTTATAGTTGTTTTATTTTTTGCTGGCTGGTTTTTTCATTTAGAGGTTATACCAAAGAATTTTTTAGACGTTTCTTTTTGTATATTTTTGCTTTTTTGTTCTGGTTTTGCTTTGGGAATTTGTTTTGCTATTATTTGGCATTTTGTTGAACCTTTAAGAACGCTACTAGCATATTATAGTATTATTTTTTATTGGACCTCAGGTATTATTTTTCCAACTTGGCTTATGCCTAAATCTTTATTAAATTTGTTTTATTATAATCCTTTGCTTCATATTATGGAGCTTTTAAGATATAATTTTTTTGAAAATTATCCAATAAGTGGTGAATATAATTATATTTATCCCATTTTTTGTATTGCTATAACACTTTTTATAGGTTTATTTTTTTATTATCATAATAGACAAGCTTTAACAGCGGTAAGAAAACAATGATTAAACTTTTAAATCTTACAAAATCTTATCCTTTATTTAGTGGCGGAAGGCATTATGTTTTTAAAGATTTTACTTTTGAATTTCCTGAAAATTGTAGCATAGGTTTATTAGGTAAAAATGGAGCTGGAAAATCCACTCTTATGAGACTTTTAAGTGGATCTGAACTTCCAGATAGAGGAAAAATAATTACCAATAAAAAATTATCTTGGCCTTTAGGTTTAAGTGGAGCCTTTCAAGGATCTCTTACTGCAAGAGATAATGCTAAGTTTGTAGCAAGAGTTTATGGTTATAGAGGAAGAAAATTACGAGAAAAAGTACAATTTGTAGAAGATTTTGCTGAACTTGGAAAATTTTTTGATGAACCAATGAAAACTTATTCTTCTGGAATGAGTGCTAGGGTTGCTTTTGGACTTAGTATGGCCTTTGATTTTGATTATTATCTAATCGATGAAGCTGGAGCAGTAGGTGATCCTTCTTTTAGGGAAAAAAGCGTAAAACTTTATAAAGAAAGGCTTAGTCAATCAAAAGTGATTATGGTTTCACATGATGTAGCTGAAATTAAAGAATGGTGTGATAAAATAATTTTTATGGAAAATGGAAAAATAACTGTTTATGATGATGTAGATGAAGGTATAGCAGTTTATCAAGGAAAAGCTTAATGGATGAAAAAAAATCACTAATAGATAAAATTAAGGATTTAAGCATACTTGATTCTTTTAAAATTGTTTGGTTTTTGATGATTTTTGTGGTGATTTATTATGTATTTATCGCTGCGCCTCGTTATGTAACTACTATGATTTTAGATGTTAGAGCTACAAGTGGAGCAAGTACTCAAACTAATGGAATTTTATCTTTGCTTTCTTCAAATTCTGTTGCTAGCGAAGATATAAAATACCTTAAAGGCTATATTCATTCTTCTGATATGTTAAAAATTTTAAATCAAAAGATTCAACTTAAAAAACTTTATGATGAGCAACATTTGGATTTATTTTATAAACTTTGGCAATCAAGTTCTAATGAAACTTTTTTAAAATACTATCAAAATCGCATTAAAATCCATACCGATAATCAAACTGGGTTATTAAGTGTTGAAGTAGAAGGCTTTAGTCCAGAATCCTCTTATTTAATTGCTAAAACCATTATGGAAGAAAGTGAAAAATTTATCAATGAAATTTCGCATAAATCAGCAAGAGAACAAATGGATTTTGCTGAAAGTGAAGTTTTAAAATTTAAAGAAAAGTTTCAAAAAGCACAAAATGATTTAATTGCTTTTCAAAATAAATATGGGGTTTTTGATCCTTTAAAACAAGCTGAAAGTAAGGCTAAGTTAGTTTCTGAAATTGAAGCTAATTTAGCTCAAAAAGAAACAAAATTATTAAGTTTGCAAAGTTATATGAATGATAGCGCACCAGAAATTGTAACCTTAAAAGCTGAAATTGTAGCTTTAAAAAAACAATTGTTAAAAGAAAAATCTAAAATTTCAGCCAATAATCCTTCTCAAAAATTAAATAACTTAGCAGCTAAATTTCAAGATTTAACTATAGAGGCAAATTTTACTCAAAAAGCTTATGAAGCAGCTTTAAAAGCTTATGAAAATGCGAGAATTGAAGCTTTAAGAAAAATTAAGCAACTCGTTGTAATCCAAAGTCCTACTAAGCCTCAGATTGCAAGATATCCAGAAAGGCTTTACGATATCTTAACAGCATTTTTGATTTTATCTTTATTGTATGGAATTATAAAATTTACTAAAATGATTATAGAGGAGCACAAATATTGATGAAAAAGATTATTTTATTTTTATTTTCTTTTATTTTTGCTTTTGGTTCAGTAGATGTTTCTCAAATTACTGCAGTTGAAAATGAGGATACTGGAGTAATTCAAGATAAAAATATAAGTAGTAAAAATATACAACAAAAAAGTTTAGAAAAAAGTGATAATACTATACTTGTTTTTGGTGCTCATTTATTTAATGGAAATTTTAAAAATTATAATCAAAGGGTTTATAATCCTGATTATAAAATTGCAGTCGGGGATCAAATCAGCTTAAAAATTTGGGGTGCTGTGGAATTTGAGCGTGTGCTTGTTGTAGATTCTCAAGGTAATATTTTTATCCCTAAAGTTGGTGCTGTTAATTTGTTAGGAGTGAAAAATAGCGCTTTAGTCAATGTAATTAAAGCGCATGTAAATAGAATTTATAAAAGCAATGTTTTTGTTTATGCTGATATGAATGCTTATCAAAATGTTTCTGTTTTTGTAACAGGAAGTGTAAATTCTCCGGGACTTTATCAAGGATTAAGTTCGGATTCTGTGATACAATATCTTGATAAAGCAGGCGGGATAAATTTAGAATATGGAAGTTTTAGAGATATTGAAATTTTAAGAAATAATCATGTGATTAAAAATATAGATTTATATAATTTCTTACTAAAAGGACAAATGGATCTTTTCCCTTTTAGAAGTGGAGATGTCATTTTAGTAGGTAATGTGCAAAATTATGCTTTTGTAAGTGGAGATGTTCAAAGACCTTTTCGTTTTGAACTTTCAAATGATATTAAAACTTTAAGTGATTTAGCACGTGTAGCAGGGGCAAAACCCATAGTAACTAATGCTGTAGTTAAAAGTTATGGAGAGGATCATAAACTTAATGTTAGTGCTTATAATAAGATGCAGTTTTCTAAAGTTTTATTGCAAACTGGTGATGAGGTGCAGTTTAGTCCAGAGTATATTTCTCAAAATATCACTATAACAATAAGTGGTGAGCAAAGTGGACTAAGAAATTTGGTTGTAAAAAAAGGAACAACTTTGGAGGATGCTTCAAGATTAATTGTTTTTAATGATCAATCAAATGTTAATGCTTTGCAAGTTTTTAGAAAATCTGTAGCTAAAACTCAAAAAGAACTTATTAATGCACAACTTAAAGAACTTGAAACTTTAGCTTTAACAAGCACTTCAGTTACTTCCCAAGGTGCTGCTATTAAAGCTCAGCAGGCAAGATTAATTCTTGAATTTATTCAAAGGGCAAAACAAGTTGAGCCTAAAGGGCAAATCGTTATTGACAATCCAAAATCTTATAAGTCTGTAATCTTAGAAGATGGAGATGTGATCAATGTTCCAAGTAAAAATAATCTAGTAATAGTCCAAGGTGAAGTATCTTTACCAGGTGCTTTTGTTTTTGATAAAGGCAAAGATTTAAAATATTATATCAATCTTGCTGGAGGTTATGGAGAAAGGGCTGACACGTCTAAAGTTTTAGTTATACGTAGTAATGGAAAAGCCGAAAAGTATAATGGCAATCTTGCTATGCATCCAGGTGATTCTATTTTGGTTTTACCTAAGGTTGAAAGTGAGAATTTGCAAATCTTTAGCATGTTAACTCAAATTCTTTATCAAATTGCCGTTGCGACAAATGTCGTTTTAAATCTTTAAAAAGGTTTATTTATGGAAGCTATTGAAATTGCAAAAGAAGTTTTTAGAATAGAAGCTGAATCTATATCCGATTTGGCATCGCATTTGGATGAAAACTTTAATCAAGCAGTAGAGTTTATTTTTCACTCACAAGGAAGATGTATTGTTAGTGGCATGGGCAAATCAGGTCATATAGGTGCGAAAATTGCAGCAACTTTGGCAAGTACGGGCACTCCTAGTTTTTTTGTTCATCCAGGTGAAGCTTTGCATGGTGATCTTGGAATGATAACTCCTCAAGATGTTTTAATCGCTATTTCAAATTCAGGTGAAACCGAAGAGCTTTTAAAAATTATTCCTGTTATAAAAAGAAGAAAAATTACTCTTATAGCAATGACAGGTAATTTAAATTCTACTTTAGCAAAACAAGCAGATGTTTGTTTAGATATTTCAATTAAAAAAGAGGCTTGTCCTCTTAAGCTTGCCCCTATGTCTTCAACAACAGCAACCTTAGTAATGGGCGATGCTTTAGCAGCAGTTTTGATGAAAAAGAAAAATTTTAAACCTGATGATTTTGCACTTTTTCATCCTGGTGGAAGCTTGGGGCGAAAACTTTTAACGAAAGTAAAAGATCTTATGGTTTCAAGAAATCTTCCTATTGTGCATCCGCAAACTGAATTTAATGATCTTGTTAATGTGATGACAAGTGGAAAACTTGGACTTTGTATCGTTTTAGAAAATGAGAATTTGGTTGGAATTATTACCGATGGAGATTTGCGTCGAGCTTTAAAAACAAATGATAAGCCAAGATTTGATTTTAAAGCAAAAGAGATTATGAGCAATAATCCAAAAGTTATTGATGCTGATGCTATGGCGAGCGAAGCTGAAGAATTGATGTTAAAACATAAGATAAAAGAAATTGTTGTAGGAAAAGATGGTAAAGTCGTAGGGATTATCCAGCTTTATGCTATAGGGAATGTATGACACCAATTTTATCTATCATCATTCCTTTTGGCTTAAGTAAAGAACGAATTTATATAAAAGATAGAGTTATACAAAAAGCCACGCATTTAAAAAGTGATGAGAAAGTAGAATATATTTTTGTTGAAGGTTATTCTTCATTTGAAAATAATCTAAAGCAGATTATAGAAGAAAATGGGCATATTTATTTAAAAGATGAATCTCAAAAAGATTTTTTTTCTCAAGGAAAATGTAGAAATTTAGGTGCTTGTTTTGCAAATGCACAAGTTATTATGTTTTTAGATGTTGATTGCTATATTAGTTCGTTTTCTTTGGAAAAGATTTTAAATCTTATTAGGATTAAAAATATTGCACAATGTATAAATGAATTTTTAGTTTTGCCTGTAGTATATTTAACCAAAGAGGGAAGTTATAAAATTTATAAAGAAGAAGAAAAATTATGGGATGATATTATTAAAGATGATTTAATTAGTGGAAAAAATTCATTAATAAAATTTTTTTCTCCTAGTTCTACTTCAACTGTAATTATAAACAAACATCAATTTTTAAAATTAGGTGGTAATAATGAAAATTTTAAAGGGCATAGTTACGAAGATTTTGATCTTTTTGCTAGAATTTTAAAATTTTGTGTAAAATTTGAAAAAATGCCTTTAAATTTAAATTATGATTCAAGAAGTTGGGATTTTAAAAATTTTAAAGGTTTTCGCTCTTGGTTTTCATTATTAGGCTATGAAGCTTGCTTTCATGGAATTTATATGTTTCATTTTTGGCATGAAGAGCCTAATCAAAATGGATATATGCAAAATAAAGATAAAAATCACCAGCTTTTTTATAAAAATTTAAAAAATATACATACATATCATTTAGATCCTTTGCAAATTTATAAAGTTAGAAATGAAAAGGTTTTAGTTCTTTATGAAAATCAAATTTATAATTTTGAAGATATTGGTATTTATATTGGAAAATTGATTTATAAAAAAATAAATGATTTTTATATTAGTAAAAATTTTAAATATGAAATTTTACTTGATTTTTTAGAACGAGAAAAAATCACCAAGATCTTTTTAGATGGGAGCATAAAAGAAGATAAAATAAGAAATTCCAACTATTTTGATTTAATTTATTTTCAAAAAGGTATTTTACCTAATTCTTGGTTTTTTGCAAGAAATTTAGAGGTAAATTATAAACAAGATTTAATTTTAAAGAAAGAAGAACTTGAACAAACAAAAATATATTTTTTAAATTTAACTAAAGAAGAAAAACAAGTTATTTATAAATTCCTGCAAACAAATAATATGGAATGCGATTTATATAAATTACTTTATTATTTAATTAACGAGCTTTATAGTTTTGAATATAAAGGAAATTTTTATCAAATTATTATTGATCAGAAAAAAATGCTTATAGGAAAAAAACAAGATGAAATTTTTTATTCTTTAAAGTCTTTTGTTTACAAGCCTTATTTATATGAAATTAAAAAAATAAAACCATTTATACTTTTAACCAAAATTTTATATTTAGAAATTATAAGTGCCAAAATTTCACATATTAAATTTTATCGTTTAATGAAAAAATTATTTTTTAATCCTAGAGATTTTTTTAAGGATTATAAGATAAAAAAGATAAAAAAATAATATGTTTTTAAAATCACAACATAGAAAAAATATATATTTTTTTCTTAAAAGTTCTATTTTTTTTCTTTATATTTTTTTAAAAAAAATTAAATTTAAAAAATATAAAGCTTTTAATAGCTATGCTATAGTTTCTGCTGTATATAATGTTGAAAAATATTTGGATGATTTTTTCAAATCTATAATTAATCAAAGATTAGATTTTAAAAATAATATTTTAATTATTTGTGTTAATGATGGAAGTACAGATAACTCTCCTGATATTATTAAAAAATATCAAAAAAAATATCCTAAAAATATAATCTATTTAAGTAAAAAAAATGGGGGTCAGGCTAGTGCTAGAAATGCAGGTTTAAAATATATAATAGATAATAATTTAAAAGTTTCATGGATAACCTTTACCGATCCTGATGATTTTTTAGATAGAGATTACTTTTATAAAGTGGATTATTTTTTACATAAAAATCAAAAAGAAGATATAGCCATGGTGGCAACCAATATTATTTTCTATAGAGAAAAAAGAAAGATTTTATATAAAGACATTCATGCTTTAAAATTTAAATTTAATAAGCAAATTAATTTATGCGATAATAAAAATTTAAATGAAAATATTCAACTTTCAGTAGCATCATGTTTTATAAGGCGCGACTGTTTAATGGATATTTTCTTTGATAAAAAATTAATTTCAAATTTTGAAGATGGAAAGTTTATTAATCTTTACTTGTTTAATAATTTAAATCTAAAGTCTGTATTTTTAAAAAAAGCAATATATTTTTATAGAAAAAGATTTGATCAAAGCTCTACTCTAGATAAAAAAAATAAGAATAATAATTTTTATTTAAATATTTTAAAAAATGGATACTTAGATCTTTTAAAAGCAACATCAAAGAAAAATAAAATCCCTAGCTTTATTCAAAATGTTATTATATATGAGTTATTTTGGCAAATAAAGGATTTAATTAATAAACCTGAAAAATTATCTTTTATGAAGCAAAATGAAATTCAAAAATATTCTTTTTTACTTGAAGAAATTTTTTCTTATATTGACTCTAAGAGTATACTAAATTTTAATTTTAAGCCTTTTTCATTTTTATATAAGATGGGATTTTTAACTTGCTTTAAAAATGAAAAGGTGGTCATAAATAGAGTTTTTATAGAACAATTAGATGATAAAAATAATGAAATTTTAATTAAATTTTATACCGGTGATTTTAATGATAATATTCAGTTATTTTTTAATAATGAAAGAGCTAAGATTATTTGTTCTAAAATTAGACAATATGATTTTTTAAATAAGATATTTATATATGAGAAAAGGATTTGGTTTAAATTTGATATCAATGCTACAAATATAACTTGTTTTGTTAATGATAATAAAGTTGATATCTTTTATCAAGAAAAAATATATGATTTTGGTAACATTGCTTTAGAAATTAATAAATTAAAAAAAAGGAGAATGAAAAACAAATCTTTATGGCTTTTTGCTGATATGTCTTTTAGGGCTGATGATAATGCAGAGCACTTATATCGTTATATGATGAAAAATCACCCTGAGCAAAATATTGCTTTTGTTCTTCAAAAAAAATCTTACGATTATGAAAGACTAAAAAGAGAAGGTTTTAACTTGGTTGATCCAAAAAGTTTTAAATTTAAATATTTAATTTTCAAAGCAGATAAACTGATTTCATCTCATATAGATAGATACTTTTTTGAAGCTTTGGGAAAAAATACTTTAAAGACTAAAGATTTTATTTTTTTACAGCATGGAATAACTCAAAATGATTTATCTCATTGGTTAAATCAAAGAAAAATTGATTTATTTATAACAGGAATCAAAGATGAGTATAATTCGATAGCCGGAGATTTTAATCGTTATAAATTTACACCCAAAGAAGTAAAGTTAATAGGATTTCCTAGGTGGGATACCTTGCTTAAAAATAACAAAACAAATATTAAACAAATTCTTATTATGCCAACTTGGAGAGAATACATTGTAGGAGCTTATAGTAAAAAATTGATGAAAAGAAGATTTAATCCAAAATTTTATGAAACTGAGTATTTTTATAAATGGGGTTCTTTTTTACATCATAAAGAATTGCAAAAATTATGTGAAAAATATAACTATAAAATAATTTTTAATCCTCACCTTCAAATTAGACCTTATTTAGATGGATTTAATTTACCGAGTTATATTATAATACCTCCCATAGAAATGAGTATGCAAAAGCTTTTTTGTGAATCATCTTTAATGATTACGGATTATTCAAGTGTAGCTTTTGAAATGGCTATTTTAAAAAAGCCTGTGATTTATTATCAGTTTGATAAGGATGAGTTTTTTACAAAGCATACGATGCAAAAGGGATATTTTGATTACAAAAGAAATGTTGTTTTTGATGTAAACAATCTTTTGATTAAATTGAAATTTCAATTAGAAAGCTATAAAATTGCTGCTTATAATTTAGAACAAAATTCAGATTTTTGCGAAGAAATAATAAATATCTTAAGCATCTAATTCCTTACACATTTTTTCAAATTCTTGATAGTATTTCCAAGAAGCTACTATATCAGGACGATGTTGTTTGATGTGGATTAATTCCATATCTAATATTTTTTTTAATTCTATTCTAGATTCTTGATTTTGTTTAAGATATTTCAATATATCTATTTCATTAATTTTTTTATTTTGTTCATTTTCAACTTTTTTTTCTAATTCGATTAAAAATAACGATAAATAGTCTTGACATTGTTTAAATATTTTATGATTTTTAGATAATTTATTAAAATGTTTTTGAGTTATATATAAGGTTAAATTTTTATTTTTTAACTTTTTGTCAAATATTTTATTTGTAATATCAATAAAATTCCCAATGGTTCTATTTTTGGTAGTTATAATAATTTGGATTTTTTCATCATTAAGTAAGATGTTGAGATTTTTTGGAAGTATAAAATCAAAAATTCCAGTCATTCTTGTTTGAAATACAATTAAATTTTTTATATCAGGCTCTGAAAAATTAAATTTTTTAGCGAGCTTTTTCATCGTATCGAATGCATTCTCCAGATTAATTTCTTCCATATCTATATAAGATATGTCACATCGATTTAGAAAATGTATAAAATGTTTTTGCACTTGAAATAAATTTTCAGATTTTTCAAAGATCCATCTTTTACATAATTCAACAGAAATTGTATCTAAACCATCTGCATAACATATGCAATCTAAAACTTCTAAAGGATTGTTTTCAAGCGAAATATCATGAATAAAAAGATCATTTTTGGGATAAGCGTGATTAATATAGGCTTTCATTCTAGATAGAGGATCTCTTGTTAGATATAGCGTAGGTTTTAAAGATAAGGTATCATAAAAATAATTCCCTTTTATCCAAAAATTTCCATAAAGTTCTAGAGCATTCTGTGTTTTTGATTGTTCATAAATTACACGATACATTTCCTCTATAGTTTCTCTAAAATAATAACTGATTAATTTAATGCCACATTCATACAAAAACCTTTCCATTGCTAAATGTCCAGAAGCTGGATCATGCATAAATATAAACTTATATCCATCCGGTAAAGGTAAATTCATTTCCCATGCAAGTTCAGCAGGTATGCTTTTATAGTTTATTTCTTCTTTTTCATCATTAAGTTTTTTAGGATCAAGTAAAGATGGGTAAGGATGGTTTTCTTTTTTATATTTTTCATTAAAATCATTAGATAATAACCATTCTTCTATAAGGTTAAAATTCTTTGTAACATAATCAAAGTTATGAAAGATATTATCTATAATAGGAGTATAATCTTTATGAATATTTAATAGGTTTTTTATTTTAGGAAATTCTTTTAAGAATAATTGTTTGTTATTTGCTATAGCTTTAATAATATTAGAATTAATTTGATCAAATTCTTTAAAAATATCTTGAAATAATTTAAATTCTTTTTTAGCTTTTTTAATATATTTATTTAAATTAAAATAACCACCTATAAATTTATCTTGATCTGCTTTTATTAATACTTCGCCTAGCATGTAAGATAAATGAAAATAGCATTTTAAAGCTTCATTATAGTCAGGACATTGTTTTAATTCAGGATATTTAAGAGTAGGAAAGACTTTGATGGTTTCTTGATAGATTTGTTTTTCTTTTTTGTGTTGTTTTTTAATGTTATAAAGTTTTTTAAATAAGCTTAAATACCCCCCCCCGCCATTTTTATCATATTCAATCATAGTTTGACCTAATTTATAAGCTAAATGATTTTTAATTCTTTCTACAGCTGAGTTGGGGTTATGCATGGTGGTTCCTAAAATAATAAATTTATTTATAAGGGAGGTATTGTATAAGAATTTGGTTTAAAATGTCTTAAAATTAAAACTTTTATAATCCTCAGGTATTCCTATGTCTATGAAATAATCTTCAAAAATTTCAGCTCTTGCTTTTAAATTTTTATAATTTTCTTGTAAAAATTCTTCAAAAGAAAATTTTTTTTTCGAAATAAAATCTTCAAAAATATCTTTTGAGATAAGATAAATTCCACCATTTATAAAACCTTGCTTTAGATACTGTTTTTCTTTAAAAGAAGTGATATTTCCCATTTTATCAAGCTCAACTGAACCATAACGATCAAAATCATTCATTTTTTTTAAAGCAAGGCAAATTTTACTTTTATCTAGCTTCATTTTAGCTAGATTGATATCAAAAAAAGTATCTCCATTTAAAACCAAACAATCCTCCTTAACCAACTCCAAAGCTTGTTTGATCGCTCCACCAGTTCCCAAAGGCTCTTTTTCTATGCTATATCTTACTTTTATATCTAAAAACTCATCTTTAAAATACTCTTGTATGATTTCATATTTGTAAGAAACTGCCAAAATGATTTCATCGATTTTTTGCTTTTTAAGATAGGTAAAAATAAATTCCAAAAAAGGCTTATTATTTATAGGTGCCATAGGTTTTGGGATATCTTTTATCACACTTTTTAAGCGTGTACCAAGCCCTCCACATAAAATAATAGCTTTCAAATACCAAAACCTTTCCCAAAAAGCTCCTCTTCAACGATAGCACATATAATATGACCTATGATTATATGAGATTCTTGAATTCTTGGAGTACAAGAAGAAGGAACTTTGATACAATAATCACACATTGTATCCATAGTCCCACCGCTTTCTCCGGTTAATCCTATGCTTAAAATTTCTTTTTTCTTGCAACTTTCTAAGGCTTTTAAGATATTTTTACTATTGCCACTCGTTGAAATTCCTATAAAAACATCCCCTTTTACACCCTGTGCTTCAACTTGCCTTGAAAAAATATTTTCATAACCATAGTCATTTCCTATAGCTGTTAAAATGCTTGTATCCGTTGTCAGTGCTATACTAGCAATCCCAGGCCTATCAAAATAAAATCTGCTTACAAATTCTCCTGCGATATGTTGTGCATCAGCTGCGCTACCGCCATTTCCAGCTATAAGAGTTTTATTACCATTTTTATAAGCTTTAATCACCTCTAAAGAAACATTTTTAATAAGTTTAATCAAATTTTCATCTTTTAAAATTTGCTCTTTTGTTAAAATAGAATCTTTAAAATGCCCTTTGATATACGAATTTATATTTTCCATGATTTTGCACCCTCTTTTATAAATGAAAAATCTTGTACATAACCTTGTTCTTTATTTAAGGCTTCTATGAGTTTATATTTTTTGATGGGATCCACAAAGAAAAACATAAAGCCGCCAGCACCTGCTCCACTCGTTTTTCCACTATAAGCTCCATTTTCCATAGCGAGTTTATAAATTCTTTCAAGCTCATCGTTGCTAACTATTTCAGAGATGATTTTTTTTGAATCCCAAGATTTGCCCAAAATTCGTGCTATTTTTTCAAAATCAGCTCTAAATAAAGCTTCTTTCATATCTAAGGCATCTTGTTTGATAGCATGCATAGCATTTAGGGAATTTTCATCACCCAATCTTCCTTTTTTATGCTCTTCTATATCTTTTGCCTCGCGAGTAATATTAGTAAAATATAAAACCATTCTTGCTTCAAGCTCACTTGCAATCCAATTTTTTATACGCAAAGGATTAACTATAACTCTTTTATTTTCATAAAATTCCATAAAATTAAAGCCGCCAAAAGTAGCAGCATATTGATCTTGCGCACCTCCAACGATCTTCATATCTTCACGCTCAATTTCAAAAGCTAATTTTGCGATTTCATATTCACCTAAAGGTAAATTTAACCATTCTACAAAAGCTACAATCATCCCAACAACCAAAGTAGAACTTCCACCCAAACCACTTCCACTAGGTACATCAGAATAAGTATGCAAAGAAAAACTTAAGGGCTTTTTAACAAAATCTTTAACAATGCGATTATAAACTGCTTTAAAAATATCTAAATTTCCATCATTTTTAAGCTCTAATTCACTTTGATACTCAGCGTATGAATTAGTATCTGGAGAATCAAAAATAATTTTATGATCTTTTCTTTCTATCAAAGTACAATGAATATAAAGAGAAATTGTTGCATTTAGCACATAGCCTGTGTATCTATCACAATATAAATTAATATCAGTTCCCCCTCCTGCAAGTCCTAAACGAAGGGGAGTTTGCGAACGTATAATTTTCATAAGTTGATCTTTTGCTATTATTTTTTAAAATTATAGCAAAGCATGTTTAATCTTTTATTTATACATTAGCAAATCGATTAACCTTCATCATTTTAAACGCTCTTAAAAGCTCCTGAATTCCATCCTCTAAAGAATTATCCGGTTTCCAACCAGTAGCTTCTAATTTTGCATTAGAAACTAAATAGTCTCTTTTATCTGGATCTTCTCCTATATTTGCAGAATGAATATAAAAATCTGGAACATATTTTTTAATTGTCTCTGCTAATTGTCTTTTGGTTAAATTTGCAGAACTTAAGCCCATATTATAAGGCTGCCCTTTCATTTTTTCATAATTTTCAATTCCATGTATAAAACCTTTGGCTACATCTCTTACGTGAATATAATTACGTCTAAAATGTTCTTCAAAAAGTACTATAAATTTATCCTTATAAGCCCTATATGTAAAATCATTTACTAGTAGATCAAGTCTCATTCTAGGAGATATTCCAAAAACTGTAGCCAATCTAAAAGTAATAGCATTTCCTTTATCTAATAGATACTTCTCTACTTCAACTTTATCAACCCCATACTCTGATATTGGTCTTAAAGGTGAATCTTCAGTACACATAGCATCTTTTTCTCCTATGCCATAGCCACTATTTGTATTAGGAAAGATAAATAATTGAGATGAGCTTGAACAATCACTAATCATTTTAATTGCATCATAATTAATCATTTTTGCTAATTTCGGATTTTTTTTGCAAAGAGGAGCTCCAACCAAACCAGCAAGAGGTATAACAATATCTGCTTTTGCTACCTCTTGCTTGATAAGAGTTTGATCAAGAGCATCTCCATGTATAAAAGTAAATTTTTTATTATGCACGCAAGATAAAAGAGAGTTTTGATTAAACATTAAATTATCAATAACGGTTACACTATAACCTTTTTCTAACAATATAGGTGTTAAAACCGATCCTATATAGCCTGCACCACCTGTAATTAAAATTTTTTGAGACATTTTTAATCCTTTAAAATATTATTTTTTGAATTTGTATCATCTCGCTAGTAAAGATTATATCTAATTTAACCTTTCCTTCGAATAAAATTTTCTGAATCTCTTGTTCAAACACAATTTTTTCATAAATTGGCATAGCCATGACTACACAATCTATGTTTTTTAAATTTTCAATCCTAGGCTCTAATATTAAAATATTAGAATTTTGCAAATAGGTTCCTTGTCTTCTCTGATCTTTATCAATAGCACAAACTATTTTTTTACAAATTTCCGTAGATAAGTAAGTAATTAAAGAATTAGCATGCGACCCCCCCCCATATATAGCTATTTTTTTATAGTTCAATAATAATCGCTCTAGTTTATTTTTTTCATTAATTAAATTAATACTCAGTGAATCATTAAAGACTTCAAAATCTTCTTTTTCTTGGCAGAAATTATTATTTTTTTTAAAAAACCAACCTAGCCATTGACCATCATATAAATTTAAACATTCGAGCGGTTCGCATCCAAATTCTTTCATTATGTTTACCAATGTTGCATTTTGATAATATCCGCAATGTTCATGGCGAATTTCATAGAAACGTTTAAATTCAAAAATATTTAAAACATTGGGCGTTTCCAAATAAATAATTCCATCATTTGTTATAACTTTTACCATATCTTCTAAAAATTGCCTCGGTGTATTGATATGTTCAATCAAGTGTCTAGAAATTATAAAATCTATCTTATGGGAAAGTTTCTGATTTACAGTATTATAGGAAAAACAATCTTTAATATGTTGAATATTGTTTACATCTTTTAATAAAATATCTGGTGTTACAGAAGGATCAATGCTATAAATAAATTTAGAATCTTTAGATAAAGCAAAAATTAAATCACAGCCACCTGGAGCAATTTCTAAAAAAACACTATCGCTTTTAGCATATTGTTTAATTTTATCTCTTAAAAATTTTATATACGAATTCATAGTTTTTGAAAGTGCCATTGGAGTAATATATTCTCCACTATAGTATGCTTTTTTCATTTTGTCATTATCAAATTTTGCATTATAAATATACCCGCATTTATTGCACTGGATAATCTCTAATTCTAAATCTCCTTTGCAATAATTATCATTTTTACTTGGAATTCTCTGTATTTCAGCAACAGAAACAAAAGCATTATTAACTTTGAATAATTGTTTTAAATCTTTACTTTCACACAATGGGCAATTATTCATTGTTTATCCTTACTATACCAATCGTACATCATCTTAATACCCTCTTCAAGTTCGATTTTGTGTTTCCATCCTAAAGAATGGATTTTTGAACAATCTGTAAATTTTTGCATTGCGCCATCTGGACGATCTGAATTAAAAACTAATTTTCCTTTAAATCCAACTATTTTTTTAATAAGTTCTGCTAGTTCTTTGATAGTGATATTCTTATGCGGACCTATATTTAGATGAGTATTGATAATTTCAGCATTATCACCTTTTAAATCTTTAAAATCTATATTATTCATAATAAATAAGCAAGCATTAGCCAAATCTTGACTATGCAAAAATTCTCTTGTGGGCTTTCCGCTGCCCCAAATTTCAACATTATTTTTATCTATCCCAAATTGTTTTAGATAAATCTCAGCTTCTTCAATAGAGTCTAATTTTAAATCATTTAATAAATGCTCATATTTCCTTTCATTTAAAAGTTTAGCCAAATGCATTTTCCTTAAAATTCCAGGAAGCACATGAGATTTTTCAAGATCAAATTTATCATTATTTCCATATAAATTTGTAGGAGTAATTGCTATAAAATTTGTATTATATTGCAAATTATAACTTTCACAAAGCATTAAACCTGAAATTTTAGCTATCGCATAAGGTTTATTAGTATATTCAAGATCCCCGCTTAACATCTGTTTTTCAGAAGTTGGTAATGCTGCATTTTTAGGATAAACTGTAGTTGAAGCTATAAAAAGCAGTTTTTTTACCTTGTGCAAATAAGCATTATGAATAACATTGCACTCTATCATCAAATTTTGATAAATAAAATCAGCGCGATAGGTACTATTAGCCAAAATTCCACCTGCTTTAGCTGCCGCTAAAATAACATATTCTGGTTTTTCTTTTTCAAAAAAATCAGCCACTGATTTTTGATTAGTTAAATCAAGTTCAGAATGAGTTTTAAAAATAAGATTTTTATAACCTTGCTGTTTAAGTTCTTCAAGTATGGCACTACCTACAAGACCACCATGTCCAGCTATATAAATTTTAGAGTCTTTTTGCATTATCTATCCTTTTTCATTGCTAAAATATCACGTTCTGAAAGAATAGGATTGTTTGTTGGCCAATCTACACCTATTCTTTCATCATTCCATGCATAAGTAAATTGTTCATCAGCATCTATATATTCGCCCAAATAAGCACATTTATAATAATACACCGCACTTTCACTGCTTACATAATGAGCATTTCCAAAACCAGCAGGAACCAAAATAATCTTTTGATTGTCTTGATTGATAATAAATTTTTCCCATTTTAAATAAGTTGGAGAATCTTTTCTGCAATCAACCACAACTTGATGAATTTCACCAAAAACACAAGTTGCAAGCTTAAAGGTATTTTCATCTCCATGGATGCCACGTATGACATTGTGTTTAGAATGTATAAATTTATCGTGTATAAATTTTAGCCTATCTGGCAAAAGTTTATCGATCGCTTCGCTGGTAAAAGCTGTCCAAATTTCCCCTCTTAAGTCTCTAAATTTATTTGGAGTTATGATGTAAACTCCTTTTAAAACTTTCGATTCTTGTGTTTCAAACTCTATAGCCATACTTATTTCTCCTTTTATATAAATTTTTTAATTTGGGTATATCTTTAAAATAAAATTTTATATATCCACCCTTAAACCAATTTTTACTTGCTTTTATAAAATTCTGCCCTAATTTATAAGTAAAACATTCTTTTTCTTTTAAAGCCTCATTATAATCAGGATAAGATTCTAAAGGCGGTAAAACTAAATTTGGATTTTTCTTTATTTTAAGTTTATAGGCTTTTTGCTCTTGTTTATGTGAAATAATAATGCTTAATATTATAAAAGGTAAAGATATGCAACCTAATATATTTTTTGAATTAATAATTAAAGCTTGTCCTAATTTATAAGAAAGCTGATTTTGAATTCTTTGTTTGGCTGTGCCGTATAGGGAATGGAAATTTGATATATATTTTAACTCAATTTCCAAATTACTAATTTGAGTATTTTTGATAATTATATTATCCTTTATAAAGTTAGATATAAGTTTTAAGTTTTTATCAACATTATTTGATAATTTAAATAATTTTGAAAAAGATAAATATAAAACAATATTTAAATATTTTGGGTTAAAATTTAATAATTCATCTCTCCAAGTTTTTAATTTATTAAGAAAAATTTGATTAAATAAATCATCGTGATTATTATATTTATCGATAAAATTAAATACCATTAAAGCTGTTAAAAATAAGCTACTATTTCTATGGTATTGTTTATAGGTGAAATAATTTTCTTCTAATATTTTATAATCATCTAGAGCATATTCTGGAATGTATGACTTTTCATTCGAATAATTCATAATACTTCCTTTTCTAATACGATAATATAGTAATTTTTTTGGGAAAATATAAATATTATTTAGTTGAAAAAACAATAATTTGCCAAAATAATGATCTTCATGTAATACTTGATTTAAAAATTTTAGATTAATTTTTTTAAGATACTTAAAATTAATCATTCCATGCCATCCAAACCAAAAAGAATCAAGTTTTAAATTCATCATATTTTTAAAGAAAGTTTTGACATCTATTTTACCTTGTTGATATTGATGCATTTGAATTATTGTTTGGGGAATAATTTCAGGTTTTTCTATACCATCATAAAAAAAATAATGATCAAACCAAACCACTTCAACCCCATCCATTCTAAGAACACATTCTTCTATACAGTTTAATTCCCAGTAATCATCACTATCTAAAAAGATAATATAATCTATATTTGGAGTTTGAAAATTTAAAAGTTCATTTTTGTTTTTAAAGAATTTAGAACTTTTATAGACTTTATATATTTCATAAGGATTATTTCCTTCTATGCTAAATTCTATTAAAGAATTTTCTTTAATATCATTAGTTATATTTTTAAGTTTATATTCTTTACTAAAATATTCTATACCTACATTGCGAGATGATGAAAGTCCCCCATTTTTCTTATCAAATAAAATAAATCTTTCATCTTTTAAAGTGTATTCTTTAGCAATGTTTAATGAATTTTCATCAGTACTTCCATCATTAACTAAAACCACTTGTAAATTTTTATAAGTTTGATTAATAACACTATCTAAACACTCTCTTAAATAATCTTGTACGTTATATATTGGTATAACTACACCGACCATTAATCCTTCTGAAAATTTTAAAATTTTATATTCATTTTTCATATTCCAAGGATCTATATCAAATTCCAAAATAATAGAAGCATGTTTTAACATTTCTGCTATGAAAAGTTTTTTTAAAATATCAACTTTTCTATAATCACAGTGATTTTCTATATCTTTTATTATATTTTTAACCATTATAATACAACTAACTATATAGTGATATAATTTTGTTTTATGACCATCATATTGAAATTTTTTATAAATATGCTGCGTAAATGGCAAAATGCTTTCTTTAGAAACCTTACCTTCGTGACTGCAAGTACTATTAGTTCTTATCCTATAGGTGTATAATTTTTGGTTTAAAATATGAATAAATTGCGCCTTGTAAAATAATATAATACCAAAATGATAATCCTCGGAAACAACCTTATCTATAAATTTTAATTTAATTTTTTTTAAAAAATTAAAATTAATCATACCTTGAATACAAAATGCAAATAATCTATTGTCAAGCCTTTGCATCTCTTCAAACCATTCTAGAGAATGAATTATTTTTCTATTTCTTAAAATCATCCATGAGAAATTTTCATCCGTTTTAATTTCTTCAATCCCATCATATTTCTTTTTCCAATCAAACCAAACCACTTCAACCCCATCCATTCTAAGAACACATTCTTCTATACAGTTTAATTCCCAGTAATCATCACTATCTAAAAAGATAATATAATCTATATTTGGAGTTTGAAAATTTAAAAGTTCATTTTTGTTTTTAAAGAATTTAGAACTTTTATAGACTTTATATATTTCATAAGGATTATTTCCTTCTATGCTAAATTCTATTAAAGAATTTTCTTTAATATCATTAGTTATATTTTTAAGTTTATATTCTTTACTAAAATATTCTATACCTACATTTCTTGCTGTGCTTTGCCCTCCATTTTTCTTATCAAATAAAATAAATCTTTCATCTTTTAAAGTGTATTCTTTAGCAATGTTTAATGAATTTTCATCAGTACTTCCATCATTAACTAAAACCACTTGTAAATTTTTATAAGTTTGATTAATAACACTATCTAAACACTCTCTTAAATAATCTTGTACGTTATATATTGGTATAACTACACCGACTGTTTTCATTGTCTTTTCTTTAATTTTTTATGTAGCTTAAAAGCTCTATAGGGAAACAAAAATATTGCACCTTTATGCCAATTTTTAAACGAATTGAGAAATTCTTGTCCTAATTGATAAGAAAAATGATTTTTTATTTTTAAAGCTTCACCGTAATCATCATATAAACTTAAAGGTGGTAAAACTAAATTTGGATTTTTCTTTATTTTAAGTTTATAGGCTTTTTGCTCTTGCTTATGTGAAATAATAATGCTTAATATTATAAAAGGTAAAGATATGCAACCTAATATATTTTTTGAATTAATAATTAAAGCTTGTCCTAATTTATAAGAAAGCTGATTTTGAATTCTTAAAAGAGCTCCTACCATCAATCTTTCTGAAAAATAAAGTGATTTTAAAATTTTATATTCATTTTTCATATTCCAAGGATCTATATCAAATTCCAAAATAATAGAAGCATGTTTTAACATTTCTGCTATGAAAAGTTTTTTTAAAATATCAACTTTTCTATAATCACAGTGATTTTCTATATCTTTTATTATATTTTTAACCATTATAATACAACTAACTATATAGTGATATAATTTTGTTTTATGACCATCATATTGAAATTTTTTATAAATATGCTGCGTAAATGGCAAAATGCTTTCTTTAGAAACCTTACCTTCGTGACTGCAAATGCTATTAGTTCTTATCCTATAGGTGTATAATTTTTGGTTTAAAATATGAATAAATTGCGCCTTGTAAAATAATATAATACCAAAATGATAATCCTCGGAAACAACCTTATCTATAAATTTTAATTTAATTTTTTTTAAAAAATTAAAATTAATCATACCTTGAATACAAAATGCAAATAATCTATTGTCAAGCCTTTGCATCTCTTCAAACCATTCTAGAGAATGAATTATTTTTCTATTTCTTAAAATCATCCATGAGAAATTTTCATCCGTTTTAATTTCTTCAATCCCATCATATTTCTTTTTCCAATCAAACCAAACCACTTCAACCCCATCCATTCTAAGAACACATTCTTCTATACAGTTTAATTCCCAGTAATCATCACTATCTAAAAAGATAATATAATCTATATTTGGAGTTTGAAAATTTAAAAGTTCATTTTTGTTTTTAAAGAATTTAGAACTTTTATAGACTTTATATATTTCATAAGGATTATTTCCTTCTATGCTAAATTCTATTAAAGAATTTTCTTTAATATCATTAGTTATATTTTTAAGTTTATATTCTTTACTAAAATATTCTATACCTACATTGCGAGATGATGAAAGTCCCCCATTTTTCTTATCAAATAAAATAAATCTTTCATCTTTTAAAGTGTATTCTTTAGCAATGTTTAATGAATTTTCATCAGTACTTCCATCATTAACTAAAACCACTTGTAAATTTTTATAAGTTTGATTAATAACACTATCTAAACACTCTCTTAAATAATCTTGTACGTTATATATTGGTATAACTACACCGACTGTTTTCATTGTCTTTTCTTTAATTTTTTATGTAGCTTAAAAGCTCTATAGGGAAACAAAAATATTGCACCTTTATGCCAATTTTTAAACGAATTGAGAAATTCTTGTCCTAATTGATAAGAAAAATGATTTTTTATTTTTAAAGCTTCACCGTAATCATCATATAAACTTAAAGGTGGTAAAACTAAATTTGGATTTTTCTTTATTTTAAGTTTATAGGCTTTTTGCTCTTGCTTATGTGAAATAATAATGCTTAATATTATAAAAGGTAAAGATATGCAACCTAATATATTTTTTGAATTAATAATTAAAGCTTGTCCTAATTTATAAGAAAGCTGATTTTGAATTCTTAAAAGAGCTCCTATATTTTTATGAGTTGGAGAAAAATGAGCAGCACATCTTTTTTTATCTCTTAATTCAAAATTAATATGAGCACCTTTTCCTCTTCTGTAAGCATATTCTAAAGGCTGAGAAAAAATATAATCGAAAAACATCAGTGTTTTTTCTTTAGCATATTGAATGGGATCAAAGTCATTTAAAAATATAGGCTCCTGAAGCATTGAAAGATATAACTCATCATTATTGTCAATCAGTTTAATACAGTCAATTAATTCATTCCAATTGCTAAAATCATGGGCATTTATAAAAGCTTTTGGATTTATTTTATAATCCAATAATTTTTCAGGGATTTTAGGAATTCTTTGATCTATTTCTGCGCCAGGTACTAATTTTTCCTTTATACCTAAACCACATCTTAAACTAGTATCCCCCCAATAAATCGGAATACAACCAGCCGCAAATGCTTGAAAAATTTTTTCAGAAGTGTAACCTGGAGCACTAGAATTTTCAAAACAAATATTAAACTTATAATTTTGAAGCCATTTTCTTTTTGTTACATTAAAATCTTCACCATATCGATCGCCTATAGGACCACCTATATTATTTCTATATCTACCTCCTGAATCAATATGTTTATATAAAGATAATTTATCTATAAAATAATCTCTAGGCGTCCATTCTGGCCTACCCGGATCTGTAATTAAATAAGCACAAAATTTTTTTCTCTTTTCAGATTCATTGTAATGCAAATGCTTGCGACATGCTAATTCTATATCATCTTTAAGCCATAAAAATTGAAAAGGCAATCTAATATGTCTATCCGCAAAAGATAAATAATCAAAATCTATGCCATAATCGGCTATATTCCAATTTGTTCTTCTATTTTCTTCAGTAAAAAGAATTCTCACACAATCATAATTTGTATGTTTATTAAATTCAAAAACACTATAAATAATATAATCAGGACTATCGCTATATATTATATTGTATCTTTCACATAATAATTTAATCAAATAATGATTATAAAAATTTTCTTCATTATCTTCAAGATACCAATCAACTAATCTCAATCTAATTGTTTGTTTGTTAATCATTAATTTTTATCCAATTTAATAAAAATTTTTAAGTTTAAATTCTATCATCAAACTATATAATTTAAACTTAAAAAACATTTTTAAGGACTCTCACCATGCATAACCCCAACTCAGCTGTAGAAAGAATTAAAAATCATTTAGCTTATAAATTAGGTCAAACTATGATTGAATATGATAAAAATGGCGGGGGGGGGTATTTAAGCTTATTTAAAAAACTTTATAACATTAAAAAACAACACAAAAAAGAAAAACAAATCTATCAAGAAACCATCAAAGTCTTTCCTACTCTTAAATATCCTGAATTAAAACAATGTCCTGACTATAATGAAGCTTTAAAATGCTATTTTCATTTATCTTACATGCTAGGCGAAGTATTAATAAAAGCAGATCAAGATAAATTTATAGGTGGTTATTTTAATTTAAATAAATATATTAAAAAAGCTAAAAAAGAATTTAAATTATTTCAAGATATTTTTAAAGAATTTGATCAAATTAATTCTAATATTATTAAAGCTATAGCAAATAACAAACAATTATTCTTAAAAGAATTTCCTAAAATAAAAAACCTATTAAATATTCATAAAGATTATACTCCTATTATAGATAATATCTTTCATAACTTTGATTATGTTACAAAGAATTTTAACCTTATAGAAGAATGGTTATTATCTAATGATTTTAATGAAAAATATAAAAAAGAAAACCATCCTTACCCATCTTTACTTGATCCTAAAAAACTTAATGATGAAAAAGAAGAAATAAACTATAAAAGCATACCTGCTGAACTTGCATGGGAAATGAATTTACCTTTACCGGATGGATATAAGTTTATATATTGGTGTTCGCATGGCACCGGTGGAACTGCATTTATTAATTTTTTAGATCTTTTAAAATTTCGCAACATTGGAACTCCTGTTGTTGAGTCAAATATTATTCAAATTTTTAAAGATATATATAATTTTTCATTTGTTGCAAAGTCCGATTGTAAATATATTGCTTTGAGAAATTATCACAATTGTGAGAAATTTTATTATTTATTACCAAAAATTCCAGGCATTCATATAACAAGAGATCCTATAGGTATGTTAAAACATTATTTAAATATTTTAAGACCTTATAGGGAAGCAAAAAGATATATTAAGCTTAGTGATGATTTTGATGAAATTTGCAATTCCTTAGTTACGATAGGAGGTTGGAGTTTTAACTATAATTTGTTTGAATTAGCTAGTTTTTATCTTAATCATAGATTAACTACATTTCATGATTTTCAACTCGAAAGAGCTTTGGTAAATACTAATGAACATTTTATTATTGATATGGATGATATTGTCGGTAAAAAGACATATATAACAATTGAAAAAATGTGCAAATTTTTATCTATTGACATACCAAATACAATAAATAAAACGAAATTTGAGAAAAAAGCATTGAATGATAATGTAAGTTTATTACCTCTTACTTTGAGTATTGATAAAAATATTGATTTATTTATTATAGATGAAAGTTGGATTTCTGAGGCTGAATCGGGAATAATATTGCAGAATAATTGGCTAACTCCTTGGCAAAAAGCTCCAGAAGGTTATTGTATTAATGTGACGAATTATTTTTTCTTAGACAATGAGAAAGATGCATTAAAAGGTATTGCATTTTATATAAAAAGAGATTCTTATGATAATTTTCTCAACGAGTTAAATTTAAAAAAAGAAATTAAAAACAAAATCAAAGAGTTGGTTAATAGTATAAATAAACAAAAACAAATTCTAAAAAATAAAAAGGTAAAAGAGATAGATATTATTAATTTTATGAAAAAAAATAAAGAATTAAGATTAGAGTGTAAAAAAGTTTTTGATAATCATCTTTTATTTATCAAACAACATCGTCCTGATATAGTAGCCTCTTGGAAATACTACCAAGAATTTGAAAAAATGTGTGAAGAGTTGGATGGTGAGAGCGAAATAAAACAAATAGAAAACAACAGTAATTAATGAAATAATAAAATTATATAAGATATAATCACAAATCAATTTAAAGGAGCATTATGAGACAAGGTGATTTTACAGAAGTTGCAAAGCATTA
Organism: Campylobacter sp. RM10537; assembly: GCF_022369435.1. Lineage (NCBI taxonomy): Bacteria > Pseudomonadati > Campylobacterota > Epsilonproteobacteria > Campylobacterales > Campylobacteraceae > Campylobacter > Campylobacter molothri. The sequence goes on along the minus strand of NZ_CP059597.1, from coordinate 1,096,565 downwards.
TCACAATAGGCCTGCTTATAGTTCATTTTTATTGGAAAAGTTAGCTGCTTGTATCAATGATAATAAAAAAGATCTAAAAGATCTTAATATCGTTGAAGTTGGAGCTGGAACAGGTAAGCTTACTAAGATGTTAGCTCAAATGTTTGCATGTCAAATCAATGCAGTAGAACCAAATGATAATATGCGAGAAGAAGGGAAAAAATTTACTCAAAAATTTTCTAACATTTCTTGGCATAAAGGAAGTGGCGAACAAACTCATATGCAAGATCAAAGCGCGGATTGGGTGATCATGGCTAGTTCTTTTCATTGGACGGATCCAAATAAATCTTTACCTGAATTTGCAAGAGTGTTAAATGGGGCGGGGTATTTCACTGCGATTTGGAATCCACGTCATATTGTAGAAGGTTCGCTTTTTGATGAGATTGAAAAGGAAATTAAACATATTGTCCCAGAGCTTGCTCGTGTGAGCAGTGGAAGTCAAAATGTTAAAAAATGGGAAGAAATCCTCGTCTCAACAGGGGATTTTACGGACTGCTTTTTTATGGAATGCGATTATAAAGAAATTTGGGATAAAGAGCGTTATCTTGGAGCTTGGCATTCTGTAAATGATATACAAGCACAAGCAGGTGAAAAAAGATGGAAAGAAATTTTAGAAATGATAGAGACTAAAATTTCAAAAATTCAAAATATAGAAATACCTTATAAAATAAGGGCTTGGACAGCTAAAAAAGCTGATTAAAAATTTTAAAGGAATATAAATGGAAAAATTAGTAGAACAAGTATGGGATTACACCAAGCATGCAAAATTTTATAGCTATAGGCCAAATTATGCACCAAAAACTATAGATATGTTGATTACTTTGTTGGGGGGGGGTAAGAATTTAAAAGTTGCTGATATTGGAGCCGGAACAGGAAATTTGAGTATTATGTTGCTTGAAAGAAATTGCAATGTTATTTCAGTAGAGCCAAATGACGCTATGAGAGAAATTGGTATTGAAAGAACTAAAGGGCAAAGTATAGAGTGGGTTAGAGCAACTGGAATTGACTCAACTTTGGAAAATTCTTGTTTTGATTGGGTTACTTTTGGAAGCAGCTTTAATGTTATGGATAGAAATGAAGCCTTAAATGAAGCACATCGTTTGCTTAAAAAAGGCGGTTATTTTTCTTGTATGTGGAATCACAGAGATTTAAATGATCCGATGCAAAAGATTGCTGAGGACACTATTATAGAATTTGTTCCAAAATATACAAGAGGAACTAGAAGGGAAGATCAAAGACCTATTATAGAAAGTCGTAAAGATCTTTTTGATAATATAGTTTATATAGAAGAAGATTTTTATTTTCATCAAAGCATTGAAAATTATATTAATGCATGGAGAAGTGTTAAAAATCCTTATTGGGATTTGGAAACAAAAGAAGGAAATGAGCTTTTTGAGAAGATAAGTCAAAAGATCATAGAGAGACTTCCTAAGGAATTTGATATTAAGTATACTACACGTTGCTGGAGTGCTAAAAAGATATAAATGAGGAAAACATGGCGGAGTTAAATTTTCAAACCAAGGCTAAAAATCTTTATAACTTACAATCGAAATTAACTAAAGCAAAAGTTTTACCTTTGGTTTTAACTTCGCTTAAAGAATTAGAACAAAATAAAGAAGCGATTTTAGAAAAAATTTCTCACTTAAATGCCGAAAAAGTGATTATTAGAAGTTCATCTTCAAGTGAAGATAGTATGGTAAATTCTAACGCTGGAGCTTTTTTATCCCTCGCAAACGTTTTAACTAATGATAAAATAGAACTTTTGCAAGCTTTAGAAAAAGTTGGAAATTCTATGCCCTCAAAAGATGATGAAATTCTAATTCAACCTATGCTTGAAAATATAGAACTTTGTGGAGTAGGTTTTAGTGTAGATAAGGATAATTTTTCCCCTTATTTTTGTTTACAGTATGATGAAAGTGGCTCAAGTAATTCTATTACCGATGGAAGTGTAAAAAATGCCAAGACTTATTATCACTATCGCCAAAGTTTAGAATTTAAAGATGAAAAAGTAAAGCAAATTATAGAGTTAATTAAAGAGTTAGAGAATTTATATGATTGCTGCTTTTTAGATGTTGAATTTGCTTTTGCTAGGTTAGAGCATAAAAGTGAGCTTATTTGTTTGCAAGTTAGACCTCTTGTTATGCACAATAAAAATAATCTTTTTAACGCTTTACCTAAAGAAGCCTTGGAGAGATTTGCTAAACGTTTTATATCTTTGCAAGAATTACGCCCTAGGGTTTTAGGCGATAAGGCACTTTTTGGAGTTATGCCTGATTGGAATCCTGCTGAGATTATAGGTTTAAAACCAAAGCGTTTAGCCTTTAGTTTATATAAAGAAATTATAACCGATAATATTTGGGCTTATCAACGTGATAATTATGGCTACAGGGACTTAAGATCTCACCCTTTAATTCATTCTTTTTTAGGTATACCTTTTGTTGATGTAAGACTTTCTTTTAATTCTTTTATTCCAAAGAATTTAGATGAAAAGATTGCTAAAAAACTAGCTAATTTTTATCTTAATAAATTAAATCAAAATCATGAATTGCATGATAAAATCGAATTTAGCATAGTGTATTCTTGTTATGATTTTTATACCCCATCTAAACTTAAAGAGCTTTTGGAACATGGTTTTAATGAAAATGAAATCAAGCGTTTGGAATTTAGCTTACTTGAGTTAACTAATAAAATCATTAATCCTTCTTCTGGGCTTTATTTAAAGGATATTAAAAAAGCATCTAAATTAAGGCAAAGATATGAAAATATCATTAAATCTGACTTTTCTTTGATTGATAAAATTTATTGGCTTTTAGAAGAATGTAAGCGTTATGGAACTCTACCTTTTGCAGGTGTTGCAAGAGCTGGTTTTGTAGCAATGCAACTTCTTAACTCTTTGGTTGAAATTAATTTTTTTACCAAAGAAGAAAAAAATAGTTTTTTAAATTCTTTAAATACAGTAAGTAAAGTTTTAAGTCAAAAAACCTTTGAACTTAATGAAAACAATAAGGAAGAATTTTTAAATGAATTTGGACATTTAAGAGCTGGAACTTATAATATTTTATCACCTAGATATGATGAAAATTTTGATTTGTATTTTAATATTAATGAGAAAAAATTGGAAAATAAGTCACATTTTAATGATGAAATATTTAAAATATCAAAACAAAAACAAGAACAACTAAATATCTTACTTAAAGAGCATGGATTAGAGGTTGATTTTGAAGAATTTTTTGATTTTTTAAAGCAGGCTATAGAGGGTAGAGAATGGGTAAAATTTGAATTTACGCGTTTATTATCTAAGGCTTTATTTTATATAGAAGAATTAGGGCGTTATTATAAAATTGAAAAAGAAGATTTAGCACATCTTGATATTAAAAGTATTTTAAATCTTTATTCGAGCCTTTATTCTATTAATCCTAAAGAGCAATTTTTAGAAGAAATTTCACGTCATAAAAAAGAGTATGAATTAACTCAAGCTATAAAGCTACCTTCTTTATTATCAAGTTCTGATCAAATTTTTTCTTTTTATGTACATCGTATTATTCCTAATTTCATCACTCAAAAAAGTATTATTGCAAATACAGCTAGAGAAAGCGATCAAGATTTAGAAGGAAAGATAGTTTTAATTTATGCTGCAGATCCAGGATATGATTATTTATTTGCTAAAAAAATTGCAGGATTTATTACCTGTTATGGGGGTGCTAATTCTCATATGGCTATTAGGGCTTCAGAATTAGGACTTCCAGCTGTTATAGGCGTTGGAGAGGAAAATTTTAAAACCTATCTTAAAGCAAGTAGAATTAACATAGAATGTGAAAGTGAGCAAATATTTTGTTTATAGGGATCACTCAAAGACTTATTTGCAATCAAAACTATTTTGAGGAAAGGGAAGCATTAGCTTTAGATTGGGGAAGGCTTTTTAATTTAAATTTATTTTCGGGATTTTTACCTTTGCCTTTAAGTTATGAAATTGATTTTAATATCTATGAAAAACATCTTAATGCTGTGATTTTAAGTGGAGGAAATGATTTAAGTATTTACGATCATAGTGTTTTATCTCAAAAAAGAGATGCTTATGAGAGGAAAATTATTGAGTATTGTCTAAAAACAAATACACCGCTTTTAGGAATTTGTAGAGGAGCACAAATGATCGCACATTATTTTGGCTCTTCTTTAAATTCTTGTATAAATCATATAGGACATCATGAAATTATTTTTGATGATGTAAATTACATGGTTAATTCTTTTCATAATTATGCTATTGTGAATTTAGGAGAAGATTTGATAAGTTTAGCTAAAGCAAACGATGAAAGTATAGAAGCTTTTAAACACAAAGATAAAAATATTTATGGAATAATGTGGCATATAGAAAGAGAAAATGGGCTTGAAAATATAAGTATTTTAAAAAAATGGCTTGATCTTATAAAGGAGAAAAAATGAGAGCTATTATTTTAGCGGCAGGCTTTGGATCAAGATTAATGCCTTTAACGCAAAATAATCCAAAATGTATGGTTAAGTATAAAAATCAAGAGCTTATATCTTATGAAATTCAGGCTTTAAAAGGAGCTGGGATTGATGAAATTGCTATCGTAGGTGGATATCTATTTGATATTTTAAAAAATTTTATCCAAGAGCGTTTTGGACTAAATCATTTTTATATTAATGAAAATTATTCATCAACTAATATGCTATATACTCTTTTTTGCGCTAGGGAATTTTTACAAACTTGTATTAAGGATAAACAAGATTTGATTGTTTCTTACGCAGATATTGTTTATTTTAAAGACACAATTGAACTTTTAAAAAAAGCAAAAGATCCATTAGCTATTGTTATTGATGAGGATTGGAAAAAACTTTGGCAAAGAAGATTTGAAAATCCTCTTGAAGATGCAGAAACATTAAAAATAGATAAAAATAATTTTATAATAGAATTGGGTAAAAAAGCACAAAATTATGATCAAATTCAAGGACAGTATATCGGTCTTTTTAAAATAAGCTCTGATTTTTTATCATCTTTTATTGATTTTTATGATCATTTAGATAGAAATGCTTTATATGATGGAAAAGATTTTAATAATATGTATATGACAAGTTTTTTACAAGCTTTAATTGATCATTTTCATAATGCTAAAGTTGTAAGAATCCAAGGAAATTGGTGCGAGATTGATTTTAAAAGTGATCTAGAAATTCAAATTTAGTTATAATTTTTTTAATATTTTAATTTTTAGATTTGTTTGATATAATGGTATCTTCGTTATTATAATTAAGAAAATTTGTTATGAAGTATTATTCAATTTCAAAAAAATTAATCATTAGTGTTAAAAATTTTTATTCTGTTTTATTTTTTCATATTTTTTCAAAATGTAACAAACAAGATATTTTTATGGGCTGGGGGCGTAAAAAATCTGGTTTAAGAGCGCAAGAATTAGCTCAAAAATATAATGCAAAATTTATGCTTTTAGAAGATGGTTTTATAAGATCTTTAAATTTGGGCGTTGAAAATGCACCTAGCTTTAGCTTGGTTTGTGATGATATTGGAATTTATTATGATGCTACCAAATCTTCAAGGTTGGAAAATCTTTTAAATACTTACGAGTTAAATCAAGATGAATTAAATAATGCTAAAAGAGCTATAGAGCTTTTAAAAAAAAATAAAATTAGTAAATATAATAATAATTTAGATATTCCAAATAATTATTTTTTTCAGGATAAAAATCGTGTTTTAATCATCGCTCAAACTGCAAACGATGCATCGCTACAATATGGTTTAACACAAAATACCAGCACTAATGAAATAATAAAAGATGCTATAGAAGAAAACCCTAATAGTGAAATTTATATCAAAATTCATCCTGATGTACTAAGTGAAAAAAAACAAAGTGATTTCGATGTACATTCTTTACCTAAGGAGTGTAAGATTATAAGCGAAAATTTTAATCCTTTGGCTTTGTTAAAATATTTTCATAAGGTTTATACTAAAACTTCTGGAATGGGCTTTGAAGCTTTGATTATGGGTTGTGAGTGTATTTGTTATGGTATGCCTTTTTATGCGGGTTGGGGTTTAACGCAAGATAAACAAAAATGCCCAAGAAGGGTTAAAAAAAGAAGTCTTGAAGAGGTGTTTTATATCGCTTATATGCTTTATAGTCAGTATTTTAACCCTTATTTAAATAAAAAAAGCGATATTTTTGATACACTTAATACTTTAGCAAAATATAAAAGCATAGAACAAGAAAATTCCAGTAGATTATTTATGTTAGGATTTACTCTTTGGAAAAGGTATTTCATGAAACCTTTTTTTAAGGCTAAAGATAATGAAATAATTTTTTTAAATTCCTTAAAAGCTTTAAATAAATATAAACTAACAAAAAGTGATAAATTTTTCATTTGGGGTAAGAGAGTCGATTTTAATGAGTTAAAAAATATTCTTATAAAAAAAGCACAAGATGAAAATTTAAGCGATTTTATTCCAAAAATTTCTTTAGTAGAAGATGGTTTTATTCGTTCAATTTCTTTAGGTTCTGATCTTACACGCCCTTATTCTTTAATAGTTGATGATAAAGGGCTTTATATTGATCCAAATCAAGAGAGTCGCTTGGAAAGTATCTTGCAAAATGAAATTTTCGATGAACAAATTTTATCAAGAGCAAAAAATATTATCCACATTTTAAAAAAAAATAAATTTTCAAAATACAATGGCATTAAACATCAAGATATTAAGATTCATGCTAAAAAAGGACAAAAAATTATTCTTATTCCTGCACAAGTTGAGGATGATGCCTCAATGATTTTAGGCGGTTTTGGGTTATCGACTTTGGATTTGATTAAAGAAGTAAGATTAAAAAATCAAGATGCCTATATTGTTTTTAAACCTCATCCCGATGTTTTAAGTGGAAATCGCAAAGGCTTAAAAGATGAAAAAACCATTTTAAAATATTGCGATGAGATTATAAAAAATTGTAGCATAGATAGTGCAATAAAAATTTGTGATGAAGTACATACGATTACTTCTACTTCAGGGTTTGATGCACTTTTGCGTTTCAAAAAAGTCTTTACTTATGGTATGCCTTTTTATGCGGGTTGGGGTTTAACTCAAGATAAACAAAAATGCTTAAGGCGAATAAGAAAATTGACTCTAGAAGAGCTGGTTGCTGGTGTTTTGATACAGTATCCAAGATATATTCATCCAAAAACAAAAAACTTATGTGAAATTGAACTTTGTTTGGATATAATGCTAAAAATGCAAAATGATTATTTTTCTAAACCTTATCGAAAAATAATCATTGATTTTAGAATTTTTATATTAAGAAAAATAAGAAGAATTTGCGAATTTGTAGTGTTAAAATGGAATTTGATCAAAAAATAAAAAAAGAATTTAGCGGAAAAAATGTTATTCTTTTGCAAGGACCAGTAGGTAATTTTTTTTATCGCTTAGCAAAAAAACTTAAAAAATATAATGCTAAAATTCTAAAAATTAATTTTAATGGCGGGGACTTTTTATTTTATCCTAGTGGAAAAATTTATAAGGGCAAAGAAGAGGATTTAACGCAGTTTTATGAAAAAATTTTTAAGCAATATAAAGTCCAAGCTATTTTAATGTATAATGATTGTCGATTGATCCATAAAAAGGCTATAGATCTTGCTAAAAAATTAAATATCGATGTTTGGATTTTTGAAGAAGGATATTTAAGACCTTATTGCATTACTTTTGAAAAAAATGGTGTTAATGCAAATTCCTTATTACCTCGTAATAAAAATTTTTATCTTAATCAAAAAATATGCAGTAAAAAATCTATCAAAGAAATTCCTGGTGGATTTAAATATATGGCCTTTTATGCTTTTTTATATTGGCTATTCTCGTTTCTTTTGGCTCCATTTTTTAACAATAATCTTCATCATCGCACCTTATATCCTTTTGAATTTTTATTTTGGTTTAGATCTTTATATAGAAAATATTTTTATAAATTTACAGAAAAAAAACTAAACGATAAGATTTACAATCTTAAAAAGAAATATTTTTTAGCTATTTTGCAAGTTTATAATGACACTCAAGTGAAATATCATTATAAAAAAAGTATAGAAGAATTTATAGAAGAAACTATACTTTCTTTTGCAAATCATGCTAGAGCTAAGTCTTACTTGGTTTTTAAACATCATCCTATGGATAGAGGATATAAAAATTATTTTAAATTTATTCAAATGGTTAGTGAGAAATATCACGTTGAAGGAAGAGTTTTATATGTCCATGATACTCATTTGCCAAGACTTTTAAAAAATGCCTTAGGATGTATTACTATAAATTCTACTGTTGGCCTAAGTGCTATTTTAGATAGTTGTCCTACTAAAGTTTGCGGTAAGGCTTTTTATGATTTTGAAGGTTTAACCTATCCTAAGAAGCTTCATTTTTTTTGGAGAGAAGCTCACGCTTATAGACCAAATCCAGTTTTGGTATCTCAATATAAAAACTATCTTTTAAAAACCAATCAATTTAATGTAAATTTTTATAAAAATTCATTAAAGTAAAATTTTTAATTAATAAAATTTAAAAAAATTGTTATAATTTTAAGAAAAATAATTTGAGAAATTGATTTTTATGAATAGAGATGTATTTTATATTGCAGGATATGATCCTAAAAGTTATAGGTATTATTATGATTTATTTAAAAAAAATTTAAAAAAGTATTCTGATCAGTTTGATATTCAAGCTAGTATTGGCAAGGTTGAACATCATAAAACTTTTCCTTTTTTTAAAGTTGAAAGTCAAAATATAAAGCTTAAATATCATTTTTTAACTTGGAATGATATTGTCAAAAAAAATTGGTCAGAAAGTTATTTAGATGCCTTAAAAGATTGTTATAGTTTTTTTAGAATTTATACAATTACAGGGCTTTTTATCAAATTTGGAAAAGAATCTATTTATCAATTAATTACTGGATATTACCCTTTTTTTTATGTGATTTTTTCTTTAATTTTCTCCTTATTTATAGGTTTTGAATCTTTTTTTCTTACTAAAAATTATATACATTTTTCTTTGTCAATTATTTTAGGATTTTTGCTTTCATTTTTAATTTTTCATTTTTTATTTAAACTCGGTAGGAAATTGGCTGTATTTTGGATAGCTAGAATTTGTGCTTTTTGTGCAAATTGGCACAATAAAAAAGAAGGATTGATGCAAGAGAGAATTAAAATATTTTCTGATACAATCTTGCAAAATTTAAAGCAGAATAAAAATAATGAAAATTATGAATTAATTTTAGTAGCTCATAGTGTTGGAACAATAGTTTGCATTGAGGTTTTGGATTTTATTTTAAAGCAAAATTTAGAACAAAAAATATTCAATAAATTAAAAATTATTACCTTGGGCGAGTGTATTCCTTTAGTGAGTTATCAAAAAAAATCTAATGATTTTAGAAAAAAATTAGAATTTATTTCTCAATTTGATTTAAAATGGTATGATTACACTTCAGTTATTGATGGGGCGTGTTTTCCTCAAGTTGATTTTTTTCGTACAAGTGGTGTCAATGCGAAATTTAAACCCCATTTTTTAAGTGCCAAATTTCATACTTTGTATGAAAAAAATGAATATAAAAAAATCAAAAAAGATAAAAATAAAGCACATTTTTTATATCTTTTTAGTCCAAGTATTAAGGGTAGCTATGATTTTTTTAGTTTTGTTTTATCATCTGAATTTTTAGAAAAGGAGATAAAAGTATGAGCAGATGTCCTTTCTATCCAAAACCTTATAAAAATAAGGCTTCTACATTTTTAACTTTTTTACTTAAGCGTAGATCTTGGCTTGATGGGCTTTATGAGCGTAGTTATAAAATGCAAACAGGCTATGTTAAAATGCCTAATTTTGATCTTTATGTAATCAATGATACCAAAGAAGTAAAAAGAATGATGGTTGATGAGGTGAAAGAATTTCCAAAAAGTGCTTTTTTGCACGAGCTTTTAAGTCCACTTTTAGGAGAAAGTATTTTCACAACCAATGGAGAAGTTTGGAAAAAACAACGTGAATTATTAAGACCTAGTTTTGAAATGACGCGTATTAATAAGGTTTTTAACCTTATGAGCGAGGCTGTAGCAGATATGATGGAACGTTTTGACAAATATCCAGATAATTCTGTGATTGAAGTAGATGAAGCCATGACCTTTGTTACGGCTGATGTTATTTTTCGCACTATTATGTCTTCTAAACTTGATGCAAAAAAAGGTAAAAAAATACTCGATGCTTTTGTAATTTTTCAAGAGCAAAGTGTACATACAGCTATGCGTCGTATGTTTCACTTTCCAAAATGGCTTTCTTATGTTTTAGGAGATCGCAAACGAGCAAAGGCGGGAGATATAATAAGGCAGATTTTAAGTGATATTATAAAACCTCGTTATGAAGCTGTTGGCTCGGGAGAGTCTGGGAAATTTGAGGATATTTTAAGTTCTTTACTTTTAGTGGTTGATTCGCAAACCAATCAGCGTTTTTCATTTGAAGAGATTTTAGATCAAGTGGCGATGCTTTTTTTAGCAGGCCACGAAACTACGGCTAGTTCTTTAACTTGGACGCTTTATTTACTTAGTCTTTATCCTAGAGAGCAGCAAAAAGCTTATGAAGAAATTATTCAAATTTTAAAAGATAAAGCTATTGAAATTTCACATTTAAAACAATTTAAATATTTAACTAATATTTTTAAAGAATCATTAAGACTTTATCCTCCTGTGGGATTTTTTGCAAGAGAAGCTAATAAAGATACTATTGTAAGAGATAAAACCATTAAAAAAGGATCAGGAGTTGTAATAGCACCTTGGCTTATACATCGTCATGAAAGTTTTTGGCAAAATCCTAATGAATTTAATCCTTCTCGTTTTGATGAGGAATATAAAAAAGATGCATATTTGCCTTTTGGGGCTGGAGAGAGAATTTGCATAGGACAAGGCTTTGCAATGCAAGAGGCTATTTTGATTTTAGCTAATATTTTAAAAACTTATAAATTAGAACTTGAAGAAAATTTTATCCCAGATGTCGTAGGACGTTTGACTATTAGATCAGCAAATGGAATGAGAATTAAATTTAGTAAAAGGGATGTTAAGGGTGAAAAATAGAAATCGAGCGATTTTTTTTCATTTTAAGCATAAATTTAAAGGAAACTTGAGGGAGAAGTTAGCAGGAACTTTATTGCTCTGTGCTATCGTTCCTTTGGCGGTTTTGGGTTATATTTTTATTGTAATTGTAGGAATTTTTTTTAATACAGCAAGAGCAAGACAAGGTGTAAGAGCACTTGATCATTTTGTTAATGCAAGTTTGTTTAATGGTTACGCTTGGGAGAGTGTATCTTCTCATGCGTGGAGAGAAAGAAACCGTAAAAAATGGGCTAGAATAGTGATTAAAATTACTGATTTTTTTCAAAAAGATCATTGCAAAAGAGCCAATAAAAGAGAGCAGCCAGTTGTCGATTTTATACTTTCAAAAAATTTAGATAAACAAACTATAGGGAATTAAATTAAGACAACAATAGCAATAGCAAAGCCACCATCATGAGAAATACTAAGAGATGTTTGTTTGATGCAAAAGTGTTCCATAATTTTTTTAGAATATTGAAGTTTGGGAGCATTTTTTTCATCTTTGTAAATTTCTATATCTAAAAATCCACAAAGATCACTGATTCCAGTTCCTAAAGCTTTACTAGCAGCTTCTTTTGCTGCCCAAAACCCTGCTAAACTGGCAGGACTTTTTATTAATAACTGCTCTTTAGGGTTTAGGAATTTATCTAAAAAATTCTTTTTATGCTTTTGATAAATCATTTCTATTCTATCAATAGAAATGATATCACAACCTACACGCATTAAGACACAACAAAATCTGTAAAATAAACGTTTTTAATAAAACCATCAGTTAAGATTTCATTTATCTTGCCTACCAATTCATCTTTTAAGCGTTCTTTTCCCTTTTGAGTACTAATTTCTTCAAAAGTTTTTGAAGTTAAAGTTCTGATGATAATATCGCGAATTACAGCTACTTTTTTATCAAGTTCAGGTTTTAAAAGCTCACTATTTTGTTCTAAGTCGATAGTACATTTTAAATATCTTGATCCACTATCGCTAAGTAAATTTAGAGTAAAAGGATCAAGAGAATACATAGGACCTATATTAGCATAATCACTGCCACGCTGTGTTGGAATTGAATTTTTTGTTTTACTTGTTTTAACCTCTTCTTTTGGAGCTTCTTTGATTTTTGTTTCATCGCTAGAGCTACTTGAAATAAGCCAAGCAATAACACCCATAATACTTAAAAGTAATACAAAAAGCAAAATAACTATAATAATTACAAGCATTCCACCTTTTTTCTTTTTGCTTTCTTCGTTTTCTAATTCTTCATCCATAAAAATTTCCTTTATTTAGTGAAATTAATGTAAAATTGTACCAAAATTTTCTTTATCTTAATAACTAAAAATTTATTATATTGAAAAATTTTTAATGATTTTAAGGATTTATATATGCTTGATGTAATTTTTAGAGAATATGATATACGTGGACTTTATGGAAAAGAACTTCATGAAAAAAGCGTTAAAGCAATAGGTTTTTGTTTAGGACAAACCATGCTTCAAAGAGGTTGTAAGAATGTAAGCGTGGGCTATGATGCAAGATATAGTGCTAAAGAACTTTTTGGATATCTGGTTAGTGGATTAAATAAAGCAGGTATTAAGGTTTATAATATAGGACTTACTCCAACTCCACTTGGATATTTTAGTCTCTATGAAGGATTAAAATTTGATGCAAATATTATGATTACTGCTTCACATAATCCAAAAGAATATAATGGTTTTAAAATTACTATAGGTAAAGAAAGTTTTTTTGGGACTGAATTAAAAGAATTTTCTAAAGAAGTTTATAAACATTTAGATGATGAAATAGAAGATAATTTTGATGCACAACCTTATGATATTTTAAGCCTTTATGTGGAATTTATGACTAAACAATTTAGTTTTTTAAAAGATTTTCATTATAAATTCGCTATTGATTGTAGCAATGGAGCAGCTGGAGTTGTAATAGAGCCTTTAATAAAAGCTTTAAATTTAAAAGCCCATCTTATGTTTGTCGATCCCGATGGACAGTTTCCAAATCATAATCCTGATCCAACAGAAGAACAAAATTTGGAAGCTGTGAAGAATTTTTTAAATCAAAACGAAGATTATGGACTCGCTTTTGCATTTGATGGTGATGCTGATAGAATGGTAGCTTTAAGTAAAACTCATATCTTTTGTGGAGACGAGCTTTGCTATTTATTTGCCAAAAATATTCCAAATCCTAGAATTTTAGGAGAAGTAAAATGTAGTAAAAATCTTTTTGATGAGGTTGCTAAATTTGGGACTATTTTTATGGGAAAAACTGGACATTCAAATATTAAAAAAATGATGAAAGAAAAAGATATTGATTTGGCTGCGGAAGTAAGCGGACATATATTTTTCAAGCATAGATATTTTGGATATGATGATGGAATTTATGCTTTTTTAAGAGCTTTAGAACTTGTTTATAAGGGATTTGATTTAGAAAGTATGATTAAAGAATTGCCTAAATTATATACCACGCCAGAAATTAAAATTCCAGTAAATGAAGAAGAGAAATTTCAAATTGTTAGTGAATTTCAAAAAGCAGTTGAAAATGGTGCTTTAGAGGGTGTGAAAAGTCTTTGTGAAATTGATGGAGCGAGAATAGATTTTGGCTATGGTTGGGCTTTGCTTAGGGCATCTAATACAAGTGCATATCTTATCACTCGCTTTGAAGCAAATTCTTTAGAAAAAGCAAGTGAGATTCAAGAAAAAGTTATGAATTTGTTTAATCAAATAAAAGATAAACTTAAGAATTAATTAAGTAATATTTTTTGAAATTTTATTTCAAGGAGTGATTGATGAAAAAAACATGGATTTTAATGGCTACATTATGCACTATGGCGTTTTCAAATGAGTGTGATAAAAATATAGATCGCATTAGTAAAGAAATAGAATATGCTAAAATTCATAATAATATTGCTAAAAAATCAACTTTAGAGCTTGTTTTAAAAGAAGTCCAAAATAATTGTAAAAAAGATCCTCTTTTTTATGATAAAAAATTAGAGGCTAAAAAGCTCAAAGAACAAGAAGTTGAAAAAATAGAAAAAGAACTTCATGCTTTAGAAGAAAAAAAGGATTATATGAGTAAAGTAGAGTATAAGGCTAAGAAAAAGGCCTTAAAAGAGCAAAAACATCAAATTAAAAAAGAGATTGAAGATTATATTGATCATCTTTAATTTGCATTATTATTGATAATTTTGCTTAAATTTATTCTCTATGGGTTTATAAAACATAGAGAATATTTTAGTTTAGTTAGTTTTATTTTTTTTTAAACTTTCTAATAATTCTTCTATATTATAAATTCCTCGATGTTGAGGTGTTAAAAGATGTATTAGAATATCACCCAAATCAATCACACTCCATTCTTCACTGCTGTCTATATTTAAAAATTCTTCACCTTTGCTTTTGAGTTTGGTTTTTAATTCATCAATTAAAGATAAAGCGTGTTTTTCTCCTAAGGTTGCAGCTATAATAACGTATTTTACAAAATATTCTTCTTTTCTCATATCAAAAGTTTTTATATCTTCTGCTTTTTTTTCATCTAAAATTTTAACGATTAAGTCAATTCTTTCTTGCATTTTTTTCCTTTATTTTTTTTGAAATTGTATCAATTTTTTTGAAATTTTTTATAATAATTTCGCACCTCATCTTTAATTTTTTCACATACTTCATCTGTATTTAGAGTATTTCTTATAAAAGAAGAAGCTATTTTAATATCGGTTTTTAAATCTTTAAATTGTTCTGGAATTTCTATATTATCTCGCTTAGCGATGACAAATTCAACCAAAGAAGCTAATTTTTCAAATTGATGCCAAAGATGGAGTTTTTCTAAATGATCAGCACCAATTAAAAAATAAAATTTACTTGGCTGATAAATTTTATAAAGATATTCTACGCTCTCTATACTTGGAACAGGGCGTTTTTGTTTTATTTCAAAATCACAAATTTTTACTTTATCTAAATTGCCCCAAAGTTTAATTACCCATTCTAATCTTTTTTCTTCATTAGCAAAAAATCCTTTTTTAAATGGATTAATAAAAGTTGGCATAATAATTAATTGGTCAATATTAATGGTTTTTAAAGCTTCTTTTATAACAGCGTCATGCCCCTTATGTGGTGGATCAAAGCTGCCTCCAAAAAGTGCGATTTTCATCTATTTTTTAACCTTTTTTTAGTAGAATATTAACATAAAAAATTTGCAAAGGAAAATAAAATGGCCGTAAAAGTTGCTATTAATGGTTTTGGACGCATTGGTAGATGTGTTGCTAGGATTATTTTACAAAGGAATGATATAGAGCTTGTAGCTATTAATGATACTACTGATATAGAGCTTGCAAAATATCTTTTTAAACACGATACGGTTCATGGAGAATTTAAAGGAAGTGTAGAAATTGAAGGTGATGATTTAATTATTAATAATAAAAAAATCAAAGTTTTCAAAAGTCGCAGTGTTAAAGATCTTGATTTTGCAAAATATGGAGCTCAAATCGTCTTAGAATGTACAGGAGCGCATTTGACTACAGAAAAATGTCAAGAATTTTTAAATATGGGTATAGAAAAAGTTATAATGAGTGCTCCTGCAAAAGATAATACCCCTACTTATGTTTTAGGTGTTAATTCTGATCTTTATCATGGAGAAAAAATTATTTCCAATGCAAGTTGCACTACGAATTGTTTAGGCCCAGTTTGCAGGGTTTTACAAGATAATTTTGGAATAAAAAAAGGATTGATGACAACCATACATGCTTATACTAATGGACAAAGTATTATCGATGCTAAAGCTAGAGATAAGCGTCGCTCACGTGCTGCAGCACAAAATATTATTCCAACTTCTACAGGTGCTGCTAAAGCCATGAAGCTTGTTATGCCAGAACTTGATGGTAAGCTTCATGGACAAAGTATGCGCGTTCCTGTTGTTGATGTATCAAGTGTTGATTTAACTGTTTTACTTGATTGTAAGGTTAAAAAAGAGGAAATTAATGATGCTTTTAGAAAGGCTTCAAACTCAAATTTAAAAGGCCTTTTAATGGTAGATGATGAAGAGCGTGTTTCAAGCGATTTTATTACTTGTTCTTATGGTGCGATTTTAGCAAGTGATTTAACTCAAGTTATAGCCGATGATTTGATAAAAGTAATTGCTTGGTATGATAATGAATGGGGTTATTCAAGTCGTTTAGTTGATATGGCCGTTTATATTGCAAACAGGAATTAAAATGAATGATATTATTTCAATTAAAGATCTTGATTTAGATCATAAAAAAGTTTTTATAAGATGTGATTTTAATGTTCCACAAGATGATTTTTTAAATATTACAGATGATAGGCGTATTCGTTCAGCTATTCCTACTATTAGATATTGCTTAGATCATGGTTGTAGTATTATTTTAGCTTCACATTTAGGACGCCCAAAGGAAATTAGTTCTAAATATTCTTTAGATCCTATTGCTAAACGATTATCTAGACTTTTAGATAAAGAAATTATTATTGCTAAAGATGTTATTGGGGATGATGCAAAAAATAAAGCTTCTACTTTGCAAGCAGGTCAAATTTTAATGCTTGAAAATTTACGCTTTGAAAAAGGCGAAACCAAGAATGATAAAAATTTAGCCAAAGAACTCGCTTTGATGGCTCAAATTTATATCAATGATGCTTTTGGTGTTTGCCATAGAGCGCATGCAAGCGTTGAAGCTATTACTGAATTTTTTGATGAAAATCATAAAGGAGCTGGATTTTTACTTCAAAAAGAAATTGATTTTGCGATTAATTTAATTAAACGTCCGGTTCGTCCCTTTGTTGCAGTTGTAGGGGGTTCTAAAGTAAGCGGAAAATTGCAAGCTTTAACAAATTTACTTCCTAAAGTGGATAAATTAATTATTGGTGGGGGTATGGCTTTTACTTTTTTAAAAGCCTTAGGTTATGATGTAGGAAATTCGCTTTTAGAAGAAGAACTTTTAGAAGAAGCTTATAAAATTTTAACCAAAGGTAAGGATTTAGGAGTAAAAATATATTTACCTGTAGATGTTGTTACTGCTCCTTCTTGTTCTCAAGATGCTCCTATGAAGTTTTCTCCTATTCAAGAAATTCCTAATGGTTGGATGGGATTAGATATTGGACCTGCTAGTGTAAGACTATTTAAAGAAGCAATTTCAGATGCGCAAACAATTTGGTGGAATGGCCCAATGGGTGTTTTCGAGATTGATAAATTTTCAAAAGGCAGTATAAAAATGAGTCATTATATCAGCGAGGGACATGCTACTTCTGTTGTAGGTGGAGGAGATACAGCTGATGTGGTTGCACGTGCTGGAGATGCAGATGAAATGACTTTTATTTCAACAGGAGGTGGAGCTTCTCTTGAACTTATAGAGGGTAAAGAACTTCCAGGTATTAAGGTTTTAAGAGTAAAGGAGAATTAAATGATTTTTGCTGCAAATTTAAAATGCAACCATACTAGAGCAAGTTTTAAAAATTATGCCGATATTTTAAATAAAACCATGGGTGCAAAATGCGATGATATTATCGTTTTTCCGCCTAGCATTGCCTTTTTAGAATCTCAAACTAATTTTATACAAGGAGCACAAAATTTTTATCCTTGTATTAATGGAGCTTTTACAGGTGAACTTGGAAAAGAACATTTAGATGAATTTGGTATTAAATGTGTATTGATTGGACATTCTGAAAGAAGAAATTTGGGAGATGAGGCTTTTATAAAGGCTAAATTTGATTTTGCAAAAGAATATTGTTTTAAAATAGTTTTCTGCATAGGAGAAGATTTAAAAATAAAAAATTCTGGAAAAACTTTAGAATTTTTAAAATCCCAGCTTGATATAATCGATTTAAAATATGAAAATTTAATTATCGCTTATGAGCCTATTTATTCTATTGGGACTGGAGTTAGTGCAAATACTAAAGATATTAGTAGCGTTCTTAATTATTTAGCTACTTTAACCCAAGCACCTTTACTTTATGGTGGCAGTGTCAATGAAAATAATATAAAAGAAATTTTAAGTATTGAAGAATGCGGAGGAGTTTTGATAGGATCGGCTGCTTTAAAAGTTGAGAATTTTATAAAATTAATTAAAGGATAAAAGATGATAATGAAAGGTAAAAAGGGTCTGATTGTAGGAGTTGCTAATAATAAATCCATTGCTTATGGTATAGCAAAAGCTTGTCGTGAACAAGGTGCTGATTTAGCTTTTACTTTTTTAAATGATGCTTTAAAAAAACGCGTAGAGCCTATTGCTGAGGAGCTTGGTTCTCATTTTGTTTATGAGCTTGATGTAAATAATGAAGAACATTTGTTTAATATTGGAGATAAAATTAAAAAGGATTTAGGAAATATTGATTTTCTTGTACATGCAGTTGCCTATGCTCCTAAAGAAGCCTTAGAAAATGATTTTTTACAAACCTCAAAGGAAGCTTTTGATATAGCTATGGGAACTTCTGTATATTCTTTACTTTCTCTAACTCGTGCTATTTTGCCTGTATTAAATAAAAATTCTTCTATTTTAACTTTAAGCTATCTTGGTGGGATGAAATATATACCGCATTATAATGTTATGGGTGTAGCAAAGGCAGCACTTGAAAGTTCTGTACGTTATTTAGCAAGAGATTTAGGCTCTAAAGGAATTCGTGTTAATGCTATTTCAGCAGGCCCTATAAAAACTCTAGCAGCTAGTGGAATAGGGGATTTTAGAATGATATTAAAATATAATGAAGTTAATGCTCCACTCAAACGTAATGTTAGTATAGAAGATGTTGGAAATTCAGCTATGTATTTACTTAGTGATTTATCGCGTGGAGTCAGTGGAGAAATTCATTATGTAGATGCGGGATATAATATCATGGGAATGGGTGATGTTGAAAAAGATGAAAATGGTAACACTGTTCTTTGTTGGGACAATATGAAAGGATAAAAAATGGCAAAGCTTAGCAATGAAGAATTAAAAATCATACTTCAAAACCGTATAATTGAAATTGAAAATTCAAGTTCAAAAGATAAGAGGATTATCAATGAAGAAAGTGTAAAAAACATTGTTAAGTATTTATCCTTAGGAAATGAAATTCCATCTTTAGCTAAACAATTTTTTGAAATAGCTCCAAAAATGAAAGTAGTTTGGCTTCATCTTTGTGAATGTACCGGCTGCAGTGAGAGTTTATTACGTTCTGAATTACCGAGTTTTGATGAATTTATATTTGATTTTTTTTCTTTAGAATATCATGAAACTTTAATGGCCGCAAATGGAACAAAAGCAGAAGAGCTTTTGGAAGATATTTTAGATAAAGGAGATTTTCTTTTAGCAGTCGAAGGTGGTGTTGCTGCAATTGACACTTTTTTCTTAACTATAGGTGCTAATGCTGAAAGCGGCCATGAAATTTTACAAAAATTGGCTAAAAAGGCTAAAGCTATTTATGCAATCGGGACTTGTTCTTCTTATGGAGGGATTCAAGCTGCGTATCCAAATCCTAGTAAAACTTGTGGAATTTCTGAAGTTTTAACTCAAAAAGTAGTTAATATACCAGGTTGTCCACCAAGTGATGTAAATATTGTTTCAAATTTAGCATTTTTTGCACTTTTTGGAGTTCTTCCAGAATTGGATGAACAAAATCGTCCTGTATGGGCTTATGGTAAATGTTTGCATGATATGTGCGAAAGAAAAGCTAAATTTGAGAGTGGAATTTTTGCAGAACATTTTGATGATGAAGCAGCAAAAAAAGGAGCCTGTCTTTTTAAAATAGGCTGTAAAGGGCCCTATACTTACAATAATTGTCCAAAGGTTAAATTTAATTCTAAAACCTCTTGGCCTGTTGCTTCTGGGCATGGCTGCATTGCCTGCAGTGAAAAGAATTTTTGGGATGAATTTGGCCATTATGAAAAACCTATGGCTAATATTTTTTCTTATGCAAAATTACAAAATAAAGATTTTTCAACTCAATTTATTTTAGAGGAACAAATTGAAATTTTATCGAACATAGATTTTGAATTTGAGAGTAATATAAAACTTATTTTGCAAAATATAGCTAAAAATAAACTAGGGGCTTTATTGGTTGAGAATTATAAAAAAAGTTTTGAAAAAAACTATGTTTTTATAGAAAAAAGTTTTGATGAAAATTCAAATATTTCGAATGATTTTTGGAAATATCTTGAAATTAATTTTATTTTAGCTAAGGGAGAATTTTTAAAAAATAAAGAAGATTTTTTAAATGCAGCGCAAAATTATACTTTTAAACATGCTAGCCCTTATGATTTTAAATTAAATTTGAGTGGTGAAAAACCTAAACTTGATGTGAGTAAATCTTTTCGTATGCCTTTGATTTATCTTTGTGGTGGGCTTGATTTTGAGGGTATTGCTTTTAGTATTTTAAAAGCTTTTGAAAAGAGTGTTAAGGATATATTAGAATTTAATAATCCAAAAATTGTTAATCTATAAGAGACTTTTGTTTTTAAACAAAAGTCATTAATTTATAGTATAAAATTATTTTGATTTTCTAAATTTATAATTTGCCTTAATACATCGTTTGCTTTTTCTTCTGTAAGACTCATTTTAGCATTATTTAAAAATTTTTCTTTTAATTCTTCAAAACTTAAAGGATTATCAAAATTTCCTTTATTGATAAGAATATCTTTTTGAATAATTTTTCCATTTTTTAGAGTTGCTTTTAAATGTCCTGGAAAATATTTTGGAAAACCTGTGGATTGTTTTTTCTCATAGCTAATTTTTTGCGTAAAGTTTATAAGCTCTGTGCGTGTTAAGTTTTCATAAGATTTTAATGTAATTTTTCCATCAAAAAAACCTAAAGCTATTAAAAAAGGTAAAGAAAATTTAGCTTCATAGGCAGTCTTTGGTTGGTATTTTTTTTCAATTGGATCACAAATAAAAGAAATAGGGACTTCATCAACAAAACAATGGATATTTTTTATTTCATCAGCTTTTAAACCATCATTTTTTAAAGAAATAGCACACTCTATAAAACCATGTGTAAAATGGCAACTTGGGTAAGGCTTAATAGAAACTTGCATAATTTGCCAAATTTGACCTAAGGCTTTATCAAGTTCCGTTTTATCTGAGTTTTTTTCTATACCAAAACATTTAAAAATATTATCTCTTCCTTCGAAAATACTTAAAGGTCCACTCATATTATTTTTGGCTAAATTTGCAACTAGAATACCATTTTTTGCAACATTTGCTAGATGTAAAACTTTGGAATTAGATCCGTTGGATAAAAATTCATTCACTCCGCTTGCAAAACTTCCAGCAAGTCCTAAAGCATTGATGATTTGATTTTTATTTAAATTTAATAAAACCGCACTTGCGCTAACACTTCCAAAAATTCCAGCAATAGCACTTGTATGAAAACCACGTTGATGAAAACTTCCCTTGCTTGCAATGCCCACTCTAGCAGCTACCTCCCAGCCAATAATAAAGGCTTTTAAAATTTGTTCAGCATTTTTACAAATACTAAAACCATAGCTAAGACAAAGAGGTGTTAAAAAAGCACTAGCGTGCAAAATCGCTTCTGTGTGTGTATCATCAAAATCAAGAGCATGGGAAGCGATTGTATTAATCATAGTTGCATTAATAGCGTCTATTTTTTCTTTTTGACCCCAAACTACTGTATCTCCACTAGTTTTTAAAGCACTTAAAGCATTTAAAACACATTCTTCTTTGTGGGCAGCTAAGGCTGTTCCAAGACTATCAAGCATAAGTTCTTTAGCTCTTTGAATTACATTTTGGGGTATATCATTAAAATTTAACTTTGTGATAAAATCAGCGAATTTTTCACTATAAAACATTTGTTTTCCTATTTTAAAATAGCACTATTTTTGATTTTTGCTAAAAATTCATCTACAAGTTTTGGTGCATAACCTACATAGGTAGTTGCATCAAGTAAAGCATCAATTTCTTTTTCTTTTAATACTTTAGATACTCTTTTATCTGCGATTAAAACTTCTTTAAAAGTTTTTTGTTTTTCAATTCCTAACATAGCATTTTCATAAACAATTTCATGTGCATGTTGTTTTCCATAGTAATCACTTAATGCAAACATAACGCGTTCTGCTAAAACAAAACCATTAAGAGTATTTAAATTTTTAAGCATTTTATCTTTTTTAATTTCTAAATCACTAAGGGCGAATTTCATATTAGCTAAAACTACAGAAAGCATTAAAAACATTTCAGGTAAAAGCTTCCATTCCATTTTCCAAACTTGTCCATCTCTTTCATGTTCATGTCTTTCTATGTCACTAAGTATGGCTAAATTTGCTTTTAAGGCATTGCTTACTGTAACGGCATTTTCACTGATTGCAGGATTTCTTTTATGGGGCATAGTGCTAGATCCTACCTGTCCTTTTCCAAAAGGTTCTGCTATTTCATCAATTTCATTATGCGAAAGTATAAGAAGTTGGTGGGCAATTTTATTAAAGGTTGCATTGATATTGCCTAAAACATATCCTAATTCTATAAAGCGATCGCGTGCAGGTTGCCAAGAGATATTTGGCACATCAAGTCCTAAATTTTCTAAAGTTAGTTTTTCAACTTCATTAGCTTTATCACTTAAACTCGCTTTAGTTCCAACAGCTCCTACTATACTTCCAACATAAAGTCTTTTTTCAAGTTCTAATATTCTTTCAAAATGGCGATCAAGTTCACTAAGCCAAATAGATACTTTATGTCCAAAAGTTATTGGCAAAGCTTGTAAAGCTAAAGTTCTTCCCATCATTGCGGTATTTTTATGAGTTTTGGCAAGTTTTACTAAAGCTTTGGCAATTAATTTTAATTCTTGTTTGATAATTTGCATTGCTTCTTTAAATTGCAATACAATGCCCGTATCAATAATATCTTGAGTAGTAACGCCAAAATGAACAAATTCTCCTAAATTATCTTTACAAGCTTTTTCTAAACCTCTTACAGTAGGAACTAAAGGATGTTTTGTTTTTTTAAATTCTGTAAAAATAAATTCCATATCCATGAATTTATAATGTGCTTTTTTAGCAATTTCATCTGCTGCCTTTTTAGGAATGATATTGAGTTTTGCTTGAGCTTTTGCTAAAGCTGCTTCAACATCAAGCCATTTTTGAATACGATTTTCTTCACAAAAGATAGTGCGCATATCTTGAGTGCTCCAAGAATCTGCTAATAATTTATGATCAAATACGCTTATTCCAGTCATTTTTTCTCCTTTTATTTTTTAATTTTTTCAAAAGCTTGTTCTAGATCAGCTATGAGATCTTTGGTATCTTCTAATCCTATATGAAATCTAACAAATGGACCCCTATGACTCCAATCGCTTACAGTTCTAGGAGGGGTTGTTACTGTAGCTAAGCTTTCATAGCCACCCCAACTTGCTCCTATAGAAAAATATTTTAAGCAATCCACAAAAGCAATGGCATCATTTTGATTGTATTTATCATTAAATTCTATAGTGATCATTCCATTAGATCCTTTATGATCACGTATAAAAATTTCATGATTTGGATGAGATTTGAGCTTTGGGTAAAAAATAGTTTTAATCTCTTTTCTTGTTTTTAAAAATTCAACTATTTCATCGGCACTTTTTTCATGAGCTTTCATTCTTATATCTAGAGTTCTCATGCCTCTAAGTACTAAATACACATCATCAGGACTTGTAGTAAATCCAAAATCCTCTGGGAGTTCATTGAAATTTTGCCATTCTTTTTGATTACAAATTACTATACCCATGGTAACATCTGAATGTCCACTAAGATATTTTGTTGCAGCAATAACTGAAATATCAACTCCAAGCTTTAAAGGATTTAAAAAATATCCACTTGAATAAGTATTATCAATAGCAACTGGGATATTATGAGAATGTGCGATTTTGCAAAGTTTTGGCAAATCAATGATTTCATAAAGTATAGATCCTGGACTTTCGCATAAAATCAGCTTAGTATTGGTTTTGATTTTTTCTTCTACATCACTTGCATCAGCTTTTAGAAAATCAACTTCAATGCCCATTTTTTTTAAAAATTTATCACAAATAGTTCTTACTGGCCCATAAATAGCATCTGTAATTAGAAAATGTGCGTTTTTACTTGCATAATTTAAAAGCACCATAGCTAAGGCTGCAAGTCCAGTAGGAAAAAGTTGAGCTCTATATCCTCCTTCTAATTCACATATAAGTTTTTCAAGCTCAAAATTAGTAGCAGTGCCTCTTGCTCCATAACTTAAAACTCTCTCGCTTTTTCTTAATTCTTTATATTTTTGCCAAGTTGCATGATCTTTAAAAAGTATGGTTGAAGCACGCATTAGAGTTGGATTTACCGATCTTACTTCAGCATTTTGATCACCTCTTCCTTGATGGATTAATTTAGTTTTTGGTTTCATTTTTTCTCCTTTTTAAAGATAAATATAAGTCATTATAATATTAGTAATACTTGCTACTAGCATAGGAATAACTGTTCTTTTTACTATTGTAAATGGATTAACTTTTGTCATAGCAGATATGGCTAAAATTGCAGGAGCAATAGGGCTAACACATCTTCCAAAACCTGTCATGATTTGAATAGGTGTTATTATAGAAATAGTTTCAACTCCAAAATGCTTTGCTATATTTGGGATAAGTGGGGCAAAACTAAAAAATGCAGCATTTCCAGATCCCATTAAAAAAGCACAAAAAGCAAGGAGTATAGAAATAGCTATAATTATAGTTAATACCCCAACACCTGCATTTTTTAAAATTTCTACTAAAGTATCTACAAAACCTACTGATAAAAGCCCACTAGCAAATACTTGACCACAAACGATAAGTGAAACTGTAATTACAAATAAATGTCCCATACCTTTAAAGAAAATCATTATTGAATTTAAAGTTTCAACAATATTTTTATAGCGTATCATTTCAAAAATAATAGCTATAAAAGTTGAAATTATCATAGCAACAGGAACATTGATTTTAATGCTTGACTTATAATCAATTTGCAATAAAGCTAAAATGCTATCAAGTACAGAACTAAAACCTAAGATTAAAATTAAGGGTATAATGGGCAAAAGAGCGTATATTGTAGGTGGTTTTTTTATTTCTTGTTCTTTATTTTTATTAAGCTCTTCTTCAACTTTGTTAGGATCAAATACAAAATGTTCTTTTTTATCAAAAAAATAATTGCAAAAATAAATAGAAATAGCTACAGTTATAATAATGGGTAGGGTTATGGGAAGTTGATAATGAACAAAATAAAATGCAGGATCAATCTTAGCTACATTTGAAGCCATGATAACATTACCACTTCCAGGACCATGATCGATATATTGACAAATTGCAATTACACTTAAAGCCGAAAATTTAGACACTCCGGTTCGAATTAGTATAGGATACATGGTTGTCATTAATAAAAGTGCTAAACCAGCATGAGAAGGCATAAAAAGAACTAAAAATTGAGAAATAAAATATGCAAATATAAGCAAAATGTAGGGTGATTTTACCATTTTTAAAGGCTTTTCAAAAACTTTAAAAAGAGCATAAGAAGCCCCAACATGATCCATATAGGCAGAAAAACCTGCTATACACATCAAAGTTAGTCCAAGGCCTGATAAAGTTTTTGATAAAGTTTGATTAAAAACTTCAAAAATATCAAAAAAACCTAAATTTAAAGATCCTTTGCTTAATATTGAATATTTTGGATTGTAAAAATTTAAATTTTTAAGATGATCGTAAATTTGAGGATAATTTGATTTAATTGGTTCTGGAAAAGTATAAATTAAGAATGTAGCAAGTAAAGATGCACTAAGTAATAAAAATCCACTTAAAAGCAATGCCATATGGGCATTGACTTTTTTATAAAGCATAAAAATAAGTAAAAAAATGCTTAAAAATGAGAGGCCAAGACCAAGCATTTTTATCCTTTTAAGGCAATAACTTCTATCTCCACCTTTGCTCCTTTTGGTAAATCTTTAACTGCAAATGCACTTCTTGCAGGATAAGGAGCTTGGAAAAATTCAGAATAAATTTCATTAAAAGCAGCAAAATCTGAAATATTTGCTAAAAAACAAGTTGTTTTTAATACTTTATCGTAAGAGATTCCATTTTCTTTTAAAATAGCTCCAATATTTTTTAGCGATTGTTTAGTTTGTTCTTTTATATCTTCACTTTCTATTTCTCCTGAATCAGGATTAATAGGAAGTTGTCCAGAAATAAATAACAATCCATTAGCTTCTCTATAAGCTGAATAAGGTCCAATAGCTTTTGGATAATTTGACATTTTTTCTCCTTTATTTTTGATGTTTTTATGTTCAATAGAATAATATCATCTTAATTATATTTTTGTCAATATTTTTTTATTATAATAATAAAAAAATATTATTAATTTAAGAAAAATTTTACAAATTTAAAGTTAGAATTCAAATCTTTTTAAAATTTTTAAAAAGTTTTCTTAATTTTAAGGAAAAACTATGGATGAAAAACAAAAAGAACAATTTATCAAATTAACAAAATTTTTAGGGCAAGTTTTAGGCAAACAATATGAAGTTGTTTTTCATGTTATAGATAAAAAAGGCACTTATATTGCCGCTATTGAAAATAATCATATTAGTGGCAGAACTTTAGAATCTCCTTTAGATGCTTTTATAAGTGAACTTATACAAAAAAAAGTTTATTTAAAAAAAGATTTTTTGTATGATTATAAAGCTTTGGTTGAAAAAAATAAATTTGTAAGAGGTTCGACTTTTTTTATAAAAAATTCTGATGAACTTGTGGGAATTTTATGCATAAATCATGATGCAAGTGTTATAAGAGATGCAATTTGTAAAATTATAGATATAGAAAAATTAGACGATATGGGTGAATTTCTAAGCCAAGATGAAAGTAGTAATTTAGAAATTAATGATTTAGCTAATGTAGAGACACTAAGTCGATCTATAGAAGAAATTTTAGCTCAAAATATTGATATGAGTTATTTAAATTCAAATTATCAACTCAACATTACTCAAAAAGAAGAGATCGCAAAAACCCTTTATGAAAAGGGTATTTTTAATATCAAAGGTGCTGTAGCCATTGTTGCAAAATTTTTAAAAATTTCAGAACCTAGTGTTTATAGATATCTGAAAAAATTTAAAAAATAATCATTTTCTTTTTATAAAATTCAATATAGCAAAAGAAATTTTCTTTAAAAAACTTTTCTTAGAATTTTTTAATAAAAAAGCTGAAATTTCTTTACGTCCAAACATTAAAGCAAAGGTATAAGGGGTCATACCTAAACCATTATTTTCATCAATATTTGCACCATACTCAACTAAAAGTTTACACATAGGTAAATATCCTTTGAAACAAACTCCAGCAAGCGGGGTTTGACCACGATCATTTTTTTCATCAACTTTTGCACCTTTTTCCAAAAGCATTTTTGCACTTTCATAGGAGTTATTATAAGCTGCTAACATAAGTAAAGTATCACCTTTATGGGTTTTTAAATTGACATTTAATCCTGCTTCTATCATAATTTTAAGATTTTTATAATCATTATTTCTAGCGAAATTAAAAGCCATATTACATAGTTGCTCAAATCTTTTTTCTTCTTCTAAACTAAGAGTTATCATTCTTTTTCCTTTTAATTAATAATCTTTATTTTACCGCCTTAGGCGGTAAGTAAAAATTATTTTTTTAAAGCTTTTTTAACTCCATTGGCATATTCAGGTGAAATTTTTTCAAAATGTTTTAAAGCCCTATCTATAATTTTTTCATTAACATTTTCCATTGAGCTAGCAATATTTTCAAAAAGTTGTTCTTTTTGATTTTCATTCATAAGATTAAATAAAGCTCTTGGTTGAGTGTAAAAATCCTGATCAAGAGGAGCATGTCTTTGCGCTAAACCATCTAAAAATAAATCAGGTTCAAGATAGCTTTTATCTTCTTTTGGGCTATCATCATAGCTATTTGGTTCATAGTAAGCTTCTTTATTTTTATAATTATCACTATTCATTGCTCCAGCTACATTATAAGTATTTATTTCATTTCTTGGACGATTAACAGGTAGAAGATGATAATTGGTACCTATTCTGTATCTTTGTGCATCAGGATAGCTAAATATTCTAGCTTGAAGCATTTTATCAGGGCTAAAACCAATCCCAGGAACTATATTGCTAGGGCTAAAAGCAGCTTGTTCAACTTCATTAAAATAATTTTGCGGATTTTTATTTAAAATCAACTCTCCAACATCTATCAAAGGAACAATACTATGTGGCCAAATTTTTGTTAAATCAAAAGGATTAAATCCAAGCTTGTCTGTATCATTTTCAGCTAAAATTTGAATTTGAACTTTCCATTTTGGAAAATCACCTTTTTCAATAGCATTATAAAGATCTCTTTGGTGACTTTCTCTATCTTTAGCGATTAGCTCTTCAGCTTCTTTATTGCTAAGATTTTTAATACCTTGTAAGGTTTTAAAATGAAATTTGACCCAAAATCTTTCATTTTTATTATTGATAAAACTATAAGTATGGCTTCCAAAACCATGCATATGACGATAAGTCGCAGGAATTCCTCTATCGCTCATAAGTATAGTAACCTGATGCAAACTTTCAGGGCATAAAGTCCAAAAATCCCAAGCTGCATTATTGCTTCTTAGATTACTACGAGGATCTCTTTTTTGAGTATGAATAAAATCAGGAAATTTGTATGCATCACGGATAAAAAAAGTTGGAGTATTATTACCAACCAAATCCCAATTACCTTCTTTGGTGTAAAATTTAACAGCAAATCCACGAACATCACGCTCAGCATCAGCAGCACCTAATTCACCTGCAACTGTTGAAAAACGTAAGAAAAGTGGAGTAATTTCACCTTTTTGAAAAACTTTAGCTTTGGTATATGCAGATAAATCAGCAGTGATTTTCATTTCTCCATAAGCTGCGCTACCTTTGGCATGTACTGTGCGTTCTGGAATTCTTTCTCTATTTTGATGAGCAAGTTTTTCAAGCAATAAATAATCTTGCAAAAGTAAAGGTCCCTTTGCACCAGCACTTAAAGAATTCTGATTATCAGCAATAATATTTCCAAAATCATTTGTCATTCTTTTCATTTTTAATTCTCCTAAATAATAATTTTTATTAATTGATAAATTGTATTCAAATAAAAATTAAAAATAACTTAATTAATTAATAATTTTTTGAAATAAATTTATTTTGATAATAAAATTCAAAATAAATTTATTTAAGTAATATTATAATAATAATTATCAAAATAAAATAAGGAGAGCATATGTCGGTTTTAGTTATTGGTGCAGATGAAATTACTCCTATAAAAACTGTTTTATATGATCTAGGTGCTAAAAAAATTGAACATTGGAATGCACGTAATGAAAATAGGGTCAATCGTAAGCCAATTCCTTGTGATATAGAATGTATAGTTATGCTGACAAGTTTTTTAAACCATAATACAATGAAAAAAATTAAAAATGAAGCCAAAAAAAGAAAAATTCCATTAGTTTGTGCTAAAAGAAGTGTTAATTGTGTATATTGTGAGTATTGTAAAATTTTTAATTTAAATAGGGAAATTTACTGTTCTAAAGGATTTTAAATGTTGTTTGGTTTTGAAAAAAATAGAGAAATAATTCCCGAAATTTATCGTTCTTTAGATCAACAAGAACTTGTAATGAATTTTTTGATTCAATATAATTCTTGTGTAAAAGACGAGATGAAAATTCCTCTTATTTATGGGAAACAAGCTAAAAATATCCGAGAAGTTTTTTATAATTTTATAAAAGATATTTTTAAAGTAAAATTTGGAAAAATTAAAACTGTTTTTAGATGTAATGGATTTCAGGCAAGAAGATTAATTTTTAAAACAAAAAAAATAAAAAAATATGACTTAGATCAAATTTTTAACATTTATCATAATGGAATATATTTTAATGCACAAAGCTTATTTGGCGATTATGTGTATGATAAGATTTCTAGACAAAATTCAGATAAAATGATTGATCAACAAAGAGATTTTATTATAATAGATAAAAAAATTGCTATTTGGGCACTTTGTAAAAAAATTGATATTTATAATTTAGAAATTGAAGATGAGATTCAAAAAATATCAACTTTTATCGAAAAAAATAAATTTAAAAAACTATATATTGTTTGTCCTCGTAATAAAAATTTTAAACATTTTGTCGAAATAAAACATTTTTTGTGTGATTTAAATAAAACTATGTTAAAATTAGTTCCGTATAAAATATCAAATCAACTTATAAGGAGAAATAAATGTCAGTAGCAGTAATTTACGGAAGTGCTATGGGTAACACTGAAGGTGCAGCAAATATGATTGCTTCAAAATTAGGAATTAGTGATGTATTAAATATTGCAGATATTGATGCAGCTAAAATTAATTCTTATGACAAGTTAATTTGTGGAACTTCAACTTGGGGAAGTGGAGATTTACAAGATGATTGGGATGGTTTTGACTTTTCAGGACTTAGTCTTAGCGGAAAAACAGTAGCTGTTTTTGGTATGGGCGATAGTGAAAGTTATTCAGACACTTTTTGTGGTGGTATGGGAAAATTAGCTGAAAATTTAAAAAATGCGGGTGCTAATTTAGTTGGAGAAGTTTCAACTGATGGTTATACTTTTGAGGCAAGTGATGCTGTTGTGAATGATAAATTTGTGGGTCTTGCTTTAGATAATGACAATCAAGAAGAACAAACAGAATCAAGAATTGATGCTTGGTTAGAGCAAATTAAACCTTATTTTGCATAATAATATCAAATATCGACTTATGGTCGATATTTATAAATTACTCATACTTTTTATCATAATTTTTGCTTTGCATTCTGCACAACAATAAAGTGTTTTAATTTTGTTTTGATCTTCTTTAAATTTAGGTTTCATAAATTCTGCAATTTTTTGTATAGCTTTTTTAGTAGCAAATTCTTTACCACATTCTATACACGCAAAAAGTTCATCTTTTGCTATTGTTTGATATTTAAAAAATCCAGGATTAAATTCTATTCCGCTTCTTGTTAATTTTAGTGTATTTTTTTCAGCACAACTTACTTCGCAATATCCACAAGTAGTGCAAAGTGAAGCATTAAATTTTAAAGCATTTTCTTGATGATCAGCAATTAAAGCTCCTACATTGCAAGCCCCAACACAAGAAAGACAAAGAGTGCAAGTTTGAGTATTGATTTCTATTTTGCCATATCTTATCCAATTTCCGCTTTTTAAAGAGCCAAAATCATCATTTTGTATAAGTTTTTGCATTCTTATGGAAAAGTTTTCTCTTGTTGTAAGGGTATTGTTATGAAATTCAAAATATAAATTTTCTATAAATTCTTGTTGTTTTAATTGAGTAATGAATTCTTCATTATTATTAACAACAAAAATAGCTTTTTTATTAAATTTTCTCTCAAAAAAAGTATTTAAAAGTTCTATGGTTTCATGATTTCCTTCAGACAATGTTTTAGTAAAAAAGATTATATTAGCTCCACTGCTTTGCAAAAGAGATAAAAAATGCATAGGGGTAAGCCATCCATCTTTTATAATTAGTGGTAAGGTATTTTTTGGAAGTGCTAAATTTAAATTTTCTAGAGAAATTTTTTCAGAAATAAGTACAATTTTATTTTTTTTAAAAAAATTACAAATTTTAAAAAAGCTATTTCTAGGTAAATTAGCACTATCAAGCGATCCACTAGGGCAAATACTAATACAAGAACCACACTCTAAACAATCTATTTGAGAAAAAACTAGGTTTTTATTTTCATCATCTTTTAAAATAGCTGTTGTAGGACAAATTTCAACACATTTAGCACAATGTTCACTACGTCTTGAATGATATTGACATATATTTAAATCATAAGAAAAATAATTTTTATATGTATAATTTGGAACAATACTATTTAAAAATTCAAGCAAGGCTTCTTTATCTTTAAAATTTTGCATATCATAACAGCCACTTTGTCTTAAAAAATCTTTCCTTGAGTATTTGTGATTGAAAATTAAAATATCAAAATCAATTTCTACTTCATCAGATATTATTGCACATAACTCTCCTATGGTTCCAAAGATACCTTTGATTTCTTGATTTTTTAATGTAATAACTTTAAAATTATTTTTTTTTAGAAAATCAGCAAGTTCTTCTTCTAAATCAACGAGAATAATGCGTTTTTGAATTTGTTTATTTTCTTCAAAATCAAGTCCCAAATCATAAATATGATTTCTAATTTGATAGAGTTTTAAAATATTTTTAGCTTTTTCCAAGGCATCATCTTGAGAATTTCTAAGGTAAAAATTAATTTCTGGGGCATAGATGATAGATTTTTGTTTTTTATCATTAGAGATTAAAACTTCTACATCTTTGGTTGTTTCCCAAATTTCAATTTGATCAGGTAAAGGGACTAAATTTTTGTTTTTTATAAAAACAAATTCTTTCATTAAGTTTTTCCTCTAAAAAATATTTTTTTAAATTTTATGTTAAAATAACCAAATATTTTCTTAAGGTTTAAGATGGACAAAATTAAAAAATTTCCACAAATTGGAGCTTTAATTGAGGATGAATTTTTAAAAGAATATCCGTTTTATTTAAAAGCTTATTTTTGCAAAAATATCGTGGCTAATTTTAAAGCCATGGGTAATAATAATTGTGAAAAAAGCATTCTTTTAGAAAAAATCAAATTAGAAATTCAAAATTATCTACGTAAAGATTTACAAAGTGTAATTAATGCCACAGGTGTGATTATCCATACCAATTTAGGAAGAAGTGTAATTGATGAAAGCATTTTTAATCAATGTAAAGATCAAATTTGCAATTATACAAATCTTGAATTTGATTTAGAAAACGGTAAAAGAGGGAGTCGCTATGCTTTAGTGCTTGAAAAGCTTAAAATGCTTTTTGAGTGTGAAGATGCTTTAGTGGTAAATAATAATGCTGCTGCAGTTTTTTTGATTTTAAATACCCTTTGTTTTAATAAAGAAATTATTAGCTCTAGGGGCGAATTGGTTGAAATAGGTGGGAGTTTTCGTGTGCCTGAAGTGATTAAGGCCGCAGGAGTTAAGCTTAAAGAAGTTGGAACAAGTAATAAAACACATTTAAAAGATTATGAAGAAGCTATCGATGAAAATACAAAATTGCTTTTAAAAACACATAAATCAAATTTTGCTCTTATAGGTTTTCAAAGCGATGTAAGTATTATAGAGCTTAATAAATTAGCTAAAGAAAAAGGAATTTTAACCTATTATGATTTGGGTTCTGGATGGTGTGAAAATTTAAATAAAGAATTGGCAAAAAATGAACCTATGATTAAAAAAGTGCTTAAAAATTGCGATATTTTAAGCTTTAGTGGTGATAAGCTCTTTGGTTCTGTTCAGGCTGGAATTATATTGGGAAAAAAAGATCTAATTGAAAAGATTAAAAAAAATCAACTTTTAAGAATGTTAAGAGTAGATAAAATCACTTTAGCATTGATCAATCAAACGCTTAAGGCTTATCTTGAAAAAGATTATAGCAAAATCACAACTTTAAGACTTTTAAATGATGATATTAAACATATAGAACAAAAAGCTTTATGGGTGCAACAAAGGATTAAATTTAAAAGTGATATTAAAAAAAGCAAAAGTCTAGTTGGGGGTGGATCAATGCCTGATAAAACTTTGGAAAGTAGAGTTTTGTCTTTTGAGGGTAAAGCTTTAATATTGCAAAAAAAATTTAGAGAAAAAAATATTATAGGTCGCGTTGAAAATAATAATTTTGTTTTAGATTTTAGAACGATTAGGCAAAGTGATTTAGATATTTTGATCAAACTAATTAATTCTATGGAAAATTTATGAATTCTTTGCTTATTGGAACTGCTGGACATATTGATCATGGAAAAACTTCTTTGATTAAAGCTTTAAATGGCTTTGATGGAGATAATTTAAAAGAGGAAAAAGAAAGACAAATTACAATTAATTTAAGTTTTTCAAATTTAAAATTAAAGGATAAACATTTATCTTTCATCGATGTTCCAGGACATAAAGATTTAGTTAAAACTATGATTAGTGGAGCATTTGGTTTTAGTGCTTGCTTATTTGTTATAGATATTAACGAAGGCTTAAAAGAGCAGAGTATAGAGCATTTAGAAGTGCTTGAAATTCTAGAAATTAAAGAGATTATCATTGTATTTAGCAAGTGTGATTTATGTCAAAACTATAAAGAGCGTGGACAAGAAATTTTAAAAAATTTAAATTTTAACCCCTCGAGTGTTTTTTATACATCTATAAAAGAACAAGTTAGTATTAATATTTTAAAAGATTATCTTTTAAATTTAAAAAATAAAAATGCAAATGATGATTTGATTTTTCGTTATTATATAGATAGAGTTTTTACGCTAAAAGGTATAGGAACTGTTGTAACTGGCAGTTTAAATGAGGGAAAAATTAGCGTCAATGAAAAAATTATTTGCTTAGATAATCAAAAAGAACTTTTGGTAAAAAATATACAAAATCATGATGAAAATTGTGAAGAAATTAGAGCTTTTAATCGTGTGGCATTGAGTTTAAATTGCGATCATAGAGATTTAAAAAAAGGTTTTATCTTAAGTAAAAAAGGTGTTTTTAAAGGATTTTTAGAATGTGATGTTTTAATTAAGGCTAAAAGAGGATTAAAAAATGAAAAAATGCTTTTTTGCGTAGGGAGTAAAAGTGTAGAATGCAAACTTGTAATTTTAAAAGAATTAGATAATGACGAATTTTTTGCTCATCTTGTTTTTAAAACTCAGCTTTTTTTATGTTTTGATGAAAAATTTATTTTACTTCAAAATAATCGCATTGTAGGAGGCGGTAGAGTTTTAAATCCTGTGAGTGAGCCTTTAAAGAAAGAAATGAAAAATAAATTATTATTTTTGCTTAAAAATAGAGACTTTAAAGCTGTTTTTGGGTTCTTAAAAGATATTCATAAAATGGGTTTTGGCTTACTTTCTAGCTATCAAAGATTTAAATTATCTCATAAAGAAGCTTTGGATTTAGCAAAAAAAATAAATGGAGTTTTTGTAGATGAAAAAAATCTTAATGTCTACAATCTTTTAGCTTTGGATGAATTTAAAAAAATAATTGTTTTTATATTGGATAAAAATCCTTATGCTATGTTTTCTCCGACTTCATTATCTTTAAGAATTTCTTGGGCAAGTATGGAATTTTGTGAATTTGGGCTTAAGAATATGCAAAATTTGCTTGATTTTAAAAATGGAATATATTTTAAAAAAGGTACTGATTTTGAAAAACTCAAGCAAAGAAATAATAATGAACTCTATGAAATATTGAAAAAACAAGGTATTATGCCGCAAGCTCCTTATAATCTTTATGAAGATTTGGATCTTGATCGAAAGAGTGGTGATGAAATTTTAAAAAAACTTACCCAAGAAAAGTTAGTTGTCAGACTTTCTCATAATCTTTTTGTAGAAAAAAAATCTTTAGATCGATTAATGCAAGAATGTTTGAAAATTTTAGAAACTAGAATTCTTGATGTGCAAAAAATGAAAGAAATTTTTCATTTATCGAGAAAATATGCAATAGCTTATTTGGAATATTTAGATAAAGATGAAAGAGTGCAAAAAAAAGACGAAAAAAGATTTTTAAAAACAAGTATTTAGAAAATCATTATACAATAAACCCATATTTTATTTTTTAAGGAAGATAAATGAAAAAATTAAGCTTAATTTTAGCTTGTTCAGCATCTTTGTTTGCTGCGAGCAATAGCGAAATCAGTGATTTTTATTCAAAAAGTATTAAAATGCAATTTCCAAATGCTACTGTAACTGTAAAGGATCGTCAAAAAGTTGGAGATACTGGGTTTGAAAGTGTAATTGTTAGCGTAAGTGTTGATGGTCAAACTCAAGATCAAATTCTTTTTACAAAGGATAATATTATAGTTCCTGATATTATTGATTTAAAGACAAGAACTTCTTATGCTCAAGAATATGAAATGAAGAAATTTCAAGAAGCTAGAGAGCATTTTGCTAAAAATGCTAAACCTGTAGCACAAAAGGAAAAAATGGTAATTGCCATGGGAGATAAAAATAAACCTGCAATGTATGTATTCTCTGATCCAGAATGCCCTTTTTGTAGAGAACAATTAGAGCAAATTAAAGATGAGCTTAAAAATTATCAAATCAATTATATTTTAACCCCAGTACATGGAAAATCGGCTTTTGAAAAATCAGCATTAATTTATAAAGAAAGCAAAAAAGCTAAAAGCGATGATGAAAAAATAGCAATTTTAAAAAAGTATTACGATCCAAATATTAAAAGTTATCCAAAAGTTAGCGATGCTGAATTAAAACAGATATTCTCTCTTTATGAAAAATATCGTGCTTTAGGACTTAGTGCTACTCCAACTATTATAAAATGAAAATTTTTATTTTTATATTTTTAGCACTCTTTATGAGTGCTTGTGCTAATTCTACTTTTGTTGAAAGTTCTATACGGACAAATAATGAAGGAATATTTCTTCAAGCGCATCTAAATGAAACTTTTGAAATTCTTTTTCAAAATCCAAGTAAAATTAAAAGTGAGTTGGAAATTAAATTAGCTAATAGATTGCGAAATTTAGGACTTAAACAAAGCAATCAAAATCCAACATATAAAATTTATCTCAATCTTGTTGATATGAAAAAACATTCTTATGCACAAAGGATAAACACTTCAGCTAGATTTTTTTATGATTTTGATCCTTTAGAAAGCCAAGGAGAATGGCTTGTTGAGAATTATTATAGTATGCAATTAAATATAGAAGTTATTAAAAATGGCAAAGCTCAAAAAACAAGTTTGATTGCCAGAACAGCTTATTTAGCAAATAAAGAGCGTTGCCAAGTTTCGTTAGAGGATAAAATTCTTAATCAAATTACAAGCTTTTTCTATTTTAAATTTTAGCTTTTAAGTTTTCTTCGTTTGTAATTTTGCTATCAAATTTAATAATTAAATTTTTAGAATTTTTATAAATATCTACCACTCCTATATTTTTTCCAAATTCTTTTAAATCTAAAGATGTGCTTAAAGGTAGATAAATATTTTTAAATTCAGATGGATTTTTTAAGAAAAAGAGACTAACCAACCAAAAAATAGCTAAAACAATTAAAATCATTGTTAAAAGATTTAATTGATTAAGATGCAAAAATATCCCACCAATAGTTCCACCTATAAAACTTCCCGCATAACCAAAAGCATTAAAAAGACCTAATGCTGCGCCTTTTTCATGAACTTTGCAAAATTTTGATGCACAGCTTTGCATTATAGGTTCATGCAAATTAAATCCAATAAAAAATATTATAATAGCAATAATAAAAAGATTGATAGAATTAGCAAGATTAAAAAGAATATAAGAACAAATAAAAAATACCACACCAAGTAGTAAAATTTGTTTAGCTAAGCCTTTTTTTTCTCCTAAACTTCCAGCAAAACCCATAGCAATAAATCCTGCAATCATAGAGGGTGTATAAACAGTCCAAAGTTTATTTTCATGAAAACCTAAATGTTTAACCAAAATAATAGGTATGCTTAAAAATGCTATACTCATAAGCATCTTTTGCATACAATTTGTAATATTCATTAGAGCTAAATTTTTTTGTCTAATCAAATGTAAAAAAGGTGTTTTTTGATTATGGTGAGTGATTTTATTTTCTTTTGGAACAACGCTATAGAGCAAAACAATACATAAAGCTGATAAGGCTGCACTCAAATAAAAAAGACTAGATAGTCCCCATTTTGCACTCATTAAAGGAGAAATAACCATAGAACTAGCAAAGCTAAGACCAATAAAAGAACCCATAATAGCCATAGCTTTACCACGATTTTCTTCTGTAATAAAATCACTAATCATAGCTGTAGCGACACCTCCAATAGCTCCAGCACCTTGAAGCATTCTTCCTAATAGCATCATGTAAATATCATGAGAAAATGCGCAAATTAAAGAACCAAAGATAAAGATTAAGAGTCCTATAAGCATTGTTTTTTTACGACCTATTTTATCGCTTAAAATTCCAAAAGGCATTTGTAAAATCATTTGAGTAAGAGAATAAATTCCTACTAAAAATCCTACTAAAAATTCATTTGCGTGTTCTAATTTTAAAGTATAAAGACTTAAGACAGGTAAAACAATGAAAAGTCCGAAAAATCTAGTTCCAATTATAAATGATAAAGCTAAAACATTATTTAACATTGTTACCTTCCTAAAATTTTTAAATTGAGATAATTTTACTATGATTTAGATTAACTTATTTTTAATTTTAAGGGATAATTTTCTTGTAAGCTTTTGAAAATTATGCTAGACTTTTTTAAAGTTTTCATGGCTAAAAAAAGAAAGGATAAGGTATGAAAATTCTTTTGGCAACAAATAACGCACACAAAGTTTTAGAATTTAAGGATATGATAAAAAATTATCCTTTATACTCTTTTGGTGATGTTC
Organism: Campylobacter sp. RM10537; assembly: GCF_022369435.1. NCBI lineage: Bacteria > Pseudomonadati > Campylobacterota > Epsilonproteobacteria > Campylobacterales > Campylobacteraceae > Campylobacter > Campylobacter molothri. Next base: position 1,058,061 of record NZ_CP059597.1, on the reverse strand, counting down.
TTGAGCCTTTTGAAATAGAAGAAAATGGTAAAAGCTTTAAAGAAAATGCTTTAATAAAAGCTAGAGCTGTTTTTAATGCTTTAAATCAAAAACAGAAAAAAGATTTTATTGTATTAAGCGATGATAGTGGAATTTGCGTTGACGCTTTAGATGGAAAGCCTGGAATTTATTCTGCTCGTTTTAGTATTCAAAGCGATGATAAAAGTAATAGAGAAAAATTACTTTCTCAAATGAAAAATTTAAATATTTCTGAAAGTAAAGCTCACTATAAAGCTGCTATTGCTTTGGTGGGTTTTAATGGGGAGTATGTAACTCAAGCAAGTATGCATGGAAAAGTTATCAATAAGGAAAAAGGAGATAAGGGTTTTGGTTACGATAGTCTTTTTATTCCAAAGGATTTTGAACAAACTTTAGCTGAACTTGAACCTAATCAAAAGAATAAAATCTCACATAGATTTAAAGCTATGGAACTTGCTTTAATTATTTTGGAAATGATTAAAAAGGAAAAAGAAAGATGAAGAAATTTATAAAATATATAATTGCTGTTATTTTAATTTATGCTATTTATGTTGGTTTTCAATTTTGGCTTTCTTAGAATAAATACTAATCAAAAAGCTAGGGAGTAAAAATAAACTCCCGCTTAAGAGTAAAATCATAACAAAGATTGTTAAAACTCCAAAATAGATTGTAGGAATAAAATTACTACTCATCATAACACTAAATCCTAATACAATACTTATGGTTGTATAATAAAGTGCTGAGCCTATACTAAGATGAGAATTTATTATAGCTTTTTCAATACTTTTAGTCTTAATTTCTTCCTTAAAACGGTAAATATAATGAATAGCATCATCAACGCCAATGCCTATAGCAATAGCAGCTATTGTAATACTCATCATATCAAGAGGAATTTTACATAATCCCATTAATGCAAAAACAACACTTAAAGGAATAACATTAACAAGTATAGCTATAATAGAAAATTTTAAATCACGAAAAACAAAGATAAAAAGAATAAAAATAGCCAATATAACAAAAACAAGTGTATCAAATTGCGAAGAAAAAAGGCTTTGAAGCATATTATTGTAAAGTACCATAATACCTGTAATTTGAATTTGTACATTATCATTTTTTAAAAGTTTGTGTAAATTTTCATTAAGTTTCGTTAAAAATTCATTACGTCTTAAATTTGGATCAGAATCAACAATACGCATTGTAAATCTTAATTCATTATTTTTTATATTAACAAAAGGAGAAATGAGATCTTGTTTAAAATTTTGCGGTAAATTCTCATTTAAAAATGCCAATGCAAAATCATCTAAATCTTCACCATGATTGATATTTTTTCCCAAAATTAAAAGACTATTTAAACTAAGAACCGAACCTACAAATTTTTGATGTTCTAAAAATTCATGAACTTTTTTAGCAATACGTGTTTTTTGGGAGTTAAACCAATAGGTATCTTTTTTTTCTAAATTTTCAAATTCATCTTCAAAACTATCTAAAGTATTATTTGAATCAGTATTTTTTTGATTATCTTTAAAGCGTATAATTACATCTAAAGGCAAGGTTCCACTTAAATTTTTATCAATAACAAGCAATCCTTTTTTAATCTCGCTACTATCTCTAAAATAGTTTACAAAAGAATTTTCAACTCTCAGTTTAGAAATTCCAAATAAAGATATTAAAATTGCTATACAAGAAATTCCATAAATAATATAACGTTTTTTTGGATCCAAACTTATTTTTGCACAAAATTCTAAAAGATTAAATTTAAATTCTTTTTTATAATATTGTTTCGGCTTGAGCAAAACTAAAACACTTGCTAAAAATAAATAACTAAAAATTAAAGCTAAACCTATACCTATACTCATCATAATACCTAATTTTATAATAGGTTCTATGTTTGAAAGTATAAGAGAGCAAAAGCCTATCATAGTTGTAACTATAGCATAAAGACTGGGTTTTGCTTTAGCTAATAAGGTTTGAAGCACAAGGCGTTGAATTTTTGCTTTAGGATGGGCTTGAGAGATTTCTATAAAATGAGTGATTAAGTGAATTACAACACTTAGCGTTATGATTAAAACTAGGGCAACGTAATTAGAAGAAATAACAGTAATTTGAAAATTTAAAAGAGCAAATATTCCACTTGCCGCACTCAAACTGATAAAACATATAAAAAGGGGTAAAAAAACAAAACGCCAAGTTCTAAAAAAATAGTATAATGCAATTGCTAATAAAAAAACTAAAGAAACTCCATAAATTAAAAGATCGGATTTTATATAGGTGATCATATCATCAGCTATCATGCTGACACCACCAAGATAAAGTTTATCTTGGTTAGTTTCGTATTTTTTTATGATATTTTTTATAAAATCTAAGTTTTGTTTATTGAGAATTTTTTGCTGATCTTGATGCTTTTTAATCGCCAAACGAATAGCATTTTTTTCTTTTTCGTTTTTAGCCAAATCTCTTTTTTCTATAAGTTTATCGTAAATATAATCTGTTTTTAGATAAATAATAATTCCTGTGATTTTTCCATCTTTTGAGATAATATTATTTTTATAAAAAGGATTATTTAAAATTTCACTTTTTGCTTTTGTTTGATTAATATCTTTACTTTGTATATTGGGTATATTTTTTAAAAGTTCTTTAAAGTCTGTATTTTCAGAGCTTTGCAATAAAGGTGCATTGATGATGCTAAAAACGCGATTAACCAAAGGTGCTTTTTCTAGTTCATAATGAATTTTTTCTAATTTAGATAGATTTGTTTTTGAAAAAAGATTTCCATCTTGAGGTTTAAAGGCAAGAATTAAAAAATTATCATTTTTATAATGTTTTGAAATTTCTCTAAAGGTTTTTAAATCAATATCGTCTTCAAGCAATAAACTCTCAGCGCTTGCATCAACGCTTATTTTAAAGGCGAAAAAACTAAGAAATAAACAAATAAAAAGAGTTCCCAAAAAAGTAGTTTTTGGGTAAGAAATAATTAGTTTTAAAAATTTTGAAAACATTTATTTTATAGTGATATTTTTAAGTTTTTGTAATAAAGCTTGAAATCCTTCACTCGATAAAATATCTCCAAATTGAGAACGATAGGTTTGAATAATACTAACTCCTAATACATCAACATCATAAATCAACCAATTATTATTGTTGTTGTAAAATTTGAAAATAATATTTTTTTCTTCTCCATTGTCAATAATAGAAGTTATAAGAAAATATCTTTTTTCATTTTTAAGCTCCCCATTTTTTACTTTTAGAATCTGATCTTTATAAAGACTTAGCTTATCAGTAAAACTTTTTTTAAGACTTTGTTCAAAAGCTTTTGAAAATTCTTCTTGCTCTTGTTTGTTAAGCTTATCATAATTTTTTGAAAGACTAAGTTTTGCCATGAGTTTATAATCAATAATATCATCGAAAAGTTTAAAAATTTCATTTGCTACTAAATTTTTATCTTTTTGAGTTTTTAAAAAATTTAAACTTTTGTCAATATTATTTTGCATAGTATTTGGGATATCGTTTAAATTTAGAGCCCAAATATTTCCTAAAAAAAAGAATAATAAAATAATTTTTTTCATTTTTGTCCTTATTTGCTTAATTCTTGCCTTCTTTGTTCATAAGCATCTCTTAAAAATGGATATAAATTTGGTGTATTATAGTAAATTTCATCAATTTCATCAAGTTTAAAACTAAGTTCATTTCCAAAGCCATAAGTACTTATAGTAATACTAACCCATTGAGGCTCTATATAGCTTACGGGATTTGCATACCAAATTGCAGGCAAGGTTAAAGTATCTCTTAAATTACTAGGTCCTAATACAGGCAATACTAAATGAAAACCTCCACCAACTCCCCAATGTCCTAAAACTGTTCCAAGATCAGCAGGATGTTTTTTTAATCCCATTTTGCTAGCTGGATCCATTAAGCCCCCAAAACCCATAATTGTATTAGCGATAAATCTTTTAAATTCTTCTCCAGCATTTTCAAATTTAAATTGCAAAACATTTCCAACAAAACGCATAGGCGAAAATAAATTGTCAAAAAAATTTTTTACTCCCACACGAAAAAATTGAGGTGTAACCTGATCATAAGCCTTTAAAATAGGACGAAATCCATAAGTGTATAAGGTCATATTAAAATGAGTCATAGCTTTATTATAGTTTACAAGTGGATCATTAATTTGATAATTTTTATATTCTTGCTCAAAGTCTTCAAAATTTTGATCCAATGCAAAAGAATAAGTTAATAATAACAATAATATGATTTTAATTTTCAAAATTTGAAACTCCAAAATAATAAAAGTCAATCAATTTTTATATCCCAAAAGAAGTCTATCCATTCTTTAGCTTCTTTAACCTTGAAGTCAGGTTCTAAAAGAGCCGTTTTTTTATAAAAAATTGTTGCAATTTTTAATTCAATATGAGGAAATTGTTCTTGCAATCTTCTTTTAATCTCAGATAAGCTTTCGCCACTATCTACTATATCATCAATGAGTAAAATTTTTTTATAATTTTTAAGATCTGGAATATTAAAAATTTCAATAGTATCGAGTTTTTTAGTATCATCATAATGTATAGAATTAAGACTAAAAAGATTACGAGTATTTAATGCAACAGCTAAAGAATGTCCCAAAGTCATGCCGCCTCTAGCGATGGCAATAAGAGCATCAGGATTAAATTCTTTTTTTATTTGTGAGGCTAAAAATTTAACATCTTCCTCAAAATAATTATAAGAATAAAAAAACATCTATCCCCTTTTTTATTGTAATGCAATTAGTAAAAAATTACCCAAAGAAATCAAACTTAAAACAACAATACCTAAATTAATTTGATTCCACTGGCGTTTAAAAACTCTTATGAGTAAATAAGTAAGAAAACCGAAAGCAAAACCTGAAGTAATGGAATAGGTAAGCGGCATCATGATTATAGTAAAAAAGCTACCTACTGCTATAGCTTCATCTTTAAAATCTATATTTTTAACTTCCATGAACATTAAAATTCCCACCATTATAAGAACAGGATAAATTGCATTTGCAGGTATGGCTTTAAAAAGCGGTAGTAAAAAAAGAGTTAAAACAAAGCATAAAGCTACAACTAGTGCTGTAAGACCGGTTCTACCACCGCTTTCTACTCCAGTTGTGCTTTCAACAAAAGCTGTTACAGTAGATGTCCCAACTAAAGAACCCAGAGTAGATCCAGTAGCATCTGCCATTAAAGTTTTTCCAAGTTTTTTTTCGCCATTTTTAGCATCATCAAATATTTTTCCTCTCTCTCCTACTCCGGTAATAGTACCAATACTATCGAAAAGTTGGGTAATGAAAAAAGTAAGTATGATAGGAATCATACCAATATTTAAAGCATTTTTGATATCTAATTTAAAAAAAATTGCCCCTAGGCCATTGGCAGAATCAAAAGCAGGTAGAGAGAATAGTTGAGTTGGAAATTGTGCTTGATCAATATGAAAAATCCAAGCAATAATTGAGCTAATTAAAACTCCAAAAATAAAAGCTCCTTTGAGTTTTACAGCCCAAAAAAAGATAATAAGTGCGAGAGTAAAAATTCCAAAAAGCACATGAGAACTTCCAAAATTTCCTATTCCTACCAAAGTATCTTTATTGTGCTCAATAATTCCCATCTGACTCAATCCCAAAAAAGTGATAAAACAGCCAATACCTGCACAAATTGCTAATCTTAAATCTTTAGGTATGTTTCTAATAATCCAAAGGCGAAAATGCGTAAATGAAAGAATAAGAAAAATAATACTTGAAATAAAAACAGCCCCTAAAGCACTTTGCCAAGGAATTTTTTGCGCTCCACAAACCGCAAAGGTAAAATAAGCATTTAAACCCATACCAACACTCATGGCAACTGGCGTATTAGCAAAAAAAGCATTAAAAGCACTTGCTATAATAGTAACCAAGGTGGTTGCTGTGATTAAAGCTTCTATGGGCATACCAGTATTGCTTACAATTGCTGAATTGACAGGGATGATATAAACCATAGCTAAAAAAGTGGTCAATCCAGCGATTAATTCTGTACGAAAATTAGTTTTATTTTCTTTAAGTTTGAACAAATTTATCTCCTAAATTAATAAATTTTTAACTCATTGTATAAACTATCTCGTTCTACAGGGATTAAGTTGGCAGTTTTAATCATATCTATAAAAGTTTTCAAGCTTGTTCCTTTAGCTGATTTTGCCCCTCCAGCACTTTGAATACTTTCTTTTTCAATAGTTCCATCTAAATCATTGGCACCAAATTCTTGAGCTACCATAGCTAAATTTAGAGTCATTGTTGCCCAATATGCTTTGATATTTTTAATATTATCAAGTACTAAACGTGAAATGGCAACCGTTTTTAAAATTTCTTCACTGTCCATAATTTTATCAGTTTGTATAAAGCTATTATTTCTTTGCCAAACTAAAGGAATGAAAGCATTAAACCCACCAGTTTCATCTTGTAAATTTCTAAGTCTAAACATATGATCGATTCTATGTTTTCTTTCTTCTATATGTCCAAAAAGCATGGTAGCATTACTTTGCTTACCTTTTTTGTGCCATAGTTTGTGAATTTTTAACCAATTTTCGCTACTAACTTTTCCATGGCAAATTTTTTTACGAATTTCTTCATCAAAAATTTCAGCTCCTCCGCCAGGCATTGAATCTACACCATATTCTAACATTTTTTCTATCACTTCTTCATAGCTCATTGTAAAACGTCGATGTAAGAAATCAATTTCAGCTGCTGTCATAGCCTTTATATGAATATAGGGATATTTTTCTTTAATCATTTTAAAAATTTCTAAATACCATTGCCAGCTTGTATCTTTATTATGAGCAGAAACTATATGCACTTCTTTTGTGCCACGAGTTACAGTTTCATCAACTATTTTCATGATTTCATCGTGAGTCATTATATAAGGATTTGGATTTTTGCGATGGGCTGAAAAGGCACAAAATTTACAAGTATCTGCACAGATATTAGTTGGATTGATATGGCGATTAATATTAAAATAAACTTTTTTTCCGTGAAATTTTTGACGTCTTTTATGAGCTAATTTACCTAAAGTAAAAAGATCTAAATCCCAAAGTCTATTTGCTTCTTCCTGATTAATTCTTTCTTCATTTTCCAGTTTTTTAATTAAATTTTTCATTTGATTATCACTTATTTTATTTTTTAAAATTTTAAGATAAACATTATAAATTCTTACTGAAAAAAAGATTGATATTATAGGTAAATTTCGATAAAATAGAGTTTTATCTGTATTTTAAAAAAATATAATTTTAAAATAAATCATTAAAAAAGATAAGTTAAAATTCGATTGTTTAAAATAAATTAATTAATTTTTAAGAGAGTAAAAATGTGTGGAATAGTAGGCTATATAGGAAAAAGTGAAAAAAAACAAACTATAATAAGCGGACTTAAGGAACTTGAGTATCGTGGCTATGATAGTGCGGGTTTAGCAGTAATGAAAGATGGAGAGCTTAATTTTTTTAAAGCTGTGGGAAAGCTTGAAAATTTATCCAATAAATGCGCTAATTTTTCTAGTGAAGGTTATGGATTTGCTATAGGACATACACGCTGGGCAACTCATGGCAAACCAACAGAAATTAATGCACATCCACATTTGGGTCAATATTCTTGCGTGATCCATAATGGGATTATTGAAAACTATAAAGAAATTAAAGACAAATTAGAGCAAAATAGTATTCATTTTTTAAGTCAAACTGATACTGAAGTGATAGTACAACTTTTTGAATTTTATGCCAAAGATATGGATACATTTGAGGCATTTAAAAAGACTATCAATGAATTGCGTGGAGCCTTTGCAATTCTTTTGATTACAAAAAAAGATCCTAATCATGTTTTTTTTGCTAAAAATGCAGCTCCTTTAATTGTAGGAAAAAATGAAGAAAATGAAATTTATTTTGCTAGTGCAGATACACCTTTAATTGGACTTTGTAATGAGGTAATTTATCTTGAGGATTTGAGCTTAGGCTATGCCAATAAAGAAGAACTAGTGATTTTTGAAAATGATAAACTTAAAAGCAATTCTTTTACAAAATTGCGAGGTGATAAAGCTTTTGCTAAAAAAGATGGTTTTCGCTTTTTTATGGAAAAAGAAATTTATGAACAAAGTCGCGTTATGAGTGAAGTTTTGATGGGACGTATTAATGGCGATGAAGTAGTTTTTGATGAGCTTGAAAATGAAAATTTAAGCGATATTGAAGAAATTACTTTATGTGCATGTGGAACAAGTTATCATGCAGCTATGGCTAGTGCTTATTTATTTGAACGTTTGGCAAAAATTAAAGCTAAGGTTGAGATCGCAAGCGAATTTCGCTATCGCGATGCAGTAATTAAACCTAATTCTTTATTTATTGTAATCTCTCAAAGTGGAGAAACTGCAGATACATTGGAGGCTTTAAAAATAGCAAAAGAACAAGGTGCAAAAACTTTTGCAATTTGTAATGTTGATAATTCCAATATGGTACGTTTAGCTCATTTAAGTCTTTTAACTCGCGCAGGTATTGAAAAAGGAGTGGCCTCAACGAAAGCTTTTGCAACTCAAATTTTAACACTTTGGATGTTGGCTATTTTTATTGCACAAAAGAAAAATTTTGATATTTCTAGAGAAATTAAAGCCTTATTGCATACGCCAAATTGTGTTAAAGTCAATGCAAAATTACATGAAAAAATTCATCGTTTATCTAAACGCTATCTTGATGGACATGGTTTTTTCTTTATAGGACGCGACGTTTTTTATCCTTTAGCTTTAGAAGGTGCTTTAAAATTAAAAGAACTTTCTTATTTGCATGCTGAAGGCTATCCAGCAGGTGAAATGAAGCACGGTCCTATAGCATTAGCTGATTCTAAACTTTATACCATTGCTTTAATGCCTAAAAATATGCTTTATGAAAAAACAAAATCCAATGTTGAAGAATTAATTGCTAGAGATTCTACTGTGCTTAGTATTTCGCCTTTGGAATTTGATTTGAGCGATGATTTTATAAAAACCAATGAGCAAAATCATTATATGTGTGAATTTTTTGAAATGATGGTAATTACACAACTTTTAGCGATGGAGATTTCTATTAGATTGGGTAATGATGTAGATATGCCAAGAAATCTTGCAAAAAGTGTAACAGTAGAGTAAAAATCTATTGTGTGCAGTTTTGAAACAAAGTTTATTTAAATCCATACTTATTGATTTAAAATTTAAACTATAAGCTAATTTTATGTCTATTTTTGTTTAAATCATTATATGAAATTAAAATTGAAGGAAAATATAATGGAGTATAGAATAGAGCATGATACAATGGGTGAAGTTAGAGTGTCAAATGATAAATATTGGGGAGCACAAACCCAGAGAAGTTTTGAAAATTTTAAAATCGGTTGTGAAAAAATGCCAAAGGTTTTGATTTATGCTTTTGCTAATCTTAAAAAATCTTTAGCTTTGGTTAATCATAAACTTGGCAAACTTGATGATACTAAAAAAAATGCCATAGTGCAAGCTTGTGATGAAATTATTTTAGGTAAATTTGATGATAATTTTCCGCTTGCCATTTGGCAAACAGGATCGGGCACTCAAAGTAATATGAATATGAATGAAGTAATTGCAAATCGTGCAACTGAAATTATGGGTGGAGACTTTCGTAAAGAAAAGCTTGTACATCCCAATGATCATGTTAATATGAGTCAAAGTTCAAATGATACCTTTCCAACGGCTATGAGTATTGTTGCAGTTGAGCAAGTTGAAAAAAAACTTATTCCTGCTTTAGATAAACTTATTGCAACTTTTGAAAATAAAGTAAAAGAATTTAAAGATATTATCAAAATAGGGCGTACTCATTTGCAAGATGCCACTCCATTAACCTTAGCTCAAGAATTTAGTGGTTATTTGTCGATGCTTTTACACTCTAAGGAGCAAATTATTGCTTCTTTGTCAAGCTTAAGGGAGTTGGCTATTGGTGGAACAGCTGTAGGAACAGGTCTTAATGCTCATCCAGAGCTTGGTGAAAAAGTTAGTGAAGAATTAAGCAAACTGATAGGGACTAAGTTTATTTCAAGCCCAAATAAATTCTATGCTTTAACAAGTCATGATGCGATTAATTTTACACATGGAGCTATGAAAGGTTTAGCTGCAAATTTGATGAAAATTGCTAATGATATTAGATGGTTATCTTCAGGTCCAAGATGCGGACTTGGAGAGCTTAGTATTCCTGAAAATGAACCAGGAAGTTCTATAATGCCAGGTAAAGTAAATCCAACTCAATGTGAAGCTATAACAATGGTTGCAGTTCAAGTTATGGGAAATGATGCAACAATTGGATTTGCAGCAAGCCAAGGAAATTTCGAACTCAATGTTTTTAAACCTGTGATTATTTATAATTTTTTACAAAGCCTTGATTTATTGGCTGATTCTATGCATTCATTTAATATCCATTGTGCTGTAGGTATAGAACCTAATCGTGAAAAAATTGATTACAACCTTCACAATTCTTTAATGCTAGTTACCGCCTTAAATCCATATATTGGTTATGAAAATGCTGCAAAAGTAGCTAAAAATGCACACAAAAAAGGAATTTCTTTAAAAGAAAGTGCAATAGAGCTTGGTTTAGTTAACGAAGAAGATTTTAATCAATTTGTTGATCCAACTAAAATGATAGGACCAAAAGCTTAATTTGAATTTATCTAGCTTAGCTAGATAAATCAGATCAGTTTTTTATCTTTTAAAATTACATACATTCTAATTGTAGAAATAAAAAAAGTTAAAATTGCAGGACCTAAAATAATACCCCAAAAACCAAAGCTCGATATTCCTGCTATCATGGCTAGGAAAATCAAGAGCTCATTAATTTTTGTTGGTGTTTTAACGAGTTTTTTATTGATCCATTTTATAATTAAAGGCTTGATTAAAGTATCAGCGATAAAAGAAATAACAACTATAGAATAAATTAAAATTACAAGTGCTGAATTTAAACCATTAGAAGCAAATTCATAAAGACTTACTGGTATATAAACTAAAGCACCACCAACGGCTGGTATTAAAGAGCTAACAGCAAAAATTGCTCCCATTAAAATTCCATCATATCCATAAAACATGGTAATAATTCCAAATAGAGTTCCTTGAAAAATAGCAATGATTACCATAGAATAAAGCACAACAGCCATTACATTGCCAACTTCTGATAAAACATCATCTAATTCATTTCTATCTACTGGAACGATTGATTTTAGGTAAATGACGAGTTCGGTTCCATATAAATTAGCAAAAAAATAAAAAACACAAATTAAAGCCATATCTATGAGAAATTTAGCTCCAGATTTTGTAAAGCTTGAGGCATAATTTAAAGCTTGTTTTGAAATATTGTTTAAATCTATAGAGGCTAAAAATTCTTTGACCTTTGGTTCTAAGAAATTAAATCCTTCAGGTAGGGTAAATTGATAATTTTTTATATAATCTAGCGTATTAGAAATTAAGCTAATATCAAAGTTTTTTAAAGTTTTAGCTAGTTCTATCATCGTGTAAAAAAAAGGAGCAAAAAATAAAATTACCATACAAGAAGTTGTTAAAATTGAAGCAAAAAATTTATGCCCTTTAGTCAGATGTAAAAATTTTGCATTTATATTAGATGTTGCTACTGCCATTAAACTTGCAATAATAATTACAAGTAAAAAGCTTTTAAAAAGATAAAGTAAAAGTGATAAAATAACTAAAATAAAAGAAATTAAAAATATTTTTCCGTTTTTCAAAAAACTACTCCTCAAATAAATTTTTTTGATATTTTAATTTTAATGCATTAAAGCTTTTATGACTTGCTATGCGTCCTTTAGCAGTGCGTTCTATATAGCCATTTGCTAATAAATAAGGTTCTATAACATCTTCAATCGTATTTTCATCTTCACTTAAAGCTGCAGCTATACTTGCAAGTCCCATAGGTTTTTGTTTTGCTGCTGTTAAAAGTTCAAGATATCTTAAATCCATCGCATCAAAACCCAATTCATTTACTCCTAAAGAATTTAAAGCTTCATTAGCTCTTTTTAGAGTAATATTTTTTTCATCATTAACATCAGCAAAATCTCTCACTCTTTTTAAAAGCCGAAGTGCAATTCTAGGTGTAGATCTTGATCTTTTTGCGATTTCAAGTGCTGCATCTTCTTCACAGACTTTATTAAGTTTTAAAGCAGCTTTTTGAAGTATAGTTGCAAGTTCATTATCTTTGTAAAATTCTAAACGAAATTGCATACCAAAACGATCTCTTAAGGGATTACTAAGCATACCCGCACGTGTAGTAGCACCTATGAGTGTGAATTTGGGCAGATCAATTTTTATTGTTTGTGCCGCAGGACCACTTCCTATAATGATATCTAAGCGATAATCTTCCATTGCTGGATAAAGTACTTCTTCAATAGCAGGGCTTAGACGATGAATTTCATCGATAAATAAAACATCACCTTCGCTTAAATTCGTTAAAATGGCAGCTAAATCTCCACTTTTTTCTATCATCGGTGCAGCTGTTGTTTTAATATTTGCTTCCATTTCATAAGAAATAATATTAGCTAAAGTTGTTTTTCCAAGTCCTGCTGGACCACTAAAGAGGATATGATCTAAACATTCATTTCGTTTTTTTGCTGCAGCAATAAAAACATTTAAATTTTTTTTAATACTTTCTTGTCCTATATAGCCATCAAAACTTGAAGGGCGTAAAGAATTTTCATAAGTTTCATCAAAAGAATATTTTTCTATTTCTACTATTCTATCCATTTTTCATTCTTGTATTTCTGAGAAAATTAAAATAAGATTTTAACTAAATTTTGCTAGAATTTACTTAAACTTTATAATATGGTTTAAAAATGGGAATTTTAACAAAATTAGAATTAGAATATGAAATTGACGATATAGAAAAGTTTTTGCAATTTTTTAGAACAATGTGCGATAGGTTTGAACCTTTGATTATAAAGCTAGGTAGTGATAGTGTGCGTTATAAAGAAGCAATTAAAGAACTTGAAACTTTAGCACACAATACCGCATGGGCTGCAAGGCGCTTAGAGCTTAATGAGATTACTGATTTTTGTGTATTTTGTGAAGAAATGATGGCACAAGCAAATCGTTTTGAAGGTCCAGCTAGTGAAGAATTTACAGATTGGATGCTTTTAGTCAGTGACCAATTTGAAAAATATTGCCGTTCATATGAAAATGATGATTCAGTTTTAGCTGTTTTTAATCCTTTAATTGTTAATGTTCCAAATATTATTTCTAAATAATGGGAGCGACTTGGCTTCGACAGGAGTAAGTCTGCTTGGATGGCATGTCGCTTTAGGCAAAGCGTAAAAAGCCTAAATAAAATTAAACGCAAACAACGTTAAATTTGCTCCTGCTTACGCTAAAGCTGCGTAAGTTCAGTTGAGCCTGAATTTTAAGTCATACTATCTAGCTTAAAATTTGGTCATCTTAAGATAGTGTAGCTTAAAACTTGACGCATTTTAAGTGAAATTAAAGTCTTAGCTATATTTTTAAGTTTTGGAAGATGAGCGAAATATAGTGAAAAAGTCATCTTTACTAAGCATGTAGAGGTCTTTGCGGGGTTATTTTTGGACAGGGGTTCAATTCCCCTCGCTTCCACCATTAATAGATTTCTTAAAATTTAAAAATCTTTCAAAATCCCCATTTTTAGCAATTCTTTTTATTTCTTGTAATTTCCAATTATTGCAATTTTTTCTATTTTTTCTTATAATTCTGTAGCCATTTATGTAGCCAAAGTATTAAAAAACAATTTGGGATACAAAAATTTATAAGGTTGGAAAAATGCTTACTCAAAAAGATATTGATATTTTAGAAATTAAAGAAAAAAGATATATGATTAGCGTCGGGGAGCCGAAAGAATTATATGTTCGTGTTAATCCAACTGGAAAAAAAGTTTTTTATCTAAGGGCTTCAAAATTTAAACAATTTATAACTATTGGAGAATGCCAAAAAGGTATTTTAAACGTTACTAATGCAAGGGAAAAGGCAAAAGAGCTCTTAAAATCAATGTATGATGGGAGTTTTGTTTCAAAAAGTGAAAAAGGAGTAACTTTAAATAAAGCCAATGATCTTTATATAGAAATTAAAGCAAAAAAATTAAGTAAGGCTACAATCAAAAAAGAGCAATTAGTTTATGGAAAATATTTCAATTCAACTTTAGGAGATAAAGCTATAAATGATTTGAAAAAAGATGATTTTTTACCTATTTTTGATCTTATGTATAAAAAAGGAATTTTTGAGACTATTAGTAGAAGTATATCTTTTTTATGTAGAGTTTTAGAATTTTGTAGACAAAGAGGAGATTTAAAAACAGATATTGTTTTACACTTAAAAGATTTACAAAGATTTTATAAAGAGGCAAATTATACACAATCTAAGCATTATAAAGCTATAGTTGATGAAATAGGAGTTAAAAATTTGCTTTATTGTATAAAAAAATATTCCAAGTCACCAAGAACAAATATGACTATTATTAATGCGATTTATTTTACTTTATTAACCGCACAAAGAAGTAAAAATATACGTTTTGCTAAATGGAAAGATATTGATTTTAAAAATAATCTTTGGGTAATAAAAGCAGACGAAATGAAAGTGTCTAGCAATGGAGATAATATTATCCCGTTAAATAAATATGCGTTAAAAGTTTTAGAAATTCAAAGAATTTTAAATGGGAACAAGGAGTATATTTTCACTAATAATAACGGAATTATTAGTGAAAGTTTTGGAGTTAAATTTTTTAAAACATATAATTTAGAACATACTATACATGGTTTTAGGAGCACTTTTAGGAGTATTTGCACTGAAAAAAGTGATGAGCTTATAAAACTTGGAATAGGTAAAGATATAGCCGAAATGATATTACACCACATAAATGGCAATGAAGTAACAAGAGCTTACGATAGATCTAAGGCTATAAATTTAAGGATTAAATTAATGAATTGGTATGGAGATTATTTGAATTCACTTTGTGATTTTGATTTTTAGAAAGAATGGGTATTTAACCATTTGATAATAGCATTTTTTTCATATCTTATTGTTTTTCCTATTTTAATATAAGGGATTTTATTTTCTTTTCTAAGTCTCCATAATGAAGTAACGCTTATATTTAAAAATTTACTCAAATCTTTTTCACTCATGTATTCTTCAATCATGTTTTACTCCTAATCTTTTATCTATAATTTCAAAAATAAGTTCTTTATAATAATCCCATAGCCATTTTTGTTCATCATCTTCTATATCATCAGCAGTTGTTTTTCTCCAATCCTCTATGCTTTTGCTATCACAACCTAAATTCATTATAGTTTTAGTAAAACTCATAACATAAGTATCCAAGACAACGCTAAAGATATTTTTCATATCTCCTATACAATCTCTAAGATTTACATTTTCAAATATACAATTTTCAAATTCTGTTCTTAGAAAATTACAAAAATGGAAACTTGCTCCACTAAAATCACAATCTATAAAAGATGCATTCTTGCTTGAAATATCATTTAAATTAGCATTTTTAAAACTAGCACCATTTATAAATACATTATCAAAATCTAAACCACTTAAATTTAGATTTTCTAAGTTTGCATCATTTAAAGAAATACCTTCTAAAATGCAGTGCTCGACTAATTCTTTTTCACTTTTTCTATCATCTTCTATAATAATAGTTTCATCTAATCTTTTTAAAATTGACAATTTATCTCCTTAATATTTTTTTCCATTTTTCTTCGTATTCATCATAATTTTGCCAATAATTTAAATCTTTTTCTAATTTGTTTAAAACAGTTTCAAAAACAGTATCTTTTCCTATTTTTTCTGCAAATAAGCTCATTTCCCATTCTTTTATGCAAAGAATTCCGTAATCTTTTGCTAGTATTTTTCTAAGCTCTAAAAGTTCTTTTTCACTAAGTTTTCTTTTAAAACATAACTCGTTTTTATGTTCTAAGTCGTATTGTAAGGCTTTGATTTTGTTTTCATATTTCTCCTTTTGTTGTTTTAATTGGGATTTATAACCTAAGCTTTGTCTAAAAGCTAGTTTTTGTATTTTTTCTTGTTCTAGGTTTTTTAAACGTTTTTCGCAGTCTATAAAATAACGTCTCGCTTGTCTGCCTTTTTCGTTGTTTTCAACCATGCAAAGTTCTTTAGCCATATCTAAGGTTACATAGTATTCTTTGCGTGGGCGACCTTTTGTATAAACAAGTTCTATAATGTAATCTTGGTTTTTAATGAAATTGTAATGTAATATTCTTCTTTCTAGCCAAATTGAGAATTGCGTCTCTATTTCTAAAAAACAAAATATTTCTCTTGCATTAGCTGAATTTATTTCAGCACCTATTGTTTTATCATTGTAGATTTGAATTTGTGTTTGCATAGATATACCTTTATAATGTTTAAAATATTTTAAAAGTATATCTTTAAAATACTTAAATAAGTATTAAAGTATTTTATTATAATTTTAACATAATACTAAAGCAATACTTTTAATCACTTTTGATTAAAAGTTTCCATATCTTTCATAATAAGATGATAAATATATGTATTTAAAGGAAAACCCAAGCTGTCAGCTCTCTCTTGAAGATATTCTTTTGCTTTGTCACTAACTTTTAATTGTATAAGGTTGCTTCCCTTACTTTCTTTTTCTTCAGCCATATTACTCCTTTGTGTTTCTTATTTAAAACTCTACAACAAATTTGCTGTAAACTCTATTTTTTATTTTTCTAAAATTTTAGAAAAATTATTGAGATTATTTTTCTTTCAGCCTACCTTTTTCATCAAATTCTATATCTTCATCTTGTTCTCTTGATTTTATCTTTTTAAAGTTTTCCCACATTTGTTTCATATTGTCGCTAGTTTGCATTATGCCTATAACCTTATAAATTTGGGCTGTTAAATTAGGTTGCCCTATATCTTTAGATAAGTTTTGATGATATCTTGCATTTTTTGGAGTTTTTTCTTTTAATTCCTCTAAAACTCCTTTTGGAAGTTGTTTGTAAATAAGCGTATTAGTCCATTTACCTATTATTGCAGGACGTTTTTGTATGCCTTTTGTTGTAAAGTCCCAACCATTAAGCCTAAATAATTCTTTATAAAAATCATCCGGAAATCTTTTTTCCCATTTAAGCAACTCTTCGCTAATATAAGCTTTTAGTATTTTTTGAAGTTCATCTCTTTCTCTTTCATATTGATACCCTGTTGCTTCATCGACTAAAGCTGTAATTCCTAATCTCGCTAAAGAGCGGATTAAAATTTCTGCTTTTTTTGCAGTTTCTATTTGTGTTTGTGTTAAAATACCTTCTTCTCTTCCTCTTAAATATAAATCAGCTACTAAAGGCAATATATCGGCACTATAACCCTCTTTAGTTTTGCCATTTTTATCTAAATATGAAATCTTTCTGATCTTGGCTTTAAGTTCTGGTGAAATCAATGTTTGGAGATTTTTTGCATCCATAAAAGCAGGTATTTGATCCAGCCTTGCATTTCCTCTCGGTTCTCTTCCTAAGGCTTTAAATACTCCACTATGAGTGATAACTCTTACTCCATTTTCTAAAACTGCTACATCAATAGGGCTTTCATTTATTTTTAAGACACCATCTGCCAAAGATTTTAGTAGTTTCTCTTCTGCCATTTTAATCCTTTCTTTAAAATTTATTCCACATTTAATATAACAATTTCTTTGATTTTATTATATTCTTTTACTATTCTTAGTTTTAGTTTTGCTTCTTGTTCTTGTATGCTAGATTTGGCAAGTTTCATTCTAGCGTTAACATCTATTATATCTGCATTAGCCCAATGAGTTTTACCGTATAAAATTATTTTAAATTTTTTCTTGTCATTTGTTTTTTCAAAACCTAAAATTTTAAAATCCTCTTCAATATCTTCTGTTTGTGTGGTATCTTCTATTTCTTTAAAGTTGTAATCTTCTTTATTTTGATTAGTAATAACATCATTTCCTAAACTAAAGCTAGCTTTTTCATCATCTTTTAGTATTTTAACTAATGTTGTCTTGGGAGCATTGCAAGCATTTTGTAATTCTTTATTTTTGGCGATTTCGGCTATAATTTTTGCGTTTTCATTTTGAGATTTTATTTTTTCTATATTTTCATTATGAATTAAAAAATTTCCAAATGACCAACAACCTCCAATAATTAATGCTATTGCTATAAAAAGAATGAGCTTATCTCTACTTTCCATATCTTTAATCACTCCTAATAAATTTGTTAAAAGCTCGTCTGTTTTGATTTCTAAGCTACCTTCTCCTAAATAAAAACGAATTAATTTATTTTTATCAATACCATCAATTCCAAAATCCTTTTTTAATATATCGGCAACTCTATAAAAACTATCTTGATAAGAATCAATAACTCTTGCGATTTCAGCGTCTATGTATCCTATATTATAGTTCTCAAATCTCCCACCCTGCAACTTAATAGTATGTTGTATTGTGCCAACTTCTGTTACTTTAACATTTTCCCCATTTGAAAGTTTTTCAAAAATTACAAGCAAGTCATCAACTGAATTTATTGATAAATCCATTTATCTCTCCTTAAATTAAGTTTTGCAATTTTATCAAAATTTTACTTAAGCAAATAGATTTCTTTCTATATGTTTAAACATAATTTCATTATTATCCTTGTTTAACCTTTTCACACATTAAAAATTTTTCAACATCTTCAAAAGCTTTAACAATAAGCTTTTTTTCATGAAAGAAATTTCTTCCACTTGGCTTACTTTTGTAAATTTTGTAAGCCTTTCTGAGTTCTTTTTTGCTTATGTGATTTTTATAATTTATTTTCTCGATTTTTATTTCATTTTGTTTGGCAAAGTCGCAAAAACAAGTTCTTCTTTCACTAAATGGTATGATTTTTACAATTTCAAGATAATTAGAACGGCAAACTTCCATCATCATCTCCTATTTCGATATATTTTTCATTGTTATTGTTTTTTACTTCATTTCCATAAGGATTATAGCTTTGATTTTCTTTTGGAATAAATGATTTATTATTGTCGTTATTTAAAGATTTATGCCTTGCTTTAAAAGATTTTATAGATAAAGGCTCTTTATTATTTTGAAACTCATCCATACTTTGCATTTTTTCATTAAAAATTCTATCAAGAAAGATTTTGTTAGCAAGTTCTCCATTTTTACTTAAATATTCTTCTGTTCCAAAACCTAAAACTAAAAGTTTATTAACTAAAGAATTTAGATAAATAACTTCAGTCTGCACTCCAAAAACATTCTCATTTCCATTTTCACTATAATCTAATTCTTCAACGCCTAAAAATTTCATAATGGCATTTAATTGTCTAAAGCCGATATAATCCTCACTTTCTCCGTTTTTATTGACATAAGAAAAGCTGTTATTTTTGGCTACAAAAAGGTTAAATGTGGCTAGTTTTTGTTCTTTTTTTGTTAAAAACTCAAAATAAGCAAAAGTATTTATACTGCCATCACTTGCCAATCTATCATATAAAAAGGCTTTGCGAAATACTCCGCTATAAAGCCCACCTTGATTTAAATATTCAACATTATACGCATAATCCGCTACTTCGTAACTTGCTTTAAAACTAGGTATCATTTTTCATCCTTTAACATATTTAAAAGTTTATCTTTATCGTTTAGCAATTCTTGTATTTTTTCACTTGTAAATAAAGAATGTTTTTTTATAAAAGAGTTTTGTTCTTGAGTATTTAAGCCATTGTCGCTCATAAATTTTCTAAGTTCAGCACCTAAAGCTTTTATCTCTTTTGCTTTATTTTCTAAAGCTATTTTTTCATCATTGCTCCAAACTTTTAAATCTTCATTTGGATTTAAAAATTGCTTTTCCTTTATTGTTTCTAATTCACTCTCATCAAGCATTCCAAGTCCGCAAATACTTAAGGTTACACGCCTTTTTGCTTTTGTGATAGCTTTCATTATTGCGTTTGCTAAATTATCACCGCCTAAATTTTTAATATTTAAAGCACCTGTATCACAATCGGTTCTTCCATCGGGTGTAGCTGCATAGGCTGTAACCATATAGATATCCCCCACTTGATTCACTTCTGTTTTTGTAATACTTACTTTTCTTATTTGTCTTAGTTGATCTGTGGCTGATTTGTTTGCGTATAAAGTAAGCTTTTCATTTAAAACGATATATTCAAATGGTTTAGTAAGCATATTTAAACCCAAGCTATCGCAAAGATTTTTAACATAAGCTGTTCTTTCTATATCGCTAAGTTTTGATAAGTCGCCTTTAACTAAGGCAAGTTCATAAGGATTGAAATTTATTCCTGATTGTTCTTTTGTTACTATAATTTCGTTATTCATTTTATGCTCCTTTTTTAATTTTTAAACACATCGAGGTGCTTTCTTTATGAAATTCTTTAGGCACTGTAATATTACTTTTCTCCAAAAATCCTTTATAATCAATAGTCGTTCTATTTTGTGGATAAACTGTAATATCAAGACATTTAACCTTTTCACCATTGGCTAATTCTATAAACTCTTTTTTCAAGGTTTCAAGTTTTTCTTTGATAGGCTTAATAGTGCTTTCAAGACGTATGATTTCTAATGCTAACGCTTTAGATCGGTTATCATCTAACTCCTTATAATCGGTTTTATCATCAATAAGGTATTTGATAATAAAATTTTCCAACTCTTTAACAAGCCATTTTTGGTAATTTTCATCGCTTAGAACTTCACATTCTATTAAATCTTCATTTTCGTTCATAACCATAAAAAAGCATTGTTTAGCACCACTTATATAAAGCTGGAATTGCACTTGTGCATAGTATTTATCGCTTGGCTTATTATTTGTTTTTACAAAATCAAATTCTTTGTTTGAGTATTTAAATTCATAAATATCTTTATTCTCATCTACTCCATCTAAACTTGCAATAAACATTTCGTTTTCTGAGCTTTGCAAAACTACGGGTTTAATGCTTGTAAAATGTGTAAATTCTGCTTTGGCTCTAATTAAACTTTCATAAGCTATACCATTTTTCATAGCTTTGTTTTGATAGACTTCTTTTTTACCTAAAATAATATTTTTAGCATCCTCTTTAGAATGAAAAGCTCCCTTTATTCCAATACAAGATGCAACCATAGAGGCACCTATTTTTCCTTTTCTAAACTCTAACCATTCCTTAGAGCCTTGTTCTAGATTTATGATTTTATATTTCATTGTTATACCGCCTTTTTTAAAGTTTTTGGTTTTTCTTTTAAAATGTAAGTTGTATTTCTTGTTTTTTTATTATGATGTGTTTCAATCACATAACCTTTGTTTCTTAGATTATAAATATAAGCTCCAAGTCTTATAGAAATTCTTTTATCTAGACAAAAGAAGTTATCTATCTTCCCTTTTTCAAGCAAAATATTAAGTATTTGTGCTTCTTGCGTTAAAGTTGTCATTGTGTATTCTCCTTTAGTTTTTTTATTATTTCTATGGCAATTTCATCGTTATTTCTAACTCCGATTAATCCCAAAGCTTCAAGCGTTTTTATCCGAAAGTGAGATAGCTTTGCATTGCTTTTAATTTCATCTTCTAATTTTTTGCCTATTTCATTAATTGAAACATCTTTAAGATTGATAAGCTTTTTTAATCTCGCAAGCTCTTCTTCTAAGTATTTGATTTTTTCATTTTTATTATTTTTTAAGAACATTGTTTAGCTCCTTGCTTGAGTTCGTAGTTTTCATTTTTTAAAGCATTGATTTTTTGTAAATTCTCTATTTCGCTAATGCAAGATTGTGATAGATCTTTAGAAAGGTTTAGATTTCTAAGCCTAAGATTTTTGATTTCATTTTTTAATTCTTTCAATTCTTCTTGTTCTTTGCGATATTCTTCTTTTGAATAAATCTTAATTACTTTTTCTTTAGAATGATATATTTTCATTGTTTTCTCCTTTTTAATGCTTAAAAGAGACAACGAATAAAGGAAAATAATGAATTTAAATCTTGTTTTTTAAAGGAGTATCCCATGCTGCAATAAAATTTAGTCTAGTGAGTAAATAAAAATCGTTGCCTCATTTAAGCATTAAGGAGTTTAAGAAAAAATCTACTTTCTTAAACCCTTGTTTTCTGTCGTTTTTAAAGTGCAAGAAAACTTTTTAAAATAGCACTATAAACAATAATTACGAGCCAAGTTTGTGGATAACTTGCTAACCCTTCCACTATCCTAAACTATTAACATAATAGCTAAAGCTTAATTTCCAAGTGGTCAAAAGCTTAAGAAAGCCTTTTTTTAAAAGACTTGTTAAACTTTTAGACTAAATTTTTATATTTGTTTTTAAAAGAGGTTATATTTTGCAATAAATCAAGCATGTCGTTAAAAAACTCGTCTTTATAAGCACCGATTAATGCTGTAGTTTTATCATCATCGTTAGATATAGCTAAAAGTTCGTTTTGTAATTCTTCTAATTTTATATCTATATCCATAAAAATTTCATTGCTATTTATTTCAGTTTCTATCAACTCTTTATCTCTTAAATCATTTGCTTTTTCAAACTCATCGTATGCGTTATCAAAAGAACAAGATGTGTAACTCATTTCATTTCCTTTTTTTGTTTTGTTGATAAAATTGTAGTATTACTACACTTAAAATATACTTAAATAAAGGTAGTATTACTACAATTATTTAAAAAATATTTTTGGTATAATTTTGTTCTAAAGAATAAATGCACAGAAAAACAATAAGGTTAAGATATGAATTTATTTATGAAATCATTTTTGATAACATTATGTATTGCATTTGTTAATTCTTTTCTTTACTATGTCTATTATCATTCTCAATATTCTTATTTATCTTATGCACAACTTTTTGATTTTTTAGATATAGTTTTCACTTGGGCGTTTTGCTTTATTTTTATTTACGCGATATTTTATACAATTAAGAAAATTTATTACGGAAATAATGAATGCAAAAACTTCATTTTTAATTCCGCCATTCCTATAATAGTGGCAACAGTAATAAGCAAAAACTTATTAATCTTATTTTTAAGAAGCTTACATATATATGGTTGGGTTTTGCAGTATATCTTTGCAAATGAGAAAAATCCTTTTTTTGTATTTAGAAAATACAATCCTAAGTCATACACAGAAGAAGAGATTATAGATGTTGAAGTTGAAGATGAAAAACCTAGAAAATCATTAAAAACATTTTAGAGAATTTGGAAAGATAAATTGAGAATATTGTTAGCTTTATTTATATGTATTTATGGCTTTGGAGCTGATGTATGCGAAATGATAGATTTTGAAGAATTTGAATATTTGAATAAATACTTATCGAATTTTGATGATAGTTCCAAAAATAATCAATTATTAGATAAAGCATTTTTAGAATGCAAAATTCAAAATAACAAAAAAGCAACAAAAATAAATAAAAGCGCTTGTTTATATATTTATAAAAATTTTGTATCAGATCAAAGGTGGGATACATTAAAAAGCTTACCTGACGTTGTTTTAGCATTAATCTTTACACAGACTATTTTAATGGAAGAAGATAATAAAAATGATAGAGAAGTAGCTCTTGTGATAAGTAGTAAAGTTAGTGAATTAATTCGTGAGCTTTTGGATTTTGGACTTAAAGAAGTTAAAAATAAAGATGCTATAAATAATCTTAAACTTTTAGAATTTTTATCAGAAACAAATAATTTTACTTTTAGCAAAATCAAATTTTGTCCTTTATATCATAATGGAAAATTGCAAAGCGATAAAATAGATATGCCTTGTGCTTGTAAAAAAAGCACAGCATTTTTGTTAAAACCAGATACTATAAGACAAGCTTTTTTAAACTTAAAGCTTTTATGTGATAAATATAAAGACAGAGAAAGTTGTGGAGCTGTTGGTGGACTTTATGAAAATGGACAAGGCGTAAGAATTGATTTTAAACAAGCTAAAAAATACTATGGATTAGCTTGTGATTACGGTTATCAATTTGGCTGTGATGGATATAAAAGGTTGATGGGGTATTGATTAAAAATTATATAAATCTATTTTGCCTGATATTTTATTTTTAATAGCTATATTTTTTAATATCAAATTATTATTAATTTCAAAGTCTATAATTTCTGTATCGCTAACATTAATATGGTATGTTTTATAAATATGTTCTATTTGTCTTCTTATATTTATTTTGCATAAATATACATATGTAGGATATTCATTAATTGTATATCCAAAATTTGGTATAATAATCTCACCTGTTTTTAGACAAGGCATAATGTTAATACCATTATCTCTTAAATCTTTAATATTCTCATTTGTATATAAAATATCATTTTTCAATGGAGATTTTATATGATCTATAACATCAGGCCAATTTTTCTGTATAATATCAAATAGTTCTTGATTACACCATTGTTTATGGGGTAATACGTCTATAAAATATATTGAATCATTGTTGTAATACGGTAAAAAACAATACAATAAGTCCCCAGTTCTATCATATTCTTGTTTATTTTTAAGATATTCTCCTAGATGAAAATGATGAATTCCAAAAGAAGAAAACATTTTATCATTATTATTTAATCTTTTACTAAGAAAAGGATTAACATCTTCTCCTTTCTTTAATTTGTATTCTATTTTGTTAATTGTTTTCCGTATTTTTTTATTTAGAGTTCGTTCTTTAATCTCTTTTGATATAAATACTTTTCTAGGTTTAGGTGGTATAGAAAAATATATTTCTTTGAGATATTCCGCAAAATAATCTTTTGAATTATAGTTTGATAATTCTTTTTTTAATTTTGCTTCAGCACATTTATTTAATTGTGTTATAATTTTTTCATAAGAAAAATCATTATTTATCACAATCAACCTTGTAACTTTTTATACTCTCATTTTCTACTTCATGATTTGGCACTTGATAACATTCTTTAAAATTATCACCTTTTAAGATTTTAATATAAGAGCTTGGAATAGCTATATTGTTTTTCATTCTTTGTGGATTACTATCATAATTAACCAAATTCAAAACTTCTAAACTCCCAAGCTTTAAAGCTACTTGTCTTTCTCTTTTTTCAATCTTGTTCCAAACTCTTTGATTGATTTGTGGATTTTGTGGAGTGATATTGCTCATTAAAAAAGTGCTTCTTTGTGCTTGAGTTGTTTTTCTCATCGAAGCATTAGAAAGAGTATGTCCTCTATCATAACCACTGTTTTTATAATCGCTCCAAGTAGTGCGGTATTTTTTAGGAATATTGGTATCATCTTCAAAACGAGGACGTTTTTTAATTTGTTTACCTTTTAGATTATCAGCTTCTAATCTATAAGCTACTGCTTTTGTCCCTTTATAACCATAATCATAACAATTTAGATAATAGAATTTATCTAAAACTTGTGAGCAACTTTGTGTCGTAAAATACTTAGCAAACTCTTCGCTCGGTTTATATTGTATATAATTAGCTAAGGCTAGAGTTGCTAGTAAGGATAAGATTGTAAGTTTTTTCATTAATTATTATTTATAATATCCACTTTGAATTGTTCAAAACTAACAGGTTGTAGATGATAAGGAGGAAAGCCAGATAACATTGTGATTTGTGCTATCATTGGTCTCAAATATGAAAACATTATTGCCACAGCATTATTTAAAAACAATTCATTTTCTTTATTTTTATTTTCAAATTCAATCAGCGATAGTATGGAAGTCGATATATTATAGACATCGTTATTAGCAATATGTGCTTGAATATCAAAATCCAATTGAATCAAAAATTGATCTTTTTCTTTACTATCCTGTTTTTTTGCAATAGCGCCTATCTTGTTTTTACATTGAATGCTTTTAACATTATCTATATTTATTTTGGTCACTTTATTTTGTTCAAAATTAAATTTTTTCATTTCTATTGATAAAATTTTAAATATGCCAGATTCTATTTCTCTCATTGTAACTCCTTATATTCAAGCTGCTTTGCTAAAACCATAGGTAATTTTAGATTCTTCATTTTCATTTTGTATTTTATTAATTGATAAATATTGCTCATTCTTGGCTAAATGCATTTTTTTCTTAAAACTATCTATTATTTCAAAATGCTTTTTAAAACTATCTATTATTTCAAAATGTTTTCTTAAACTATTCATTATTTCGTATCTTGGAATTAACAAGTTTAAGCATTTTGCAAAATTTTTAGCCTTTTTTTCATAAAAATCAATTGTTTTTAAATTGTATTTTGGCGGATATTGGAAGTAAATACCACTTAAGAAATTTTGAAATATATGTCCTATTTGTTCCGGTATTTCTTTTTCATCTTTATATTCTATTATTATTTGATTACCATCAAACTTTGATTTTGAATTATATTTTTTTAATCTCATGTTTTTTTTCAAGATGATATTAAATTTCTTAGAAATAGATTTAATATTCAATGGTAAATTTTCATTTTTAAGTATATTGATAATATCGTTTGCTTCCATTGGTCGCTTGTTTGATTCTGGGATAATTTTCCAAAGCTTACTAATAAGATTTTTATTTTCTAAAAATATCTTTTGTTCTCTTTTATTAAGTAATTTAAGAATATTTTTCATTGTTTTTTTATTTCTTCCTTTATAAAATAATTTCTATTTTCTATTGGGATATACATTGTATCATTACTATCTTTATAAACGTAAATAAGTCTTTCTTTTTGTTCTAAAATAGGTTTATAAAGAATGAAATATTCATATCCTATTTTTTTCATATCAATCTCTTTTATCTTTATTTTATCACTTTCAATCACTATTTGATCTATTTCTAATTTAAAACGGCTTTTACTATTTTCCTTTTTTGTGCATATTTCATGATTTGGTAATTCATAAATTTCGTTTATTTTATTATATTTTAATTCTTCTGCATATAAAACATCATTAAAATCTTTAATACCTATTTCTTCCCATTGATTTGTTTTTTTTCTTTTTGTATCCATCCTACAAACTCTATAAAATTATATTTGATTGTCATCTCTAAAAATTACAGGATTTGATTTTAACATTTAACCTTGTATATTCATCAAAAAAAACAAATTGATTTTCTATTTTTTAAAAATCAACACTCATTTAAACAAATTTAACTAATTGATAAATTTTATATTGATAAAAAGTATATCGAATTTTTTGTTAAAATTTTAATTAGTTTTATTTTTTTAATAATTTTATTTAATTTTTTTACATCTTTTCAATTTGATTTAAAAATATTTTGGCATTAGAAAATATAAACCGCTATACTTACTTAATTACAATCTCTAGTTATAAATTTATCTCTATTTTTGTCCAAATGAAATACAAATTTTTCATTAAATGGTGATATTGAAACTTTATTATCTCCTAGTAAATGTATATAAGCATTAGGTGAAACTTTTGAACATATTGTATTATTTTGATAATACGAAGTCATATGGATAATATTAGAAGTAAAATTAAATACATAAAAATAACCGAGCGTAGAAAAGCTCAAACACTGTAAAATAACCGCAACTCCAAAAAATATAAAGAAACAGATATGAACTTTATTTTTAAAATGGGTTGTTTTTATTATAAAGTTAAAAATTTTTTGAACTAAAAAATCAAGATTTGTAAAAAATAAAGTTTTAAACATCTCTTTTAGTATTGCCAATAAAAAAGATGCTATAAACAATAGCAACAAAGCAAACATTATACATATAATTATTATTGGAATAATAATTATAATATTAAAAATATTAATAGCATAACTATAACTATCTGGAGTATAATCTACTTTATTATAAATTATATCTCTCGAAAAAAATTCAGCTATACAATATAATCCAAAAAAAACTAATAAGTTATATATTTTAGCAATATTAATTCTTTTAATAATTTGATATAAATCTATAAATGCTGGAATAATCAATAGAATATATCCCATAATAGCTATAATTAAGTTATTAATTTTAACGCTTAAAATAAGAACAAAAATTCCTGCAATATATGACAATATAAAAGGATTTTTTAAATAGTTCATTATTTTATTTAAATTCACCCCACCACCTCTATGAAATTTTTAAAAGTTTCAATTGTCATTTTTGAAACCACTGTGCCTAAAATTTCACATTTTTCAAATTCTACATTATCTACTTTTCTATCTTCGTATTTTTTATTTTCTGAAACTAAAAATATAAAGTCTTCAAACGGTTGTTTTTTAATTTTTTTACAAAATAGATCATCGCCTTTTCTAAAAATAACAATATCGGCATTTGATATAGCGGCAAGTGTATTTTTATTTCTATCAACTATTACAAAATCTCCGTTTAGTAAAATAGGTTCCATACTCTCACCGTAGATTTTTATAATATCATAAGTCTTTTTTATAGGTATATCTAAAATTTCTTTTAAAAAATTTTCATTAACTGAAATAATTTTAAATTCTTCATTTTGAGAAGATGTTCCAAATCCTGCACTTGCGTAAATATCAGAAAAGTATCTGAATTCAACTTGGTTTTCTTGTTTTATGTAATTTTTTATATTATTATTTATAGGAGCAAGTTTGGAAACTGGAACTCCTAAAACTTTTGCCATAATAATAATATTTTCATAATTTTCAGGTTGATTTTTTTCATTTCTATACCAATATGCAATACCATCTAATGTAATTTCATAACCATTCTCTGAAAGCATTTGAGCAAATTTTGATCTACTTATCTTTTTTTCTTTTAAAACTTGAGCCAAAAATTCTTTATCAAGTTTATAAAATGTTTTTTCCGCTTTTTCTATCATTGCTTAATTCCTTTTTTTATTGTAGTAATTATACATCGGATTTTTTTAAAATTTTATGTAGTATAATTACACAAAATTAAACTTATTTTTATAGTAGTTATGCTACATTTTTAAAAAATATTATCGAGAATGTAATTTATGACTAGGAAAGAACTTAAAAAAATATTATTTAATTATTACAGCAAAGATGGTGTAAGTAGCATTTTAAGCTCTCGTATAGGAATAAAAGTTCAGATTGCTGGTGAGCTTTGGGAAAAATATCAAATACCGCCGAATATTTGGGGCAAAAAGAATAGAAATAAATTGCTTCAATTTTTGGGAGAAAGCGAAAGGATAGAGAATGAAAACAATTGAACTAAAAATTAAAATGCCTGATGAGTATTTTGAGCTTTTGCAAAGTATGGCAAGTAAAGAGGGATTTGATAGTATTGATGAGCTCCTTGTTGATAAGATTACTGATATTTTGAAGTTTGAAAAATACTATAGAGAACTAGGTAAAAAAGATATTCTAAGCCTTGATAAGACTTAGATTTTTCCTATTTGGTCGGGAGTTTGAGTAGAATAGCATTGTGGCTGTTGAGTTTGCTCTAGCTTTTTTATCCTGCTTTCTAACTCTTCGATTTTTTTCATGAGATAAGGAATATTCTTTAATAAGTTTAAATTTTTCTCGTCCATTTTGATAAGTCCTTTCTTAATTTGGTGCAAAATAATTATAGCAAAGGACTTTTTAAAGCGGATTAAGGTTTAAAAATGGCTTTTATAGCAGGATTTTTAATAGGCTTTTTAGTTTATTTATTAATTTGGAAAATATTTTAAAAAATTACAAAAGGTGAATAAATGATACCTAATTTTAAAGCAAGTTTTGAAGTGGCTTGTCTCAAAAAAACTTTAAAGCAAAGAAAAGGATATTTGAAAATATCAAATACTATAGCTTTTGGTGGCTTAAGTGTTGATGCTTTAGCTTTATATATTCAGTTAGGCAAACTTAGTGAAAAAACGATTGTAAGCGAGATCTATTTGAGGGAGTTTATAAAGGTAAAAAATAATCAAAGAATAAGCCTTAATAGACTTAGGATTGCAAAAAGAGAACTTGTAGAGCTTAATCTTCTTGAAATTAAAAAAGTAAGAAATGGTTCTTTAAATTTTTATGAGTGGATTTTAAAAGATGAAAATTTTCAAACTAAAAGACATTTTAACAAATCTTTAACTTTGCTTAAAAGCAGCAATGAAAAGTTAAGTAAAGCTCTTCAAAATAACGTTTCATCAATCGACAGAAATTTAACCACTGAAAAAACAAAAAATGAAAATTCCCTATATATAGAAACACGCACACACACGCGTGATAATAAATTTATAAATAATATAAATATTAATAATAAAGAATTTATAAAAAAAGAGAATTTAGAAAAATTAGAAAATAATCAAGAAAAGAAAGAAAGCGTTTCTAACGAAAACGCCTTTTTTGTGACAAGTTTTGTTAATTTTAATAAAAAGGATTTTGAAAAAATGGCAAAAAAAGAGTTTAAAGCTCCAAATGTTAATGAACTCATGGGACAAATTAAAGCATTTAATGAGAAAAATGGAACAAGTTTTGGCGAAGAGTTGGCTAATGATTTTATAGGCTATTGGGACGCTAGAGAATGGAAAAGAAATGGAAAAAGAATGTCAAGTGTTGCTGGAAGTCTTTATACTTGGATGAAATATGCTAAAGAAAATGAAGCTAGAAAAACACAGCGATTTAATAGAAACAAAGAAGCCAATCCTGCTGTAGTTGATAGTCTAATGAAATATTATGGAATGAAAAATGAGCATAAAAACGAGACAAAACTCATCGGATGCTTTTAAGGGGAAACAATGCAAGAAAAAATACAAGTTTTAATGGATTTGTTAGAAATTAACAAAGCACAAGCAACTGATATAGTTGGAAGATATTTAAAAGAGGCAAAAGATATACATTCTTTTTTGGATTATTATTTTGAAACACTTGAAAAAGAAAAAATCGTTGGAACGACCTATGAAAAATTAAGAATAGTTTGCAAGAAAGCAGAATTTGAATTTAAAAAACGCTTTGAGGATAAAGAAAGCTTTTTATATTGGCTAAAAAGCAAATATAAAAATTGCCCATTTTTTAGATTACTTGAGGATGATTTTATATACTCGTATTATTGTTATGATACACAAGGCAATGCCTATAAAAAATCGGCAAAATCTATCAATATGTTGGTTTGTATAAATAGTTTTGGAGAACTGACTTATGAAGATGGAGATCCACTAAAGAATAATGAATTTAAACACGCTTTGATAGATTTTATATTTAAAAATCAAAATCGTATAGGGGTTGATATATGTGCAAATTCTTCTTATAAGATTATACGAAGATATAAGCCCTTAAGTTATGAAGATGATTATAATAATTTTAAAAAGAAAGAAAAAGAAGCATTTGAAGAGAATCGAACAAAATTTGAAGAAAAAATAAAAGTCAATATGACTTATAAAAATGTAAGCTAGTTTTAAGAAAGGTTGAAATGGAAAAGTATGTTTTAAAAATCAATCTTACAAATAACCCAGTCCCTTATAAAAGGACTACACAAAGGGCTAAATGGATGGATATGGAATATAAAAAATATCAAGATTTTAAAGAGTTATTAAAATGGGAATTTAGAAAGCAAAACAATATAAGTTCTTTTAAAGCTTTTGATAGGAAAAAGAATTACGAGTTTTCTTTAAAAATCGGTTTTAATAATAAAAAGCATGGAGATGCAGATAATATCGTAAAAGGCGTGCTAGATGCTTTATTTGAAAATGATAAGAACGTTTTAAAAGGAAATTATGAAATTATTACCTTTAAAAAGTCTTTTTTAGACTTGGAAATTAAAGAGCTTGATTTTAAAGAAAAGGTGGCGTAATGGCAAGAATGATGACTAATGGCAAGAGCTTAACCAAAGAAGAATTGATTTCAAAAATTGATGAATATTTTAATGAAAAAAAAGTGCTAAAAGAAACCAAAGAAAGTATTATTTTTGCGCCTAAAACAAAAGTAGGGTTGGCGGTATATTTAGGAATTTCAATGCAAACTTTAAGCGATTGGGAAAAAGACAAAGACTTTGGAGAAATTGTTGCTCATGCAAAACAACGCTGTGAGATGGATATCGTTAATCATTCTCTAATTGGCACCTATACTCCAAGTGTTAGCATGTTCTTGCTTAAAAATCAGCATGGCTACGTGGATAAGCAAGAAGTAGTTAGTGACAATGTGCAAAAAATCGAAATTATAAGATCTGAAGTAAAATGAATTTGAGACTTGATTTTTCTTATACACCTGCACAACTTAAAGTATTTGATGAAAAAAATCCACGTTTTGTTACTGTTGCAAAAGGCAGGAGACTTGGATTTACAAGAGGATGTGCTAAATATGTAATAGAAAATTTACTTATGGGAAACAATATATTATGGGTGGATACTATACAAGCAAACCTACAAAATTATTATGAGTTGTATTTTACTCCTGAACTTAAAAAACTTCCAAAAGATTTTTATTCTTGGAGTGTGCAAGATAAGAAGTTAATCATTAATAAAGCTGTGCTTCATATGAGAAGTGCTGAAAGAAGTGAAAATATTGAAGGATTTGGTTATGACTTGGTTATTCTAAATGAGGCAGGGATTATTTTAAAAGGCAGTAAGGGAGAGTATCTTTGGTATAACGCTATACGCCCTATGCTCTTAGATAATCCAAATTCAAGAGCTATTATAGGCGGAGTGCCTAAAGGTAAAAATCTATTTTACGAGCTATGTAAAAAAGAATTGAGCGATAAGAATTGGAAACATTTTCAATTCTCAAGTTATGATAATCCATTTTTAAAACAAGAACAGATCAAAGAGCTTATTGAGGAAGTAGGTGGCGAAGGTAGTGAAGTTGTAAAGCAGGAGATTTATGGCGAGTTTATTGATAGTTCCAACGCTGAACTTTTTTCATTAAGCGAGATTGAGAATGCTATGAGTGCTAATTCATTTAGTATTGAAAAAATGCAAGGTGAAAATATCTGGGGACTTGATGTTGCAAGATATGGAGATGATAAAAGTGTTTTAGCTAAAAGAAAAGGTTTTGTGATTGATGAGATTAAAAAATACTCACAACTTGGGACTATGGAGCTTGCAAATAGAATACTAGCAGAATACAACCAAAGTGAGATAAAACCAAAAGGGATTTTTATAGATACTTGCGGCTTAGGCGTTGGAGTTTATGATGTATTACAAAACTACGGACTACCTGTTTTTGAAGCAAATTCTGCAAATTCTGCAACTAGCAATGAATATCTTAATAAAAGAGCTCAAATGTATTTTACTTTTGCAAATAATTTGAAACATATGCAAATTATTAGAGATGAAGAGCTTAAAAAAGACATGCGTATGATTGAATATGAATACAACGATAAGGGTTTATTAAAAATAGTCTCAAAAGACCAATTAAAGAAAAATTACGGCAAAAGCCCTGATGTTAGCGATGCTGTGGCTTTAACTTTTTTTGAAAAATTATATACAAGAAATGATGCAAATGAAGATTGGAGCTATGATGGCTGGTGAGTTTTTAATGATTTATGAAGCTATTGACGCAAATAAGATAAAAAAGCTTACAAATTTAAGTGATAAGGCTATTAAATCAATTTTAGCTAATGATTTTTTAAATTTAGTATCTGGATTAAATATATCAAAAAAACAATACAAAAGAGAATTTGCAGAATTTTTGATTAAGCAAGGAGTCAATGAAAAAGATATTTTAAAAATTACTAATTTAAGTAAAGCAACCTTATGGAGGATAATAAATGAAAATAAAAAAAACTATAGATGAGAGAGTATCTTTCTTAACTCAATTAATCAGTGAAAGTAAAAATGGATACGAAAAATATAAATCGCATTTTAAAGAACTTCAAAGTGCATACTTGCTTGAAAGTAAAATCACGCAAAAACTTAAAAAAAGAAATAAATCAAACATTTATATTCCTAAGATCAATGCAAAGGTAAAGTATCTCATAACTAGCCTAAATGATGTTTATTTTAGTAGTGAAAGAATGGCTGATATAGAAACTTATATCAATAGCGATGATGCTATTATAGAGCTTTGGCAGAATGCTATCGATTTTTATACAGGAAAAATTAATATGTTTAAAATATTTCAACCGCTTTTTTTGGATGTATTGCTTGTGGGAACATCAATAGCAAAGGTAACTTGGCATAAGGGAATGCCACGTATTGAAAGAGTAGGGATTGATAATATCTACTTTGATCCAAATGCTTTAGATAGTGATGATGTAGGATATATAGTCAATGAAATTTATTTAACTTACAATCAGATCATAGAAAGACAAAAATTAGGATTTTATAAAAATGTAGAAATAGGGCAATATTTTGAGGAAAATGACAAGTATAAAAAAGTCAAGCTTTATGATATTTATGAAAGAAAAGATGATAATAATTGGGTGGTTTCTACTTTATTTGAAAATACTTTATTAAGAAATGAGATACCTCTACAAGATGGACAACCTTTTATATGGGGTTCGATGCTGCCGCAACTTAAAAAAATAGACAATGAAGATTATGTAAGTGCTTATGGAGAACCTATTATGTCTTCAGCTATTCCATTGCAAGATGAAATTAACATAACAAGAAACCTTTTTATAGATTCTGTTAGATCTCATATTAACCCTAAAATAATCATTCCTAAATCTATGGGTATAAGTCGTGAAGATATAGAAACTCTAGGAAAACCAATTTATAGCGATGATCCTAGAGCAGTTCAGATCTTGCCGCCACCAAATGTAAGTAGTGCTGGAATGAATTTGCAGATTTTAGAAGCTGAACTTACAGAAGTAACAGGAATAAGTCCTCAAAATAATGGAGCACAAACTGCAAATAATGAAACTGCTACAGAAATTAGCATTAAAGCACAAGAGGGTGGAAGAAGAAGTGCTGATTATATAAGACAATATAATGAAACATTTATTGAGCCTTTGTTTGATAGATTTGCAATGCTTATTTTTAAATACGGAGAGGACAGTTTTTTTAAAGGATATCAAAGAGAAGATATACCTAGCTTTAGATTTAAAATTCAAACTGGAACAGGAGCTATGAATAAAGAAGTTCGCCGTGCTGGAATACAAGCAAGTATGCAAGTTTTTGCACAACTTTATCAAATGTATATGAGTATAGGCGATGCTAATTCTGCTTATGGAATTATAAAGGCAAACAAAGAGCTTACAAAAGAATTATTACCAATTTTGGGTGTAAAAAACGTTAATACTTTATTTTCTTTTGAAAATAATGAACAAAATATACAACAAGAAGATCATCAATCTATACAAGGATAAAAAATGCTAAATATTGAAATACAAAGTGATTTAATAAATACAAAAGGAGGGAAAAAACTAATCAAATTTATAAAAGCAAAATATAAAGAATGTTTTTATACGGCAAAAAACAATAATGACGATGAGAAGAGGTTAAAAGCTTTAGACACTATGGCTTTTTTAGATATTTTAATTTTACAAATAAAGGATGATAGCGATGGAGAATGATGCTTTAAAAGATTTAATGGATGCGATTTCGGATGATGAAGGAGCTAATGAACCTATAAAAGAAGGAAGCGTAGAACCTGATCAGAATGCAGGAAATGAACCTGATTATAAGGCAATGTTTGAAACTTATAAAAACGAGAATGAAAGCAAATTAAATGCTTTAATGAGTGAGCTTGAAGCTTTAAAAAATCCAAAAAAGGAACCAAGCGAACAAGAGCGACAAAGAATTGAATACTTAAAAGAGCTTGGACTTGATGGGATTGATGATAAACTTAAAAAACTAGAAGAATTAGAACAAAAGCAAAAAGAAAAAGAGGAAAAAGAGGCACTTATTGCTAAATATACACAAGTAGAGAATGAGTTAAGAAAATCGTATCCTGATATAGATTTAAAATCTATGGGAGAATTAGCTAGTAAGTTAAGCGGTTTGGCAAATGGAGATTTAGAAAGCTGGAAAACGCTTTTAAATTTAGTCAATAAAACCTCCAATATTAAAAAAGCAGATGATCTGATAGGTGGTGGTAATAATATAAAAACAAGTGATTTTGACGAGAAGATAAAAAAAGGCGAAGAGGTAAGTCCTATTGATTTAGGCAAAGAGCTTATGAGTTTTATATAGGAGTTAAAATGGATTTTTTAACAGCTTTAAAAGGTGGAACACCTTTAGGAGATACTTTTGCTGATAGGTTGATTAAAACTAGCGGTTTTGTGCCAAATTTAGCGAGTAACAGTGGAGGTTTTTTGAATACTGCTAAAAATGCTTTGGGGAATTTTGGGGATTGGTTATTTAAAGAAAATAATACAAATAAAATAACCAATTTTGATAAGCTAAGTAATATTTTAGGCGGTGCTGGTGCTTTATATGGTGCTTATAATCAGCAAAAAATGGCAAAAAAGAATTTTGATTTACAAAAACAAGCTTTTGATTTTAATAAATATTTGAGCAATGAAGAATTAAGACGTAGGGCAAATATAGAGAATAAGCTTCAGAATGTTTGGGCAAGTTGAGTATAGTTGGATTTAAGGAGTTTATTTTAAAGGGTAAATCTTAACCCCCATTTTATAGGGGGCTTTGCTTATTGGTTGTTAATTTGCATTGACAACAATAACACAAAGTAGTATAATAACTATTAAGATTTGTAGCATCTTATCTTCACCGCCTTTCTAGGTGGTAAATTAGTGCTAAGGGTGGCGACCCTTGGCACCACACCCTTTGAAATTATACATTAACTTCCTTAAATCCTTTATTTGAACAACTTAAATAAAGGAAATAAAATGGCATTTTACAATCCACAAAGAGTAGTTTTTAATCCCGATACAATGGTTATACAAAATGCGGGAAAAGTCGGCGGTGTTTTACATGATATTATGAGTAAAAATTATAATGA
Organism: Campylobacter sp. RM10537; assembly: GCF_022369435.1. Taxonomy (NCBI): domain Bacteria; kingdom Pseudomonadati; phylum Campylobacterota; class Epsilonproteobacteria; order Campylobacterales; family Campylobacteraceae; genus Campylobacter; species Campylobacter molothri. Next base: position 1,021,403 of record NZ_CP059597.1, on the reverse strand, counting down.
TAAAGTTAAAGCAAATCAGTTTCAGCAAGAGCAAGAATTAAGACAACAACAAATTGATTATCGGGCAAAACAAGATGAATTTAATAATACTTTAGCTTTGCAAAGATTTGACTTCGAAAGACAAAAACAAGCCCAAGACAATGCTTTAAACTGGGCTAAATATAAAGAAGATAAAGATTATAATCAAAAATATTTAGATTATTTAACCGGTAAAAATAGTAATATAGTTACTAATAAAACAAATAATAATTCAGGCTTTAGCATAGATGCTAATGGCAATTTAACTGAACTACAAACAATGAAAGATGTTTTTAGCAAAGAAAGTAATGGCGGGGATTTATATAATTTTGCAAAAACCGCTAAAACGCAAAATATAAATTTAAATGATATTTATGGATTTGGAGATACCATAAGTCAAAAATTAAGAAATACTCCTTTTAACAATAGTAAAAACTTAAAACAAGAATTCGCAGATAAGCTAAAAGCTGAAATAAATTTGGCACTAGTTAATATCACAAGTGGCAGGATGAGCAATGAAGATAGGCATAGATTAGAAGAATTGGTTAAAACAGATAGTTTTTACTTCTTTGATAAGTATGCTAAACATGATATTGAAAAAGCAGTAGAAATACTATATAGAGTAAAAAATGATGCCTTAAAAAAAGAATATATGGATATTTGGAAAACAGAAAGGTATTTAAAAGATAGAGATAATATAGAAAAATATTATAGCAATATGTATAAAAAGCTAGAAAATGAAAAGGCTATGATAAAAGATTTTATAAATGGTGGAAATATTTTAGTTTCTCAAGGGCAAAGAGTGCCATTAAATAAGATTCTATCACAACAACCGCAACAGCAATTAACCCAAGATTTTTTACAACAAAACAATATGATTACATTTAGATAATAAGGATAAAAGATGACAATACAAATTCCACAAGGTGCAAAAACAATGCAACTTTTTGATATGAATATAGATATACCAGAAGGAAAAACTTATATAGATATTGATGATATTTTTTTACAAAATAAATACAATCAATTTATTCAAAATAATCAACAACAAAACAATTTTAATTCGCAAGAAGAATTAGCTTTAGATGGTAAGCCTATGAGTATGTATCAAGCACCACAAGTAAGTCAAAATGAGCCACAAGAACAAGGAGTATGGAGTAAGATAAATAAGGGACTAGAAGATTTTAATAATCTTATAGACCCAAAAAGAATTATAATCGAAGGATTGGATTATCTTTCTCCAAGAGTTACAAGTGGAGAAGAAGGTGCAAGGCAAAAAATAGAAGATGCCACAAATCAAGTATCAGGTGGAATGATACCTAGAATTTTTACTAGTCCTAGTAATGAAGAGCAAAAGCAAATTTTTCAAATCGCATACGATGAAATAAAAAAACTAGGGTATGAGCCATTTTTAGAAATAAATAATGGAGACTATAAATATATAGGCGTTGATAAAAATGGAAAAGAAATTGATTTTACTCCTAGCTTTAGAAATACACTTGCTAGCACTAAAAACGAGTTAGCATTTTCTGTAGCTGGTGGATATGTTGGAAGTTTAGCAAAAACAGCAGGACAAACAATAGCCAAAAAAGCCTTAAATTATTTCGCACCATCTGCAGTTGGTGCTGGTAGCGGTGCTGTATCTGATCTTCATTCGCAAAGTAACAATACAGGAATTGAAGCAAGTTATATGGACTATGCTAAAAGGTTTGGAAGTGCAGCCGCAGAAGATGCCTTAGCAGGTGCTGTAGTTGGATCAGCTATAAAGGGAATAGGAAAAACATATAAAAGCGTTGGTGATTTAATAAACAGTGTTAAAACAGGAGCACAAGCTGGTAAAGATATGATAGATGGAATGGCTGTAAAAGGAGGTAATTTAGGAAACAGATTCATTGATAAAATAGGAGAAAAGGATATTCCTTTTGTAGGAAAATTTACAGATGGTGGATTGCAAAATGCAGAAACAATTTTTAATAATCTTACAAAAAATATAGAGAATAAAAAACAAATAGATGAGCTCATAGCGAAAGAAAATCCAATATATTTAGAAAATGGAAAACCGACGATTGAAATCTTAAGAAATATAGTAGAGCAAGGTCTCAACAAAAATAATCCACAATTTATACAAGATGGTGCAAAAAGAACAAGTGCTATTTTGAAAAATATCTCTAGTGCCTTACAAGGAGTTCCTACTACACAAAGAAGAGAATTCTTATTAAAAGCAGCTCAAGCGTATCCCGAAATCGGAAGTTTTTTAGATGATGTTTTAAAAGCTGATAAGGATGCTAGTATTTCTTTTTTAAATATGATTAAAGGGCAAGATGAAGTATTTAAAAATAAAACAGGTTTAAATGGTGAGTTTGATTATAAGGCTTGGCAAAAAGATAATCACGCTTATGAGAGTAGAATAAATCAAGAGTATGGCGATGCTATAAGTAAATTAGATAAGCTTAATAATGGAAAAATAGTATTAACCAGTGAAGATATAGCAAAGCTTGAAAATTTTAAAAATAATAATTTTTTAGAGCAAGATGTAAAAAATAACATACAAAGCTATTTAGATGAAATAAAAGGAAAAGAAGTAAGTGCGGAGCAAATCTTTGGATTAAGAACAGCTATAAACAAGCAATTAAACACGGGAAATAAAACATACAACACAAAACAAGCTTATGGAATAGTAAAAGAAATTTTAGACGATGCGTTGATAAGAAATGCTAGTGACAAGGCATTAGCAAAAGAAATCCTAGATAATGCAAATAAAAATTTTGCTTTAAAACAAAATTTTAAAGAAAGTTATTTGGGTATGATGAAGGCTCAAGAATCAAAAGAGGGACTTGCTGATAGATTGGTTAAAGGGCTTAGAAATATCAATGAAGATAAGAATTTAGAAAATGCTTTTAAAGGAATGAATGAACAAGAAAGATTGGCTAATGAAACTCATACAATGAATGCTTTATTAGAAAAATATAGGATTGAAGGCATAGGGTATGATTTTGTAGGTTTATCAAAGGACTTAAAAGATGTTGAATTTTCAAGCAAAAAATTAAAAGATGTTAAAGGTGTTATTAATACATACGCTTTGATATATCGCAATAATAGAGATTTAATAATGACAGCTTTAGCGAGTAGCGGTAGAAAGACAAACTCTTCAATGGCTACAACAATACAGGGTGTTTTTGATAGAATATTAATAAGTGGTATTTTCGCTAGATTACACGCTTTAGCACCTTTTATGAAAAGTGCTAAAGAACAAGCATTAAGAAATCAAATACTAGATGCTTTAAAGCTTGCTAAAACCAATAAAGAAGTTATATCCAATCTTAGAAACATAAAAATAGCAGATCAAGAACAAAGTAGAATTTTTAAAGATGCTTTGGATAATTATATTAAAGTAGATAAAGAACAAAATAAAATATTAAAAGATGCACTAATAAAAGAAGGTGTTATCAAAGGCGACAACTTCTTCATGGATAAACCTAATCCTAAGTATGCAAAGAGCGATTTAAATGTAAAAATAAGCGTTTCTCCAAATGTTAGAAATTTGGCAAAGCTTACAAATGATGAGATTATAGCTGACTTAGAATATTTAGCTAACAAACATAAAGAGATGTTTAAAAAACCTAGTGATGTATTTAAACTCATAAAAGAAATTAAAGAAAATCCTACATTTTTTTATAAAAATAACAGAATGGATATAGCTTTAATAGCAAAAAGATTAAATGATAATAAACTAGGAAAACTCGGCATAAATAAAGATAGCGGAGAAGTTAGACATATCACTAAATCTAGGAATGCTGATAAAGAAAATGAAAGAATCATAAAAAGAGATGGTAAAAGCCCTTTGGTAGAGTCGCCATACTCTACACAGCCCGTATTGCCAAAAGACGCAGAGCCAACGGCGAATGGTGCTAATGCACTTTCAAAGGGTAATAATCCTAATTCTACCCAAGCTAAACCTAAAGAAAGCTTAAAAGAAACTCCTTTAGAAAAATACAAAAGGATTAAAGATAAACATGAAATTGTTTTAGAACATATAAAAAACAATACTCTTGAAAGTGGTTTTAAAAAAGAATTAGATCAAATTTATAAGCATAAACCTTTTAAAGAGACAGCAAAAAGGTTAGAATGGGCTATTTTTGGCTATAAAGATTTTTTTCAAGATTTTTTTAAAACTAAGCTAGATGTTAATAGTCCTAATTTTAAAGCTGATTTTAGAAAATTGCAATATCGTTTCAAAATGGGAGATTATAAAGGTTTTGAAAAATATCTAACAAAATATCATACTACAAAAGCAATAAAAGATATTAAAGATGCTTATAATGAGCTTGAAAAATCAGGTATAAAACATTCTTATGAGTTGCCAGATTTTAATGAAAGTATAAAAACCAAAAAGTTAAAAAAAATTATTACAAATGATGATGCTTTGCAAAGGTATGATGATTATTTGGGTGAAAATAAAAATTTTAATTTAGATTACTTAGATGAAATGGATTTAGATCCTGTTCATTACAACTTAACACGACAATTTATAATCAATGCCAAAAAAGACACTCTCAAAGGAATTAAACATGATATTCCAGAACGTATAAGAAAGCAAATTGAGGAAAAGCTAAATATTAAACCTATAAAAGAATTTGGGGTTAATTACGCAGAGTATTACCATGATGGATCAAGAGCTATAGAAAAACTTATACTAGAAAAACAAGGACAAGTTGCAGGTGCTTTCTATAGAAAAGAATTAGGTGATATTGATTTGGTTTGGGGAGAGGTAACAGATAAAATAAAACATAAAGGTTATGGCTTATCTCATATTATCGATAAGCATCCTGATTTAGATTTAAATATAATACCTGAGATTGTTGAGAAAGGAGATATAATACAACGAGAAAATAGAGAAAAATCTTTCAATATAGTTTTCAAAGATTATATTTTATGGGTTAATAAAGGATTTAATAAAAGCGTGGGAAATCAGTGGATAGTAACTGCTTTTGAAAAGAAATAGAAAATCACTAAGACAGCATACACTAGTGATTTTACAAAAGGGATGATTATCTCCCTTTTAACTATTTACATAGTTATATTAATTCGTATTTAAGTTATTTTATTTAAAATAAAGGCAGCATATTTTTTATAGTTTTCAATTACCTCCATGTCCTCTTTCCCAAGACTTTGATATTCATTAATTCTTATATTAAATAGCTTATATTCATCTTTTGGGATCATTAAATATTCTTCTTTATTATTTTTCATCAATATAAAAAAATCTTTTATGATAATTTTATAACAATCGAGTGTTCCCCGTTTAATATGATTTATTGCTCGTTCAATATTTTTTGAAAAAACATCAGTGTTTTTATCTTCATTAGATAAAGAGTAGGCGGTGCAAACATGGGACATAAAATTATGAAATTCCGTTAACACTTGTTTTGGTATATTGCTATCATTTTGAAATTCTATTTTTTCTACTATTTGTTCTACGGCTTGAATATCTTGAAAATTAAAATAATAGTTTAATCTTTCTACAATATTATTTTTAGCTATTATACTTCGGCCTTTTATTTGGATTTTATTTCGAAATTTTATAAACATTGCAATTGAATGTAAAAAATCGCTAAAAATTTTTTTATATTTTGAAAGAGAAGATATTAATGCACTATTTATACTAACAACGGAACTTCTTTGTGCGGTTATGTTCAAATATTCTTCAATCAGTGCGAAGTAATTTAAAATTTCTTCTCGCAGTTTTTTATATGCTTCTTCATAATTTTCAGGATTAAGAATTAAATCATTTGCAAAAAACATAAATAGTTTTTTTATAATATCATAATTTCTCCCATATGAAAGCGAAGTTTTCAAATCTATTTGGATAAAAACATCATAAATTTTAAAAAAACCACTAATTATTGACTGAGATGCTTTGGTATTCACGAAAAACCTTATATTCCATATCTTTTTGCAAGTTCTTCTATTTTTTTCTTGCTAGCTTTTCTATGTGTTAAATCTTTAAGATAAAATGGATTGCTAATATCTCCTTTGCCATAACTACTTGAACCTTCCACTACATTAATATTGCTATTTTTTAGTTTTTGATAAAAATCACGCAATTCTTTATCATCAATATGGAGAAAGAAATCTGCCATTTTTAGTTCCTTATGGATTATATTTTACAATTAAAATGCAAAAATTATACTTTTTTATAGTTAATTTATACTTATTTTTACAAGATTTTTACAAGATTTTTTTTAAAAAATATCTATTTTTCAAAACACACTAGTTTTGAAATAGTCATTTTTTTAAAATTCTCTAAAACTAAGTTAAGGAGAATTTTTTAAAATGGCATTACCTTCATTTGGGCATACAGCACCAGCTACAGAAAACGTTAAATTAAAACAATCAGTTTATGAAAAGATTATTAAAGTTGGAGCAACAGATACTCCTATTTTAAATAAAATCGGAACTTCAAATGTTACAAGTCCTCTTTTGCATTCTTGGATTACTGATACTTTTGAAAAGCCAAAAAAGAATGCAAATTTAGAGCTTTCTAAATTTGTAGGTGAAACTAAAAATACAACTCAAAAAACCTCCAATGCAACACAAATTTTTATTTCAGAAGCTATGGTTTCAGACGCACTATTAAAAGCTAAGCAATACGGCGGAAACGAAATGGAGTATCAGATCGGTAAAAAAACCATAGAGCATAAAAGAGATATAGAGTATGCTTTGCTTGGTTTAGGTCGTGAAACAGACGTTAAAAAATCAGTTTTTAAAAGCTATGTTCAAGCAGGAGCAAACACAAGCGGAGAAATGGCAGGTATTTTTTATTTTGTGGCTAAAGATAAAGAAAACTTTGAAAACAAAAGACGTGGAAATGTTTTGGCTTTTGATGAGGCAGGTGATTGGAGTGGTACTGCAACCGAATTAACAGAGGATAAACTCAATCAAATCTTACAAACCATTTGGGATAGTGGAGTAACTCCTAAAGATGTATTTTTGGGTGCTGAATTAAAACCAGCTATTAACAAACTTGCTACAAGGATTTTAAAAGATGAGACTAAATTAGTTGGTAGAGTTATTAGTTTTGAAACTGATTTTGGAACCATTAATTTTCACATGCATCGTTTATTAAGTCCTGAATATGGTTTAGGAGATGTTTTAATCGCAGGTGATTTTGAATTTATGAAACATGGACTTTATATTCCTACTAAAATAGAAGAAGTTCCAACGGATATCACAGCACAAGCAAAAAGAATTTATACTCAAAGCACTTTAGAAGTAAGAAATGCAGACGCTTTTGCTATAGGTGTAGGTTTAAGTTCTAAAACAGGCCTTTCAAAATGTCAAGCAATGATTAGCAAAACAACTGAGATTTTAAATTCGGACAATAAAGATTTAGAAGATCTTATTAACAAACAAAACTCCACCAAAGGTAGAGGCAAAAAACAAACTGAAAACAAATAATGCGATGTGTTGATGCTAAAAATTTAGTCATTGCTAAGGTCAAAAACTCTTATAAAATGATAGAAGATGATGATGTGCTAAAAGCTTACTTTATGGAAAGCTTTTATTACATCTGTTCTAAATGTGAACCTAGCGTTCTTTTGAGAAATGTGGAAGAAGATCAAAGAATTTTTAGACAGGTGAGAAATAATCATTTTATTATCATTCCAGATGAGCCAGATTTTAGCAATGAAAGCGAACATTTAATGATAGATGAAAGTCTTGCTTTTGCTGTGGTTAATTATGTTTGTTATTTAGCATCAAGATGCGAAGAGAAAGATTTTTTAATGCTTTGCAATAATATCATTAATGAATATATTGCAAATGATGGTAAGGAGCTTGATGATGAGAGAGAATGGTTGTGATTTTACAAAAACATTTAACCGAGCTTTAAATTATAAAGATTATTTGCAAAGTATAGATAGTGCTGATTTTATAGCGTATTTAGATGATAAGAAATGGCTTTTGGCTATGGATGATTTATTATTTTTTTGTGAAAAAAGAATAAAAGATAGTGATTTTTTTAAGGATGAGTTGTGACAAGCTTAAATGCATTAAAAACAGGCAAGGAAAAACTTGCAATTATCAATCAAGTTTTAGAGAGAATTTCATTAGTAGCTAATGCACTTGATAATACTCGTATTGAAGAGATAGTAGGGCTTAAAGAACAAGTTAATGATTTTTATAACAAAATATTAGAACTTAAAAATATTATCGTAAAACAAGGTAATGAGATATCTTACAATGCTGATTTTGTAGAAAATGAAAGCTCTAAAATAGAAACAATAAGTGCTAATATTGAAAAGAAATCAAACGAGATTAAAGAAATTTATAGTGAAATTAATAAAATTCAAAACAAAATAAATGAGATTTTAAGTTCTGCAAATGAAAAATATCCCAAACTTTTAGAGTTTAATCAAAAGTTTGAAGCTATACAAAATGAGCTTAAAAATTATTATAGCGTAGCACAAGATTTTGAAGCAGGTCTTTTGGATGTAGAAAAAAATAAAAATCTTGTTAAAGAATATCTAAAGCTTTGTATCAATTTAAAAGAACAAATCTTAGAAGAATTAGAACGCGCACAAGATATTAAAGAAGATTTGCACGATTCGATAAATCTTGTCAATAATCTAGTTTCAAATATTACAGCTACTAAAAATGAAATTATAGCAATCAGTAATGATTTTAAAAATGTAAAAGCTGAAGTTTGTGAAATCGTATGCAAAGCTGAATCTTCAATCAAAAATAAAATCAATACTATTCTTTTTGAAAATCAACGTTTAAATCAAAACATGATAGAAATTTTAAAGCGTTGTGAAAAATTAGAAGATGAAATAGTAGGGAAATATGAAGATATACAAAAGGCTATAGATTTAATCAATGAATCAAAAACAATGATAAATGATTTAAATGAAGCTGTTGAGGCTTCTAGGGAATTTGCTAATGATATGGCAAGTTACACACAGATCGTTAAAGATTTTAAAAATCAAATAGATAATTTAAAAGTTGATCTGAAAAGCTATAATGAAAGATTAAAATCAGATCTCGATTTAAAATCTAATGAGATTAAAACTAATATTGATACAAAAATAAGTCAAATTGAACTTTTAAAAGAGCAAATACAAACCTTATATGAAAATTCAAAAAATACTGTTGATTCTGCTTTAACAAATTTCTTAGAAAGAGCAAAAATTGCAAATGAAGATCTAGGAAGGCTTTTAGAAGTTGCTAGAGTTGAACTTGCCAATGATAAAGCTTTGATTGAGACTTATATTCAAGAGCAAAAAGAAAATATTTTAAAAGAAATGCAAAAAGTTGCAGATCAAATTACAGATGAAACAAGTGGAATTTTAGCTCAAAAAAATGCCATAGAAAAAACAATTATTGATGCAAAAGTATTACTGGAAACATTAACTCAAAATTTTAAAACTGAATTTCAAGAAAAAACAAATGATTTCAACACCAATGCAACGCAAAAAATAAAAGCGGTTTTTGATGAGGGTGAAGCGGCTATACAAAAAATAAATGATTACACCAAAGAAAAAGAAAGTGTGTTTGATGGCAAAGTAGAGGCTATAGAAAATGCCACAACGCAAGGTATTAAAGACATAGAAAACAGCAAAACGCAAAGTGTCGAAGAAATAGAAAATACTAGCCAACAAAGCATTGAAGCTATAGAGCAAAAAACACAGGAAAATACACAAATTTTTGAAAAGCTCATTCAAAATAATTTAGGGGGAATCTATTCTCATTTATTTTCATTGGAAAAAGTTTTAATAGATAAAGAGATTATTAAATTAAGTTATAAGGAGTAAAAATGGCAGATAATTTAGAGCAAATTGCAAATGATTTAAATACAGCGTCTTTAAATTTACAAGAATTAAGAGGCAAATACGAGGGTGCTTTAGATGTCTTAAATGCTAAAAACGCACAAATAATTGAAGCTTTAGATAGCAAAAAGGAAGAAGCTTTACAAGAAGTAAAAGGTGTTAAAGATACAGCCATAACCGAAATTACAAATCTACAAGATACAGCATTAAGCAATATTGATGAAAGCAAAAATGCTTCAATTACAGAGCTAACAAATAAAAAGACCGAAGCTTTAACTAAAATCGAAGAGGCTAAAACAGAACAAGGCGAAAAAATAGCAAAATTAGAAACAGAACTTAATTTAAAAGCTAAGCTTTTAACTCAAAATTTAGAATGGATAGTGGGCAATGGAGGTAATTTTGATGATATAGATAAAGCTTTAGATGAAATATCTAAATATTGTAGTGTAAATGGAAAGTTTTATGCAATTTTAAAAATTAAAAATGGTTATATTATTAATAAACCTATAATTATTAATATACCTAATGTTTTCATAGAAATAAAAGGTGAAAATGGTATATCGGATGAGCTTATTATAGATTTAAATAATAAAAATTGGGGATTTTGGGGTATTAAAACACTAAGTAGAGTTTCAATACATGATTTAACTATAACATCTAAATCAATAAATAACTCGGCAATATATATTAGCTCTTTTGTTGATTTATATAATTTAAATATAAATGCAAATGGTTATAGTGCTATAACATTAACAGAAGGTCTCTTAGTTCTTGACACAGTTAATATCGTAAATAATTTTTCAGAGAATGAACTTTTTTTTGATCTAAGCGTAGGTAATGGAAAGTGTCAGTTTGGTAAGAATGTAAAATTTAAAAGTAATAATAAAATAAATGGTGTAGCTATAAGAGCAGCAACAAACGGACAAATCGGTTCTGTATGGTGGCAAACAGGTAATGAAATTAGTGGAACTTATAAAAATGGCATACAAGTAGATGGTGGAGGTGTTGTAGATAATCCAAATATAACTATGAATGGCACATATACAAATAAATATTCACAAACACCTAGACAATGGACTAGTTCAGGTTATATATCAACGGATTTATAAATTTTTATAAAGGATATTAAATATGTTAATAGCAAAAAAAACTTTATCAGACCAAGGAAAATTAAATATTAATGTTATAAAATGGGCTATTGAAACTAAAACTGAATTAGCTTTATTAACTAGAAATTTAAAAATTGATATAGATAAATCTAATCAAAATAATACAATATATATTGATAACATTACACCTGAAGAGATACAAGCAGGAACTAACTTTGTTAAAGAATATTGTTTAGCTAATAATGAGTTGGAATTGCTTAAACAATATTTACCAATAGTATTGCAAGATAATGAGTTGTTAATTGAAATGAAAAATTTAAAGTTAATTAAAATAAATCAGTCTTATGAAATTTCTATTAGTCAAGTGCAAAAAGAATATATACCAGTAACAGAAATGCTAACATTTGAAACACAAGAAAGAGAAAGTTTAGAATATAAAAAAAATGGTTATTCTGATGACAATGTGTGCCCCACTATGAAAGCAATTTCAATTTCAAGAGGTATGAATTTAAAAGACTTATGCGATAAAGCTATCCTAAAGGCTACTTTGTATAGACAAGCAATTGGTGGGCTTATAGGAAAGCGACAAGGTTTGCAAGACAAGATAGAACAGGCTAAAACTTTAGAAGAATTGGAAAGTATAGTTTGGAGTGATTGATAATGGATTTTAATTCTACCATGCTGACTAATTTTGCCAGAGATGTTGAAACTCTTACGCCTTTTGGTTCTTTATTTGTCATTTTTTTATTAAGTCTAGTAATTAATTATAGACTTTTTAAGGGGCGTATGGAGGATTGTGCAAAAGATAAAGAGAAGATGCTTGAAAAACTTGACTCTTTTAAAGAAATTTTGGATGAGCTAAAACTTGAAATTAGGAGTTTAAAAAAATGATGGAATATGTTTCTGCTTTGGAAAAAGGTGGGATTGTAACCTTATTAACCTTTGTTAGTGCAGGTGCTTTTTATGTCTCTTATAAATTATTTGAGAGAGTAGATAGAACGCAAAATATTTTTACAGAAATTAAGCATTCTCAAAAAAGAAATAATGAAATTCAGGGAAATATTTTAAAAGAAATGCAGATCAATAATAAAATTTCAGAATCTCAACTTGAAAATTCTAGACAACAGCTTGAAAGTTCCAATAAATTAATTGATTTGCATTCTAAAATCATCGGAAGCAAACTTGATGATTTAAATAAAAATATAGATGAGCTTAAATATGAAATTAGACATTATGAAAACAAGGAATTAAGAAAAATGGCAAGGGAAAAGGTATGAAAACAGAGCTAAAAAGAGTATGTGTAAAACCTTATGATAAAGACAGGTTTGAAGTAGTTTTGGATTATGTTTTCGTATTACCAAGTTTTAAAGGACTTATTCCAAAAGGTTTTAAAACCGATGGTGCAAGTATCCCACGTCTTTTTTGGTCTTTATTTCCGCCTTATAAAAGTGAGTATTTTAGTGCTTGTGTGATACACGATTACCTATGCGAAAAAGCAAATTCAAGAAAGGATTACAAACTTGCTGATCTTGCTTTAAAAGAAGCAATGCTATTGCTTGGATGTTCTAAATTTAAAAGCTTTGTTTTTTACCATGCCTGTAACACTTTTCACTTTTTAAAATGCATATTTAAATCAACAACAAGGAGCTAACTAATGAAAAAAAATAAATACTTTAAAGAAGACGAATTTAAGTGCAAATGTGGCAAATGCGAATTACCAAAAGGCGTTCCAAGTGATGAATTAGTTGATGTGCTTTGTGAAATAAGAGAGCATTACAATGCTCCTATTATTATAAACAGTGGTTATCGCTGTAAAGAACACAATACAAAAGTATGTGGAGCTGCTAAAAGCCAACACACCATCGGCAGTGCGGCTGATTTTATAGTTGAAGGTGTTAAAACTGAAGATGTGTATCAATACGTTTTAGAAAAATATGGCGATAAACCTTTTGGAATTGCTATAAAAAATAATTTTGAAAATCCTTTTGGTGGTTTTGTGCATATTGACACTAGAGGCAAAAAAGCCAGATGGACTTATCCATAATTTTTAGAAAGGAGTTGGAAAGTTTAACTTTCTAAAATTAAATGTTTAACTTTTTATTTGACAATATAAAACTTTATATAGCTTTAGTTTTAATGGCTATTTTATCTAGTTATTTATATCTAAGACTTGATAACACTAAATCAAAATTAGAAAAAAGTCAAAACGATCTAGCTTTGGCTTTAGAAATTAATAAAAATAATCAAGCAAAAATTAAAGAACTTACCCAAAGACACGAGCTAGAACTAAAAGCCTTAAATGAAAGCAATAATCAAAAAAATGAAGTTAAAGAAAGGGTGGAATATGTCAAAAAATACATTTACAAAAGCAATGAAAATAATCTTACTAAGCTTTTTAATAATGTCGTTGATGGGTTGTGGGACGACAACGCAACAAGTGGTAAGCAAAATACAAATTCAAAAAGTGAAAATTCCAAAAGAGCTATTAACCCTGAGTCCTCTTGAAAAACCACAAGTAAAAAATGAACTTGATATTATAAATGCTTATTCTTTACTTTTTTATAAATACAAGCAATGTGAGATACAAATAAATAAGATTAAGGAACTAAATGATGAGTGATGCAAAAGTTGATTACAATAAAAGACTTGAAGCTTTTAAAGCAATTTATCCTCAAGTTTTAGAAATGAGTTTATCTGAAAAATCTCCTTTTGGTGAATTTAAAAAGCTTTTAGAGGATTTCAATGATAAAAATATTATCAGAAATGACCAGCAATTTCAAAGCTTAGCACAAGCTTTGGTCAGTGTAGGACAAACCATAGTAGCACAAAGTCAAAATACGGCTTTATCTATGATTTTGCAGGGCGATGAAAATGAATTAAATATTGAAAGAGTTGCTCTTTTAAAAGCACAAACTCAAACAGAACTCGCAAAACCAAAATTAATACAAAGGCAAACGGCGCAAATTGATGATAACCTAAGAATTGAAGCAGCCAAAGTTGCGCAAAGTCTTCAGTTTGGATACTGCACAGGCGGACTTGATATACCAGAAGAAATTGTAAGACTTGTAAAAGAAAAAATAGAAAATATAGAAAGCAATGCTAATTAATGAAAAAAGGTTGATGGGTAATTTTACTCTAAAACCTGCATATCCTGCTAATATAGGAGAGTTGGATACAAAAGAAGTTTATAAACAATGGTTTACTTATGCAATGATTGGTGTAAATAAGTATGTAGAACTTTTGCATAAACAACTTATCCGCAAAGGCAGAGCTATAATAAAAAATGTCAATCACCCATTATATAAAAATTCATATATTGTCAAAAAATATAATATAAAAAGCCCAAGCACAGCCCCTTATAATAAAAATAATTACAATGATTTAGGGTTAAATCAATTTTTTGTAGGACAAGATCCGTATAAGCCTTATCAAGGAGATCCGAGTGATAAAAATGGGATTTATCATGATATCTGTGAAATAAAGCCAAATTATACTTTAAATAAGATCAATTATTATTTTGGTTTTCCTGAAGATTTGATTTTGCTTTTTGATAAAAAAGATGCACTTAGATATCCAAATTTTTATTATATCGATAAAAATATTAATTTCAAAAAGTTTTTAAACAAAGCATTGGAAAATGTTCAATACGAGGAATTGATTAACAATTCAGATATAGTTATTTTTTTGAAAATATTTAATAAAAATGGGCAATTTGTTTATCCTAGTGTGGATGATTTTAATATTCCAGAGGTAAAAGCAGAATGGAAAAAAATAACAAATGGTTTAGTTTCTCGCAATAAATTATGTGTTGATATAGAAAAATTTTACAATGATTTTAAAAATCTAAATAATCATATTTGCAAAACGCAAAAAGTAGAAATTTATTATCAGACTTATAAAAAAATTGATAAAGCAAGAGAAAGTGATGGGTCTTATTATGCTTTAGTCAATGAGACAATACCATTTTTATCTGTCTTTAATATAATAAAAAATCATTATAATTTTAAATATGGTTCGCCTTTATGTATCAATAAAGATTTTAATTTAATCTGTTATAAGGAGCCATATATAGCATTTGGAACTTTGGATAAAAACTTTGGAAAAAAAGAAACTTTAATAAGTCCTAGTATATATCCTTTATATAGGAAAGGTTCTAACTTGCCTTATGGCAGAAGGGATAGATGGTTTGCATTATGGGATAATTTTTATTATCTTTATGTATATGAAAAATCAAATAAAGGCATTTTGTCATTTTTAGCACCTATTGTTAGTATTGTTTTGGCTGTCGCTACTTGGTGGATAGGTGGGCAAGGGGTTTGGCTTAGTGGTCTTCTTGGTATTAGTGAGAGTGTTGCTATGGGAATAACTTTAAGTGTTAGTATTGGATTAGCGATAGGTTCTTTAAGTGGAAATAAAATTTTTAGCATTTTAAGTGTTGTTTGGGATATTGTTAATTTTATAGGAACATGGGCAAATAATAGCTGGAATTTAGCTGCTAACTTTACAAAAACTACAGCACAAGCAGCAAAAGAAATGACAAGCTTTGAGGCAATATTGAATGTTTTAGAAAACACATTGAGTGGAGCAAGTAAGATATTAGATCTGGTTCAAAATATAACTGCAGATAATCCTAATGTAATTAACGAGCAAAGCAATGATAATAAAGAAGATATTTTCGGAAGTGGTAGCGAAGCTGTAGAAATTGCAAAGGATATGATTAATCCTACGATATGGTATAATTTTGAAACACAAGATTTACTAAATCAAGAAATAAAAAAGACTAATCAGCCTATTTTTATATTTTAATTTTCTGTAGCCATTTTGTAGCCAAAATAAAAATTAAAATATTCTAAGCATTATTTTTTAATATTTTTAAAGGATAATTCAATTCCCCTCGCTTCCACCATTAATTTTCCTTAAATAATTTTGATGCTAATTGTGTTGCTTTAGCTTGATCTGTATCTTTTTTCAAAGTTTGATATATTTTATTAACATAATCTTCTAAGGTTTGTTGAGAATCTATAATTTTATCATTTTGCTCAACTTTAATATATTCTCCATCGCTTTGTAATTCATAAGCTAGGGTATTATCACTAAGTTGCAAACGTAAAAATTCTGCCAATTTAGCTTTATTTCTTTCATCAAAAATTGGAGTCATAAGTTCTAAACGACGCTCTAAATTTCTTGGCATCCAATCCGCACTTGATATAAAATAATTAGGTTCACTATGTTTAAAATAAAATATTCTCGCGTGTTCTAGATATTTTCCTATTATGCTTCTTACGCGTATATTTTTACTATATTCTTGATTGGGTTTTAAACAGCAAATGCCTCTTACGATAAGATCGATTTGAACTCCTTGCAAACTTGCTTCATAAAGAGCTTTTATAATATGACTATCTACAAGAGAATTCATTTTAGCGATGATAACACCTTCGCCACCTTTAGTGGTTTCTATGCGGATCATTTCTAGAATTTTTTCTTTGATTTGATTAGGACTCATAGAAAGAGTTTTAAGACGACGATTTTTGTTAAAGCCAGATAAAATATGAAAAAAACTTGTTACATCTTGAGCAATTTCAGCTTTATTAGTAAAATAACTCATATCTGTATATAATTTTGCACTGCTTGCATTATAATTTCCCGTGCTTAAATGGATATAAAATTTAAGTTTTTCTCCTTGTTTGCGTATCACTTGAGAAACTTTAGCATGTACTTTAAAGCCTCTAATTCCATAAATAACATGTGCACCTGCATTCTCTAAAGCTTTTGCCCAGTGCAAATTATTTTCTTCGTCAAAACGAGCTTTTAACTCTACCATAACTGTAACTTGTTTTCCTTCACTAGCAGCATCAATTAAAGCTTGAACGATGTTTGAATTCTTTTCAACTCTATAAAGTGTCATTCTTATAGAAATAACTTCAGGATCTTGACTTGCTTCTTTTATAAATTTATACACAGGATCAAAACTTTCATAAGGTTGAATGATTAAAATATCTTCTTTATCAATTGCATTAAAGATAGATAAATTTTCATCAAAAGGCGGTAAGGTTTTTGGTGTATAAAGGGGACTTAAAAGATGAGTAAAAGTTTTATTTCCTACGATTTGCCAAATTCTAGGAAGATTTAACAAGGTAGAATATTCATAAACATCTTTGTGAAAAATTTTCATATGAGTGCTTAAAAATTCAACTATTTGTTCATCTGCATCTTTTTGAATTTGAAGTCTAACAAAAGCACCTTTTCTTCTTAGTTTTAAACCTTGCTCAAGTATCATCATAAAATCATCTGCTTCTTCTTCTTCAATAACCATATCCGCATTTCTTGTTACTCTAAATGCCGCTGAAGCTAATAGCTTGTAGCCAGGAAAAATTTCTTCAATGTGTTGATGAACGATACTTTCAATAGGCACATAAATATTTGAAACTACTTCATAAAAACGAGGTAATACTCTTGAAATTCTTACCATTCCAAATTTAATAAGCTCAGGATGTGATTTGTCACAAATTTTAACCGCTAAAGAAAAAGATAGATTATTTAAATGCGGAAATGGATGAGTTGCATCAACAGCTATAGGGACAATTACAGGAAATATATTTGAGAAAAAATATTCATCACATTTTTGCTTTAAATTTTCATCTAAATGATCGTATTGCTTAATAAATAAATTTTCTTTTTCAAGCTCTTGAGTGATTTCTTTGAAATATTCTTCTAATAATTCTTTTTCTTCATGCAAATATTTACGTATGGCTTTAAGTTGCTCTAAAGGAGTCATTTCATCGCTACTACTTGTATTTACACCTGCAGAAAATAATTGCTTAAGTCCAGCAACACGTATCATATAAAATTCATCCAAATTAGTGCAATATATAGCGATAAATTTAAGTCTTTCTAGCAAAGGCATTGATTTTGTGCATTGATTTAAAACTCTTGAATTAAAGCGTAACCATGAAAGTTCTCTATTTAAAAACATATCAGGAGTTGTTTGCATAGAAAATTTCCTTTTTTTATTTTAATTTTAACATTTGAAAATCAACGATTTTTTATCAAATTTACAAAATTTAGACCTTATAAAATAAACTTTGATTTTTATTTTAAATGGTTAAATTAATTAAATATATTTCTAAAATAATATAATATATAAAAAATAAAAAATAATTTAATTAATTAAATATAAATATATTTAAATATTTATTAACAATATTTACGTTAGCATTTCAAGTTATTTTTTAATTTAAATACTTTTCTAAGGAGTATAGGGTTGAAAAAAACTTTAAGTTTATTTAATATTTTTCTTGTTTTGCTTTTTATATTTTTTATTATCGGCTTTTATACTTTTTACAATGCAAAAGGCACATCTTATTTGAGTAGTGCGAGTGAATCTTGCAATAACTGCCATATTATGAATGAAGTTTATAATGAATATATGCAAGGACCACACTCTAAAAAGTTTAAAGGTGAACCTAGAGCAACCTGTGTGGATTGTCATTTACCTCATGAATTTTTTGCCAAATGGATTGCTAAAGCACAAAGTGGATTAGGCCATGCTTATGCTTTTACCTTTAAACTCGATGAACTTCCTACAAATTTAAGTGCAAACAATAAAAGTCGAGAAATTATACAGCAAAATTGCATCTATTGTCATGCAGACTTTGCACAAACAGCAATTAATGCAACTACTAATCCCCACGCACATGATTCTTTAAAATGTATTTCTTGCCATAAAGACGTGGGTCATAAACATGGAATTTAATAAGGAGATTATGTCATGAAAAAAAATATTTTACGCTTAGGTATTATTATTCTTGTTTTACTTATTTTGGGTGTTTTATGGCTTAATAATGATATTGAACAAAAAAAGAAAGATGAAGCAAATAAAAATACAATTGCTATAAGCGCTGATCCTTCTTTGTTAAGTGATGATGATCCTAATTATGAGAGATGGGGTAAGGTTTTTCCTGAGCAGCTTGATATGTATTTAAAGGTTGAAAAAGAAAAGCCGCAAGCTACTGAATTTGGTGGCAACTTAGCTTATTCTAAATTGATTCGTTTTCCTCAATTAACTATATTGTGGGCAGGTTATCCTTTTAGTATTGATGCTAATGAAGAAAGAGGTCATTTTTGGGTTCAAATTGATCAAATGAAAACTGCAAGAAATAATAAAGATTTTTTAAATGCCCATGGATTTAAAGCTTTTAAAGGACAGCCTACAGCTTGTATGAATTGTCATAGTGGATGGACTCCGTGGTTGATTAAAAACGTTGCTAAAGAAGACTTTGTCGCATTTAATTCTACAAATTATTGGACGATGATGAAAAATATTCCTGCGGCTAATGGTATTATAGAAAATTCACCACAGCATGCTGGAGCACATGGCGGAAAAAGAATGGGTGTAACTTGTGCAGATTGCCATAATCCAAGCGATATGAGTTTAAGAATAACCCGCCAAGCTGCTATTAATGCTTTAGTAGCAAGAGGTTATGAAAAAGATTCTATTCAAGGTATAAAAGCAAGTAGAGAAGAAATGAGAACTTTAGTTTGTTCTCAATGTCATGTGGAATATTATTTTAAACCAACTGGAGAAAAAGTTAAAGTAATGGGGGAAAGTATTGCTGATGATAGTTCTAAAAAATGGTGGGATGGCACTCAAAAAACTTACGATGAGTATGAATTTTGGAGAGATGGTAATAAAGCAAAAGAAATACAAACTAATGGTATTATTCTTACTTTTCCTTGGGATGATTGGAAAAAAGGGCAGCCATTTAGAATTGAAATGTTTGATGAGTACTATGATAAAATTCGTACGATATTTGGTGCAGATTTTATACACAAACTTACAGGGGCGCCAATTATTAAAATTCAACACCCTGAAAGCGAACTTTATAGTGGTGGCGTGCACGCTTTAAATGGTGTAACTTGTGCAGATTGCCATATGCCTTATATAAGAGAAGGTGCTAAGAAGATTTCTCAGCACAATATCACTTCTCCTTTAAGAGATATTAATTCAGCTTGTAAAGCTTGTCATAAACAAAGTGAAAATGAGTTAAGAGATCAAGTTAAAGATATACAAAATATAGTTGCTTCAGAGCAAAGAACAGCTGAATATGCTTTGGTAAGCTTTATAATGGATATTAAAAAATTACGTGAAAAATTAGGTACTATGGAGCAATTTCAAATTGATAATAAACCAGATGAAACTAAAATCAGTGCAGAATTAAAAGATATTTTAGAGCTTCATAGGAAATCTCAAATGAGAGTTGATTTTGTTAATGCTGAAAATTCAACAGGTTTTCATAATCCACGTGAAGCTTCGAGAATTATTTTTCAAGCTATAGATATGGCAAGAATGGGACAAGCTAAGCTTTTGGAAATTGCAAATGCAAATAACATAAAAGATTTTCAAATTTCAAATTTAGGTTTTGAAGATATTCAGAAATTAAATCCAGGTGAGCTTTATTATAAAGTTGATGTTAATGCTCATAAAGCAGGAGAGCGTTATTATGAGAATGAAAAAGATGTTAATATTAATCCTCCAGAAGAACTGTTAAAAGAAGATAAAAATCTTTCTCCTTATAATTATAAATTCATAGATAAAAAATAATTTACAAATCCTAGTTTTGGGATTTGTACTTTTTCACATTTAATTCACGTTATTTTCTTATAATTTCTCAAAAATAACTAAAAATTGGAAAAAAATGATTCGCAAAAATAAAATATTTAGACAAATTCATATTTATCTTAGTTTGTTTTTCTTGCCTTGCGCTTTGATATTTGCAATTTCAGGAATTACTTATATTTTAGGTTTTAATCAAAATGTTGGTTTGAAAGTGCAAACTTATAAATTAAATCAATATATACAAAAAGGCAAAGAAAGGGAGGCTTTAATAGAATATCTTATAGAAAATAAATTAAAACTTCCATCAAATATTGAGCCTATAAAAAGTAAAAATAAGGGAATAACTATAGGTACAGTCCATTATAGTGCCAATATAGCACCCATTAATGAAAACGAATATCTTATTACTCTTAATACTAGATCTTTATTGGGCGATATGATTATGCTGCATAAAGATAAAGGCTTATGGTATTTTTCTATACTGAGTATTGGATTTGGAGTTACTTTATTTTTACTTTATATTTCAGGTCTTATAATCACATTTTTTGCAAATAAGAAAGATAGAAAAAGACAATTATTTGTTTTGTCGTTGGGATTTTTAATTACTTTTATTTTAGCTTATATGAGTCTTTAAATTTTTATTTTAAGCTAAGTATTATTTAAATTACTATATAATCTTACTTTTATTTTTAAGGACAGATGGGTGAGTGGCTGAAACCACACCCCTGCTAAGGGTGCAGATCTTAACGGGTCTCGAGGGTTCAAATCCCTCTCTGTCCGCCACTTAATAAGATATTAAAAATCCAGTAGAAAGTCTTTGCAGTTTTTTATTGTAATCAATTAAGCTTTCTCCATAGCCATTAAAATACTGTAAATACCAATAAATTCCATTATTAAAAATATCATATCCTATATCAACTTGGATAGCGCCTTTATTACGATGAAAATTAAGATTATTTCTTAGCATTATATTAGCAAAATAATCTTTGCCTAAATATCCTAAATTTAAATCAAAGTTTCCTAAATAATGTGTAATGTCGGGATTATCATCATCTTTTCTTTCTTCAGGAATTCTATACCATATCCTAGGAACAAATAAAAAGCGTTTATAAAAAATAGCAGTTGAAGCATAGATTCTATTCCATGAGCGAGATTCTAAATTTTCATCGCCTTTGCCATTACTTTCATGCAATACACCTAAACGAAGATTATTAAAAAATGGATAATCTTTAAGATAAAGGGGAAAATCTACAAAAAATTCAGGTTGATAATTGGTTTCTCTAAAAGGGGAGGAATGTTTATAATTTTGCCACCAAGAAGTTTGAGTATAACCTATATAGTATTTTTCATCAAGTCCAAATAAATTTTCAAATAATCTTTTTTTAATACTAAGTTGAAATTTTGTCTCCATTTTGCGACTATCATTTCCAAGCGATCCAAAACTATAAGCAAAAGGTAAGAAATAATTCATTTTATAAGCTGTAATACCAAGAGGATTAAAACCTGTATTTTCATCAAGATAATTTGCTAAGGCAAGTTTAGAAAAATCTTCCTTTTTTTGTGGATTATTTTTAAAAGTTTGAGTATTTGAAACCTTAATTTTTTCAGACTTTTCATCAGTAAAAGATTGATTTTGCATTTGATTTTGAGCTTTTAAAAGTAAATTTTTATAAATTTGCATAGCTTTTTTATAATCACCTTTTTTTTCAAATTCCATGGCTTCTTCAAAATTTTCAGCCCAAGCTAGATTATAGATCAAGAAAAATAAAATTATTTTTTTCATTTAAACTCACTTTTGAATTTTTCATACTCTTGATAAAAATTTAAATTTAAAAAGGCATTTTCATTTTCAAATTCTACAAATTTAGTCTTAACTTGAGAAAACAAAAATCCTATTTTATGTTCATTTTTTTTTAAATATTCTTCACATAAATTTTTTAAAGAGCTATGGTAAAACCCACATAAAGGGTGTTTATAAGATTTTGTTTTAGCTATAACAATGCGATAATCTCCTTTTAAAAAGGAATAGAGTTTTAAAATTTCATTTTTGCTAATATTGGGACTATCTACACTTAAAATAAAAACAAATTCATCCTTAAAATAAGAAAATATAGAATATAGTGCGAGCATAGGGGAATAAAATTGAAATTTTGGATCATCTTTTATAAGAGAAAATTGCTTGTTAAATTTATCTTCTTTAGCGCTTATATAAACTTTTTTAAAAAAATGCGACATTTTTTTGACTTGAAATTCACTTAAAGTTTCATTCTTGATTTTTAATTTACTTTTATCTTCACCCATACGACTTGATTTTCCGCCACACAAAATCACACAATTTAATTCTTTAAGTTTCAAATTTTTATTCCTTTTTTAAAAACTCTACCATAAATTCGCTAAAATATCTTATAATTTTTTTTATGAAATATACAGAACTTTTGCAATTAAAAGATTTTTTTAGCAATTTTAAAAAAGTTGATTTTATAAAACGTATCAATGATAATGTTTTAGAACTTAGCCTTGATAGACAAAAATTTATTTTTGATTTGAGTCGAATGGATAGTGCAATTTATACCGCTAAATTAAACGCTAAAAATTACCATGCTCCTTTTGATTTTATGCTTAAAAAATATTTTAGCAATGCTTTATTAAAAGATGTAAAAGTATTGCAAGATAATCGTATTTTATGTTTTCATACCTTTACAAATAAGTCCTATAAAAGCTATGAAAATAAAATTTATTTTGAATTTACAGGTAAAAATACTAACGTGATTATTACAGATGCAAATGAAATGATTATCGAGGCTTTAAGACATATTGACAAAAGTTATCGTATTGTAAAGCCCAATATTGTTTTGGAACTATTAAAACCTTATAAAATGGATGATCATTATGAAAAAATTGTTGATTTTAATCTCTATTTTGCTAATAAATTTAAATCTATTAGTCAAAATAAAATTCATCAAATTAAGATTTCAAAGCTTGCGCAAATTGATAAAAAAATACAAAATTTAAATGAAATTTTAAAATCTTTAGAACAAGAAGATTTATTAATCGAAAAAGCTTTAGAATATAGAAAAAAAGCAGATATTTTATTTGCAAATTTAAGTATTTTAAAAGATTATGAAAGAGAATTTGAACTCAATGATTTTGAAGATAAAAAAATACATTTTAAACTCGAAATAAGCCCTAAAGATAGTGCTAATTTATTTTATAAAAATGCTAAAAAGTTAGAACAAAGAGCTAGAAATTTAAATATACAAAGGGATAATTTAAAGCAAAAGTTAAATTTTGCTTTAAATTTAAAAGAATTACTAAGACAAGCAAAAGATGAATTTGAGCTTGAAATTTTATTACCAAAAAAAAGCAATAGAAAAAGTAATGAAAATAAAGAAAGCGATCATATAGCTTATTTTTATATTCAAGAATTTAAAATTTGTGTGGGAAAAAATGAAAAAGGAAATGAAATTTTATTAAAAAATACAAAAAAGGATGATTTATGGTTTCATGTAAGAGATGTTCCAAGTTCTCATGTGATTATTGTTTCAAACAAGAGAAGTATTAGTGAAGATGTGATAGAATTTGCCGCAAAACTTTGCGTGAGTTTTTCAAAGTTAAAAAAAGGTTCTTATTGGGTCGATTATACTTTAAGAAATTTTGTCAAGGTTCAGCAAAAAGCATTTGTAAATTATGTTAATTTTAAAAGTATTAATATTATAAAGGATTAAATATGCCTGTAAGCCCTTTAGGAAATATGAATTTTATCAACCAAAATATGGCCTATCCAGCAACTCAAGCGAGTAATGAGCTTGCGAAAGAAGGAGTTACTGCTGCTTTTAATATGGCAGCAACTAAAGAAGAAGAAAAGGTGATTGATAAGCTTGAAAAAGTCAATGAAACTCATGATATAAAAGAAGAGATCAAAGAGAAAGCAGAACAAGAAGAAAAAAAGAAAAAACATAAACAAGAATTAGAAAAAAATGATAAAGAAGAAGCTAACGAAGAAAATGAAGAAAAAGCAAATTTTAACGATATGCAAAGTATTCACCATATCGATATGAGTATTTAAAGGATAAAAAATGTTTAATTCAACTAGGATTATTTGGGGTTTATTGATGGTTGCAGCAGTGATTATCATTGCTTTAATCGATCAATTTTTTATTAATTTTATTATTTTTGGAATTTTGTTATTTTTGGCTTTTAATGAAGCAAAAAAACTTTTTAATTTAGAAAAAATAAGTATTATACCTTTAGTCTTAGCTTTTATTTTGGGCACTATGATGTTAAAACCTTTGTTTTTAGGAATTTTAGCCACACTTTTAATTTTAGGATATCAAGTATACAAAAAGTCAAATTTAAAACCTGTTCTGATTTATCTATATCCTAGTTTACCTATTTTAGCACTTTGGCAAATATATTTGACTCATGGGATGTTTGCTTTATTTTGGTTGATTTTAATTGTTGCAAGTTGTGATAGTGCTGCGTATTTTATAGGAAAACTTATTGGAAAAACCCCCTTTTCTCCTACAAGTCCTAATAAAACCTTAGAAGGTGTTATAGGTGGACTTATTTTTGCTAGTATATTTGGAAGCTTAATAGGAATTTTTGTCTATGGTTTTTGGCTTTCTTTGTTTTGTTCTTTCTTTTCAGCTTTTATGGCAGTTATAGGAGATTTGCTAGAAAGCTATTTTAAAAGAGAAGCGGGAGTAAAAGATAGTGGAGATCTTATCCCAGGACATGGTGGTTTACTTGATAGGATTGATGCAGTGATTATTGCTGCTTTTGTTATGGTTAGCTTTTTATGATTATTTTTGGAAGTACTGGAAGCATAGGGGTAAATGCCCTTAAGCTTGCCGTTTTAAAAAATATCAAAATTTCAGCTCTTGCATGCGGAGAAAATATTAAACTTTTAAATGAGCAAATTCAAATTTTTAAGCCTCAATTTGTTGCTATTAAAAATGCTAAAGATAGACATTTAGTAAAGCATGATAAGGTTTTTATAGGTCAAGCTGGTTTAGAAGAGATTTTGCAAAATTGTGAAGATGATTTTTTACTTAATGCTGTAGTGGGATTTGCAGGATTAAAAAGTACGATTAAAGCAAAAGAATTAGGTAAAAAAATCGCCCTCGCTAATAAAGAAAGCTTAGTTGTAGCAGGAAATTTTTTAAAAGGGGCTAAAATTATCCCTGTTGATAGTGAGCATTCAGCTTTAAATTTTTTACTTAAAGATAAAAAAAATATAAAAAAACTTTATATAACAGCTAGTGGTGGAGCTTTTTATAAGAGTAAAATTAAAGATTTAAAAAATGCCACTCCTAAAGATGCCTTAAAACATCCTAATTGGACGATGGGGTCTAAGATAACTATAGATAGTGCTACTATGGTAAATAAGCTTTTTGAGATTATAGAAGCATATCATTTGTATGATTTTAAAAATATCGATGCTTTAATAGAGCCAAAATCAATTGTTCATGCAATGTGTGAATTTAAAAATGGTGCTACTACGGCATATTTTTCAAGAGCCGATATGAAACTTGCTATTTCAGAAGCTATTTTTTCTTCTCATGAAGAAAAAATTTTAGAACCAGTTGATTTTGTTAAACTTTCTAGTTTAAAATTTCATGAAATAAGTACAAGAAAATATCCTGTCTATAAACTTAAAGATTTATTTTTAAAAGAACCTAATTTAGGTGTTATTATTAATGCGGCTAATGAGGTTGGAGTAGAAAATTTTTTAAATTATAAATCTAGTTTTTTAGATATTTCAAAAACTATTTTTAAGGCTATTGATCATTTTGGAATTCCTAAAATTTCAAGTATTGAAGAAGTTTTTGAATATGATGATAAAACAAGGAAATATTTAAAAGGTATTTAATGAGATTTTTTTTAGTTGTATTGTTTTTATATACAAATATTTTTGCTTTAGAATTTAGTGTAGGAGAAAATGGAAAAAGCTTAGATGATAATAATACGGTTTTAATTTTTGGTGGGATTCAAGGCGATGAGCCTGGCGGTTTTCATGCTGCAAGTTTGCTTTTGAGTGATTATAATATTACCAAGGGAAAAATTATAGTAGCACCTAATTTAGCTTTTGATAGTATTATTAAGCGTTCTCGTGGGAATAATGGCGATTTAAACCGAAAATTTGCAAGCATTAGTCCAAAGGATCCTGATTATAAAACGATCGAGCGTATTAAAGAGCTTATTTTATTACCTGAAGTGAGTATGGTGATCAATCTTCATGATGGATGGGGATTTTATAAGCCTACCTATGTTGATGCTTTGCAAAATCCTAAAAGGTGGGGAAATTCTAGCGTAATTGATACAAGTGAAATTAATGCAAGTAAATATCCTGATCTTGAAAATATAGCAACGCAAACTGTTAATAGCGTCAATTCTTCTTTGGCTGATCCTAAGCATGCTTATCATCTGAAAAATACCAAAACACAAGAATTAGGCGACACAGAAATGCTTAAAGCTCTTACTTATTTTGTTATATCTCATCATAAAGCAGCTTTTGCCAATGAGGCAAGTAAGAATTTACCTGTTAATTTAAGAGCGTATTATCATCTTTTAGCGATTGAAAATTACTTAAAAACAGCAGGTATAGAATTTACAAGAGATTTTGAATTAACTCCAGAAGGTGTAAAAGAAGCGATAAATCGTGAGCTTGAGGTAAAGCTTTTTGATGATAGAATTTTGCTTTCTTTAAAAAATCCAAGAAAAACGATCAAATATTTACCTTTTCCGGTAAATAAAGAGTTAAATTATAATACAAGCAATGAGCTTACAGCTGTTATTGCTGATGGTTCTTCTTTTTTTGTTCAGTATGGCAATCGTTTCCAAACAAGAATTTATCCTGAGTATTTAGAATTTAGTGATCCTTTTGATGAGGTAGCTATAAAAGTAGATCAAAAAGATCTTATCGTGCATTTTGGTACCAAAGTAAAGGTCAAAGAAAATTTTTTAATTCCTAGTATCAAAGGAGTACGCGTTAATATTATAGGTTTTGATCATGGTAAAGATGAGAGTAATATTTTTATACATAAAAAAGATATGCAGCAAGCTTATTCTTTGGATATGGCGGGTAAAATTTATCGTGTAGAATTTTATGAATTAAGATGGGCGAATTTACAACAACTTTTAGAAAATACCATTGATGCAAAATTGATTAAAAAAACAAAAAATTTAGATCCAAGTATCTTAAAGTCTGCAAAAACTAAAGATAAATTTATCGGCTCTATTTTAGTGGAATTTGAATGAAAAATTTAATTTTAGCGATAGAAAGTTCATGTGATGATAGTTCTATTGCTATTATTAATAAAGATAATTTAAAATGTATTTTTTATAAAAAAATATCTCAAGAACTTGAGCATAGTGTTTATGGGGGAGTAGTTCCAGAACTTGCGGCTAGACTTCATAGCGCAGCATTACCAAGTATTTTAGAACAATGTAAATCTTATTTTAATCAGCTTTGTGCCATAGCAGTGACAAATGAACCAGGGCTTAGCGTATCCTTGCTTGGTGGTATAACCATGGCTAAAACTTTGGCTTCAGGTTTAAATTTACCCCTAATTGCGATCAATCATCTTAAAGGTCATATTTATAGTCTTTTTTTAGAGGAAAAGGCTATTTTTAATATGGGAATTTTGCTTGTAAGTGGTGGGCATACTATGGTGCTTTATATCAATAATAAAAAAGAAATTCAAATTTTAGCCAATACAAGTGATGATAGTTTTGGAGAGAGTTTTGACAAAGTGGCTAAAATGATGAATTTGCCTTATCCAGGAGGAGTAATTATAGAGAATTTAGCCAAAAATGCTAAAAATAAAAATATAAAATTTAGCATTCCTCTAAAACATTCTAAAGAGTTAGTTTATAGTTTTTCAGGGCTTAAAAATGCAGTGCGTTTAGAAATTTTAAAGTATGAAAATTTGGATGAAAATATAAAAGCAGAAATTGCTTATGGCTTTGAAGAGGCTGCTTGCGAACATATTATAGATAAATTAGAGAAGATTTTTAAACAATATTCTTTTAAAGAATTTGGTATTGTTGGGGGTGCTAGTGCGAATTTAAATTTACGTTCTCGTTTGCAGAGCTTGTGTGAAAAATATCATATAAAATTAAAACTAGCTCCTTTAAATTATTGTTCTGATAATGCTTTAATGATAGCTAGAGCTGCAGTGGATGCTTATGAAAGATCTGAATTTGTGAAAATAGATCAAGAAATTCTTAGCCCTAGGAGTCAAAATTTTTTAAGGATGTAGATAATGAAAAAAGCTTTTACGATTTTAGAACTTGTTTTTGTGATTATTATTTTAGGAATTTTAGCAGCTATTGCCTTGCCTAAATTAAGCTCAAGCAAAGATGAAGCAGAAATAAGTAAATCTTTGAATAATTTAAAAACTTTGATTAATGATATCAGTATTTATGCTTTAAAAAATGATGCCTTAAGTACTATAAAATCCATGAGTAATGTTAGCGGGGTTGAAAATATTGATTTAAAAGATTTTAGCGGAATAAAAGAAGCAAATTTTCGCGTAGGTGATGATGAACAGTGTTTAAAACTTGTATTTGTTAATAAATCAGATTTTATTTTGATGGGAATTTCAAGTAATGAAACTAGCAAAAAAGTTATAGAAAATGGCTCTAGTTCTGATTTGGAAAACATTGATTTTACAAGTACCTCTAAAAGTAAAGCTTGTGTATCTTTGAGTAAAAATGAACATTTTAAAAACCTTGCCTCAAAAACTTATACTTTAATAGGGGTCAATGATGCAAATTAATAGAATTTACGAGATTGATTCTTGTGATGATGTTGAACTTGATATAAAAAGAGAATCTAAACTTGAGTTTAAACTTTGTTTTGATGATGAAAAAAAGTTAGAAGCTTTAGTTTTTATTACCCCAGGGCTAGGTGGCGATGCTGATGATAATTATCGTGAGCATTTGGCACAAACAATAGCAAGTGATTTAAATGTAGCTGTGGTTAGTGTAAATTATCATTGTATAGGAAATCGTCCTCAAACTGGATCAACTTTTTATTTAGATGAGATTGATAAACTTATTTTAGATACTACTACTCAAGCTGCAGGCATAAAACTTCCCTATAGTGTAGATAAAATTCAAAATTATGATCAAATGAGTGAAATTTTTCACTTTATCAATCAAGCTTTGATAAAAGGAAAAAAAGAGGGTAAATTTAGATTGGATTATTTTTTGAATCTTCATGTTAGTTTACAACCTGCAAAAAATGAATATCAAAATTTTGGCATTATGCAAGCTCAAGATCTTATAAATGTAGCCCTTTATTTAAAGAAAAATGCTCCTTTTGATACCATGGGGTGGGGTATTCCTGTGATTATGATCGGTAGTTCTCATGGAGGATATTTATCTCATTTGGCTGCAAAAATTGCTCCATGGCTTATAAATGGTGTGATTGATAATTCTAGTTATGCTAAATTTCTTTGGAAATTAGTTGGATTTGGAAAAGAGATTGATTTTATGCAGTATTCTGAATTTGATACATTTAAATTCTTTGATCATATATGCGTACGTTGTTCTAGTAAAACTTTTTGGACGAGCAATAGCTCTTCGCCTTATTTTTTTCTCCAGCAAGACGCATGATTCGCAATATATTAGAACCAAATCATCTTCAAATCCAATCAGCTTATCCAAAACCTTATTATGTGAGTTATCATTCTTTTTATGATAGAAGGATAGCTCCACCAGAAGATAAAATAGAGCTTTATGGTATTTTTCAAAAATATTATTTTGATGCAAAACTTTATATGATTAAAGACCAAAGTCAAATTGATGGAAAATTTATAAAAAGTTTGGATCATGGTATGGGAATGTCTATAAAAACACTTATAAAAAAAGAACTTCCTATTATGCTTGAAAAGATTAAAAATAATCCTAAAAAAGAGTATAAAGATAAAAGCATAAGTTATCCTTGTGAAGATTTACTTTATAGCTTTACTCAAAAAGAGGATAAGATATTTTTGGAGATTAAAGGAAATAAATGAATATATTAGAAAAAAATATCCAAGCTTTAGCTAGCGGAACAAATGAACCTTTAGCCTTAAAACTCAATAATTTTTTAGAAAATCAAAAATGTACTCGTTTTTCTTTAGATAAAAATTTAAATATTTTTGATTTAAAAAATCAAGTTTTTATGTATAATGATGTAAACCAAGAAATTGACTATTTTAAAAATGCAATTTTGGAAAAAACTTTAAGATATCCTTTTGTTTGTATTTATGGTATAGGAAATGCTTTATTGCTTAAAAGTTTAATTTCTTTTTATAAACATATTTTTATTTTTGAAAGCGAAATAGAGCTTTTTATTTTAGCTTTAAGCGTGATTGATCTTAGTGAAGAACTAAGTAATGGCAAAATTTATCTTGTGGATATCAATGAGGAAAAAGTAAATATGCAACTAAGCATACTTTTTGGTCAAAGGGATATGTTTGAATATTTAAGTCTTTATGAAATATTTATGAACTCTTATTATCAAAAATATTTTATAGATGAAATTTCTCAAATAAATGATAAGATCTACGAAACCATTAATTTTATTATTAGAAATTTAGATCCTAGTTCTAAAATACCTTTAATATGTTATGATAATTTTATACAAAATATCCCCTTAATATTAAAAAGCATTCCTTTTCAAAGAATTATCCAAGAAAGAAAAAATCAATTTGAAAATTGCATAGTGGTTTGTGCTGGACCTAGTCTTGAAAAGCAAATTCCGCTTTTAAAAAAATACCAAGAAAATTTTGTGATTTTTTGTGCTGATGGAGCTTTTCCTTTGCTTTATAAAAATGATATAATTCCTGATTATATTTTAAATTTAGATTTAGAAGAATATCCAATTGAATTTTTCAAAGATATTGATATCAATAAATTAGAGAAAACTTTATTTATATTGGCTCAAAGCACTCATCCAAGTGTTGTTAATTTTTTAAAAAATATCAATTTTGCTATAGTTTTAAATGGAGATATAACTTATGAAAAATTAAATCTTTTTGATTTTGGTTATTTAGAAGTTGGAACACATGTGGGTCATATGTGCTATACTTTAGCTTTAGCTTTAGGATTTAAAAATATTATAATAATAGGTCAAGATTTAGCTTACAATGATAAAGGTAATTCTCATTTTAGTGATTTTATCTTAGGAAAAGATGCTGATCTTGCATTAAATATTCCCAGTTTAAAAACTTTAGCTTATGGCGGAGTTAAAGAAGTTTTTACTCATATCGGATGGGATGATTATAGAAAAAAATTAGAATTTTTATTTGCTAATAACACCCAAGCTAATTTTTATAATGCTACTGAAGGCGGAGCTAGGATAGCCTTTACAAAAGAGCTTAGTTTTAAAGAATGTTGTTTAAAATTTGCCAATCAAAAGAAAAAAATATTAGAAATTCCAAAAAAATTAACTTCAAATAGAAGTGACAAATTTTTGAAAAAAGTTATAGAAAATTTAAAACAAGATTTGCATATTGTTAATCAAACTTTAGAAGATGCTAAGATTTTATATAATGCTTTGGAAAAAATTTTATTAAATGAAAATAAATTGCCTTTGAATTTTTTATCAAATATTTATAAAAATATAGAAAATTTTAATTTTGTTTTAGAAAAAAATGAAATTTTTAAAGAGGGAATTTTTAGAGGAATTTTTTTTAAAAGAGGTTTTGAATTAAGTCAAATTATTACTTTAAAAATTCAAGAAGAAGAAAAATATTTGCTATTAATGATCAAAGTTTATAAAAATTGGCTTATTTTGTTAATTGAAAAATTAATTACAATAAAAGGAAGTTTGGAAAAAATTATTTAATTTTATATCAAAATTTTAAAAAATAGTATAAAGTTTTTTTTTGCATAAACGATATAGCATTTAACAAGTTCATGGATGAGCTTGAATTTATTTAAAAGGATTTAAAATGGGATTTCGTATAAATACAAACGTAGCAGCACTTAATGCTAAAGCAAACTCTGATCTAAATGCTAAAAGCTTAGATCAATCTCTTGCAAGACTTAGTTCAGGTCTTAGAATCAACTCAGCAGCAGATGATGCTTCAGGGATGGCGATCGCAGATTCACTTCGCTCTCAAGCTAATACTTTAGGTCAAGCTATATCTAATGGTAATGATGCTTTAGGTATCTTACAAACTGCAGATAAAGCGATGGATGAGCAGCTTAAAATTTTAGATACTATTAAAACTAAAGCAACTCAAGCAGCTCAAGATGGTCAAAGTGCTAAAACAAGAACTATGCTTCAAGCAGATATTAACCGCTTGATGGAAGAACTTGATAATATCGCTAATACTACTTCATTTAATGGTAAACAACTTTTAAGTGGCAGCTTTACCAATCAAGAATTTCAAATTGGTTCAAGCTCAAATCAAACTGTAAAAGCTAGTATAGGAGCAACTCAGTCTTCAAAAATCGGTGTAACTAGATTTGAAACTGGTTCTCAAAGTGTAAGTTCTGGTGTAGTTGGACTTACTATAAAAAATTACAATGGTATTGAAGATTTTAAATTTCAAGATGTTGTGATTTCAACTTCAGTAGGAACTGGTCTTGGGGCTTTGGCTGAAGAGATCAATAAAAGCGCTGATAAAACAGGTGTTAGAGCAAGTTTTGATGTGAAAACTACAGGAGCTTTTGCTATTAAAGCGGGTGAAACTGGAACTGATTTTACTATTAATGGTGTTAATATTGGTAAAGTAAGTTATCAAGATGGAGATAAAAATGGTTCTTTAGTTTCTGCTATCAATGCAGTTAAAGATACTACCGGAGTTCAAGCTTCTCAAGATGAAAATGGTCGTTTAGTATTAACTTCTGCTGATGGTAGAGGTATAAAAATTGAAGGAAGTATTGGTCAAGGTTCTGGTATATTAAATAGTCAAAAAGAAAATTATGGAAGATTATCTTTAGTTAAAAACGATGGTAGAGATATCGCTATCGATGGAACTAATCTTAGTGCTATAGGTATGGGAAAAACTGATATCATTTCTCAAACTTCAGTATCTTTAAGAGAATCTAAAGGACAAATCGATGCTAATACAGCTGATGCTATGGGATTTAACTCTTATGCTGGTGGTGGAAAACAAATCATCGTTGGTTATAGTTCGTTAAGTGCTTTCATGAGTTCAGAAGGTTCTGGTTTTTCAGCTGGTTCAGGTTTTTCTGAAGGTAGTGGAAAAAATATGTCAGTAGGTTTACAATCTGGTGTTGTCGTTATTTCTGCTATGTCTACAAATAATGTTTATTTGGTATCTAAAGGTTCAGGTTTTTCTGAAGGTTCTGGAAATTCTCAGTTTGCTACTTTAAAAACTTCAGCTGGAAATAATGCAGGGGTTGCAAGTGAAACTTCGGGCGTAACCACACTTAAAGGCGCTATGGCTGTGATGGATATCGCTGAAACTGCGATTAACAATCTTGATCAAATCAGAGCTGATATAGGTTCAGTACAAAATCAAATCACATCAACGATCAACAACATCACAGTAACCCAAGTTAATGTAAAATCAGCCGAATCTCAAATCAGAGATGTGGATTTTGCAAGTGAAAGCGCAAACTACTCTAAAGCAAATATCCTAGCTCAAAGTGGATCTTATGCTATGGCTCAAGCTAATGCAAGCCAACAAAATGTGTTAAGACTGCTTCAATAGAAATCCGATCTAAGCCTAAAATTAGGCTTAGATTTTTTAAAATAAAATACTTCATTTTTCTCACAAATAAAAAATTGGAACACTTATTGCTTATATCCTTTTGATGCAATATTTTGAAAGGATTTAAAATGGGTTTTAGAATAAACACCAATATAGGTGCGTTGAACGCACATGCGAATTCGGTGGTTAATGCTAATGAACTTGATAAGTCTTTAAGTAGACTTAGTTCCGGTCTTAGGATTAACTCAGCAGCAGATGATGCTTCAGGGATGGCTATTGCAGATTCTTTGCGTTCACAAGCGGCAACTTTGGGTCAAGCAATCAACAATGGTAATGATGCTATAGGTATATTACAAACTGCAGATAAAGCGATGGATGAGCAGCTTAAAATTTTAGATACTATTAAAACTAAAGCAACTCAAGCAGCTCAAGATGGTCAAAGCTTAAAAACAAGAACTATGCTTCAAGCAGATATTAACCGCTTGATGGAAGAACTTGATAATATCGCTAATACTACAGCTTTTAATGGCAAACAACTTTTAAGTGGAAATTTTACCAATCAAGAATTTCAAATTGGTTCAAGCTCAAATCAAACTATAAAAGCTAGTATTGGTCCTACTCAGTCTTCAAAGATCGGTGTAACTAGATTTGAAACTGGTTCTCAAAGTGTAAGTTCTGGTGTTGTAAGTATGGTTATAAAAAATTATAATGGAGTAGAAGACTTTAAATTTCAAAGTGTGGTGATTTCAACTTCAGTAGGAACTGGTCTTGGGGCTTTGGCTGAAGAGATCAATAGAAGTTCTGATAAAACAGGAGTTAGAGCAACTTTTGATGTAAAAACTATAGGGTCTTATGAAATAAAAGCAGGTTCTACTTCAGAAGACTTTGCTATTAATGGAGTTATTATAGGCAAGATTAATTATAAAGATGGAGATGAAAATGGTCAATTAGTTTCCGCTATTAATTCAGTTAAAGATACTACAGGGGTTGAAGCTTCTAGGGATGAAAATGGTAAATTAGTTCTTACTTCAAGAGATGGTAGAGGTATAAAAATTACAGGAGATATAGGCGTTGGATCTGGAATTTTAGCTAATCAAAAAGAAAATTATGGAAGATTATCTTTAGTTAAAAACGATGGTAGAGATATCAATATAAGTGGAACTAATTTAAGTGCAGTAGGTATGGGAAAAACTGATATCATTTCTCAAACTTCAGTATCTTTAAGAGAATCTAAAGGACAAATCGATGCTAATACAGCTGATGCTATGGGATTTAACTCTTATGCTGGTGGTGGAAAACAAATCATCGTTGGTTATAGTTCGTTAAGTGCTTTCATGAGTTCAGAAGGTTCTGGTTTTTCAGCTGGTTCAGGTTTTTCTGAAGGTAGTGGAAAAAATATGTCAGTAGGTTTACAATCTGGTGTTGTCGTTATTTCTGCTATGTCTACAAATAATGTTTATTTGGTATCTAAAGGTTCAGGTTTTTCTGAAGGTTCTGGAAATTCTCAGTTTGCTACTTTAAAAACTTCAGATGCAAATGCTGCTGGAGTGACTTATAAAAATGCTGGTGTAACGACACTTAAAGGTGCTATGGCTGTGATGGATATAGTAGAGACTGCTACGACAAATCTTGATCAAATCAGAGCTGATATAGGTTCAGTTCAAAATCAACTTCAAGTTACGATCAACAACATCACAGTAACCCAAGTTAATGTAAAAGCAGCCGAATCAACCATCAGAGATGTAGATTTTGCAGCTGAAAGTGCAAATTTTTCAAAGTATAATATCCTAGCTCAAAGTGGATCTTACGCGATGAGTCAGGCTAATGCAGTTCAACAAAACGTCTTAAAGCTTTTACAATAAATGAGGATTTTTTATCCTCATTATAGAAGTTTTCTTTTTTCAAGTTCATCTTGTAAAGGTATGATAGCTTTTTTTAAGATGATATTTTGAGTATCTACAAGTTCAAAAATGCTTTCGATTAAAGATTCATGAGCATAAAGCCAAGCAAAAAGTTTATTTTGTCTTTCACTTTCGTTTTGAAAACTTTGAAAATATAAAGGAGCTAATAAACTTTCTTCGTGATATAGTGTTGGTCCTAAAATTTCAAGTAAAAAACCATAACGCTTAGAATCTAAACGAGTTTTAAATTTATCTAAATTTTTATTAATTTGTTCTAGAGTAAGTTTAGTTTTTCCTCTTTTTAACGATGCCAATTGATTTTTAACTTTTTTACATTCTTTTAAAAAAGTTTGAGTTAAGCTCATTTGCTTTTTGATCTTTTTATAAGCATCTAACATTAACTCATCTCTTTGATTTTTTAAAAGTTTAGGAATTTTAGCAAAAGGCTTTTTTAGATCTTTTTTAAGCAAGGTTTTGCAAAGCTCTTTAAAAGATTTTTCTATGGCTCCTTCTATCCTAGCTCCACCTTCGGTGGCATTGTAAGTTTTTATTTTTTTTTGATTATTTGTAGCTATAAAATTTTCAAATATTTCTCTAAATATGGTCCAAACTTCAGAACTTTGGACTATCCCTTCTCCTCCATAAGCTATAGCAGTGTATTTATCAAAATCTCTTTCATGATGCCCTTCGTGAAAATCTTTATATAAAAAGCCTTTAGAGTGCGAACTTCCATCTTTTGCGTAAGCAAGATCCTGTCCTATGAGAATAATATTTTTAAAATTTAAATTTATGGCTAATTCATAATTCATATGAGCTACGCTCATTCCACAGCTCATATATCCAAATTCATCCAGCTCTATCGAAGTGGCAAAAGATAAAGGTCTGGTAACTAGGATATATTTTCTTTTATTTTTTTCAAGATAAGCAATGGTATTTTTATGAACCAAAGAAGTTACAACAAAAGTAATATCTTGATCAAATTCTTTAAAGTCGTTATTAAAACATTCTGCTGTATAGTGATCTCTTTCCATCATGCAAACATAATCAGGCTTTATATCATGCTTTGCCAATATAGCATAAGCACTATCAGCACAAAAAATAGTAGCTTTACTAGCGTATTTTTTAAGCAAAGGAAGTTGTTTTTCAAGACTAGGGCCTGTAGAAACTATGATGGCCACATTTTCATCTTTGGTATTTTTTCTTTTTTGAAGCAAGGTTTTATAACTTGGATGATTGATCATTTTAGGGATATTTCTTACAAATTGTTCTATGCCTTGCATTGCATCTTTTGGATCATTTCCTCTTCTAAGACTGATATTTCTAATAGCTTTAGAATTTAAAGTATTCACTTTTAACATATCTTCTTCATAATTTTTATAAAAATTAGAATGTAAATGTAAATTGTAAATTCTAAAAAATTTATTAATTGAACTTAAAGAAAAAATGGTATCAGCTTTAGTATAAGTCATTTCTATAGTATGGATTAAGATTAATTTCCCTTTTCTTAATTCCTCACTAAAATCAATCAAATTAAGAGTTATAAAAATAATTTCTATTTCTTTTTCAAAAACAATAATTCTTTTATGATTTTCATTTTGAAGTAAGGCTTTATATAAAATTCCATTTCCTAAACCGTAAAAAAATAAAGCAGGATATCTTTGATATTCTTTAAAAAATTCAATTTTTTCTTCTAATTCTTTTAAAGGATTTTTATAAATTGTTTTTAAATTTCTTTTTTGGATGATATTAATATCTAGTTTATCTTTGCCAAGTGAATAAGAAAAATATCTTAATTCTTTTATTTTTTTTAATTCTTCTTTGATTTCATTATATTCATCGCCATTCATGGCTTTTAAATTTTTATCAAAAATTTCATTTTGCATTGTTTATCTTCCTCATATATTTTTCTAAATTTCTTTTTTTGAGTTCATTTTCTAAAGGAGTAATATTTTCTATTAAAGCTTTTTCTTGTGCTTTAATATGTTCATAAACCATATTAAAAAATTCTATATGTTCTTTAACCCATAATAAAGATTTATTATAAGAATCTTCTAAGGTTTTTGGATTTAAAATATAAATTCTTGCTAAATTAAGTTCAAATTGAGTTAAAAGAGGACCTAAGATTTCATAAAGATCTAGCATATTTTTTCCATCTTCAAGTTTAGTTTTGATTTTATCAATTTCTTGTATGAGATAATCAAGTATTTCTTTACCTTCATTTAAATTTGAAATCAAATTAAGATTGGAAAAACTTTCTAAGATATGATTATAAGCTTTTAAAAGTTCTTGTGAAAAATCTTGACAGTGTTTTATACTTTTATAAATTTTATAATAGCTTTTTAATAATAATTCATCTTGCTTATCTTTGCTTAAAGCTTCTACTTTAGGAAAAGGTTTTTTTAGATCTTCTTTAAGTAAAGTTTCACAAACTTCCTTAAAAGGTTTTTCTATAGTTCCTTCTATCCTAGCTCCACCTTCGGTGCAGTTATAGGTGGTGCAAAGTTCTAGTTGATTTGCTTCATGAATTCTTTTTTCTAAAAATGACCTAAATAAATTCCAAATAAATGAACTTTCTACAAAACCTTTTCCTCCATAAGCTAAGGCTCTAAAATTTCCAAAATCTCTTTGATAATGCCCCTCATGCTTGTCAAGATTTTGATAGTCTTTTGTATGAGAAAAACCATCTTCGCCATAAGCTAAATCCTGCCCTATAAAAATGATATTTTTATGTCTTAAAAATACAGCTAAACCATAAGCTACATTGGCTACGCTATGTCCTTCAGATAGTTCTCCATATTTAAAAATTTTTAAATATTTTGCAATTTCAGAACCTCTGTAAGCCAACATAAAATTTCTATTGTTACGTTTTAAATTTTTTATGGTTTGTGGATGAGTTAAATGAGTTGTGATAAAAATTATATCTTTATCAAATTCTTTAAAATCATTATTAAAAAATTCAGAGGTTAATAAAATTCTTTCCAAAGATAAAACATAATCAGGCTTAATATCATGCTTTGCTAAGATAGGATAAGAAGAATCAGCAGATATAATAGTTGCTTTATTAGCATATTGTTTAAGAGTATCTAATTGCTTAGTAAGACTGGGTCCAGTAGAAACTATAATAGCTGTATCACTAAGACTTTCTCTTTGTTTGAGTAAATTTTGATAAGGAGGATGAGTTAGCATGGTTGGAAGATTATAAATAAGTTGTTGTATGCCTTGTAAAATATCTTTAGAATTATTTCCTTTTAAAAGTATAGCATTTTTAAATTTATCTATAAGATTATTATTTAAATTTAAAATATCTTCTTGATCTTTTTCATAATAATCACTACTAAGTTCTAAAAAATAAGTTCTAGAAAATTCAAAAAAAGGACTAGTTGAGCACAAATCATAATAATCTTGAAATTCTAAAGAATTAACATCAAGAATTAAAAGTCTATTTTCTTTTAATTCTTGTGAAAAATCTAAAAGGTGAAACATAATTTTAATGATTTCTAATTCTTTTTCAAAAATAACTAAATGTTTATGATATTTATTTTTTAAAAGTGCTTTAAATAAAATTCCATTTCCAAAACCATAAAAATAAAGTACAGGATATAAAAGATATTTTTCATTATAGGTTTTTAACATAATATCAAGCTCTTTTATCACATCTTGATAAAGAAAAGTATGATTTTTAGTATCTTTTAGATTGATATCTAAGCTATCTTTGCCCAAAATAAGCTCATAATGAGTGATTGATAATTCTTTTAGTTTTTCTTTTAAGGTAGGATTGTTTAGTGAATTTAGATTTTTATTAAAAAGTATGGTTTGATTTTTATTGAAATTCATAAGCCTCCTTTATTTTACTAAAATATCGTCATTTTTAAATTTTTCTAAAGCCTCTTTGATGATTTTATTTTGAGTATTTAGATATTCTAAACTTTGTAGCCACCACGCTTTTTGATTGATTAAAAATTCTTTAATATTTTTATTTTGATCGATTTCATTTAAAACTTCATAGCGTAAAATTTCGCATTCATTGTGATAATATATAGCTTGAATAAGCTCATTAAATAGTTTTAGTTTTTTAAATTCGCTAAAAAATTTTAAAAGATTTTTTTTGATTTTTTCCAAGGTTGATAAATTAAGTTCTAATTTATTGAGCTCAAAATCAAGTTTTTTAAGCTCATTGTTGCATTTTTTTATAAATTCTTCACTTTGTTTAACATTTTTAATAAGAAGTTTTTGAGTTTGTAAAAATTTATTTTTAATTTCATTTTTTTCTAAAATTTTAGGCAGATCAAAAGGTTTTTTTAGATCTTCTTTAAGTAAAATTTCACAAAGCTCTTTAAAAGGTTTTTCTATAGCTCCTTCTATCCTAGCTCCACCTTCAGTGCAATTATAAGTATTGATTTGTAGTTTTTCTTTTGCCCAAAAAATATCTTTTTCAAAAGCCTGACGAAATAAATTCCAAGTAAGCTGAGTTCTTACTTGCGTTTCTCCTCCATAAGCTACAGTATAAATTTCTCCACGTACTTTTTCTCCTTCATTTCCAAAAATATGTTCCTTTGGATGTGAACTTCCATCTTTGGCATAGGCAAGATCTTGACCTATTAAAATGATATTTTCATGTCTTAAACTTGCAGCTAATTCATAAGCCATATTTGCAACACTCGCTCCAACCCCAATATAACCAAATTCTTTAAGATTTAAAGATACTGCAAAATGCAAAGGACGATGTACTAGCATATATTTTCTAGAGTTCTTTTCAAGAAAATCAATAACTTCTTGATGTACCACAGAGCTTATGATAAATAAAATTCCTTGATCAAATTCTTTAAAATCATTATCAAAGCATTTAGATACTATATCATCTCTTTCTAGCATACAAACATAATCAGGCTTAATATCATATTTTGCAAGTATAGGATAAGCACTATCAGCACAAAAAATAGTAGCTTTGCTAGAGTATTTTTTAAGCAAAGGTAGTTGTTTGATAAGACTAGGACCCGTTGAAACGATGATAGCGTTTTTTATTTTTTGTTTTCTTTCTTTTAAAAAATTTTGAAAAACTCCATGGTTTAAAAGTTTGGGAAGATTATTGATCATATGTTTTATACCTATGATAGAATCATGCGGATCATTGCCTTTAGCTAAGACTATAAAACGGATATTTTCTATTAGTTTTTGATTGAGTTCTTGAATTTGGTCGGCATAAAATTTAAGATAAAAATCACTATGGATGAAAAGATTAAAAATTTTAACACTTTTTTGAATATTTTCATACATAAAAAGAGCCATAAGCTGCGCAGTGGTGATGCTTGGAGTATGAAAAAGTATAAGTTTTTCGCTTTTTAACTCTTTGGTAAAATCAATAAAATAAAAAGCTAGGGCTAAAATTTCAAGCTCATCTTCAAAAACAATAATATGTTTATGATTTTTATTTTCGCATAAAATTTTATATAGTTCTCCATTTCCAAAACCATAAAAAAATAAAACAGGATATTTAGAATGTTGAGTTTTGTAAAAATCTAAATTTTTTACAAGATCTTTTTTGGGATTTTCATAAATTTTTTCTTCAGAATTAGCGATAAAATTAATCCCTTGTTCGTTTTTTTCTAATCGAAAATTTTCTAATTTTTGCAAAGATCTTAATTTGTATGCAAGAATTTGATCTACTTCAAAAAGTGCTTGAGTATTTTTTAAAAAAAGTTCTTTATCCATAAATTATTTTGCCTTTTATTTAAAATACTCTTCTTTTAAAGCTTCGCCAAATTCGATATCTTTTGTAGCTTTTTTGCCTAAAATTTCTTTATAAAATTTTGGATGAAGTCCAAAAGAAGGGCGCACGGATTTTACATTTTCTTCGCTGAAAATTTCGCCTTTTTTGATATCTTTGCTTGCGTATAAACTTCTTGCAAAAGTGCGATTTTTTAAAGTTTTTTCATTAAGTTCTAAGGAGCCATCCCCTAAAGCGCTTTCTGCTTCTCTTACAGCTTGAACCATAGCTTTAAATTCATTAAAGTCAAGACTAAATTGAGAATCTTCACTTTTTAAATTTTTATCAAGCATAAAATGCTTTTCGATCACTCTAGCTCCAAGTGCCACAGCTATAACCGGAGCTAAATGTCCAAAACTATGATCACTTAATCCCACTTCAACGCGAAATTTTTCTTTTAAACTTAAAATAGCTTTTAAATTCATATCGCTAATTTTTGCAGGATAGGCAGAGGTGCATTTTAAAAATATCAATTGTGAATTTTGTTCTTCTTTAAAAATTTCACAAATTCTAAAAAGCTCTTCTTCACTTGCAATACCTGTAGAGACAATAGTAGTCTTGTTTTCTTTAGCTATATAGCGGATTAATTCTTCATCGTTAGCTTCAAAAGAAGCGATTTTATATGCTATAGGATTAAATTTTTTCAAAAAATCAACATCTTTTTTAGAAAAAGGACTTGAAAAACAAAGTATATTTTCATCTTTAGCGGTTTTAAAAATTTGTTCATGCCATTCATAAGGTGTTTTTGCACTTTCATAAAGTTCATAAAGTTTGCGTTTATCCCAAAGTCCACCTTTGATGATAAAATCTTCTTTGTTGCTATTAAGAGTGAGGCTATCGGGTGTATAAGTTTGAATTTTTATCGCATCAGCGCCTGCTTCTTTAGCGGCTTTAATGCTTTTTAGTGCAAGTTCTAGACTTCCGGCATGATTAGCACTTAATTCTGCTATGATAAATACTTTTTGATCTGTGTTAAAATTTCCTATTTGCATTAAATCCTCGTTATAATTATATTTTTTATATTATATTATACAAATATAATATATTTTTTTAATTACATTAAAAATCTTTAAAGATACTATTAAAAAAAATAATATTTAGACGATTTTTATTTTATTGAATTAAAAACTAAGGAAAATGATGAAATTTTGTAAAAA
Source organism: Campylobacter sp. RM10537 (assembly GCF_022369435.1). Taxonomy (NCBI): domain Bacteria; kingdom Pseudomonadati; phylum Campylobacterota; class Epsilonproteobacteria; order Campylobacterales; family Campylobacteraceae; genus Campylobacter; species Campylobacter molothri. The sequence goes on along the minus strand of NZ_CP059597.1, from coordinate 978,329 downwards.
ATGTGTGATGCCAGATACTAAACCTGATTTACATTTTGATGAAGAAGGAATTTGTGATGCTTGTCGTTCTCAAGAAAGCAAAAATCAAGAAATTAATTGGCAAGAAAGAGAAAAAGAATTTTTAGAACTCATTAAAAAATATAAAAAACATCCTATTTATGATTGTGTTATAGGAGTTAGTGGAGGTAAAGATTCACATTTTCAAACTATAAAAATGTTAGAACTCGGACTTAATCCTTTATGTGTTTGTTTTGAACCTAGTGTTCCTACTAAAATAGGACGAAGAAATTTAAAGAATTTAAATAAACTTGGTGTTGATTTAATTCATATAAAAAGAAATCCTAAAGTTTATAAAATTTTAGCAAGAGAGGGATTTCAGAGAACAGGTGATACTGAGTGGCAAAACCATTTAGGAATTTTTACAACTGTTGTGAGAACGGCTGTAAATTTTAATATACCTTTAATGATTTGGGGCGAAAGTCCACAAATTGAATATGGTGGTCCTGCAAGCAGTAAAACAAGAAATACACTCGATAGAACTTGGCTTGAAGAATTTGGCGGACTCTTGGGAAATAGGGTATCAGATATGATTGGAGTGCAAGGATTAACCGAGAAAGATCTTTATTTTTACACATATCCAAGTGATGAAGAGATACAAAGAGTTGGTTTAACAGGGCTGTTTTTGGGATATTATTTTAAATGGGATTATAAGATAAACCTTAAAGTATCTAAAGAACATGGATTTTCTACTACAGATCGTCCTGTTGAAACTACTTATGAAAATTTCGAAAATTTGGATTGTTATTCTAATCATGTGCATGATTATCTAAAATACTGTAAATATGGTTTTGGAAGGGCAACTGATAATGCATGTTTAGATATTCGTTTAGGTTATATTAATCGAGAGCAAGGGGTGAAATTAGTCAATAAATATGATGGTAGGGTTCCAACAAAGGCTATTAAAAAATATTTAGAATTTAGTGGCTTTAGTGAAGAAGAATTTCAAAAAATCGTTGATTCTTTTACCAATAAAAAGATTTTTAAACGCGATGAAAAAGGTAGATTTTTAAAAGATTATGATGGTTCCTTGATTAGAAAAGAAGAGTATATTTTAAAATGATAGGTGTGATTGATTATGGAGCTGGAAATTTAAATTCTGTTTTAAAAGCTCTTGAAAAAATAGGTATTGAAAATTTTTTAATACGTAAAAAAGAAGATTTTTCTAAGGCTAAAAAACTTATATTGCCAGGGGTTGGATCTTTTAAAGATGCGATGACATATTTAAAGAAGATAGATTTTATAGAGCCTTTAAAAGAAGAAGTTTTACAGATAAAAAAGCCCATTTTAGGAATTTGTTTAGGTATGCAACTTTTTTTAGAAAAAGGTTATGAAGGTGGAATTTGTAATGGACTTGGTTTTTTAGAGGGGGAGGTAGTTGAATTTGAAAGAACTAATTTAAAAATTCCTCATATGGGATGGAATGATTTAGAAATTTTAAAACAAGAGCCTTTATATAAAGGTATTTCTTCATTAAATGATTTTTATTTTGTGCACTCTTTCTATGTAAAATGCGATGAAAAATTTATCAGCGCAAAGGCTCATTATGGTCATAAATTTACAGCTAGTATCCAAAAAGATAATATTTTTGGTGTTCAATTTCACCCTGAAAAAAGTCAAATTTTAGGCCTTAGACTTTTAGAAAATTTCTCAAGGCTTTAAAATGTTAAAAACTAGAATTATACCTTGTGTTTTACTTAAAAATGCACAATTGGTTAAAAGTATAGAATTTAAAGATTTTCGCACCATCGGCCATCTTACTTCAACGGTAAGAATTTATAATGCGCGTAATGTTGATGAACTTATTATTTTAGACATTGATGCTTCTAAAAATAAACAAATTGATTTTGAAAGTATAGAAGATCTTGCTAAAGAATGTTTTATGCCTTTAACAATAGGAGGTGGTATTAAAACTCTTGATGATATACAAAAAATTTTAAATCTTGGGGCAGATAAAATTGCTATTAATTCTAAAGCTTTAGAGGATTCTGAATTTATTGTTAAGGCAGCAAATCGTTTTGGGGCACAATGTATAGTTTGTTCTATCGATGTTAAAAGAAAAGAAGATCGCTTTTGTGTTTATAATAAAGGAGAATTATTAGATATCAATCCTTTGGAGCTTGCTTTAAAGTATGAAAGTTTAGGTGCTGGTGAAATTTTACTTACTTCTGTGGATTTTGAGGGAAGGGCGCAAGGGTATGATTTGGAGCTTTTAAGCTTATTTAAAAATAAACTTAAAATTCCTCTTATTATTAATGGGGGATTAGGAAAGCCAAGTGATGCTATCAAAGCTTTAAATATGGGTGCTGATGCTTTAGCTGGAGCCTATATATTTCATTTTTCCCAATACACTCCAAAGGACATTAAAGAAGAATTAACTAAGGAAGGTTTTGCTGTAAGGAATTTTTAAGACTCATAAAAAAAATTTCTTTATCTTGGAATATTTTTTTTGAGGTAACTTGAAAACCAAATTTTTTATGTAAATTTATAACTTTTTGATTTTCAGAAAATATTTCTAAAATCATTTCTTTTTTTTTAAAAATTGAAAAAGAATAATAAATGCTTATTTCTTCTAAAATTCTACCCAATCCTAGAATATTTAAAAATGGGTTGGAGTAAAATCCAAATTCAATTGTGGAGTTATTTTTTTCTTTGAAATTAATACTTCCTAGAATTTGATCATTGTAATTAATGCAAAAATATTGTTTTTGATTATTTTGTTTTAAAATTTTGATAAATTTTTCATGTTCTAATTTTGAAATATAATGAGTATTATAAAGATATTTTTTAATTTTTGGATGATTACGATAAGATCTGATTTTTTCTTTTTTATTTTCATCTAAGTTGATATAGTTTTCAAGTATAAAAAAATTTTTTTCAGTTTTTAAAACAATATTTTTATTTTCTAATATAATATGTTCTATGATTTCTTCATTTTTGTCAAAAATAAGATTTCTTTGTTTTATAATTAAAGTTTTCATATTGCCCATCCTTGATCAAAAGATAGGCAGAAATTTATTTTTACCCCCCCCCCCAGAGGATGACTGTAGGGTTCTTGTATTTTTTGTTCATTGATGTTGTATAGATATATATTAAACATATTTTCAACCTCCTTTTCAATTTGAAAATCATTTTTGAAATAAAGTTTTAAAGCTTTTTCATTATCTTTTAAGACATGTGCTTTTAAAATTTTTATCTTTAAAATTTCAAAAGCGTATTTTTTGACTTCATTCATTAAAATTTGTCCCACTCCTCTTAAGTCTGGTTTGGCATAAAGTCCAAAATAACAACTTTCTTTTTTGATATTAACAAAATCAATCACACCTATAGCTTTGTTATCTTCAAATACTAAAAAATATTTTTTAGTTTCATCTTGTTTTAAATTATCAATAAAATATTTATGTTCTTTGATGCTAAAGTTTTTAGTGTGCATAAATTTATTAACTTTTTTATTATTTCTCCATTGCCAAACCAATATAACTTCTTGCTCATTAAGTTCGGTAAAATTTTTTAATTTGATCAAAGTCTATACTCCACTTCATAACCTTTTTTTGCAAGCCAATCAGCGGTTGGTCTTTGATTTTCTATATAGCAAATTGCTTTAAATTTAGCTTTTAAAAGCAATGCTTCATTAACCAAAGAACTTGCGCTAATAATAAGTTTTTCGCTTTCATTCATAAGTCTAGCAATATTATCATAATCGATAAAAAGCTTAATATTTGGATTTTCCTTGACTAAATTTTTAAGTTTTTTAAGATTTTTATTTGAAGAACTTGTAGCGATAGCTATTTTTTTATTGCTTGAAAGTTCATTTGCAATACTTAAAGAAATATTTTTAATATCTGTTCCACCCATGCAAATAAAAAAATCCCATATTTTATCTCTTTTTTCTTTAGCTTCAATATAAAACTCATCTCTAATTAAAGCATAGGAAAATCCGCATCTAAGCTCACACTTAAAAGGAACTAAACCTTCATAATCACTAGCTTTTGCACAGGCATTGACATTAAGTAAAATATCGCAATGATGAGGATTTATAGTATCATCAAAGCTTAAAATTTTAATTCCCGTTTCAAGTTTGATCAATTTTTCATCATCAGCTTTAATTTCATAATGATCAATTACAAGTAAATCAAATTTATGCTCTTTTATAAGGTGGATAAGTTCATAAATGCTAGCACTTTGTAATTCAAAAACAGGATAAGGAATTTCATCGATCAAAGAGCCCTCTAAGGGTAAACAAGCAAAGCTTACATCTTCGTATTGTTTTGCTAAGACAAGATCTCGTTTAATATGCCCAAATCCTATTTGAGTCGAACTGTCGCTTCTAAATAAAACTTTCATGATTTACCTTATAAAGTATCTTTGCAAATTCTAAATCTTGAGGTGTATCGATATCACAAACTAAATTTCTTGGGAGTAAAAATACACTTGAGTAAGGTCTAAACATAAAATCATTTTCGAGCCAAGCTTTGCTGGTGCCAAAATAAAAAGCCCCGGCATCATGATAAGCTTTAGTTAGATCTTGGGAGCAGCTTTGGTAATGCTTTTCATCAAACATATAAACTTGTCTTTTTTCATCCAAATAAAAAGCTCTTTGTATGGGATAATCAAATTCACAAGCGCTAAATAGGAATTGGCTTTTATTTTGTATAAAATTTTCAAAGGCTTGTTTTAAAATATCAGCGCTAATGAGCGGAGCTGTGGCATAAAGACAACAAACATGATTATAATTTTGTCCTTGTTTTTGTAAAATTTGTATCGCATCTTGTATTACAGCGGTACTTGAAGCATAATCATCGCTTAGTTGAGTGGATCTTTTAAAAGGAATTTTAGCGCCAAATTTTAAAGCAACTTCGATGATTTCTTCATCATCGCTTGAAACTATAACTTCATTAAAAATTTGAGAATTTAAAGCATTTTCTATACTATAAGAAATTAAAGGTTTTCCTAAAAAATCTACAATATTTTTTCTAGGAATTCTTTTTGAACCACCACGCGCAGGTATGATGCAAAGATTTTTCATGTTTTCTACTTTTTATATTTTTTGTTTTATTTTACCAAATTTTAAGTATAATCATCTTTAAAATATGAAAAGGTTATCAATGCTTATTAATAAAACTTATGAAATTTCTTCTTGTGATGATGTAGAACTTAATATTAAAAGAACTTCAAAACTAGAATATCGTATGACTTATGATGATGAAAAACAAATGAAAGCTATAGTTTTTGTAATTGGTGGATATGGAGCTAATGCTAATATTTCTTTTTTAGATTTTGATAGAGAATATATCGCTAAAAAATTTGATGTAGTTGTAGTAAATGTTTTTTATCATTGTTTTTGCCAAAGAAGATCAAATGAGGAAAAGTATAGCGCTACAACAATGTTTATAGAGGATGATTTGCAAAATTTAAAAAAAGCTTTAGAGGCTATTGGTATAAATGCATATGATTTAAATATTCACAATGCAGATAACTATTATCAAATTTTAAATCAAACAATATCAAATTTTAAATCAAATCATCAAATCCCTCAAGATTATAAAGCTTGTTTTACTTCAACTTTTGTCCCACCCAATGATGAATATCAAAACTATGGCATTATGGCTGCTATTGATCATATCAATGCTTTAAAAGATATTGTTAAAAATTATCCACAATTTGAAAATTTACCAAAGATCTACGGCGGGGGGTCATATGGTGGATACTTATCTTTACTTATAGCAAAAATTGCTCCTTGGTATGTGGATGGAGTGATTGATAATTCGGGTGGAGCTTTACCTGTAATTGAAGGATTAATAGGCAAGGAATTGTTAAGATTTGATTATACTTTTAATGATCCAAATACAATTATAGGATGTAATATCAAAACCTATTGGACAAGAAAAGATCCTAATTCTCCTTATTATTTTAAAGATGAAAATTATATAATGAGAGCGATTTTAAATTCTTCTCATCTTATCCTTGGGGCTAATGTTAATCCAAATATTATTTATGTTTCTTACCATAGTATCAAAGATCTTGCGACTCCCGCTAAAGACAAAATAGAACTTTATAAATGTTTTAAACAACTTAATCTTGATGCAACTTTGCATTTAATCCAAGATGAAAAAGATATCGATGGTAAAATGATTAAAAGCTTAGAACATGGTATGAGAATGACAGATAAAGCTTTGTTTAGGAAAGAACTTCCTTTAATGCTTGAAAAATTAAAAGATAGAAAATCTCCCATGAGAGAAAATTCTATTTCTTATCCGTGCAAAAACAAGGTTTTTAAATTTAAAGATGAAGGTGATAAATTTAAACTTGAAATTATTTAAATTATAAAAAATTTGGTAAAATTTTATAATTAAATTTTAAAAGGAAGATAATGACAGCATATCTACATATAGGTACTACAAATACAGGAAATCAAGAAAAACAAGGTTTTTTGATGCAAAATGAAGAAAAACTTTTAGAAAAAGGTTATATTTATCCAAAAAGTCTTAGGGTGGCAAATAGGCACTGGGCTTTAGTAGATATAGTTTTGGAATTGGTTAAAAAAGAAAAATTAAGCCGAAATATTTTAGAAGATTTAAGCAATGAAAGATTATTAAGAACTATAGAGAATTTTAAAATTGAAAGTGCATTACATAAGGATAAGAAATTTATTTTTTCAGCTGAAGGCATAGTTTGGGATTTTTCTACTAAAAGACATGTTGAAATTTTAGAAAGAGTTATGAGAGAGTTGGGATTTAAAAAGATTTATATAATTGTATATTTTAGAGATATTTTAGGATATTTAAATTCGCATTGCTCTCAAGATCATAAAAATAATATGGGGTATTATTCTGCTGATTTTGCACCTTATAATCATCCTAGAAAGTATATTTTTGATTATGAATGGATTTGTAAAACTCATTCAGAAGTTTTTGGAGGAGAAAATTTAATTGTAAGACTTTTGAGAGAAGATTATGTTGGAGGAACTTTACTTAAAGATTTTGTTTATCATTTGGGGCTCGAATGGGATGAGAGTTTTATTTTAAAACAGACCAAAAATGAAAGTTTTAATCTCTTAGGAATGGAGCTTATGTCTAGACTTAATAAAAAAGATTTACAACAAGATAATTTAAATTCTTTACTTTTTATGGCAAGAAGAAAATTTGAAGGTACGCAAGAAAAAAGATTGAAATTTGCGGTTCAAAAAGATATAGCTAAAGCTTATGTAGATTATTTTACCCCTTCTCTTGAATGGGTAAGACAAAAGTATTTTCCACACAAAAAGTCTCTTTTCGCTCCTATAAATTGGGATGAGTATAAAGAAAACTATACTTTAAAAGATGTTAAAAAAGAAGACTGGGATAATATTGTCGATTTTATAGCTCAAATTATCATCTCTAAAAACAAAATCATTCAATCTTTAAAAGAATATTAAGATAAGTTTTTGACTTATCTTAATCTTTCATAGCAAGTTCTAGCATTTTTTGAATATTTTCAAAGCTTTCAAAATTTTCAGGAGTTATAAATTCAGCTTTTAAAGGTTTTTTGTAATATTTTTCTATTTCAGCTACTAAAGCCATGATATCAATACTATCAATAAAATCTTCGCTAACCAAATTCGTCATGCTTTCATCAATATCGGTTCTTTCTATATTGATAAAAAATTGTTTAACGTTTTGCATTTTATTCCTTTGTAATTTTTAAAATCGTATTATCACTTAAATTTAAAATTAAGTCAAATTTTTGGTTTTAAAGGCCATTAAATATTTTCAAATTTCATTTAAATAACCCCTATCAATCTTACCATTTTGATTGAGTTTAAAACTATCAATTCTTTTAAAATGTTTAGGTATCATATAAAGAGGTAATTTATCTTTTAAAAATATTCTAAAATCAATTTCTTCTTTACTCTCATAAAAACAAATAATCTCTTCTTTAAAAACACAAGCAGAGTTTCTTACTTTATCATGGGAATTAATAATATTTTCTATTTCTCCTAGTTCTATTCTATGACCCATGTATTTAATCTGATTATCAGCTCTTCCATAGCATAACAATTCTTCAAATCCATTATAAGCAACAATATCTCCTGTCTTATAGAGTAAGTCTAAATAATTATCATGTAAAGGATTTTGTATAAAAGCTTTATTTGTTTTTTCTTTGTCATTGTAATATCCTAAGGATAAAGAAGTTCCTCTTATATATAATTCTCCTTTTTTACCTATTTCTTTAGTACTTATATAATTCATATTTTCATCAAAGACTAGAAGTTCTGTATTTTTACAAGCTTTACCAATTGGTAAGAGTTCATCATCTTTAAAAGGACGGTTGATGATGTAGTAGGTGCAAACATCAGTGATTTCAGTAGGACCATAAAGATTAGCAAATAAACTTTGAGGTAAATGTTTTCTCCAGATATTAAGTTGCTTATTGGGCATGATTTCACCACAAAAGAGTATTTTTTTGAGATGTTTAGAAGAAAAATTATCTAAAGCTTCTGTATTTGCAAAATAAATCAATACTGAAGGCACCCAAAATATCGTACTTACTTTTTCTTGTTCTAAGCATTGTAATACTTTAGCAGGAAAAGTAAAGATATGATTAGGGATGATATGTAAAGTTGCGCCCACTTTTACACTTGAAAAAATATCTAAAACACTATTATCAAAATAAAATGGAGCTTGATTAGCTAAAATTTCATTCTCATCAAAATCAAAAGTTTCACATACCCAAAACGTATAATCAATCACACTCTTATGAGCTATACTTACTCCTTTAGGAATTCCTGTACTTCCACTTGTAAAAAGTACATAAAGTAAATTAGTGTCAATGTGTTTTTCTTTGGCTTTAGTGATTAAATTTTCATCTGTATTAAAACTTTTAAAATCTTGTGTATATAAAGTAGGTAAATTTAAATCTAAATTTAAATCTTTAGAAGTGATTAGAAGTTTTGGTTTTAAAACTTCTATAACTTTTTCTATTCTTTCTTTGGGACTTTTTTCATCTAAGAGTGTATAAAAGTTTCCACTTAAAGCTACACCAAAAAAAGAAATCAAACAATCAATGCCTTTAGGTAAGATAATAAGAATGGCTTTTTGTAAAGGTAAAGTATCATTATTTAACTTTCTTAGAATTTCACTGGCAACTTTTTTAGAATAAAGATCAAATTCTTTATAAGTGATTTCTTTTCTTTCTTTGGTAAAAGGTTCAACAAAGGCTATTTTTTCACTAAAATTTTCAACACTTTTTTCTAGAAAGTTGTAGATGTGGGTGAGCATGATTTTCCTTTATTTTTTAAATTGACAATTAGAAAAATAAATTTTTTAAATTATTTAATCATAATTGTATTTAAATATTATTAATTTTTTTAATATAAATATTAATCAAATTGTCTAAAATTTGTCTAAAATTTTTTATATATAGCTAATTTATCGTTTGTAAGTTTTTGATTTATAGCTTGAACATATTCTTTAGAATTATAAATTTCAATAGTATCGCCGGCGAATTCTTTTTTTGAGTAGCTTTTTATTTTATTAACTATATTTCTAATTTTATAAATATCACATGCGTATGATAGTTTTAAATCTCTAACATAATAATTTATATTTATATTTTTCTTGTTATGTTTATCTACTATAAGACCTTTAAAATTTTTAAAATATCTGCAAAAAGTTTTATTTTTTTCTTCTACATAGTGAACTAAAGCATGACCTTCATTTGATCCAAATATCATATATTTTCCATTTTTTTTAACTAAAATATCATAAACACTATTTTTACCAAAGCAACTTGTTGTATTTTTTAAGAATATTTTTTGATTAGATCCTTTTATGGCAAAAGAAAATATTGGATCGTTTGTTCTTTGGACATTTTTTAATTTTCTAAAATATTCTGTTAAAATTCCAACTTCGCTTTTTGACTCTTGTTTATTGTAAATTTTATTTTTGCAAAAATTGTAGGTAAAAGTAGGCATAATTAAAGTACCATCTTTACCAATGGCTTCAAAGAAGCACTCTAATATTGTTTGTAAAAATTCATTTCTAGGGAGTAAAGGCTTTCCAAATTTGAAAAGTTGGACATGCACGCATAGAATATCACCATTTTTTATACCTAGCTGATAAAAAGTTTCTATTAAATCAATATCAGAATATTTTTTACAATTGTATTCTAAAATATATTTCATTTGATTAATTTAAACTCCAATATTTTTTTTAATAAATCTTGAAATTCATAAGCTTGCATATTTAAAATTTCAGCTATGTCGATGATGTCATTTTTTCCATCACAATAGGCTAGAAAATTACAAGCCAAGGGTATATCATTAGCCGTGCTAAGTGTATGATAAAGCCCTCTTTTTCCAAGATTTGGTTCGCAAAAAATAGTATTTTTATAAATTTCATTAATTTCCAAATTTAAAATTATTTCTTGCATGCTTCCAAGTCCACCCATTAAACCTTTAGGGCTAATGAAACTTAAATCATCTTTAGAAGTGTGATATTCTTGATATTCTAAATATTTTGATCTGCATATCCCAACAACACCCAAATTTACAAGCGGAGCATTGTATTGTCTCTCATCAGATCCACGATATAAAAAACTATATTCTTTAAAATTTTCCTTAATTTTAAGTGTATGCAAAGCTACTTTATCGCTTAGTGAGTTTTCTTTAGGTGTGTGTATAAGTGAGTAAGCATTATCATCGCCTAAACATGTAAGTGCAAAACCCGCTTTAAGGTATTTTTGCAAGTGTTTTAAATGTTTGCTAAGATAGACTATAGAGCCTATCGTTTCGGGGATAATAACAAAACGATAATTGTATTTTCTTTCTTTTAAATTTAAAAGCCATTTAGCAAGATAAATGGCCACTATTGGTCCACTTAATTCATTATTTGCCATTGATGGATGACAAAGATAAGTAGAGATTAAAATTTCTTCCTTGGAATTTTTTGTACTAGGTATAATAAAATCTGCGTAATTTAAAACCCCATTTTCATCATGCTTAGCATCGATAAAAACGCGGTATTTTCCTTGTTTTAATTTTTTTCTTTCATTGTGTGTGATACAAAATCCCCAACGCTTTTTATAATAACTTGTTACATAAGGAATAGCATCAGGTTCTTCTTCAAGGGAATAAAGATGATTTTGCAATTCATCAAGTTCTATTTCTTTGTCAATGCCTTCACTATAGTTTATAACATGCAGATTATGTTTTTTAAAATCACAAATTTTTTCTCCATTTGGAGTGATAATAAAAGCATCTTTTATATACCATTCAGGCGGAACTATCCAGTCAAAAACTTTAGTTCCACTTTTAATAGAGTGAATTTGTAAATTACCCCCCCCCGCCAGAGCATTATCTAAAATATATAAACTATCTCTAAAGCCTTGTCCTGTTATACTTCTACAGATTGGAAAAAGTTCTTTAGCAAGTTCATACATTGCCTTTCCAGTATTTTCAAAATTAAGACTTCTAAAATCAAGACTATCCACAATATCCCTTTTTAATTTTTTCAAGTATATCAAATAGAGTATCTTTTACAAATTTAGCATCTTGCAAATTCATTTCTTGATGACAGGGGATGCTAAGCTCTGCTTTATAAAAATTATCTGCATTTTCAAGTCTTATTTGTCCTAAAAGTTTTTTATAAAAGCTAAATTCATATGTTGGCTTGTAATGTACCTGTACGCCAATACCTTTATCCAATAAAGCTTGAAAAATATCTTCTTTTTGGCAATAAAATTCAGGAAAAAGCAAGATAGGATATAAATGCCTAGAGCTTTTTTTATAATTTTTAATTTTAATAATGGAAAAATAAGGATTTTTTTCAAATTCTTTATCGTAAAATTGGGCAATTTCTTCTCGTTTTTCCAAATTTCTATCTAATTTTTTAAGTTGATTAATCCCTAAAGCACAAGCAACATCACTTAAGCGATAATTATAGCCAAGTTCAAGCATATCGCTATCCCAAAGTCTTTTTTTTGATATCCCATGACTTCTTAAAAGTTTAATTTTTTTTATAAGTTCCTCATTATTACTAATGACTGCACCGCCTTCAAAGGTGGTAATAGGTTTTACTGGATGAAAAGAAAAAATGCTTAAATCTGCTTTTTTTCCCACTTTTTCATTTTTATAATAAGCCCCTAAAGCATGACTTGCATCATCGATTAAAGGGATATTGTAGTCTTTGCAAAGTTTATAAATTTCATCCATTTCTACACTATTACCAGCATAATCAACAACACAAATTGCCCCTATATCTTCGCTTTTTGCCTTTAACCTTTGTTCTATTTTTTTTTCATCGATATTGCCATCACTTTTAATATCAATAAATTCAACTCTTGCACCAGCCATTAAAGCCGCATTAGCTGTTGCTGCGAAAGTAAGAGGCGTGGTGAGTATAGTTTTATTTTTGACATTTAAAGCACTATAGGCTAAATGTAAAGCTGAGGTAGCTGAATTTAAAACACAAGCATATTTTACATCTATATATTCACACAAAGCTTGTTCAAAATCTTCAACTTTTTTTCCACCGGTTAAAATTTCTCCCTTTAAAGCATCGACAATAGCTTCAATATCACTCTGATCGATATTTTGATGAGAATAAGTAAGCATTATTCAAATTCCGTATGATCGATAATATCTAAAAGATCTTTTTCGCTCACCCATTCTTGATTATTGTCTGAGCTATAAGAAAAACCATCTTTAACTTTTTGTCCCTTTTCGCCTTTAGCATTGATGCTAAAATCGCTCTTTATATTTGTAAATTGGATACTTGGGCTAATTACATAATAAGTGTTAAATTCATAAGTTAAATGACTATCATCACTTGAAATCATTGTTTCATGTAACTTTTCCCCTGGTCTAATACCAATGATTTTTGTTTTTAAATTTGGTGCTAAGGCATGAGCTAAATCTGTAATTTTCATCGATGGAATTTTTGGAACAAAAACTTCTCCTCCATGCATGATTTCAAAATTACTTAAAACAAATTTAACCCCATCTTCAAGGCTAATCCAAAATCTTGTCATTCTTTCATCTGTAATAGGAAGCTCTTTAGTACCTTCTTTAATCAGTTTTTTAAAAAATGGGACAACAGAACCTCTTGAACCCACTACATTTCCATATCTAGCGACACTAAATTTTGTATTTTTATTTCCAGCGATATTGTTAGCTGCAACAAAAAGTTTATCGCTTGCAAGTTTAGTTGCACCATATAAATTGACCGGATTACACGCTTTATCTGTGGAAAGTGCGATGCATTTTTCAACATTATTTTCTAAACAAGCATCGATCACATTTTGTGCACCATTAATATTTGTTTTTATACACTCCATAGGATTATATTCAGCCACGGGAACATGCTTCATAGCCGCTGCATGAATAACATAATCAACATCATTCATAGCATAATTTAATCTTTCTTTATCCCTTACATCTCCTATAAAATATCGCATACAAGGGTGATTAAATGAAATTGCCATTTCAAATTGTTTTAATTCATCCCTTGAAAAAATAATGATTTTATTTGGCTTGTAATTTTGGAGTAAAATTTTAGTATAAGTCTTTCCAAAGCTTCCTGTTCCACCTGTTATAAGAATATTTTTACCATTAAACATTTATCCTCCTTTATAAATATTTTATTTTCAATGATATTTTTTGTAAGAATTTTAAGCAATAAATGTTCCATAAAAATTTATTTTAAAATTCTAGGCAAAGTTATGCCTGTTTGAGCTTGATATTTGCCTTGTTTATCGCGATAAGTAGTATCACATCTTTCATCGCCTTGCAAAAATAAAACTTGAGCTATACCTTCATTAGCATAAATTTTAGCAGGTAAAGGGGTAGTGTTTGAAATTTCTATAGTGATGTGCCCCTCAAATCCAGGCTCAAATGGAGTTACATTGACTATAATTCCACATCTTGCATAGGTGCTTTTACCAAGACAAATGGCTAAAACATCATCAGGCATTCTAAAATACTCTATCGTTCTTGCGAGTGCAAAAGAATTTGCAGGAACGATACATTCATCGCCTATAAAGTCAACTACATTTTGTTCTAAAAAATTTTTAGGATCAACTACCGTAGAATTAACATTGGTAAAAATTTTAAATTCACGCCCTACACGTATATCATATCCATAACTTGAAAGTCCGTAGCTTACAACCCCCTTACCTATATTTGCTTCACAAAACGGTTCAATCATTTTGTGCTTAAGTGCCATTTTTCTGATCCAATTATCCGCTTTTAAACCCATATTTAACCTTAAATTAAATTCTTTACAATAAGAGATTATAGCTTATTTTTTTATATTTTTAGGAATTTTTTGTTTTTTTAAAGTTAAATTTTAAGTTTTTCAATATAATACTAGATTAAGTTCTTAAAATCAGGAGAAATTAATGACAAAAGAAGAGATTAAAGAATTAGTCAATTTATTTGCAGAAGCTAATATTAGTAAAATTAAGATTAAAGAACAAGATGGTTTTGAAATTGAACTTGAAAGGGATATGTGCTGTGATATTCCAGCTCCGGTTTGTCCTACAACACCGGCACCACAACCTATTAATGTTAATGTTGTAAATGAAACACATTCTAATCATACAAAATCTAATAATCCAACTATTAACAGCCCTATGGTAGGTACATTTTATCAAGCTCCAAGCCCAGGTGCTGCTCCATTTGTAAAGGTAGGTAGCACTGTAAAAAAAGGAGATGCAATTGCTATTATAGAAGCTATGAAGATTATGAATGAAATTGAAGCTGAATTTGATTGTAAAATTGTAGAAATTTTAGTTGCTGATGGACAGCCTGTAGAATTTGGTATGCCTTTATTTACAGTGGAGAAATTATAATTATGGAAATTAAAAGCGTTTTAATAGCCAATAGAGGAGAGATAGCTTTAAGAGCTTTAAGAACCATTAAAGAAATGGGCAAAAAAGCGATTTGTGTGTATTCTGAAGCAGATAAGGATGCTTTGTATTTAAAATATGCTGATGCGAGTATTTGCATAGGAAAAGCAAGAAGTTCTGAAAGCTATTTAAATATTCCAGCTATTATTACTGCGGCTGAGATTGCTGAAGCAGATGCTATTTTTCCAGGTTATGGTTTTTTAAGTGAAAATCAAAACTTTGTTGAAATTTGTACCAAACACAATATTAAATTTATAGGTCCTTCTGTAGAAGCTATGAATTTAATGAGTGATAAAAGTAAAGCAAAACAAGTAATGCAAAGAGCTGGTGTACCGGTAATTCCAGGAAGTGATGGGGCTTTAGCAGGTGCTGAAGCAGCTAAAAAACTTGCTAAAGAAATTGGTTATCCTGTAATTTTAAAAGCAGCAGCTGGCGGTGGTGGTCGTGGAATGAGAGTTGTTGAAAATGAAAAAGATCTTGAAAAAGCTTATTGGTCTGCTGAAAGCGAAGCAGTGACAGCTTTTGGAGATGGTACTATGTATATGGAAAAATATATACAAAATCCACGTCATATAGAAGTGCAAGTGATTGGGGATAGTTTTGGAAATGTGATTCATATAGGTGAAAGAGATTGCTCTATGCAAAGACGTCATCAAAAATTAATCGAAGAATCTCCAGCGATTTTACTAGATGAAAAAACACGTACAAAACTTCATGAAACCGCAGTTAAAGCGGCTAAGGCTATCGGTTATGAAGGTGCTGGAACTTTTGAGTTTTTAGTAGATAAAAATTTAGATTTTTATTTTATAGAAATGAATACACGCTTGCAAGTTGAACATTGTGTGAGTGAAATGGTTAGTGGTATTGATATTATTGAGCAAATGATTAAAGTTGCAGAAGGCCAAGCTTTACCTTCTCAAGAAGATATTTTGTTAAAAGGCCATTCCATAGAATGTAGAATCACAGCTGAAGATTCTCAAACCTTTTTACCTTGTCCAGGTAAGATTACAAAATATATTGCTCCAGCCGGTCGTAATGTTAGAATGGAAAGTCATTGTTATCAGGATTATTCTGTACCACCTTATTATGATTCTATGATAGGAAAACTTGTGGTTTGGGCAGAAGATCGTAATAAAGCTATTTCTAAGATGAAAGTAGCTTTAAATGAACTTATTGTCGGAGGTATTAAGACAACTAAAGATTTTCATCTTGCTATGATGGATAATGAAGATTTTATTAAAAACAATTACGATACAAATTATCTTTCTAGACATTAATCAAATTTAGGTTTTATCCTAAATTTGGTTATCTTAAATATTCTATATTTATTTTTGAACGCAATTTATCAAAATAATCTTGGATATAATTTTGTCTTTGTTCGCCAACATAAGCGTTTAAAACATCATTTTTAATTTGTTCAAAATCTGGAGTTTGTATACCACCTTTATTTTCTACTTTATAAATTTGATACCCATTTTTAGAATTTAAAATTGGAGAAAAGTCACCTATAGAAACTTGAGATAAAAGGCTTAAAAGTCTAGGATCTGCATTTTCTGGAGTAAGAATAGCATTTTCAGCTTTAAGCATAGTTTTTTTATTGATTTTTAAAGATTCTAAAAAATTTATATTTTGAGAAGTATAAATTTTTACAGCAATTTCTGTAAAAATACTAAATTTATCTTGATGCTGTTCAAAAAATTTTTTAGCACCTATATCGCTATAATCTATTTTAGCTGTATTAGCTATTTGATCATATAATTTTCTTTTTTCTAAATCTTTTTTAAAATTTTCTCTAAATTGTTCATAAGTTTGCCCTTTAGTTTTTAGATCAGCTTTAAGCATATCAAGTGTAATATTATTTTGAGAGAGCATTTTATCAATAGCATTATCAAGCTCTAATTCGCTTGTAAAAATCCCAAATTTTTTCATTTGAGATTTTTCCATTTTTTCATTGATTAAAACTTGTAAAGCTTCATTTTTAGAAAGGTGTAGCTTTTCCATTTTTTCATTAATATCGTAAGTTGTAATAGGTTCTTTATCGACAACTATAGCAATAGCATCGATCGTATTCGCACTTGTTAAATTTGCAAAAAAACAAAAACTTAATAAAATTTTTTTCATTTCAAACCTTTATTTAAGTGTAAATATCGCATTATATCAATAAAAATTTAAGAAAAGGCAAAAAATGGAAGAAAAACTTGTAACTCGTTTTGCACCAAGTCCTACAGGATATCTTCATATAGGAGGATTAAGAACGGCACTTTATAGTTATTTATATGCTAGAAAAAATAAAGGTAAATTTTTACTCCGTATTGAAGATACTGATCTTAAAAGAAATTCTAAAGAAGCAACTAAAGCTATTATAGAAGCTTTTAATTGGTGTGGACTTGACTATGATGGAGAAGTAACTTACCAATCTGAACGTTTTGAAATTTATAAGAAATATATTCAAAAGCTCTTAGATGAAGGCAAGGCTTATTATTGTTATATGAGTAAAGAAGAATTAGAAGAATTGCGTGCCAAACAAGAAGCCGCCAAAGAGCGTCCAAAATATGATGGGAGATATAGAGAATTTAAAGGCATACCACCTCAAGATATAAAGCCTGTTGTCCGTATTAAGGCACCTCAAAGTGGAGAAATTTTTTTTATGGATGGTGTAAAAGGTGAGGTTAAATTTAAAGTTGAAGATATTTTAGATGATTTTATTATTGCAAGAAGCGATGGAACACCTACTTATAATTTTACAGTTGTAATTGATGATGCTTTAATGGGTGTTAGCGATGTTATCCGCGGAGATGATCATCTTTCTAATACCCCAAAACAAATCATTCTTTATGAAGCTTTAGGTTTTAAAATTCCAAAATTTTATCACGTAGCTATGATTCATGGAGAAGATGGAAAAAAACTTTCAAAACGTCACGGAGCCACTGATGTTATGGAATATAAAGCTATGGGAATTTTGCCTCAAGCCTTACTTAATTTTCTTGTACGTTTAGGTTGGAGTCATGGAGATGATGAAATTTTTTCACTTGAAGATTTAAAAAAACTTTTTGATCCAAATCATATTAATAAAAGTGCATCTTGTTATAATTTTAAAAAGTTAGAATGGCTTAATGCACATTATATTAAAACTTTACCTTTTGAAGAGATAAATCATCAACTTAAAGAACTTGGATTTGATTTATTAGTTTATGAAAAAGCAGAATTTTTGCTTGATTTATTAAGAGAGCGTGCTAAAACTTTACTTGAAATCATTAATGGAGCTAAAAGTATTATAGAATCGCCTAAAAGTTACGATGAACAAGCTGTTAATAAATTTGTGAATGAAAAAAATCTTTCTTTATTAAAAAAATATGCAAATGAATTAGGCAATCAAAGCTTTGCAAGTGATTTTGAAAGTTTTACTAATGAATTCTTACAAAAAAATGATGTAAAATTAAAAGAACTTGCTCAGCCTATACGTATTGCTTTAACTGGTACGGCTGTAAGCCCTAGTATTTTTGAGGTTTTAGAGTTTTTAGGAGTTGAGGAGTGCAAAAAAAGAATGGAAATTTTTTTAAAAAGGATGATAAAATGAATTTAAGAGAAGAAGCCTTAAGATATCATTTGGGTGGTAAAGTTAGTATCACCCCTTTAAAACCAATGGATACAAGTCATGATTTATCTCTAGCTTATAGCCCAGGCGTAGCTGAGCCTTGTTTGGAAATTGCTAAAGATAAAGAATTAGCATATCTTTATACAAATAAAGCAAATTTAGTAGCTATTGTGAGTGATGGTTCTGCTGTTTTAGGACTTGGAAATATTGGAGCGCAAGCTTCTAAGCCAGTTATGGAAGGTAAGGCTTGCTTGTTTAAAAAATTTGCTAATGTTAATGCTTATGATATAGAGATTAATGCTCATAGTGTTGATGAAATTGTTACATTTTGTAAAGCTTTGGCTCCAACAGTTGGTGGAATTAACTTAGAAGATATTGCAGCGCCAAAATGTTTTGAAATTGAAGCAGCTTTGCAAGATCTTGGAATTCCTGTTATGCATGATGATCAGCATGGAACAGCGATTATATCCACTGCAGGGCTTATGAATGCGATGGAAATTAGTGGAAAAAAATTTAAAGATATTAAAGTAGTTGTTAGTGGAGCAGGAGCTGCTGGAATTGCTAGTGCTAAAATGTATAGAAATTTAGGAGTTGAGCATATTGTTTTAGTGGATAGTAAGGGAGTAGTTAGTAAAGATAGAATTGATTTAACTCCACAAAAACTTGAGTTTGCTCTAGATTCTAAAGAAAAAACATTAAAAGATGCTTTAAAGGGGGCGGATGTATTTTTAGGACTTAGTGCTCCAAAAATTCTTGATGATGAGATGATTTTATCTATGGCTAAAGATCCTGTTATTTTTGCCTTAGCAAATCCTATTCCAGAAGTTATGCCAGAAGATGTTTCAAGGCTTAGAAAAGATGCAATTGTAGGTACTGGAAGAAGTGACTATCCTAATCAAATCAATAATGTTTTAGGTTTTCCTTTTATCTTTAGAGGCGCTTTAGATGTAAGAGCAACTAAAATCACTGAAAATATGAAAATAGCTGCAGCAAGGGCTTTGGCTGATTTGGCAAAATTGCCCGTAAGTGATGCAGTTAAAAAAGCTTATGAAATTGACTTTTTAGAATTTGGCAGAGATTATGTTATTCCAAAACCTTTTGATGAAAGAGTAAGAGCAGCAGTAAGTACCGCAGTAGCAGCAGCAGCTGTTAAAGATGGGGTAGCTTTGATTAAAGAATTTGATGAGAAAGCTTATTTTGAAAGCTTAAAATGAATAAAGTTTTTTGTGCAAATCATCCTTTAATACAACATAAACTAGGTCTTTTACGTGATCAATTTACAAAACCTTTTCAATTTAGAATGTTAATTGATGAAATTTCAACTTTTTTACTTTTTGAAGCAACTAAAGATTTGAATTTGAAAGAAGTTCAAATTCAAACTCCTGTTTCAAAAGCCAAAGTAAAAAAGCTGAATGAAAAAATTATGATCTGTCCTATTTTAAGAGCCGCATTAGGTATGCTTGATAGTGTTTTTAGATTAATTCCTGATGCCAGTGTGGGTTTTTTAGGCTTTTCAAGAAACGAAGAAACTCTTAAAGCAGATTTTTATTTTGAAAAAATTCCACAAGATGCAGCTAAACGCGTAGCTATTGTTATAGATCCTATGTTTGCTACTGGAGGAACGGCGATAGAGGCTTGTAATTTTTTGAAATCAAAAGGTATGAAAAAAATTAAATTTATTTCAATACTTGCTACACCACAAGGGATTGAAAATTTTAGAAAAGTACATCAAGATATTGAAATTTATACAGCTGCTATTGATGAAGAGTTAAATGAAAAAGGTTATATAGTTCCAGGACTTGGAGATGCAGGAGATAGAGTTTTTAATACTCTAGATTGATCATGATTTTTGGTAAATTTGATTATATTAATTTGTTACCTTTAAGTACTTATCTTAAAAAATATCCTTTGCCTAATGGCTTTAAAGCAACACTTTTTTATAAAAAAGGCGAACCAAGTTATTTTAATAAAGAATTATTTTATCGTAGAGTTGATGGCGCTATGACTTCGAGTATTGAAAGTGTTAGAAAAAAATATAAAAATTTGGATGTTGGAATTTGTGCTAATAAAAAAGTTTTAAGTGTCTTGGTTGAAAAAAATTCATCCAAAGCCAAAGATCCTAGCTCAGCTACATCAAATGCTTTATCTCAAGTTTTAGGTTTAAAAGGTAAGGTTATTATAGGTGATAAAGCTTTAAAACTTTATATAAAAGATCCTAATGCTTATGTAGATTTGTGTAATTTATGGTATAAAAAAACTAATTTGCCTTTTGTTTTTGCGCGTTTCTCATGTATACAAAAAAAGATTTATTTTTCTAAAATTTTAAAAAAATTTGCTAGAGAAAGAATTAAAATCCCACAATACATACTTCAAAAATACGCTCAAAAAAAAGAAATATCAGCTAAAGATATTAAATATTATTTAAGCGAGATTATTTATTATAATATAACTCATAAGGAAAAAAAAGCCTTAAAACGTTTTAATGATGCGGTTAAATTTAAAAAAGAAATTTAATATTCAAAATTTCTTAATTCTTTAACCGTTCCTAATAATATAATCACATCTCCGCTATAAGCTACCGTTGTTTCAAAATCAGGCAATATTTCCCAGTCATTATTTAGTTTTTTATAGGCAATTACCCTCATATTTTGTGCGATATGTTTGAGCGAATTTCCAGCTAATTTTTCATCTACATTGATTTTAATCGCTCGAATAGTATTTGCTGATAAATCAAATACTTCAAATTCACTTTCTCTAACAAGAAATTCTTTAACTAATCTTTTCGCACTTTCTTTTTCAGGATAAATGACTTTTGTAGCACCTAATTTAGATAGAATTTGTCCATGAATATTTGAGGTAGCCTTTGCAATGATATTATTAACTCCTATATCTTTAAGAGCCATTAAGGTGAGAATTGATTTTTCTACATTGTCTCCAATGCTTACAATCACCACCTCAACATCATGAAACCCAGCTTCTTTTAAAGCTGTTACATTTGTAGAATCAAGTATATAAGCATAACTTGCTGGATTAGATATATTTTTTAAAGCTTCCTCATCTTTATCAGCAACAATTACTGTATTTCCTGCAGAGATTAATTCTTCTGCAACAACTGATCCAAATTTCCCAAGACCAATAATTCCATAACTATTATTTTTCATAATTTTGCCTTTTATAGATTGATTTTTCCTTCAGGAAATCTAATATGTATTGCCTTATCTTGCTTAAAGACGGAGAGTAAAAATGCAAAAACTCCAATCCTTCCGCTAAGCATCATAATAATAATAATAATTTTGCTTGGATTGGTAAATGAAGCACAAAGAGAAAGTGTTTCCCCATTGCCAACTGAAATTCCAACGGTTGCAAATGCCGAAGAGGTTTCAAATAATAAAGGAAGAAAATTAAAATGAGATTCTAATAAAGAAAGCAAAATAACAGCAACTATAATATAAACTGCTGATCCTATTGCTATAACAAAAGCTCTTGATATAGTCTCTTGAGAAATTTCGTGTCCAAATATTCTTACTCTGCCATCTCTAATACTCCAATACGCATAGAGTAAAAGCGTGATAACTGTAGTAATTTTCATTCCTCCAGCTGTTCCTCCAGGTGCTCCTCCTATAACCATAAATAAAGATCCAAAAAACAAACTAGCATCATTTAAATGATTAATGTTTAAGGTGTTAAAACCTGCTGTGCGGTAATTGATTGCAGTAAAGTATGAACTTAAAATTTTATCAAATAAAGAAAAATTTCCCATTGTTTTAGGGTTGGAGTATTCCAAAGCAAGAATAATCACAGTTGAAGAAAGAATTAGAATAATAGTTGATAAAACAACAACTTTTGTATGCAAGCTAAGATTAGACAAACGTTTTTTTTGAAAAAAATAAAGTTCCACTAAAACAAAATATCCAAGACCACCAATGATAATAAGAGTGGTAATGATTAAATTAATCGCAATATCATTTTTATAAGTAGAAATTCCATGTTTAAAAATACTAAAACCAGCATTATTAAAAGCACTAATGGAATGGAAAATTCCAAACCAAAGAGCTTTTTTAAAATCCATATCAAGAGCAAATCGCATGGTTAAAAGTAAAGCACCTGCTAATTCTATAATAAAAATAAAAAGTAAAACTTTTTTAAAAAATTTAAAAAGTCCATCCATGCTCGGATAAAATAGAGATTCTTTTAGTAAATTTCTACCACTAAACCCCACTTTTTTTCGTATGAGTAAATATACAAAAAAGCCTATACTCATATATCCTAAACCGCCAATTTGAATTAGTATTAGTAAAATAATTTGTCCAAGAAATGTAAAATCTACAGCAGTATTTTTTACAACCAATCCAGTCATACTGATCGCTGATGTACTTGTAAAAAAGGCGTCAAGAAAGGTAATAGGAGTCGTATGAGCCCAATTTGAATGCAAAAAGACAGCTCCGATTAAAGCAATAATGATGTAACCAACTAATAAAATTTTAAAAGTCCGTCTATCTAGTCCAAATTGTTTCAAAAAAACCCTCATTTTAAAATTTTAAAGCAGGAATTTTATCTGATAAAAACTTTAAGGCAAATAAATTTTTAATTCTATATTTAAACTTAAATTAAAGAAAAAAAGATAAAATTACATTTTTTAAAACTTCAGCTTTAAAAAAGCGAAAAATGTTTTTACTGGTTGGATAGCTCAGTCGGTAGAGCAGCAGACTGAAAATCTGCGTGTCGGCAGTTCGATTCTGCCTCTAACCACCATTCTTTTTTTATAAATCTTTCTTTAATTTTTAGCATAAATTTTAAATTTCTAGTGTATGATTTTAGGAAAATAAAATTACAAGGTTTATTAATGAGATTATTGTTTCTTATTTTCTTTTTAAATTTAAATCTTCTAGCAGAAAATTTTTTAGATTTTGCTAAGAATAATATTAAAAAAGAACAAAATATAAGTCAAGAAAATTCTACAAAACGTATTAAAATTCCTACTCATTAAAAATGAAGCAAGAAAGTATTTTATTGGCACAATTAAAAGAAGGCTATCGCTATAATAGCGATTCTTTGATTTTAGCTGATTTTATTTTAGAATGTGGGATAAAAAATGAATTATTAGATGTTGGTTCTGGATGTGGGATTTTAGGTATTTTACTTAAAAAATTTAATGAAAAAATCAAACTATCAATGATTGATATCCAAGAAAAAAATATACAACTTATCAAACAAAACTTAAAATCCAATCATATAGAAGCTGAGGTCTTTTGCGATGATTTTTTAAAATTTAGTACTCAAAAAAAATTTGATTTTATAATATCTAACCCTCCTTTTTATAGACAAGAAGCTTACAAGAGTCAAAATTTACATAAAACTATCAGTAAATTTCAATCCTATTTGCCTTTAGATGAATTTATTTTTAAGGCAAATTCTATGCTTAAGCCAAGGGGTATTCTGTATTTTTGTTATGAAGTTTTAGCGCTTGATAAAATTTGCTTAGCTTTAGAAAAGAAAAAGCTAAAAATGACTAAAATTTGTTTTGTGCATACTGACAAAAATGACAAAGCAAGACTTGTTTTAATCGAGGCTAGAAAAAGCGTAAAATCTTTTTGTGAAGTATTGCCTCCGTTTTTTGTATACGAAAATGGAAATTTAAGTCAAAAAATGCAAGTAATTCACTCTAGATTTATATTGGAAAGTTATGATTTTTAAAAAAGATTTTTCTTATTGTTTTGATGAAAATGCATGTCAAAAATGTGGCGGAAAGTGTTGTATAGGAGATAGTGGTAATATTTTTGCAAGCAAAGAAGAGCTTAAAAAATTAAGAGAATATTTAGGTTTAAATGAAGAAGAATTTGCTTTAAAGTATCTTAGAAAAGTTGGTTTTAAAATGAGTTTTAAAGAGATTGAATTTGAAGGTGGCTTTGCGTGTATTTTTTTTGATCCAATAAATAGGAATTGTTCAATTTATGACTATCGTCCGATGCAATGTCGCACTTTTCCTTTTTGGGAATATTTTAAAACACATAAAGAGGAATTAAAAAAAGAATGTATAGGAATTACTTATTTATCTTAATTATTATTTTATTTAGCGCCTGTGCTAGCCCTAAAACCGTTGTTGTTTATCCTGATTATAACAAATTTAAAAGTAATGAATTTGACTTGAGAGTGATGAAAGCTTATAATTATGAATATTTCCATCAAAATAAAGAAGCTAGAGATGAGTTTTTAAAGCTTTTTAAAGATTATAATAATACGCATTTTTTAGAAAATGCTTTTTTAATCACTTTGGTAAATGATCTTGATCAAAAAAAAGAGATCAATGAAATAGCTAAGCCTTATTTAAATCAAAATGATAATCTTAAGCGTCTTAGCGCTCTTTACGAACTTAACTCGCACGAGCTTAAAAATGCTAAAAAGTTAGTTAAAGAGCTTTTAAAAAAAGCAGAACATGATCCAAGAAATTTAGAATTATATGGTGATATTTTGGTTAAACAAAATGATCTTAAAAATGCTGCAAAATATTATCATATGGCTTATGATTATGCCTTAAATGAAGAAGTTTTATTGAAGCTTGTAAGCGTTTATGCAATTTTAAATAATACAGCTAGTATTAAAGATTTGTTAGAAAATTCTAGAAAAGTGAATGGATGTACTTTAAAAACTTGTATTTTACTTGCAAAAATTTACAATGATGAAAAAGATTTTAAAGCTTTAGTTGAGGTTTATCTTCAACTTTATGAAATTACTAAAAGTAAAAATTTTATTTTATCTGCAGTTGAATTACTTAATTCTGAAAATAAAATTAAACAAGCTTTAAATATAGCTTTAGAATATAATTTAGATGATGATATTAAATTATATTTATATCAAAAATTAAAATATTATAATCAAGCTAAAGATTTAAGTATGCAAATTTATCAACGTACTCGTAATAAAGAATATCTTTTACGTGCTGCAGTTTTTGAATTTGAAGATGCAAATTTAAAGAAAAAAATTACTCCTAAAACTATACAAGCTGTAAGAGAAAAATTTGAAAAAGCAATTGATGAAAATTCAAATGATTTATATTTAAATTATTATGGATATTTATTGATTGATTATAATTTAGATGTGAAAAAAGGGATTAAATTTGTTGAACTTGCTTTAAAAAAAGATCCTCAGAATTTGTATTATTTGGATTCTTTAGCTTGGGGATATTATAAGCTTGGAGATTGTTCTAAAGCATGGGAAATTTTGCAAAAAACTTTTAAAAATAAAGATTTTTCAAATTCTAAAGAAAGTAAAGCTCATATAAAGGCAATAAAAAAATGTTTAAAGCTGTAAAATCAGATGAAATTTATAAAAAAATTCAAAAAGAACTTGAAGAGAGAAAAAAAAAGTTACCTTATGATATGTTAGGTCGATCTTTAGCTTCAAATCCATTTTTTCCAAAAGATGTACATAAAGCTTTAAAAAGAATAAATTACGAGATTAAATTAATCCCTCAAATCAAAGAGGATTTAAATCAAAATTTATCCTTAGCTTTAGAGAGTGAAAAAAAAGGAGCTGTTGCTCTTTCTATATCTACGTGGCCGTATTTTAATGGCGTGCTTGAAAATTTAAGCATGATACGTCGCTATACTCAAATTCCTTTATTAAGAGAAGATTTTATCATCGATGAATATCAAATTTTAGAAACTTTAGTTTATGGTGGAGATTTTATTTTATTGATCGCTAAAATGCTAAGCACTAAAGAACTTAAAAAATTGGTTGAATTTGCAAGACATTTAGGGCTTGAAGCTTTGGTTGAAATTTGCGATAAAGAAGATCTAAGTAAGGCTATTTTAGCTGGAGCTGATCTTATAAGTATTTGTAATATTGATAAAAATTTCACTAATTATACGCAATTATGTGAAAAACTCATAGGACAAATTCCAAATTCTAAAATTATTATTGCTAGCGTAAATGATGGAGAGAATTTACAGTATTTACAAAAATTAGGGATAGATGCTTTTTTAGTAAATTATACAAATTATTAAAGGAAAATTAATGCAATATCTATACGCGCCTTGGAGAAGTGAATATTTCGAGAAAGAAAAGAGTCAGTGTCCTTTTTGCGATTGTGCCAATAAAATAGATAGCGATGAAAAGTTAGGTGTTATTTTTAGAGCTAAGTATTGTTTTGCCGTAATGAATCGTTATCCTTATTCTGCTGGACATTTTATGATTATACCTTATTTACATGAAGAGCATATAGAAAATTTAGATGATAAGATTTGGCAAGAAATGAGTTATTGGGTGCGAGAAGGTGTTAAAATCTTAAAAAACGAACTTCATGCAAGTGGTGTTAATATTGGGATGAATTTAAGTAAAGATGCAGGAGCAGGTATTGCAATGCATTGCCATTATCATTTAGTGCCTCGTTGGTTTGGAGATACTAATTTTATTACAACTATAGGGGAAACTAGAGTTTGTGGTACGGATTTAAAAGATGTGTATTATAAACTAGTCAATGCTTTTAACAATGTTAAGTGAATTAGAATTTGAAAATTTTAATCAAGAAAAGTTTGATTTTTTAATCGATACAAGAAGCCCAAAAGAGTTTAGCCACTCTCATCTTCAAGGAGCTTTAAATTTTTACGCTTTAAATGATGATGAGCATAAAAAAATAGGGATACTTTATAAGCAAAATCAAGCTTTAGCCAAAGCAAAAGGTGCAAGTTATATTTGTGCTAATATGGCTTACCACATTCCTATTATCACCCAAAAATTTCGCATAGGATCTAAAGTTGGAATTTATTGCGCTAGGGGCGGATTACGTTCTAAATCTATAGCTGTCATTTTAAGCGAATTAGGTTATAGGGTGGTGCGTTTAAGAGGAGGTTTTAAATCTTACAGAGCTTTTGTACTGAATTTTTTTAATCAAGTTTTAAAATTAAAATTATTTTCGCTTTGCGGAAATACAGGAAGTGGAAAAAGCGAGCTTTTAGAATCTCTCCCTCATGCTATTCATTTAGAAAAAATGGCAAATCATTTAGGTTCTTCTTTTGGAAATATTTTAGGCAAACAACCTACTCAAAAAGCTTTTGAATCTTTACTTTTTGATGAGCTTAATAGGATTAGAGATTTTATTTTTATCGAAAGTGAGAGTCGAAAAATTGGGGAAATAATCTTACCTTTAAAGCTTTATGAGAGTATGCAACATGCTTTTAAAATTTATTGTTTTTGTTCTTTGGAAAATCGTATTAAAAGAATTGAAAAGTTCTATAAAAATAAAATGACTCCTTTAAAATTTAAAGAATGTGTTCAAAAGATATCTCCTTATATTAGTGTTAATTTTAAACAAGATTTATTGCAAAATTATGAAAAACAAGAGTGGAAGAAGCTTATAGAAATGCTTTTAAAATATTATGATAAAACTTACAAACAACCAGAAAAAATAGACTTTAAACTTGATACTAATGATATTTCAAAAGCTAAAGAGGAGCTTTTGGCTTTTTTAAAAGCCAAACATAAGATTAATTTTTAAGAGATTTTAAAATAAAATCAATAAATTCATCACTATGATTTGGGCAAGAAATCAATGCATAATCTTGCGAAGCTAAATCTTTATATTCTATACCTAATTCAAATATAGTTTCAGAGCAATCAATACAAAAAGATATAGGATAAATTAAAGCTTTATTTTTAAGTTTTGATAAAATATCACTTGTGCTAGGTTCTAGCCATTTTATAGGCCCTAATTTAGATTGATAAGATAGAATGATTTCTTCAAAATGATTTTTAAGCTTTTCTTTTAAAATTTGAACATGTTCGTTGATATGTTTTTCATATAAATCCCCTTTTTTTATAAGAGAAACCGGCAAAGAATGAGCTGAAAAAATAAGAGTTTTAGCATTAAAATGATTTTTTTTATCTAAGATATGAGAAATAATCATTTGATTGTAAATTGTATTTTTGTAAAAAATATCCATTATTTTAATTTTACTTGTGATATTTAATTTTTCAATTTCTCTTTGTAAAACATCAAGTGAAGAAGTTACTGTGGTGCAAGAGTGGTGAGGATAAAGCGGATA
This sequence comes from Campylobacter sp. RM10537, assembly GCF_022369435.1. Lineage (NCBI taxonomy): Bacteria > Pseudomonadati > Campylobacterota > Epsilonproteobacteria > Campylobacterales > Campylobacteraceae > Campylobacter > Campylobacter molothri. The sequence goes on along the minus strand of NZ_CP059597.1, from coordinate 949,751 downwards.
AAGAATAATTTCATCTTTTGAATTTAAAGAATATTTTTTTAAAACTTCATTAGCATAAGGAGGAACATATAAATTTATAAAATCAAATTTAAATTCTTTTTGTAAAGAATTTAATTGATAACACAATTTATATGTGATTTCATTTAAAGGAGATTTTCCGCCCATTTTAATATAGTTTTGTTGCATAGCTTTAGTACGTGATAATGTTATCATCCAAGCTACAAATTGTCTTAAAAATCTATTTTTAATTCCTAAAATGTAAGGATCATTAAACATATTTTTTAGAAAAGTTTTACAATCTTTTAAATTAGTGGCTCCACCCATATTTAAAAATAAAACTAATTTCACTTTTCTTCCTCTAAAATTTTTTGCACTTCATAAGCATCATCAATATTTGCTAAGAAATGTTCTTTATCATTAATTAAATTTAGTAAAGCTTGATGTTCGCTAAATAAAGGAGAATTTTTCTCTACTGGAATTTCTTTGCCATCTTTAAATAATTTAAAATCAATTAAATTAGCTTCAAAAAAATGTTTTTCTGTTATAAGATGAATTTTTCTAAGCTTTGAAGAACAATTCCAACTTTGATGTAAAGAGGCTATAACTTCTTCAAGCTCACAAGCTAGAATACTTTCGCTTTCTCTGTTTGTATCTTGAATAAAACGTTTTATAATTTTTGTTTTTGTAATATTTTTTTGGCTTAAAAAGCGAATTAAATCAAGATCATGCACAGCTAAATCATGCAAAATTCCAACATCGTTAATTCTTTGCGGATAGAGTGAAAATCTTTGTATATTTATACTAATAATTTTTGCATCCTTTAAATTTTGTTTTAAGGCTAAAACAGCAGGATTGAAACGTTCGCAAAATCCCACAGCTATTTTTTTATTTTGTGCTATTTGCTTTAATTCTTCAATTTGTGCTAAGTCTAAGGCTAAAGGTTTTTCGATGAGCAAGGCTTTTGCGGAATTTAAAACTTTTTTTGCAATATCTAAATGTGAATTTGTTGGGGTTGCAATGATAATAATATCATTATTTTGTTTCACAAATTCATCTAAGTTGTTGAAAAAAATATTATCAAATTGGCTTAAGTTTGAATTTTGATAAAGATCAAATAGAGCATTGATTTTAAAATGAGAATTTTTATTAAGCTCATTAAGATGATTTTGACCCATTTTTCCAAGGCCTATTATTCCAATTTTCATTTATTTAATCCTTAAAAAGATCAATAACTTGCTCTTGTTCCCTTTCTTCTAAAAAAGCCGAAAAAGGTAAAGATAGGATATGCTCACTTGCATAGCTAGAATTTTTAATTTCTAAATGATTTGCCTCTTTAAAACAAGGTTGCTTATGAAGAGGGGTTGGATAATGAATCGCATAAGGTATATTAGCTTTTTCAAATTTTTGCAAAATGCGTGCTCTATTTTCTACTAAAATACTATATTGTGCATAAACACTTTTGGCATCATTGTCGATTTTTGGAATCACGCAGTTTTTTAAATTTTCATTATAGATTTTAGCTAAAATCTGTCTTTTTTCAATTTCTTGCTCAAGAAATTTTAATTTTACATTTAAAATAGCCGCTTGAAGGGTATCAAGACGCGCGTTTATACCTATAAATTCATGTTTATAACGCTCTGTTTGTCCGTGATTAAGTAAAATTCTTATTTTTTGTGCTAAAGCATCATCGTGGCAAAAAATAGCCCCTCCATCTCCATAAGCACCCAAAGGTTTAGATGGAAAAAAACTAGTGCAAGAAATAGGTGCAATTGAACAAGATTTTTCCCTTTTAAAACTTGCTCCAAAACTTTGTGCTCCATCTTCAATAAGAGTGATATTTTTATTTTTTAGCATTTCATTTAATTTTTTTAAATCACTCATTTGTCCAAACATACTCACAGCAATAACCGCTTTTGTTTTAGATGTGATGGCTTGCTCTACTGCTTTAAAATCAAGATTATAATTATTAAGATTAATATCTACAAAAATAGGTTTTGCGCCTACTAATGCCACAGCCTCAGCCGTTGCGATAAAGGTAAAATCAGGAACGATCACTTCATCACCTTCTTTAATATCTAAAGCTCTTAAGGCTAAATATAAAGCACTAGTTCCACTTGAACATCCTATAGCATGTTTAATGCCTACAAAATTAGCTAAATTCTTTTCAAATTCATTTAGTTTTAAACCTCCTATAAAAGAAGAACTTTGCAAAACATTTTGAATTTCAGCGTCAATTTCATCTTTATAGGCTAAATATTGTGCATTAAGATTAATAAAATTCATATATACCTTTTGTATTTTAAAGAGTTTTTAAAACATTTATTGTAGTTTAGTTTTACTTAATTTAAAGTAATTTTGGTATTATATGATTTTATAAAATTCTTTTAGGAAGTCTTTATGGATATTAGAAAAGCTTATTTAGATTTTTTTGCTTCCAAAGGACATGAGATTACTCCTTCAAGTCCTTTGGTTCCAGATGATGCAACTTTACTTTTTACTAATGCAGGTATGGTGCCTTTTAAAAGTATTTTTACCGGAGAAATTCCGCGTCCTAATCCTCCAAGAAAAACAAGTTGTCAAACTTGCATTAGAGCAGGTGGAAAACATAATGATTTGGATAATGTAGGCTATACAGCGCGCCATCATACTTTTTTTGAAATGCTTGGAAATTTTAGTTTTGGAGATTATTTTAAAGAACAAGCAATTTCTTATGCTTGGGAATTCGTAACTGAAATTTTAAAACTTCCTAAAGATAAACTTTATGTAACTGTTCATCAAGATGATAATGAAGCCTTTGAAATTTGGCAAAAATATATAGAAAAAGAACGAATTTATAAATTTGGAGATAAAGATAATTTTTGGCAAATGGGAGATACAGGCCCTTGTGGTCCTTGTAGTGAAATTTTTTATGATCAAGGTGCTGAATATTTTAATAGTGATGAAGATTATATGGGTGGAGATGGAGATAGATTTTTAGAAATTTGGAATCTTGTTTTTATGCAGTATGAAAGAAGTGCTGATGGAACTTTAAGTCCTTTGCCAAAGCCAAGTATAGATACTGGAATGGGTCTTGAAAGGGTTATGGCTATCAAAGAAGGAAAATTTAGTAATTTTGATAGTTCTTTATTTATGCCAATTATTGATGAAATTTCCAAACTTTGCAACACAAAATATATATATGAGAGTGGCGCAAGTTTTAGAGTAATTGCTGATCATATACGTTCTAGTGTATTTTTGCTTGCACAGGGGACGACTTTTGATAAAGAAGGAAGAGGTTATGTTTTGCGACGAATTTTGCGTCGTGCTTTAAGACATGGCTATTTATTAGGATTTAAAAAACCTTTTATGTATAAATTAGTCGATATAGTTTGTCATTTAATGGGAAATCATTATACTTATTTAAATGAAAAAAAAGAATTCATTAAAGAACAAATTCGACTTGAAGAGGAAAGATTTTTAAGTACTATAGAAAATGGAATTGAAATTTTTAATGAAGAACTTAAAAATACTCAAGAAATTTTTAGTGGCGAGGTTGCTTTTAAGCTTTATGATACTTATGGTTTTCCACTTGATCTTACTCAAGATATGCTTAGAGAAAAAAATCTTAAAGTAGATGAAGAAAAATTCGAAGCTTTAATGCAAGAGCAAAAAGAACGTGCTAAAGCTTCTTGGAAGGGTAGTGGTAGTAAAAACGCGAGTGGTGATTTTAAAATTTTACTTGAAAAATTTGGAGAAAATGAATTTATTGGTTATGAAAATATAGAATGTAAAACCAAAATTCTTGCACTCTTGAATGAAGATTTTAAAGAAATTTCATCTCTTAAGGGTAAAGGTTGGGTAATGCTTGAAAAAACTCCTTTTTATGCAACGAGTGGAGGGCAAAGTGCTGATATAGGATTTTTAGATGATTGTGAAGTTTTAGATACTCAAAAATTCTTTGGACTTAATCTTAGTTTTGTAAATACCACTAAAGAATTAAAAATCAATGATATGGTAAAAGCAAAAATTGATTTTGAAAAAAGAGAGCAAATTGCACGTCATCACTCGGCAACTCATCTTTTACATCATGCTTTAAGAGAAATTTTAGGCAACCATGTTTCTCAAGCAGGTTCTTTAGTGGAATTTAATAAATTAAGATTTGATTTTACTCACCCTAAGGCTTTAAGCAAAGAAGAATTAGAATGCATTGAAAGAAAAGTCAATGAAATGATTATACTTTCAAGCGATGCTATACTTGAGATTATGTCTTTAGAGCAAGCAAAAAAAAGTGGTGCTATAGCTTTATTTAATGAAAAATATCAAGATAAAGTTCGCGTATTGACATTAGGAGAGAGTAAAGAGCTTTGCGGTGGAACCCACGTTTTAAATACGGCACAAATTGGCAGTTTTTATATTGTTAAGGAAAGCGGTGTAAGTGCAGGTATAAGACGTATAGAAGCAGTTGTATCTAAAGCAGCTTTAAAATTTGTAAAAAATCAACTCGATGAAATTAATAAAATCAAAGAAGAATTGAAAAATAATGATATTTTAAATGGGATAAAAAAACTTAAAAATGAAATTATTGCCCTAAAAGAAGAGTTAAAAAATTCAAACAAAATAGAGCTGAAATCAAAAAATATCAATGGAATACAAATTTGTGTTGAAAGTATACAAAATGGTGATATTAAAGTTATGATTGATGATTTTAAAAATAAATTTAGCAAAGCTGTAGTTTTACTTGCTCAGGTAAAAGAGGATAAAATTCTTCTAGCTGCTGGAGTAAAAGACGCTCCTTTAAAAGCTGGAGTTTTGGTTAAAGAAGCGGCACAAATTTTAGGCGGCAATGGTGGTGGAAGAGATGATTTTGCTACAGCAGGAGGTAAAGATATTGCTAAACTTGAAGAAGCTTTAAAGCAAAGTTTAGAACATATAGAAAAAGCAATTCAATGCTAATTCTTGCTTCAAGCTCTTCTTCAAGAGCAAAATTACTCCGAGAAGAAAATATCGAATTTAAGCAAATTGCTTTTGATTATGATGAAAATTTAAATAAAAATATTCCAGCAAATTTATATGTTCAAAATGTTGTCCTTGAAAAAGAAAAACAATTTCTTGCCATTTTTGAAAAAGATTTTTTAAATGAAACTATACTTTTTGCCGATAGCATTGTTTGTATAGGAAATAAAATTTTAACCAAGGCAAACGATAAAAATGAAGCTTATGAGATGCTTGCTTTACAAGATGGTAAAAGTGCAAGTATTTTGAGTGCCTTTTTATTGGTTAGTGCTCAAAAAAGAGTTTTTTCTCTTTCTAAGACAACGCTTTATTTTAAAAAATTTGATAAAAATGCTTTAAGCGATTATGTTGAAAATGGTCTTTATCAAGGTAAAGCAGGTTGTATTATGCATGAAGGTTTTCATGGGAAATTTATATTAAAACAAATAGGAAAATCAAGTACAGCTTTGGGGCTTGATACTCAAACTTTAAAGGCTTATTTATGAAAATTTTAAGATATATTTTTTCATTTTTTGGTTTATTAATGATTGCAGGTGTTATTTACGTTGGGTATCTTTTTACTAGCGTAGATACTCAAGATTATACCTTTAAAGAGTACAAACCACCCCTTACAACACAAATTTTTGATCGAAATGGAAAATTAGTAGCCAATATTTTTGAACAACACCGCTTTTATGCAAAGTATGATGAGTTGCCTCCGCGTCTTATTGAAGCTTTGGTGGCAATTGAAGATACAAGTTTTTTTGAGCACAATGGTGTTAATATTGATGCTATTTTTAGAGCAGGATTAAAGATAATAAAAAATGCTGGAAAGCCTGTAGAAGGTGCTTCTACTCTTACTCAACAACTTATAAAAAACACAGAATTAACTCCAGAAAAAACCATTACAAGAAAAATTAGAGAAGCTTTACTTGCTTATAAAATTGAAACTTTACTTACAAAAGAGCAAATTTTAGAAAGATATTTAAATTTTATCTTTTTTGGACATGGATATTATGGTGTAAAAACTGCTGCACAAGGTTATTTTCATAAAAATTTAAGCGAATTAAGTCTTAAAGAAATTGCAATGTTAGTAGGTATCCCTAAGGCACCAAGTAGTTATGATCCAACCAAACATTTAGATCTTTCTATTTCACGCGCAAATAATGTTTTAACGAGAATGTATAGTTTGGGCTGGATTTCTAAAAGCGATTATGATAGTGCTATGAAAGAAGTACCTAAAATTTATAATGATACTTTAACTCAAAATGCTGCTCCTTATGTTGTTGATGAAGTAATGAAACAACTTAGTTCTAGTATTAAGGATTTAAGAACAGGTGGCTATAAGATCACTTTAAATATTGATTTAGACGTTCAAGAAATGGCAAAAAACGCTTTAAAATTTGGCTATGATGAAATTGTTAAACGCGATAAGGATGCAAATTTAAGCACCTTAAATGGTGCTATGGTTGTTGTCAATCATCAAAGTGGTGATGTTTTGGCACTTGTTGGTGGAGTGGATTATGAAAAAAGCAATTATAATCGTGCTACTCAAAGCATGCGCCAGCCAGGTAGTTCCTTTAAACCTTTTGTGTATCAAGTAGCAATTAATCTAGGTTATTCTCCCATGAGTGAAATTGCTGATATTTCTAGAATTTTTTCAGGTGGCGATAAGATTTGGAAACCTAAAAATGATGGAGGAAGATTTTTGGGTTTGATTACTCTTAAAGAGGCTTTAACGCGATCGAGAAATCTTGCTACGATTAATCTCGCACTTGATATTGGGCTTGATGTTCTTTATTCTAAATTAATGGAATTTGGTTTTAAAGATATTCCACCTAACTTATCTATAGTCTTAGGAAGTTTTGGAATTTCTCCTTTGGAATATTCTAAATTTTATACTATGTTCGGAAATTATGGAGTAATAAAAGAACCTCAAATTATCAGACAAGTTCAAGATAAAGATGGTAAGGTGATTATAAAATTTGAGTCTAGTGAACACAGAGTGAGTAATCCAGAGCAAAGCTTTTTGGTGCTTGATATGATGAAAAATGTTGTAGAAAATGGAACAGGTCGTAATGCTAAGATTAAAGGTATAGATATAGCTGGAAAAACTGGAACGACAAATAAAAATATTGATGCTTGGTTTTGTGGAATAACTCCAGAAATTGAAGCATTGATTTGGTATGGAAATGACAATAATAAACCAATGCGTTATACAGAAAGCGGAGCTAGAACTGCAGCACCGGTATTTAAGGACTTTTTAACTCAATATATAGAGAAATTTCCAAATACGACAAGAAAATTTAGTATTCCAAACGGAGTTTATCAAGGAACTTACAAAGGTAAAAGTGCTTATTATACAGATAAATCACCTTTACCAAGAAATAGTATAAATTTAAATGAAAATGAGATTTTGTTTTAGAAAATAAGAATTAATACCTTATGAATTTTTATCTTTGTGTAAAAATTCATCAAAACTATTAATAAATTTATCATTCATTTTAAATTCTTTGTTTATAAAAAATGGTAAAGACTGAAGGGTTAATTTTTTATAATCTTTAGTGGATATTATTTTTCCTTTTAAAGTTTCTAAAAATTCTTCTTTCCAAATATCTTTTGCACCAGCTAAATGCCCTCCTTTTGCCTCTATAAAACATTGTATACTTAAAAAATTATCATCATCTTTACTTTTCTTGCCAAAGAAAATAAAGTCAGGTTCAAACCCCATTGCGTAAGTAGCTTTATCTTTTCTATTATCATAAATTTTAAATTCTTCAAAGCCTTCATTTCTTATAATAAACCATTTAGAAAACACTTTATTTATCTCATCTTTTTTCTTTTCTATAAAATTTAGAAATTCTTTTTCTAAATTACTATCAAAACAAAAAGTTTTATGATAAAGCCATTCGAAATTCATTTCTTCAAATTTATCATTATTTTTAAATACTGCTTTACTACCTATATTAAATTTATGTGTTTGAAACTCACTTACTTCGTATTCTTGTTTTATGCTTTGTTTTAATGATTTGAAATTTTCTAAAACATATTTAGCTATTTCAAGATTATTTTCTTGATTAAATTTTTGTTTTTTTGAAAAACACACATATATATCTTTTAAACAATTTTCTATAAAATCTTTTTTACTTTCAAAATTAAAATTTTCATTTATATTTTTAAAATCAAGTCCTAATATATTCATCGCTTTTAAAAAATATTTATTATCTATACTGTCTAATTTTGAAAGTTTTTGAAAATCGTATTCTTCCTTGATTTCTTCAAATTTTTCTTCACTTTCTTTTATAGAATTTGAAAAATAAGGAATTTGCAAACCTTTTATTTTTTGTTCCATCTCCATTCTTGTAATGCTAAAATTTTTTAGATCACGCTTTTTGATTCTTTTATTATTAGCATAATAAATTTCGTTATTTTCAACAATTTCTTTTATTTTTTCATTTACTATCAAATCCACACGCTTTTTTTCTTCTTCAAACAACAATCCTTCTTTATTCATACTTTCGTTAAGATTTTTAATAAATTCTACATCATTTCTAGTGTGATAACTTAATCTTTCTAATGCATTTAATTCATTATCTAAGTCATTGTCAAATTTTCTTCTAAATTTAAACTCATCATCAAAACAAAGCAAATCACTTTTAAAAGGATAATACCTAGCACCTCTTCCTATAAGTTGTGCTTCTTTAGTGGTTATAGCCTTGCTTGTTTTTTTATTTCCAAGTCTAACTATATCAAAAAGGTTTAAAACATCCCATCCTTCATTCAGCTTATCTACGCAAAAAATAACTCTTATTTGATTATTTTTATCTTCTAAATTATTAAGTAAAATTTGATCTTTTTCGAGCTCTTTATCATCATTTGTATTTAGTATATAAAGTGTTTTAAAATTATTTTTTAAAAAATTTACAATAATATTTACATAAGAATCTTTATATTCTTTTTTAAAAAATTCTAAACTTTATATTTAAAAGTTCACTTTCCTTGTTTATATTTTTATAAAAATTTTCTATTTGTAAGTTTTCTAAATTATCTATAAATTCTATAAATTTTTCTTGATTTTGCATAGATTCTTTTATAGATTCGCTTTTAAATAAAATAACAGGTTTTAAAACTATATTATATTTTTGAGCTAACAACTCTCTATAAAGACTACAAAGCACAGCTCCTAAAAATCTATATTCTAACTCATCATTGTCATATTTAACTAAAAATATGCGTTTAGAGTATTTATCTTTGCAAAATTCTTTTAAGGTATATTCATAAATAATTTTATCTTGATATTTTTCTAATACATTAAATTCTTGCGGAATAGTAGCACTAAATTCAAACAATAAATTTTCGTTATTGCTTTCATAAGCTCTTTTTATAATAGCTTCCCAACCTTCTTTAAGTTCATTTTCATTTTTATTTTTAGTATCACTATTTAGATGATGAGCTTCATCGGCTAAAAACACAAGCTTTTTATTTTTTAAATCTTCAAAACTTAAAGAATTTTCCCTTTCATTTTTAAAAAGAGAAAATAAAGCTTGTATGGTAGTAAAATATATATTTATACAATTATCTTTGCTTTCAAAAAGATTATTAATGATATTAATTTCTATATTTTTAGAATCTATATTTATATTTTCTTTAAAAAGATATTTATTTGAATATTTTTTGGCAAAATTTGCTTTAGTTTTTTCTAAAATAGAAGTAGAATTTACAAAAAATATAAAATCTTTATAACCTTTTTTATAGCAATCTAGCATTAAAGCCGCCATTATAAGAGTTTTTCCACTTCCTGTTGCCATATTAAACATTAAATGTCTTTGTTTTATACTATCAAAATTTGCATAATAATACTTTAGAGCTTTTTCTTGATAAATTCTTAATTCTTTTGATAAATTATCTTTTACATAAAAAGGAATTTCTATTTGTTCTATACCTCTTTTTCCAAATTCTTCCTGTAAAAGCTCGTGTAGTTTTTTGCTAAACATTTTCATCACCATAAAATATTTCATTAAGTTTTATTGTTTCTTTAGATATATCATAATCTTTATCTTTTATATCACCATATAAAACATAATCCATATTAGAATCTAATGCTAAATTTAAAATTTGCTTTTTATCTTCTAAGCTTAATTCTTTAAAATCTTTATCTTTTAAAATGTCTTGTATATCTACTCTATAATCTAAAAAAGCTTTAGTTTTTAACTCTTGATAAATGTTATCTAATTCTTTTTCATCATTTAAATTTTGTATTTTTTCTTTATAAATTGTATTAAGTGGCATAAGCTCAGCATAAACAAAATTTCCACCACCTTGCCAATTTACTGTTTTGCTGATACCACCTTGCTCGCCTTCTACGACTTTTTTAAGTCTTTCTTTTGTAATGTCTTTTATATAATCCATTTGCTCTATGCCTATCCATTTGCGTTTCATTTTATGAGCAACGGCTAAAGTGGTACCACTTCCTGCAAAAAAGTCCATTACTATATCGTTTTCATTTGTAGAAATTTCAATTATTCTTTGAAGCAAGGCTTCAGATTTTTGTCCATAAAATTCATTTGTATTTAATAATTTTGAAATTTTTTCTCCACTAAATGAAACTATTGCGATACTATTTAATTTATCATATATACTACAATTCCAAGTACTTTCAAGTGGATATTGTTCCGGTAATCCTACTTTCAATAAGTAATCAATAAAATCATTAATAACTTGTTTATTAAGTTGATATTGTTCTAATTTATTCTTTATTGCTTTTATCGATTCATCATTAAATCGCTCTTGATAGTTATCTCGCGATAAATATATTTTTTTTAATTTTAACACATCTCGTTTTTTAGAATATATAAGAATAGTATCGTGATTTCGCACTATAGTTGCTGTTGATTTAAATCCACTAACCCAGCCTATTCTCCAAATAATTTGTCTAACAAAATTCTCTCTTCCAAAAATTTCATCCATAAGCACTTTTAAATAAGCTTGTTCATTATCATCACATTGCACAAAGATCACACCATCATCACTTAAAAATTCTCTAGCAATTTCTAAACGATTTTTCATAAAAGTAAGCCAAGTAGAATGATTAAATTTATCATTATAATTAAAACTATCACTACCTGTATTATAAGGTGGATCAATGTAGATTAATTTTACTTTATTTGCATAAAGCTTTTTTAAAGAATGTAATGCTAATAAATTATTGCCTTTTATAAGTAAATTTGGATTATCTTTTAAATATTCTTGTAGATTTTTATTTTCGCCTATTAGTTTAAAATTTTGCAAGGCTTTTGGAGAAAATAAAGCATCTATTTCATCGCGAGCTAATATTTCATTAAAAAATATTTCATTTTGAATTTCATCATCTTTGCTTTGTCCGCCTTTTATAACACCATCTTTAAAAGCAAAATTTAATACTACTTCATTATTTGTTTTTAAAAAAGATTTTGTTTTATTTGCAAGTCCTATTTTGTTAGCATAACTTGTAAAACTACCACTTAAATTTTTAAGATCTAAAAATATTAAAAATTCATTTATTTTAAAAATCAAGGCTTTTTTATTAAAAATAAAAAATCTATTTTTAAATTCTTCTTTATATTTACTCTCTTCTAAAAGATAATTAAATAATTTTTCATCATAATTTTGTGCTAAATTTCTAACTTGTCCTAAAGTTTCAAAATACTCTTCTAAATCTTGCAATAATTTATTTTTTGGCATTTTTATTCCTAAGTAATTTTTTATAATTAATTATATATCAATGGTGCTTAGAAATTATATAAAAATATTGAGATAATGAATATTATAAATAAATTTTGAAAGTAGAAATTTCTACTTTCAATTTTGTATTTTTTTGATTACGATTTCATCATTTTCAGCATCGATTAAAATATTATCATTTTCGTTAAGTTCATCAGCTAAGATCATATCGCTTAATTTATCCTCTATCATATCATAAATAGCTCTTTTTAATGGTCTAGCTCCAAAATCAGGATCAAAGCCATTTTTTGCGATCAAAAGCGCTCCATTTTCGCTTAAATTTGCTTTTATTCCTTTACTTGACAAACTATTTTGCAAATCTTTAAATAAAAGTTTAACTATTTCATAAGCCTCATCTTGTCCTAAAGGATTAAAGGTGATGATATCATCTAAACGATTTAAAAATTCAGGTTTAAAGAAATTTTTTAATTCGCTTTTAATTGCATTTTCTTTTTCTTCACCATTTAGTGACATTATTGCATTTGAAGCAATATTAGAAGTTAAAATAATAATAGTATTTTTAAAATCTACTGTCACTCCCTTACTATCTGTTGCTCTTCCATCGTCTAAAATTCCTAAAAGTATATTGAAAACATCTTTATGAGCTTTTTCAACTTCGTCAAATAAAAGAACGCTATAAGGTTTTCTGCGTACCGCTTCGGTTAGCTCCCCACCTTCTTCATGTCCTATGTACCCTGGAGGTGCTCCTAAAAGTCTTGAAACGCTATGTTTTTCCATGAATTCGCTCATGTCAAAGCGTATCATAGCTTTTTCATCATCAAATAAAAATTTTGCCAAGGCTTTAGCTGATTGAGTTTTTCCTACTCCAGTTGGACCTAAAAATAAAAAACTTCCTATAGGTTTATTATCTGCATTAAGTCCTGCTTTATTGCGTTTAATGGCTCTTGCTAGAGCATTTAAAGCTTTATCTTGCCCTATAACACTTTCTTTTAAGTGCTTTTCCACTTCTAAGAATTTTTGTTTTTCAGAAGTAAGCATTTTTTGCACACTAATACCCGTCCATTTGCTTAAAATTCCAGCGACTAAATCTTCATCTACTTGATTTTTAAGCAAAACACCATTTTCGCTCATCTTTTTCCATTTTTCTTCTAAATTTTGCACCTCTTTTTCAAGGCTTGGAATTTTTCCATATTCCAATTCAGCAGCTTTTTGAAATTCTCCTTTATTTTTAGCTAAATTAGCTTCATTTTTTAAAAGATCAATTTCTTTTTTCTTGGCACTGATTTCATTAAAAACGCCTTTTTCATTTTCAAATTGTGAATTTAAAGCATTTTGTTTTTCTTTTAAATTTGCTAATTCTTTAATAATTTCTTCTATTCTTTTTTCATTTTTTTTGTCATCTTCCATTTTTAAAGCTTCATTTTCAACTTCTAAGGTTTCAATATCTTTTCTTACTTTTCTTAAAGAACTAGGTTCACTTTCAATTTGCATTTTAAGTTCAGCAGCAGCCTCATCGATTAAATCAATAGCTTTATCAGGTAAAAAACGATCCGCTATATAACGTTTTGAAAGCTTAGCAGCTGCTACTAAGGCACTATCATTTATCGTTACATTATGATGAATTTCTAATTTTTCTTTAATGCCTCTTAACATGGCTAGAGCTTCATTGATGCTAGGTTCAGGAACATTGACAGGTTGAAAACGACGTTGTAGGGCAGCGTCTTTTTCAAAATATTTACGATATTCTTTTAAAGTGGTCGCACCTATGGTATGAAGTTCACCTCTAGCTAAAGCAGGTTTTAAGATATTAGCAGCATCCATACTTCCTTCACTTGCTCCAGCTCCTACTATAGTGTGAATTTCATCTATAAATAAAATGATATTTTTATTTTTAATCACTTCATTGACTACTGCTTTTAAACGATCTTCAAATTCACCACGGTATTTTGCTCCTGCTATTAAAGCACTCATATCAAGTGCAATAACTTTTTTATTTTGCAAAGAAGTTGGCACATCTTTTTTAATTATTCTTTGTGCTAAAGCTTCAACAATTGCAGTTTTTCCAACTCCAGGTTCTCCTAGTAAAATAGGATTATTTTTAGTTTTACGAATTAGAATTTGCATTAGTCTTTCTATTTCTTCTTCTCTTCCGATAACTGGATCTAATTCTCCTTGGATTGCTTTTTGAGTAAGATCAATACCAAATTTATTTAAACTATCTAAAGTTTCATCACTTGTTTTGCTATCAACCTTTCTTCCTGCTCTTAATTTTTGTAATTCTTTTTGAAATTCTTTACGATCGAGAAATTTGGATAAAATTTCTTTAATTGGATCTTTTTCGCTTTCACTAATCAGCCAAGTATCTACAGATAAATAGCTATCCCCATTCGCACTCATTAAGCCTTTGGCCATTTCTAAAGAATTAATAAATTCGTTTGAAAATCTGATGGTTTCTTTGCTTACATTTGAACTTGTTGGTAATTTGGATATTTTACTTTTAATTTCAAGTTCTAAGGCTTCTTTGGAAATATTTAACTTATTAAGTATTTGATTAAGTAAACTTGAGCTATCAACACACAAAGCCCAAAAAAGATGCAAAGGAACAATTTCATTATTTTTAGAATATATTGCCAAAGATGCTGCACTTTCAACATTTGAAAGCATAGAGTCTGTTAAGTAATCTTGTATATTTGCCATATTCATTCCTTTTTTATTAATTTATATGGATTATATTATATAACTTTAGTCATATAATGTCAAGTTATTTTATATTATTTTATAAATATATCTAAGTTTATTTTTGTAAATATATGATCAAAAGTTTATTTTACAAACATATCAATAGCTTTATTAAGATCTTCTATGCTTTGTTTATTTTCTTTAGAACATGTATGATGGATACAATGAGCTAGATGTTCTTTTAAAACAGCTTTTGCGGTATTGTTAACAGCTGCTTTAATAGCGGCAAGTTGTATTAAAATTTTACTACAATCCTCATCTCTTTTTACCATGTTTTTAACTGCTTCTAAATGTCCAATTGTGCGACTAAGTCTATTGCTGATTGCTTTAATATGTTTTTGAGAATGTTGATGTTTTTTTGTATTTTGCATTTATTTTCCTAAAAATCCTTTGATTTTTTAAAGTAAAAATTTAGAATCATTCTAACATAAAAAATAAAAGAAAATGCAATATAAATTTTATTATGCTTAATTTACAATTTCTTAAGCATTTTTTATTAAAATTTAGAAAAAAATCTTAATGGAGTTACACTTGAAAATAAAACGATCTTTAGCCGCTTTGGTAGGTTTTATAAGCTCTTTGGCTTTTTGTATTTTTTTTGTTGGAAATTTACACGCTAAAAATGATGATAATAAAAAAATAGAACAACGTTTACAAGCTTTAGATAAGCTTACAAAAACTTTAGCTATAGTTGAACAATATTATGTTGATGATGAAAATATAAGCGATTTAGTAGACAAGTCTTTATCTGGATTATTGAGCAATCTTGATGCACATTCTTCTTTCATGAATGAGAAAGATTTTAATGATATGAAAATCCAAACTAATGGTGAATTTGGTGGACTTGGAATTACAGTAGGCATGAAAGATGGTGCTTTAACTGTTGTTTCTCCTATGGAAGGAACTCCTGCAGACAAGGCGGGAATAAAATCAGGAGATATAATCTTAAAAATAAATAATGAAGCAACCTTGGGTATGAATTTAAATGATGCCGTAGAAAAAATGCGTGGCAAGCCAAAAACTGAAATTACTTTAACTATTTTTAGAAAAGGTTCTACTAAACCTTTTGATGTGACTCTTATGAGAGATATTATAAAAGTTGAAAGTGTTTATGCAAAATTGATACAAAAAGAAAATATTTTGTATTTAAGAGTAACTAATTTTGATAAAAATGTAGTTGATTTGGCAAGTAAGGAACTTAAAAAATATCCTAATGCTAAAGGAGTTATTTTAGATCTTAGAAATAATCCAGGCGGACTTTTAAGTCAAGCTATAGGGCTTGTTAATTTATTTGTCGATAAGGGTGTGATTGTTTCTCAAAAAGGACGTATAGCCAGCGAAA
This sequence comes from Campylobacter sp. RM10537, assembly GCF_022369435.1. Taxonomy (NCBI): domain Bacteria; kingdom Pseudomonadati; phylum Campylobacterota; class Epsilonproteobacteria; order Campylobacterales; family Campylobacteraceae; genus Campylobacter; species Campylobacter molothri. Next base: position 933,979 of record NZ_CP059597.1, on the reverse strand, counting down.
ATCAAGAATATAAAGCAGAGGCAAAAAATAAAATTTCCAATGCTCCTTTGGTAGTGCTTGTTAATGGTGGTAGCGCAAGTGCAAGTGAGATTGTTAGTGGGGCTTTGCAAGATTTAAAAAGAGCCGTAATTGTTGGTGAAAATACTTTTGGAAAAGGTAGCGTTCAGCAAATAATTCCTATTAATAAAACTGAAGCATTAAGATTGACTATAGCAAGATATTATTTACCAAGTGGTCGTACCATTCAAGCCATAGGGGTAAAACCAGATATTGAAGTTTTTCCTGGAAAGGTGAGTGCTCAAGAGGAAGGGTTTAATTTAAAAGAAAGCGAATTAAAACAGCATTTAGAGAATGAACTTCAAAAAACTAATGATAAAAAAGAAGAGAAAAAAGAAGAGAAAAATGATAAAAATATCATTACATTAAAACAAATTTATGAAGATGCGCAATTAAAATCTGCCATTGATGCGGTGAAAATTTTAAATATTAAGGAGGGTGCATTATGACAAAAAAAGATTTAATGTATGAAGGAAAAGGAAAAAAACTTTTTAAAACAGATGATGAAAATTTATTGATCAGTGAATTTAAGGATGATTTAACAGCTTTTAATGCTGAAAAAAAGGGAAATGAAAGCGGCAAAGGGGCTTTAAATTGTAAAATTAGTACAGAAATTTTTCATTTGCTTGAAAAAAATGGTATTAAAACCCATTTAGTTGATCGTATTAGTGATACTGAACAACTAGTAAAAAAATGTAAAATTATTCCTATAGAAGTAATAGTACGTAATGTTGCCACAGGCTCTATTGTAAAAAGATTAGGTTTAGAAGATGGCAAAGTTTTACCTTTTGCTTTGGTTGAATTTTGCTTAAAAGATGATGCTTTAGGAGATCCTTTTATCAATGATGATCATTGTTTAATTTTAAATTTGGTTCAAGATGAAACCCAAATTCAAGAGATTAAGAATATTGCCAAAAAGATCAATTCTATTTTAACTCCATTTTTTGATTCTAAAAATTTAAGACTTATTGATTTTAAAATAGAATTAGGCTTAACTAAAGATAATGAACTTGTTTTAGCTGATGAAATAAGTCCAGATAGTTGTAGATTTTGGGATAAATTTAGTAATGAAAAACTAGATAAAGATAGATTTCGTCAAGATTTGGGCAATGTAAAAGTAGCTTATGAAGAAGTTTTAAAAAGAATTTTAAATTAAGGCATATTGATGAAAATAGTAATAAATATTTTTTTAAAAAATGGAGTTTTAGATCCTCAAGGTAAAGCTATTGAAAAAGCTTTACATTCTTTAAATTTTAATGAAGTTAAAGAAGTAAGAATGGCTAAACAACTCATACTTGATTTAGATGAAAAAGATGAAATAAGGGCTAAAGAGCGTATTGCTAAAATGTGCGAAGAGCTATTGGTTAATAATGTGATTGAAGATTATGAACTGAGCACAAGCGAGAAATTATGAAAGTAGCAATTATTCGATTTCCTGGAACAAATTGCGAATTTGATACAGAATATGCATTTAATAAACTTGGCGCTAAAACTGAAATTATTTGGCATGAGCAAAAAGAATTTAAAGCTGATTTAGTTGTTTTGCCTGGAGGATTTTCTTATGGAGATTATCTAAGATGTGCCGCAATTGCTAAGCTTGCTCCTGCAATGCAAGGTGTTTTTGAGCATGCTAAAAAAGGGGGCTATATTTTAGGAATTTGCAATGGATTTCAAATTCTTTTAGAAAGTGGTCTTTTAAAAGGTGCAATGAAACATAATGAAAAATTAAGCTTTATTTCAAAAAATCAAGATTTAAAAGTAGTTTCAAATCAAAATGTCTTTTTAAGAAATTTTCAAAAAGGTGATATTGTAAATTTACCTATTGCACATGGGGAAGGAAATTACTATGCAAAAGAGAATATTTTAAAAGAATTAGAAGATAAAGATTTAATCACGTTAAAATATCAACAAAATCCTAATGGTTCTCTTTGTGATATTGCTGGAATTTGCGATGAAAATAAAAAGATTTTTGGTCTTATGCCACATCCTGAAAGAGCTTGTGATAGTGTTTTGGGTAATGAAGTGGGCTTAAAAATGCTTGAAGGTTTTATGTGAAAATATTATTTTTTATATTTTTAATTTCTTGTAGCCTTTTTGCTCAAAAAGAAATTTCTGTTTTTGATGTCCAAAAAGTACAAAAAGAGCTAGAAAAGTTACCTAAAGAAGATCAAAAAATTTACCAAAATATTGCTCCAAGCGATGAAAATAATGATATAGATACGAGCAATATTGAAGATCCTTTTATCCCTCAAAGTTCTTTGGTACTTACTAATGATGAGTATCCACATAAGGTTTATGTTGGAGAGGTTTTTCCAATTACTATTCATGCAAAAACAACTGAAAATACCAATTTTGATTTTAAAATTAATTTTAAAAAAAATGATGATTTGCTTTTTTTAAATCCTAGTGCGAAATGGGAAAATATACAGGGTGAATATATAACAACTTTATGGTTTGAGGCTAAAACCTCTAATGCTTCTTTAGAACAAATTTCGATTCAATTACTCAGAAATGGAGAAGTTTTTCAGCAATCTACTTTAAATTTAAATCCAATTAGATATGAAATTACGCCAAGTGATAATCATTTTTCACACTTGGTAGCAAGTTCTTTAGAAGTTAAAAAGATAAAAACTAAAAATTTTGATAATAGTAATATTATTGTTATGCTTGAATTAAATGCTACAAATACAAATCTTAAGAGCTTTTATATCAATGGTGTTAAAAAACAAGGAGTAGAAAACTTAAAAGGTGATTTTAATGCTTCTACTGGTTTTTATTATGCTTTGTTTCCATCATCTAAAACTCATTTTGATTTTTCTTATTTTAATAAAAATACTAAGAGTCTTGAAAATATGAGTTTTAGACTTGTTATCAGCGATGATGAAATCAGCACTCAAAGTGATTTAAATCCCACTAATAAAGATTTTAATATTTATAAGCAATATGTGCTTTGGTTTTTTACATTTGTTTTTGCACTTGTATTTGTATGGAGAAAAAATTACATTATTTTGACTTTAGCAATAGCATGTTTTATACTGAGTTTTTTTATAGATACAAGTATAAAAAATGGTATTTTAAAATCAGGTTCAAGGGTAAGAATTTTGCCAACAGAGCCTTCAACTTTTTTCTATACAGCTCATTCTAAAGAAAAAGTTAAAATTTTGGGAAAAAGATTAAACTATATTAAAGTAGTTCTTGAAAATGGAAAAATAGGATGGGTACTTCGTGAAGATTTGCAAAAAAATTAAAGCTTTATATTTTTGGTTTTTTTTTATTTTTAGTATTTTAATTGTGGTGTGTTGTTTTTGTTTTGTAAAATCTCAAAATATCTTATGGAAAATTCGTAGAATTTGGGCTAAATTTCAAAAATTTACTATTTTTTATAAAACAGATCTTGTTGGTAAGTTTAATCCTAATGCAAATATGATTTTAATGAATCATCAAAGCGCTTTAGATATTATTGCTTTAGAAGGATTGTATCCTAAAAATTTATGTTGGGTTGCAAAAAAAGAATTAGGCGAAATTCCACTTTTTAAAATTACTATAAAAAAACCAAAATTACTTTGTATTGATAGAAAAAATCCAAGAGATTTGGTACGTGTATTAAAAGAGGCTAAAGAAAGATTAAATGAAAATAGAGTTTTAGCAATTTTTCCTGAAGGAACACGTTCAAAAACAGAAAAAATGCTTAAGTTTCAAAGTGGAGCTAAAGTTTTAACTGAAAAATTAAATTTAAAAGTTCAACCTATTTTAATTGTGGATTCTGCTAAAATTTTAGATACGAAAAGTTTTAATGTAAATGGTGGAATTTTAAAGATTATTTGTATGGATTTGGTAGATACGAGTGATGAAAGATGGCTTGAGAATACTAGAAAAAAAATGCAAGAAGTGCTAGAACAAGAAAGAATGAAACAATGTTCAATATAATTTTAATTGTAGGATTAGGTGGCTTTTTAGGTTCTATATTTAGAATGTTAAGTATTAATTTTATTAATAAATTTTTTCCATATTCTATTGGTTTTGGCACTCTTTTTGTAAATATTTTAGGTTCGTTTGCTATAGGAATTTGTTTTTCTTATGCTCAAAATAAAGGTTTATCACCATTGCTTAAAAATTTTATCAATACGGGATTTCTAGGAGCTTTTACAACTTTTTCTACTTTTTCTTACGAAAATTTAACATTTTTGCAAAGTGGAAGTTATTTTCATCTCTTTCTTAATATTATTTTTAATGTGATTTTATGTTTATTAGCTGTTTGGCTTGGTTTTGTAATTTTTAAATAAATTTTTTAGAATTATGTATTTTTTGCTAAAATAACGTATTTGAAAAATACAAAGGAGAAAAAATGCAATTTCAAACTGAAGTTAATCAACTTTTACAATTGATGATTCATTCTTTATATTCAAATAAGGAAATTTTTTTAAGAGAACTTATCTCTAATGCTAGCGATGCTTTAGATAAATTGAATTTTTTAAGTGTCAGCGATGATTCTTATAAAAGCTTAAAATTTGATCCTAAAATAGAAATTACAATAGATAAGGATAAAAAAACTTTAACCATCAGTGATAATGGTATAGGTATGAATAAAGAAGATTTGATTAATAATCTAGGCACCATTGCAAAAAGTGGTACAAAAAGTTTTTTAGAGAATTTAAGTGGTGATGCTAAAAAAGATTCTCAGCTTATAGGACAATTTGGTGTTGGATTTTATTCTGCTTTTATGGTCGCAAATAAAATCGAAGTTTTAAGCAAAAAAGCTTTAGATGATAAAGCTTATCTTTGGACTTCTGATGCAAATGGTTATGAAATTGAAGATGCTCAAAAAGAAGAGCAAGGAACTAAAATCACACTTTATTTAAAAGATGATGAATTTGCTAATTCTTATAAAATTGAAAGTATTATAGAAAAATATTCAAATCATATACAATTTCCAATCTTTATGGAAAAAGAAGAATATATTCCTGCTAAAGAAGGCGAAGCAGAAGGAAAAACTGAAGTAAAAATTTCTCAAATTAATAAAGCTAATGCTCTTTGGAGAATGCAAAAAACAAGCCTTAAAACCGAAGATTATGAAAAATTTTATGAACAAAATTTTCATGATTCTAATAAGCCTATATTGTATCTTCATACTAAAAGTGAAGGAAAATTAGAATATAATTCTTTATTTTTTATTCCAAAAAATGCTCCTTTTGATCTTTTTAGAGTGGATTATCAAAGCGGACTTAAACTTTATGTAAAACGTGTTTTTATCAGCGATGATGACAAAGAGCTTTTGCCAACTTATTTACGTTTTGTTAGAGGGATTATTGATGTTGAAGATTTACCATTAAATGTAAGTCGTGAAATTTTACAAGAAAATCAAATCTTAAAAGCAGTAAAAGAAGCAAGTGTTAAAAAAATACTTAGTGAGCTTGAAAAATTAAAAAATAAGGACAAAGACAAATATTTAGATTTTTTTAAAACTTTTGGAAAAGTTTTAAAAGAAGGACTTTATGGTTTTGGAACAGAAAAGGAAAATTTATTAAAACTCATGTTTTATAAAAGCACCAAAGGCGAAAATTTACGTTCTTTGGAAGAATATAAAAATGATTTACAAAAAGATCAAAAAGAAATTTTTTATATCACAGGAAATAATGAAAGCTTACTTAGAAATTCACCTTTATTGGAAGAATATAAGCAAAAAAATATAGAAGTACTTCTAATGGATGATGAGATTGATTCTTTGGTTACCCCTATGTTTGGAGAATATGAGGGATTGAAATTCGTAGCTATTAATCAAGTTGAAGATAAAAATGAATTAAGCGATGAAGAAAAAAAAGAATATGCTCCACTTGTAGCTAAATTTAAAGAACTTTTAAAAGATGAGGTTGAAGATGTAAGACTAACTAGTCGTTTAAAAGATAGTCCAAGTTGTATCGTTTTTGATAAAAATAAACCTGATTTTGCTATGCAGCAGCTTTTAAAGCAAATGGGACAGGAGCAAAATATAAAACCTATCTTAGAAATCAATCCAAAACATGCAATTTTTTCTGGACTTAAAAATAATGAAATATTCTATAGTGATATTGCAATTTTGGTATTAAATATGGCTAAACTTAGTGAAGGTATGGGAATTGAAAATGCTTCTGAATTTAATACAAGTTTGGCCAAAATCATTACAAAGGCTTTTTCATGATAGAAAATATTTCAGCTAATGTTTGGACAAAACAAGACTTAAGCGAATATCAAATTTTTGATGTTCGCACTCCTTTGGAATGGGAAGAAGGTGTATTGCCTAATGCTGAATGTATTTCATTTTATGACCATAAGGGATTTTTAAATGAAAATTTCTTGCAAGAATTTCAAGCTAAAAAAAAATCCGATAAAAAAATAGCTTTTATTTGTCGTAGTGGTCATAGAAGTATGTTAGCTGCGCAGTATGTAAAAGATAAACTTGGCTTAGATAGTGTGAATTTAGATGGTGGAATGTTAGCGCTTTAAGGAAATTAATGTTAGAAATATATTTATTAATAGCTGCTTTATCATTTTTGTTTCTTTATTTTGCTGTAAAAAAAATAGTTTTAAATGTTGATAATAAGATATTATTAGAACCGATAAAAATGGATATTTATCCAGAATTTTGCGAAGTGATTAATGATAAAATTAGAGCCTTTAAAGAACACAATTTAAAAAATCAAAATAATAGGGAACAATTTTTAGAAAAACTTAGCGATCTAAGTAGAGAACTTACTTTTATTCAAACAATGAATTTGAGTAATAAGAATAATAATATTTGGGAAAATGAGCTTTTTGAATTTTTAAAGAAATTAGAAAATATTTTGATTCATTTTTTGGAAAATGGAGAAGAAGAAGCAGAAAATTTAAGAGAATCTTTAATGCAGGAATTTCAGAGACTAAAATCTGAGCAAAATGATTAGTTTTTACTTGTTTGATTATTATCAGACACGGGTTTTAAAAAATCTTCATTGATTAAAATATTAACTACATCTTTAAACATTGGCAAAGCACTTTGGGCAGCATAATAGCTATAAGGTTTGGTAGGATTTCTTACCAAAACTCCCACAGTATAAGCGTGTGTGGCATCATTAGCAAATCCAAAAAAAGAAGCATTATAGCGGTTTGAGGTATATCCTTGTCTTTCAGCAATTCTAGCTGTTCCTGTTTTACCTCCTAAGGTAACTCCTTTTGTAAAAGCCTTTCTTCCAGTTCCTTTTTCAATAACATCAATTAATATTCTTTGCATGAGTTGAGCCGATTGTGGATTTAAAATGGCTTCTTTTTTTATATCATTATCTAGGCTAACAAAATGCCCATCTTGATAATATTTTTCAGCTAAACGTGGAGTAACATAAATTCCATTATTATTAAAAACATTATAGGCGGCTAATAATTGCATAAAAGTAGTTTTAAGTCCATATCCATAACTTAATACAGATTTTTCTATTTCTCTTAGATGCTTAGGGTTAGGAATTTCTCCTTTTTGTTCATAAGGAAGATCAATGCCGCTTTTATCTCCAAAATTAAAAGTTCTTAAACCTGTGATAATTTCCAAATTGCTGAGTCTTTGTGCAATTTGAATCATTCCTATATTTGAAGAATATCTTATAACTTCTTCAGCGGTCATTTTATCCATTCTGTGATCGTCTCTAATAGTAAATCGTCCTAATTTATAAGATCCACCATAAGTATCAATAATTTCATCAAGGGTTATTTTACCAAGTCTTAGCGCAGTTATAAAAATAAAGGGTTTAATTACAGAACCTGCTTCATAGCCGTATTCAATCGCACTAGCATTTAATACTGATAAATCCTTGCTACGATTTTCAGGATCATAGCGTCTTGAGCTTGCTAGAGCTAAAATTTTCCCAGTTTTACTATCCATAACACCTACAATAATTTCGTTAGCTTTTAAATCTTCATTGCGTTCATCAATGGCTTTTTCAATACTTTTTTGAAGCTTTAAAGAAACATTGAGATATAGATCGCAACCATTAATTTTTTTTTGTTGTAATGATTTTAAATTTAAAATAATATTTCCACCGATATCTTTTAATCCTTGAATTTTTTCATTTTGTAAAGGACTTAAGCATTGATCATAATATTTTTCCAAACCTTTAACACCAATATTTTTTAAAATTCCACTTTCTGGATCTAGTACAACTTTTGTATAACCTATAGCAGGAGTAAGTGCATCATGCGACATATAAATTCTGTCTTCTTCATGTTCAATAATATTTAAACCTCTGGTTTCAACTTTGCCAGAATTATTGGTAAATGCTTTGAAAAATCCTTGTATATATAATTTTTTTGCAAGATCTTTAAGATAATTAGCTTGTTTGGAATCTAAATTTTGAGAAAGAATGAAATTATAAGAGCGTCTTTTTTGATTTTGTATTCTTTTTTTAATATCTGAGATTTCTTTATCACTAAATCCACTATAAATTTGAAAAAGTTTTAAAAAAAGATCAAACTTATCCTTATCAATACTTCTTAAATCAATCTCAGCACGATAAATTTGTTTTGAAGTTGTAATTGTAAAATTATCTTTTGTAATAATATTACCACGCAAAGCTAAAGAATATTGATCTTTTTCAGTATTTGGAATATGACGTTTGGAAGTAAGTATAAAGGTTGAGCTTAAAAAAATAATCATAAACAAAAGCGCCATGCAATAAGCAAAAGCTACTTTTGAAACACGATTTTTTTTATTTTCTTGCATAGAAATTTAAATTTGAGTTCTTGTAATTTCTTTGTAAGCACTGATAGCTTTATTTCTAACCTCTAGCATAAATTTCATACTGCTTTCAGCTTTGGTAATAGCAATGGCAGCTTGATGTAAATCTTTAACTTGCCCTGTGGCAATATCTGTCATAGCAGCTTCACCAGTTTTTTGGGCTTTATTTAAATCATCAATTTCATTTTTGAGCATTTTAGCAAATTCGTCACCAATATTATTTTGCTGTATATTTTGGTTTGAATTTGTTTTTGAAATATTATTTAATCTTAAATCATTAATGTTATTCATTCTCTATTATCCTCTTAATAAATCAATTGCACTTTGTGCAATAGTTTTTGCACTTGTAAAAGCACTGACGTTAGCTTGATAAGCTCTTGTTGCTTCAATCAAATCAGCCATTTCAATTACAGGATTAATATTAGGATAAGCCACATAACCTTCAGCATTTGCATCAGGATTACTTGGATCATATTTCATTCTAAAATCTTTATCATCTCTTACAACTTTATCCACAACTACACTTTGAATAGCCGGTTTAGCTTCTTCTGGAGAATCTGGATCGTTTAAAGGATTTTCATATTTTAAAAAATTATTATCCTTGCTGATTTGTTCATTCAAAAGTTTATCAAAATCTGTTGCCTTAAAGATCACTTCGCGTCTTCTATAAGGTCCGCCTTCTGCTGTTCTAGTTGTATTTGCATTAGCTATATTGGAGCTAATAACATTCATTCTAAAACGTTGAGCGCTTAAACCATATCCGCTAATATCAAAATCACTTAAGTATGCCATAATTTACCTTTAACTTAATTTAGAACTTGCATCAAGTATGGAGCTAAATATACTACTTTGTTTTCTTAAAACCCCATCAAGAGCTGTAATCATAACTGTATTTTTGCTCATTTCTGTAGTTTCAACATCTAAATCTACTGTATTGCCATCATTTCTTGCTAAATGACCATCTCTTAAATAAATGGTTGATTTATTAGGATCTGGAAATTTCCAAGGTTCTTGATGACCTTTTTCTGTTACAGCTAATTTTAATTCTTTATCATCATTTTTTTTAAAAATTTCATTAGCACGATGCACTAAAGCAGTTTCAAATTCTATATCTCTTGATTTATAAAAAGGAGTATCGACATTTGCAAGATTAGCATTAATCAATTGATTTCTAAGATTTCTACCTGCTAAAGCACTGGTAACAAGTTCTTTTGATTTGAATGGGTCGATCATTTTTTATCCTTTTTATTATTTTAAAACTTTATAAGCAAATATTGTTCCAACTTTAAATTTTTATCTATTTTTTTGCGAGTTAATAGCTTTGTTATGATCATTTAAATTGTTTGTAAAAATATGAACTCCAGTTTTTTTATCGCGTACAAAATATAAATAATCCGTTTTTGCTGGAAAAATAGCTGCACGAATTGCAGCCAAAGAAACATTACAAACTGCTTCTTTTGGTAAACCTTCAAATTTATATGTATTATAAAATGTTTTATCTTGTCGGATTCTTTGAGGTGTAATTTTTTCATGAGAATAAATACCATAGTTTAAAGTTCCATCCATTTGTAACTTCATACCTTTTTTAAGGCGATTGTAAATCACGCTTGCAACTATAGGCATTTCTGATTCATTGGCAGCTTCTTTTTGAATCACTGAGGCTACTATAATATATTGATGCCATTTTTTACGATTATATTCTCCAAAAATTTTTTTAGAAGTGATTTGATTTGATTTCTCAGAAATAGCAAGTAAATTTTGTATTAATAAGCTTTCTGAAATTCCTTTTGGAATTTCATAGGTTTCTGGTAAAAAAACTCCTTCAGGATAGGGAGATTGTTTTTGAAACTCGGATAAAAGTGTTTCTTTATTAAGGTCTAATTTTTTGGAGACTTGATCTAAAAAAACAATACTTGTTTCCCCAGGAATTAATGTAATTGTTTCAAGTGCAGCTTTAGCTACGGTTAATTTGTATAAAAAATCTATTCTATTTAATTTTTGCATTCCCAGATCAATCCATCCAGATTGCGGATGCCCTAAAAAAAATAAAATATATTTATCAATAGTGTTCATTTCATATTTTTTTTCTTTAAGATATGATATAATCTGAGCAATAGAGCCTTTTGGTATAAAAATGACAGAATCGCTTTTTAAGGGTTGAATTAAATAATAACAAATTCCCATGATAAATATCAATAAGAAGTTACGTATGAAAAAGAAAATATTATATATATTAGTAATATTATTTGTGTTGTTTTCGGTTATGTTTTTAGTATTAAAAAATGGAATATTCATTTCTAGCATCCAATTTGATTTTTTAAAAATTCAGCAATTATATATTAAATTAGATAAAAAACTTATTTTTCGAGCAAAAAATATTGCTTTAAATTTTAATGATACTTCAGAAAATAATTCTAATTTTGATTCTAAAACTTTATTAAAAATGATGAAAAATTTAAAATATTTATATAATTTTGTTGAAGAAGTAAATATTGGAAATTTATATTTTAAAAATCAAAAATTAAAAATTTTATTTAAAGATGGTGATTATTTTATAGACAGTAATGATCTTTTTTTAAAAGCTTCCTTTACTGTAAATAATGGCAATTTATCAGGAACAATTAATTCTTTAAAGCTAAAAAAATACAATTTAAATTTAAACGGTTTTTTTGAAATAAAAATAAAAAGTAATTTTTATAATTTAAATTTAAATGCAAATAGTGATAATTTAACTTTTAAAAGTACAATAAGTTATAAAGATAATAAATTACTTTATCAAATTAGTGATCTTAATGCAATAAATATACAAAATATAGCAACTATAATCAGAAGAGATTTTGTTTTAAATGAAACCTTAGATCAGTGGATATTTAAAAATGTTGTTGGAGAATTTTATCATTTAGATTTTTTACAAGGTTTTATAGATTTTAAACAAAATAATTATTATTTTGATAATATAAGTGCTTCAGGATATATTGATAAAGTCAAAGTTCGTTTAGAAAATAATATGGATGCTATTGAAATTCCAAGAGTTGATTTAAATTTAAGTCAGCAAAAGTTGGATTTGCAATTTAATAAGGCTTCTTATGATGGAGCAGATTTAAGTCAAAGTAAAGTTTATTTATATGATATTTTCAACGAAGAAAAAGCTGGAATTTATTTGCGAATAAAATCAGATAATTTGAAATTAGATGAAAAGCTTGAAAAAGCTTTGCAAAATTATCATCTTAACTTGCCTTTTTATCAAAAAAGCGGAACCATTAAGGCAGATTTGGAACTTAAAATTGATTTTCACGAGAAAGGGCAATTTCTTCATAATGGAATATTTTATTTAAATAGTGCTAATATATCTTTGGCTGATATGAATATTTCCAAGGGATTGATTAGATTAACTCAAGATAATTTAAGTATAGAAAATGCTGATATAGAAAATCGATATTTAAAAGCTAATATAAATGCTAAAATTAATTTAAAAGAAAAACAAGGAATTTTTAATACCCAACTTTATAAATTGCATTTCGATGATGATTTATTGGATATTGAAAATCAAAATATTACTCTTAATTTAGATTTAAATCAAGATTTATTAACTATACCAGAATGGAATTTAATAGCTAATTTTAAAAATGGATTAGAATTTAATTTAAATAATCCTAATATTTTATTTTCTTATTCTAAAATTCTTAAAGATTTTGGTTTTAATGGAGCTGGAAGTGTTTATTTTAAAAGTTTAGATTTTAAAGATTTTGATTTGCAAGCGCAAGATGTTAGTTTTAACCATAATTTATTTATCAACAACCAAACACCTTACAATAAAGATAGTTTTAGTATTGTAAGAAAAAATGATATTATATATATTAATACACAAAGCGATCTTATAAGTGCTACAATATCTTCACTTAAAAAAGAAATACAAGTAAAAAATTTAACTTATATTTATAAAAAACAAAAAAATTCTCCAAATAGTTTTGATATCAGTACAAATAAACAAAATATTATTTTTGGCGGAGCCAATTGTGCTTTGATATTAGCTGATATGAATAAAACTTTAGCTTTTGATAAATTGGAGATAAATTTAGATAAGAATATCTTAAATGTTCAAGGTTCAAGAGGAAATACAAATTTAAATTTTTACTATAGCCCAGATGATTTAAAATTTTTTGTTAAAAATATAAATGATCAATATTTAAATGAATTTTTACAAAAGCAGGCTGTGCAAGATGGAATTTTTAATCTAAGTATTGTTGGAAGTGGTCTTGAGTATTTTGATGGAGAATTTGATTTTAAAAATACTTTTGTAAAAGATTTAAAAGGTGTTAATCAATTGATTTCATTTATAGATACAGTTCCTAGTTTATTGATGTTTAAAACTCCAACTTTTAATCAAAAAGGTTTAAAATTTCAAAATGGAAAAGTTATTTTTAATCGAAAAAAAGATTTATTAAGTTTTAGTGCTATTAATTTAAATGGAGATAGTGTTGATATTTATGGATTGGGCAGTGCTAATTTGCGTCTTGATACTATAGATTTAAATTTAGAGTTAAAAACTTTAAAATCAGCCTCTGAAACCATTTCAAAAGTCCCAATTTTAAATTATGTCATTTTGGGGAAAAATCAAGAAATAAGTACAAATATCAAAGTAGATGGAAAAATCGATAATCCGAATTTTCATACTCAAATTTTAACTGATACTTTAAAAACTCCGTTTAACTTAATTAAAAATATCATACAATTGCCTAAAAATTTATTTGATTGAGAGAGTTTATTTTAACTTAAAATAAACTCTCTTGCCATTCTATGCATTTTTATAAATATTTCATTTAAGATTATTGAGTTTATTAAGCAAACTAAAATAAAAGCTATATGTTACAAAATTACTCAAAAAATAAAAATTAATTAAAAATATATACAATACAAAATTAGTAATGAAGATAAAATAAAATTATCATATGTAATTATATAAATTAGCTTATACTTTTAGCCAAGAATAAAAGAGTTGAAGCCATTCTAAAGTATGGTCGTTTGTTGGTATGCTTATTTAATTAAGAGGGATAAAATAAAAAAGAATTATTAAAATAATTCTTTTTTCTAGTAAGAATGCTATTATCGTAGAATTTATTTAGATAATGCATAATTTAAATACAAGAATAAAAATAGGCGAGTAATTAAATTTAAAAGAAAAAATTAATATTTGAGTTTGAACTTAAATTTGAAATTAATAAAATCTTTGAATGATTGTAGAATTCGATCTTAGATAGCGTATTTGAAATTATAAATATTAATTAGATGTTTGGAAAAAATAAAAACCAGAATTATTTTTGATTTAATATTGTTTATAGGGAAAAAATTAAAAATGATTTTAGAAATTTCTTAGTTGAGTTTGAATTATTTTAGATATAATAAATCAAGAATTAAAAAATAAGGAAAGAAATAATGAGTTTAAAAGCTCCAAAAGATACTCCAGTATGGGTAGATGAGCATCGATGTAAAGCTTGTAATATTTGTGTAAGTTATTGTCCAGCAGGTGTTTTAGCTATGCGTGATGATGTGCATGCTGTTTTAGGACAAATGATAGAGGTGGTTCATCCAGAATCTTGCATAGGTTGTACTGAATGTGAAACGCATTGTCCTGATTTTGCTATTATGGTGGCTAAGAGAGATGAATTTAAATTTGCCAAACTTACATCAGAAGCTAAAGATAGAGCTTTGGCTGTTAGAAATAATCAATATAAAAAACTAGCTTAGGAAAAAACAATGAGAGAAGTTATAGCAACAGGTAATGTTTTAATTGCACAGGCTGCCATCGATTGTGGTTGTAAATTTTTTGGAGGATATCCTATTACACCAAGTAGTGAAATTGCTCATGAATTAAGTCATTTGCTTCCAGCTAATGATGGAACTTTTATACAAATGGAAGATGAAATTTCAGGGATAAGTGTTGCTATTGGTGCAGCAATGAGTGGAGTAAAGGCTATGACAGCAAGTAGTGGTCCAGGAATTTCTTTAAAAGCAGAGCAAATTGGACTCGCATTTATAGCTGAAATTCCATTAGTTATAGTTAATGTTATGCGTGGAGGTCCTTCAACAGGTTTGCCAACTCGTGTAGCACAAGGGGATTTATTTCAGGCAAAAGCTCCAACTCATGGAGATTTTGCGAGTATAGCTATTGCACCCGCTTCGCTTGAAGAAGCTTATTTGGAAACTATTAGAGCTTTTAATTTAGCTGAAAAATATATGACACCAGTATTTTTGCTTATGGATGAAACTGTAGGTCATATGAATGGTAAAGCGGTGCTGCCTGATTTAAAAGATATTAAAATTTATAATCGAAAAAAATTTGAAGGCGATAAAAAAGATTATAAGCCTTATGCAGCTGGCGAAAATGAAGCTGCAACTCTCAATCCTTTTTTTACAGGTTATCGCTATCATGTAACGGGACTTCATCATGGTGATATTGGTTTTCCAACAGAAGATGGTGCTATAGTGAAAAAAAATATAGAAAGACTTATAGGTAAAATTAATAATAATCGTGAAGATATTTGTACTTATGAAGAATACATGCTTGATGATGCTGAATTTTTAATTATAGCTTATGGAAGCGTAAGTCGATCGGTAAAAGAAGCTATTCAAAGACTTAGAGAAGATGGAATTAAAGCAGGTCTTTTCCGTCCTATTACTCTTTATCCTGTAGCGGAGAAAAAAATAGCTAAAGTAGTGAGTCAATTTGAAAAAGTTATGGTAACAGAATTAAATATGGGTCAATATCTTGAAGAGATTGAAAGGGTGAGTTCACGTCGTGATTTTATTAGCTTGCATCGTGCAAATGGTCGTCCTATCACCCCTAGTGAAATTATTGCTAAAGTGAAGGAGAATATATAAAATGGCATTTAATTATGATGAATATTTAAGAACCGATAAGCTTCCAACTCAATGGTGCTGGGGCTGTGGAGATGGTGTTGTTTTAAAATGTATTATTCGTGCGATTGAAAAACTTGGTTGGAATATGGATGATGTATGTCTTGTTTCAGGAATTGGTTGTAGCGGTAGAATGAGTTCTTATGTTAATTGTAATACTGTGCATACTACACATGGTAGAGCTATCGCTTATGCAACAGGAATAAAATTAGCAAATCCAACGAAACATGTAATTGTGGTTAGCGGGGATGGCGATACTTTAGCAATTGGTGGAAATCATACTATACATGGCTGTCGTAGGAATATAGATCTAACTCATATAGTAATTAATAATTTTATTTATGGTCTTACAAATTCACAAACTTCTCCAACAACTCCTAAAGGTTTTTATACTGTAACGGCACAATTTGGAAATATTGATCCAAATTTTGATGCTTGCGAGTTAACGAAAGCTGCAGGAGCTTCTTTTGTTGCAAGAGGAAATGTGATAGAGGCAAATAAGCTTGAAAATTTAATTTATAAAGCTTTATCACACAAAGGTTATAGCTTTGTGGATGTTTTTTCAAATTGTCATATCAATCTAGGAAGAAAAAATAAAATGGGAGAAGCAACTGCAATGCTTGATTGGATTAAAAGTCGTGTTGTAGAAAAAGCTAAATTTGAAAGTATGGATTTTGAAGAAAGAAAAGATAAATTTCCAACTGGAATTTTATATGAAGATAATTCTCAGCCAGAATATTGTCAAGCCTATGAAGAAGTGCGTCGTGCAGCTAAGGAAAAAAGAATGGTTGATTTGGGAGCTTTAAAATGAAATATCAATTAAGATTCGGTGGAGAAGGTGGACAAGGAGTCATCACTGCAGGAGAGATTTTAGCTGAAGCTGCAATCAAAGAAGGACGTCAAGCTTTTAAAGCATCTACTTACACTTCTCAAGTAAGAGGCGGACCTACAAAAGTAGATATTATTATAGATGATAAAGAAATTCTTTTTCCTTATGCCGTGGAGGGAGAGGTTGATTTTATGCTTTCAACTGCTGATAAAGGATATAAGGGCTTTCGCGGAGGTGTAAAAGAAGGTGGAATTATTGTTGTAGAACCTAATTTAGTGCATCCTGAAAATGAAGATTATAAAAGATGGCAAATTTTTGAAATTCCAATTATTACTATAGCTAAGGATGAGGTAGGTAATGTTGCAACTCAATCTGTTGTGGCTTTAGCTATTGCCGCTTATATGAGCAAATGCATTGATTTAGATGTTTTAAAAGAAACAATGCTTCATATGGTTCCACCAAAAACTCGTGATGCAAATTCTAAAGCTTTTAATTTAGGACTTAAATACGCTAAAGAGAGCAAATCTATTTAACAATAATTTTTTTGGGGATTGCCCCAAATTTAATAACTTAAAGATTTTATAATTTAGCTACTTTTAACGATTAAAATTTTATAATCAAAAACTTACTATTTTCAAGGAAAATAATGGATATCTTTGATGAAATGTTTAATAAAACTCCTAAAGAAAAATTTTTAGAAATTATACAAAATGGTAATTTAGGAGCCTTAGAAAAAGTATTTGAGATTTTTTTTGCCGAATATATAAGCATGATTGAACTTTTAGAAAAACAGGGTTTAAATGAAATAGATGTTAAAAATTTTATACTTGAAAATGGAGATTTAATTGAGCAAAGATTAAATGATATTTATATAGATTTGGGAGCCCAAATTTTAGGACATGAGGGCTAATGCAAAAATCATTGAAATTATTTTTTATTTTATTGCTTGTTTTAGTATTTAAAAATCATTTAAATGCAGCTCCTGTCTTTGAATATACTTATAAGTTTGTTCTTAAAAAAGATCAAAGAGCAAGTATTCAAATTAAAGAAATCGGTTATGAAGATAAGGTTCAAAATTTTGATTTTTATTGGACTTTGTTTGATAATACAAATATTATTGTTCAATCTAAATTTCGCAAATATCCAAGACAATTTGTGATGAGTTTAAGAAGAAATTTGGATTGGGTTACGCAAACTTTGATTCCTGATTATACAAATCCACATATAGATAGAGCAAGGCTTATTTTAGAATTTAGTGGCTATAATAAAGGTTTAGCAACTTTTACAGTTTATATTGAAGATAAGGAGTCTCGTGTGATGGTGGAATTTTTAGATCCAAGAAAAACACCGCTTTCAAATCCACCGCAAAATAATCAAGTTGTCCCTATGATTAATTTTAATCAACCGCAAGTTAAACCATTGACAAGCTGGGATAAATAGTAAAACAAGGAATTAAATGTGCAGGCAATAGACGATTTAATACAAAAATTCTTAAAAGAGCTAAATTACGCACCCATATTAGAAATGCTTTTGCATGTTAAATCAGGGAAGAAATTGCGTTCTAAATTGCTTTTAGCTATTTCAGGAGAAAGCAAAGAAGCTTTAATAATTTGTGCAGTTATTGAGCTTATACATTTGGCTAGTTTATTACATGATGATATTATTGATGAGAGTAAGTTAAGAAGAGGAGCAAAATCTATAAATTCAGAATTTGGGACAAAAAATGCTTTAATGCTAGGAGATATTTTATATTCTAAGGCTTTTTATGAGTTAAGCCAAATAAATACTCAATTTGCAAGCATAATTTCTGATGCAGTTGTAAAGCTTTCTATAGGTGAGCTTATGGATGTTAATTTAAGTCAAGATTTTAATACCGATAAAGATAAATATTTAACCATGATCTATAATAAAACAGCAGTTTTAATTGAAGCAAGTGCAAAATGTGGAGCTATTTTGGCTGGCTTAGATGAAAAATCTTTTGGAGAATATGGAAAAAATTTAGGACTTGCTTTTCAAATGGTCGATGATATTTTAGATATCAAAGGTGATGAAAAAACATTAGGTAAGCCTTCTATGGCAGATTTTAAAGAAGGAAAGGTTACTCTGCCTTATATATATCTTTTTGAAAGTTTAGATCAAAAAGGAAAAAATCAATTAAAAACAATGTTTCAAAAAGATTTAAACGAACAAGAAAAAATATGGATAAATACTCAATTTAAAGAAAAATCTATTTTGGAAAAATCTATCTTAGAAGCTAAAGAATATGCTAAAAAGGCAATTGATGCTATAGAGGAATATTCTAATCAAAAATTAAAAGATATTGTAAAAGCAATGATAGATAGGAATTTTTAATGTATTATTGCGTTTCTTTTACTCATAAAAATACCGATCTTGCCTTAAGAGAAAAGTTAAGTTTTACAGATGAAGCAAAAAAGTATGAATTTTTACGTATTATAAATACACATGAAAGCATTGAGGAAAGCTTGATAATTAGTACCTGTAATCGTGTAGAGATTATTGCTTTTGTTAAAAATGCTTGTTCGGAATATATTATTAAAACCTTAGCTTTATTGTGTGATGTTGACCAGGATGAATTATTTAAAAAAGCTGATATATTTGAGGATAGTGGAGCGATACACCATCTTTTTTCAGTAGCAAGTTCTTTAGATAGTCTTGTTGTTGGTGAAACTCAAATTGCAGGACAGATTAAAGATGCTTTTTCGTTTGCCTTAAAGAATGAATTTTGCAAAACTCATATTTCAAGAGCTTTGCATTGTGCTTTTAAATGTGCTGCCAAAGTTCGTACAGAAACTCAAATTTCCAAAAATCCCATTTCAGTTGCTAGTGTTGCTGTGGCCAGAGCAAAAGAACTTTTGGATTTAACTCAAAAAAAAGCTGTGATTATAGGAGCTGGAGAGATGGCTGAACTTGCAGCCAAGCATTTAATTGCTAACGGGGCTAAGATTATTATTTTAAATCGTGATATACAAAAGGCTAAATTACTTTGTGAAAAGTTAGATGGCCTACATCAATACGATAGTTTAGAAAATTTAAAACAGTACTTAAATCAATACGAACTCTTTTTTTCAGCTACTAATGCAACTCATGCCATTATTACCAATGCTTTAATTGAAGAAGTCTCCCATAAAAGATATTTTTTTGATATTGCAGTGCCGCGTGATATTGATATTAAAGAGAATGATAAAATTTTTGTTTTCGCAGTGGACGATCTTCAAGCTGTTGTTCAAAAAAATTTAGCTTTAAGAGAAAATGAAGCACGTATGGCTTATGGAATTATAGGACAAGAAACATCGGATTTTTTTAGATATTTAAATGATTTAGCTTTAAATCCAATTATTAAAGCTATACGTCTTAAGGCTAAAGAATGTGCAAATGAACAACTTGATATTGCTGTAAAAAAAGGCTATTTAAAGCATTCTGATAAAAACGAAGCACGAAAACTAATTCATCAAACTTTTAAAGCTTTTTTGCACAATCCAACTATAAATTTAAAACATCTTCAAGGAAAAATTCAAAGCGATACAGTTATTAATGCTATGAGATATGTTTTTGATTTGAAAAATAATCTTGAGGGCTTAAATCAATACAAATGTGATTTTAACATGGAGAATAATGATGAAATTTAGTCAATTATATGCACCAAGTACAAGGGAAACTCCTAAAGATGCAAGTTTACCAAGCCATATTTTCTTAGTTCGTTCTGGTTTTGTAGAGCAAATTGGTAGTGGACTTTATAACTTTTTGCCTTTAGGAAAAAGAGTTTTAGATAAAATTCGTACCATAGTTAAAGAAGAGATGGATAAAGTTGGTGCGCAAGAAGTGAATCTTAGTTTTGTTACTCCGGCTAGTTTATGGCAAGAAAGTGGACGTTATAATATTTTTGGAAAAGAACTTTTGCGTTTTAAAGATAGAAAAGAAAATGATTTTGTTTTAGGGCCAACCCATGAAGAAGCTATGCTTTCTTTGGTTAAAAATAAAATTACAAGTTATAAACAACTTCCTTTACATTTATATCAAATTGGTTGGAAATTTAGAGATGAAGCACGTCCACGTTTTGGGCTTTTAAGATGTAGAGAATTTTTAATGAAGGATGGTTATAGTTTTCATCAAAATGAAGAAGATTTAGCACGAGAATTCAACCTTATGTATGAGACTTATTCTAATATTTTAAAAAGAATGGGACTTGATTTTAGAGCCGTTGAGGCTGATAGTGGAGCAATTGGCGGCAGCGGATCTAAAGAATTTATGGTTTTAGCAAAAAATGGAGAAGATGATATCTTACTTTGTGAAAATTGTGATTATGCGGCAAATATTGAAGCAGCAAAAAGAGCTAAAAAAACTTGCGATAAAGATCGTCCAGAAGCTAGCTATGCAAGCAAATTTCATACACCTAGTGTTAAAAGTATTAAAGAATTGGCTAATTTTTTCAAGATTGATGAATTTTATACTATTAAAGCAGTAGCAAAAAAAGCTATTTATGAACATGAAAGCAAACTGGTTGTATTTTTTATACGTGGATGTGATGATTTACAAGAAGTCAAAGCGCAAAATGCTTGTAAAGCTTTAGAACTTATTGATGTAGATGAAAGCGAATTGCTTAATGCTGGATTAGTCCCTGGTTTTATTGGATTTGTAGGACTTAAAAATATAGATTTTTATCTTGATCAAGAGCTTGAAAATGAAAAACAAATGATTATTGGAGCCAATGAGAAAGATTATCATTTAATAGGAATTGATGTTGTAAATTTAAACAAAGATCGTTTTAAAGATTTGGTGGAAGTTAAAGAAAATGATTGTTGTTTAAAATGCGGTGGTAAATTAAAAAAAAGCAAAGGTATAGAGGTAGGACATATTTTTAAACTTGGACAAAAATATTCTAAGGCTATGAATGCACATTTTTTAGATGAAAATGGAAAAGCTCAGGCATTTTATATGGGTTGCTATGGAATTGGAGTTTCTCGCTTAGTAGCTGTTGCTATCGAAGCTAGTCATGATGAAAAAGGTTGCATTTGGAGTCAAACTTTGGCTCCTTTTGTTATTGATATCATTATATCTAATATAAAAGATGAGCAAGCTTGTCAATTTGCATATCAAATTTATCAGCAACTGCAAAATTTAGGAATCGAAGTTTTGCTTGATGATAGAAATGAACGTTTTGGTGTAAAAATGAATGATTTTGAATTAATGGGTTTTCCTTATGCTTTAGTGATTGGAAAAGGGTTGCAAAACAATGAAATAGAACTTATACAAAGAGAAAATTTAAGTAAAGAAATTATTAAAATAGAGAATATTATAGAGATTATTAAGAAGAAAATATCATGAGTTATAAACTTAAGTTAAGTCCTTTATTTGTTATAGAATTTATTTTTAGTCTATTATTTATTATATTTTTTGGTTTTGGAAATTTTTTAATTTTTATTTTGGCAAGTATGATATTTGGTGTTGTACTTTTGGGAATTTTTTGGAAAAATATGCTTGAATTTCAAATTTTAGGTTTTAAAAATATGCTGACGCAATTTTCTTTTGTTATTGCTGGATTTTTACTTGTTTTTCCAGGAGTTTTAACAAGTTTTATTGGATTTTTAATTTTTTTATTCGGCATTTTTTTAAAAATAGCCACTAAAACAAAATATACTCGTAGACAAAATCGAAATTCTAGTGAAGAAATCATTGATGTTGAAATTATAGAGGATGAAAAATGAATCAGTTAATTATAGCCACAAGAAAAAGTGCTTTAGCCCTTTGGCAAAGTGAACACATTGCACAGATTTTAAAAAATAAACATAATATAGATGTTATATTAGAAGGATTTAAAACAAAAGGAGATATTTTACTTGATTCTCCCTTGGCTAAGATCGGTGGCAAAGGGCTTTTTACTAAAGAGCTTGAAGAAAGTATGCTTAGAAATGAAGCGCATTTAGCAGTACATAGTTTAAAAGATGTTCCAAGTTTTTTTCCAAAGGGCTTAGTTTTAGCAGCAGTGAGCAAAAGAGAAAAAAGTAATGATACGATGTTGAGTCAAAAATATGAAAATTTCCTTTCTTTACCTAAAGGTGCAAAAATAGGCACAACAAGCCTTAGGCGAAAAATGCAACTTTTATTGTTAAGACCTGATTTGGAAATTATTTCTTTACGTGGAAATGTAAATTCTCGCATAGAGAAATTAAAAAAAGGTGATTTTGATGCTATTATCCTTGCTTTGGCGGGTATTAAGCGTTTAGGATTAGATAAAGAAGTTAATTTTATTTATGAATTTAGTAAAGATGAACTCATTCCTGCAGCTTCTCAAGGTGCTTTAGGTATTGAGAGTGTTGAAGATGTAAAAATTTTAAATTTGTTAAAATGCCTAAATGATGAAAACACCGTAATAGAAACAACTATAGAAAGAGAATTTATTGCTACTTTAGAGGGTGGATGTCAAGTTCCTATAGGAATTAATGCAGAACTTAATGAAGATATAATTTGTATCCGTGCTATACTTGGCTTACCTGATGGGAGTGAAATTTTAAAAGATAAAAGAATAATTAAAAAAAATGAATTTAAAGGATTTGGTGAAATTTTGGCTAAAGAATTTATAAACAAAGGTGCTAAAGAGTTACTAAAAAAAGCAGAGGGTATGATATGAAAAATTTTATCCAAGTCTTAAAGGAAAATAATCTATTAAAGATTATTGAAGAGCCTGTGGATGTAGATCTTGAAATAGCACATTTAGCTTATATAGAGGCAAAAAAAGAAGAGAATGGCAAAGCTTTACTTTTTAAAAACCCTATTGATAAAAAATTAGAAAAAAAATATAAATTTCCAGTTTTAATGAATACTTTTTGCAATAAAAAAGCTTTAAATTTGGCTTTTGGAAGAGATTTTAATGAGATAGCTAACGAAATTTCACATTTAACCAAACTTCATATTCCTACTAATTTTAGAGCTAAAATTGATTTTTTTATGAATTTATTGAGTTTAAAAAATGTTCCACCTAAAAGATTGAGCATTAATAAAGCGCTTTATAATTATGAAATTTTAAATTCCCTTAAAGAGCTCCCTATACTTAAAACTTGGGAAGATGATGCTGGTAAATTTATAACAATGGGGCAAGTTTATACTCATAATTTAGATAAAACTCAAAATAATCTTGGAATGTATCGTTTGCAAGTTAGCGGAGAAAATGAACTTTTAATGCACTGGCAAATCCATAAAGATGGGGCAAATTTTTATCATGAGTATAAAAAAGCAGGTTTTAAAAAAATGCCTGTTAGTATAGCTATTGGCGGAGATCCACTTTATATTTGGTGTTCTCAAGCTCCATTACCAAAAGGAATTTTTGAGCTTTTGCTTTATGGTTTTATTAAAAAAACTCCTTCTAAATTAACACCTTGTGAAAATGGAGTCTTTGTCCCTTTTGATAGTGATATTGTTATAGAAGGTTATGTGGACTTAGAAGAATTTAAAATAGAAGGACCTTTTGGAGATCATACGGGTTTTTATACTCCAGCAGAGCTTTTTCCTGTTATGAAAGTTGAAAAAATTTATGCTAAAAAAGATGCTATTTATCAAGCAACTGTTGTAGGAAAGCCTCCTTTAGAAGATAGAATTATGGGGCTTGGAACTGAGCGTATTTTCTTGCCTCTTTTGCAAACTTCTGTTCCTGATTTGATTGATTATAAAATGCCAGAAAATGGAGTTTTTCATAATCTAATTTTAGCTAAAATTGATACAAAATATCCCGCACATGCACAACAAATTATGCATGCTTTTTGGGGAGTAGGGCAAATGAGTTTTGTTAAACATGCGATTTTTGTTGATAAGGATGCACCTAAGTTGGATGATTATGATGCATTAATTCCTTATATTCTTAATCGTTTTTGTGTACAAAAATTACTTATAAGCGAAGGAATTTGTGATCAACTTGATCATGCTTCTCCTAATTCTTGTTTTGGTGGCAAAGCAGGACTTGATGCTTGTGATAAAAATGAGATAGAAGAGCTTGAAATTTTAGAAGATGAAAAATTATTTGAGCTTTTCAATTCTGAAGTAAAACTTATTTCTTTAAAACAATTTTATAAAGAATGTAAAAGTCCCATAGTCTGTATTTTGCTTGATAAAAAAGAAAAAAATTCTCAAGTTTTTAAAAGATTATTGAAATTTAAAAAATATTTTAGAATTTTAGTTTTTTTAGATACAAACAATAAATTAGAAAATCCATATATGCTTGTTTGGCGTGTTGTAAATAATATTGATGCAAAAAGAGATTTATTCATACAAGAAGATAGATTGGCTATTGATGCAAGTGCTAAAGATGAAACTGAGGATTATATAAGAGCTTGGCCTAAGCAAACCGATTGTAACGAAAATGTTATAAAAGATCTAATTTTGCGTAATATTTTAGACAATGATCCTGAATTATTTAAAAAATTTGAAATTATGGGTTAGATAAAAATAATTTTTTATTTTGGCACGCTTTTTGCTTATATCAAAATATATAAAAATTTTAAAATTTTTATTAAAAAAGTATTCATAAAATTATTTTTTTGCCGATGTAGAGTTTAACTAGCAATAGAGGAAATTTTAAAAAGGATTTTAAAATGGAAATTTCGAAGGCAAATGAAAAAATGGATATGGTTTTGACTAATATGAGTCAAAGAGCAGATAAGGTGCAAAAAGCTAGTTCAGATATTCACGCTGAAAAACAAAGCCAAGGAGGCGATGATAATCAGCAAAATTTGGATGCTAAATTAGCAGATATTACGAAAAAATTAAACGAACAAATGGATTCTTTAGATACGAATGTTCGTTTTGGATATAGCGATAAAACAGGTTCAATGTACATTAGCGTAACTGAAAAAAGCACAGGAAGAGAGATTCGTAAAATTCCTAGTGAAGAGGCTATGAGATTGGCAGAATATTTTAAAGATGTAATCGGTATGATTTTTGATAAGGAGAGTTAAAAATGGCATTTGGTAGTTTATCAAGTTTGGGTTTTGGATCTGGAGTTTTAACTCAAGATACTTTAGATAAATTAAAACAAGCAGAAGAAAAAGCTAGAGTAGATCCTTATACAAAAAAAATAGAAGAAAATTCAACTAAACAAAAAGATTTAACTGAAATAAAAACAAAATTACTTACATTTCAAACAGCAGTTTCTTCTTTAGCAGATGCAACAGCTTTTGCAAAAAGAAAAGTAAGTGCTAGTGTTACCACTAATCCTCCAGCAAGCCTAACAGCTAGCAGCGGGGTATCTTTACAAAGCATGAAAATAAATGTTAAGCAACTTGCTCAAAAAGATGTTTATCAAAGCAAAGGTTTGGCAAATGATGGTGGTTATGTTGATTCTAGTTTAGAAGGAAGTGCTTCTTTTACACTTATTCAAAATGGAAAGCAATATACTGTTACCTATGATAAAAACACAACCTATAGAGATTTAGCTGATAAAATTAATGAGGCTACAGGTGGTGAGATCGTTGCAAAGATTGTAAATACAGGTGAAAAAGATGCTCCTTATCGCTTAACTTTAACCAGTAAGGAAACCGGAGAAGATAATGCTATTGGGTTTTTTGATGGATATAAAGATGATAAAGGAAGATATGTAGTTGATAAAAATGCTTCAAAGCTTTTTTCAAATCTTGGTTGGGAATTAGATAAACCTTTATCAGATACTGCAGGAAGAGAAGGAAGTGTCGATGGTGATTATATTCTTACTCTTGATTCAGAAACTTTTAAAGGTTATGGAATAAAAGATAATGAAGAAAATCCTTTACATATACAAAAAGCTCAAAATGCTGAATTTACACTTGATGGGGTTAAGATGATACGCCAAAGCAATACTGTGACAGATCTTGGCGTTGGACTTACTTTAACCTTAAATAAAACTGGAGAAATTGATTTTGATGTTCAGCAAGATAATGAAGCTGTAACCAAGGCTATGCAAGAATTAGTAGATGCTTATAATGACTTAGTAACCAATCTTAATGCCGCTACTGATTATAATTCTGAAACAGGAACCAAAGGAACTTTACAAGGTGTAACTGAAGTAAATTCTATACGCTCTAGCATACTTTCTGCTTTGTTTGATTCTCAATCGGTTAGTGGAACTGTAATCGATGATAATGGCAACAAAGTTAATGCTACAGTTATGCTTTCTATGCAAGATTTTGGTTTAACTTTAAATGATGCTGGGACTTTAAGTTTTGATTCTTCTAAATTTGAAAGCAAGGTAAAAGAAAATCCTGATTTTGCAGAAAGTTTTTTTGCAGGTATCACTCAATATCAAGATATTTCTCATACTGGAGACTTGATTAAAGAAAATAGTTTAAAAGATTATTTAACTCCTAAAGAAGAAACTGGTGATAGTGTTAAAACAAGAAGCGAAGATGACAAACATAAAGGGATCGAATTTAAACCAGGTGACTTTAAGATAGTTTATAATGGTCAAACCTATGATATATCAAAGACTACTAGTGGTGAAAATTTTGTACTTACTGGCTCAACCGAAGAAGAAATGCTTAAAAATTTGGCTACTCATATCAATAGTCTTGGTATAGATGGTTTAAAGGTTAAAGTTGAAGAATATAATAAAAATAACGAAAAAGGTTTTAAACTTAAATTTAGTGGCGATGGAAGTTCTGATTTTTCGATTAAAGGAGATGCTGAAAAATTAAAATTATTTGGTTTAAGCGAAACCACTATAGCTGCAAAACCTATAGAAGGTAAAGGTATCTTTGCTCAACTTAAATCAACACTTCAAGGGATGACAGGAACAAATGGTTCATTAACTAAATATGATGAGAGTTTAACTAATGATACTAAATCTTTAAATGAATCAAAAAAATCAGCTCAAGATATGATCGATGCAAGATATGATACAATGGCAAATCAGTGGTTACAATATGAAAGTATTTTAAATAAACTTAATCAGCAGTTGACCACAGTTACAAATATGATTAATGCTGCAAATAATTCAAATAATTAAGGAAAATATCGATGCAAAATAGTTTGGCTTATAATGCTTATTCCCAAAATCAAGTAGGGATAGAATCTTCTCAAAAATTGATCGAAATGCTCTATGAGGGCATTTTGCGTTTTTGTGCTAGAGCTAAAGTAGCTATTAGAAATGAAGATATAGAGCAAAGAGTTTATTTTGTTAAAAGAACTACAGCTATTTTTATAGAATTAATCAATACTTTAGATTATGAAAAAGGTGGAGAAGTGGCACATTATTTAAGTGGCCTTTATACTAGAGAAATTCAACTTCTATCTTTGGCAAATTTAGAAAATAATGAAGCAAGAATTGATGAGGTTATTAATGTAACTAAGGGTTTATTGGAAGCTTGGAGAGATGTGCATAGTAATGAAGAAATGGCTTGATGATTTTAAACTCGCTTTAATACAAGAAAATATAGAAAATTTAGATAGTCTTTTGGATGATTTAAATCTAAAAGACTTTGCGGTCAATATAGCCCAAGAATCTAAAAATGATGACGAGCTTAGAAAAAATATAAATCTTACCTTAAATCAAATTCAGGCTCTATTGCAAGAGGCTATAAATTTAATTATAATAAAAAAAGACAACAAAGCTCATGATATTCAAAAATTTCAAAAAGCTTTAAAATATTTTAAAGTTTAATTTTGATGATTAAATAAAAAAATATTTTCATTAAATTATAAGCAAGGCAGTGCTAGAATAAGCTTTTATAAAAAATTCTGAGGAAATTATGAAAGATTTATTTTTATTCAGTTCTTTATTTGATTCAAGTCATACTTTTTCTTATTTTTTTCATTTGGGCTTAGTGGCTTTTATCGCGGTAATTATTGCTTATAAAGTTACAAGTTCTATGCAATTTATACCTCGTGGTTTGCAAAATTTAGGCGAAGCTTTTTTAGAGGGTGTTCTTTCCATGGGGCGTGATACCTTAGGAGATGAAAAAAATGCTAGAAAATATCTTCCTTTGGTAGCTACTTTAGGTATTATTATATTTTTTAGCAATGTTATAGGTATTATTCCTGGTTTTCACTCTCCAACAGCAAGTTTAAATTTAACTTTATCTTTGGCAATTATTGTCTTTGTTTATTATCATTTTGAAGGAATAAGAACCCAAGGCGTGGTGAGATATTTTTCTCATTTTATGGGACCTATTAAATTTTTAGCACCTTTAATGTTTCCAATTGAAATTGTTTCTCATTTTTCTCGCGTTATTTCTTTATCGTTTCGTCTTTTTGGCAATATTAAAGGAGATGATTTATTTTTAATGGTTATTTTGGCTCTTGTCCCTTATGTAGCGCCACTTCCTGCTTACGTACTTTTAACTTTTATGGCTTTTTTGCAAGCTTTTATTTTTATGATTTTAACTTATGTATATCTAGCAGGTGCTGTTAAGATAGAGGAAGGTCATTGATTTATATTTTGGAATTTTTCAAAGGTGCATCTTTGGCTTTAATGCTTTTTGGTGCACTTTTGATGTTTTTTAAATTTAATTCTTATATATATTTGTGTTTAGGATTGACTCCAGGTTTTCTTTTAACTTTAATTTTTATTTTACTGATAGAAAACTATCAACTTAAAAATAAGTTAAATAATATTTCTCATTAATTTTTTTAATAATTAATAATTACTTTTTATTTTTTAAAGTCATTTTGAAAGAAAATAATGTTAAAATAATGCTAAAGACAATTTAAGTATCGAGGAAATTTAATGTTTGAAGTAGTTATAGGACTTGAAGTTCATACCCAACTTAATACTAAGACGAAAATTTTTTGTTCTTGTGCAACTTCTTTTGGAGAAACTCCTAACACCAATGTTTGTCCTACTTGTTTAGCTTTGCCAGGTGCTTTACCTGTTTTAAATGAAGAAGCAGTTAAAAAAGCGATTTTTTTCGGAAAAGCTGTAAATGCTACTATTAATAAAAAGAGTGTTTTTAATCGTAAAAATTATTTTTATCCGGATTTACCTAAGGCTTATCAAATCTCTCAATTTGATATTCCTATAGTTGAAAACGGGGAACTTTTCATCAATATAAATGGCGAAAATAAACGTATAGGTATTACTAGGGCACATTTAGAAGAAGATGCAGGAAAAAATATCCATGAAAGTAATTTTTCTAAAGTAGATTTAAACCGCGCTGGAACTCCTTTGCTTGAAATTGTAAGTGAACCTGAGTTAAGAAGTAGTGATGAAGCAGTTGCTTATCTTAAAAAACTTCATTCTATTATACGTTTTTTAGATATTTCAGATGCAAATATGCAAGAAGGAAGTTTTAGATGTGATGCAAATGTAAGTATTCGCCCTAAAGGAGATACTAAACTTTATACAAGAGTTGAAATTAAAAATCTTAATTCTTTTCGTTTTATACAAAAGGCAATTGACTATGAAGTAAAGCGTCAAAGTGAAGCTTGGGAAGATGGAACTTATGAAAAAGAAGTTGTGCAAGAAACAAGACTTTTTGATACAAATAGTTTAACTACTCGTTCAATGAGAGGAAAAGAAGAAGCTGCTGAATATCGTTATTTTCCTGATCCTGATCTTTTACCAGTTTTACTTAAAGATGAATTTTTGGAACTTGAAATTCCTGAATTGCCCGATGATAAGAAAAAACGTTATATTCAGGAATTAGGCATCAAGGAAAGTGATGCAGAAGTGCTTATTAGTTCGCTTGAAATGAGTCGCTTTTTTGAAAATTTAATTGCTCAAAAATTAAATCCTAAATTTTGTGTTAATTGGCTAAATACAGAATTAATGGGGCTTTTAAAAGGAGAATTAACTATAGAAAATTCTCCAGTAGATGCACAAAAACTTGGAGTATTAATAAAACGAATAGAAGAAGGTGTTATTAGTGCTAAAGCAGGCAAAGAAGTTTTAGCTTATGTATTTGAAAATACTCAAATAAATATTGATGAAGCTATTGATAAATTGGGCTTAAAGCAGGTAAGCGATGATTCGGCAATTGAAGCAGTGATTGAGAAAATTTTAAAAGAAAATGATGATAAAGTTACAGAATATAAAAGTGGTAAAGATAAGCTTTTTGGATTTTTTGTAGGCCAAGTAATGAAAGAAGGTAAAGGAGCTTTTAATCCTTCAAAAGTAAATGAAATTTTAAAATCAAAGTTAGATTAATGAGCAAAATTGCAGTCATTGGAGCGGGAAAATGGGGCAGTGCTTTATATCATGCTTTTAATGTAAAAAATACTTGTTTAATTACTTCTCGCTCTGAACGCAATTTAATGCATTTTGTTGATTTGGATACTGCTTTAAAATGTGATTATCTTGTCTTTGCTTTAAGTTCTCAAGGAATTCATAAGTGGCTTAAAGAGCATTTTAAAAATCAAGGTCAAAAAATTTTAATTGCCTCCAAAGGCATAGAAACTTCAACTTGTAAATTTTTAGATGAAATTTTTTTAGAATTTGTAAATCATGATCAAGTATGTGTTTTAAGCGGTCCTTCTTTTGCAGCAGAAGTTGAGAAAAAATTACCTTGTGCTTTGGTTGTTAGTGGTTTTAATCTTGAAATTTGTGAAGAATTTACAACTTTTTTTCCTGATTTTATAAAAACATATATAGGTGATGATGTAAGAGGTTCAGAAATTTGTGGAGCTTATAAAAACGTTTTGGCTATTGCTAGCGGAGTAAGCGATGGTTTAAATTTGGGTCATAATGCAAGAGCATCTCTTATTTCAAGAGGACTTATAGAAATGCACCGCTTTGGAAATTTTTTTGGAGCCAAAGAAGAAACTTTTTTAGGACTTAGCGGAGCGGGAGATTTATTTTTAACTGCTTCAAGTCAGCTTTCTAGAAATTATCGTGTAGGTTTAGCACTTGCTAAAAATCAAAAATTAGATGATATTTTAAAAGATCTAGGAGAAGTTGCAGAAGGAGTTAAAACAGCTTATGCTATAGAAAAAATAGCTTTAAAAAATCAAATTTATACACCTATAGTACGCGAAGTTGTGCAAATTTTACAAGGTAAAGATGTAAAAAAAGCAGTGCAAGAATTATTAAAAGCTAAAAAATAGGAGTTAAAATGCTTATTAAAAATGCTAGAATTTATGGTCAAGATTTACAAGATATTTTAATTCAAAATGGAAAAATAGTAAAAATAGATACTCATTTAGAAGATGATGAGATTTTAGATGCTAAAGGAATGACTTTATTGCCTTCTTTTGTTGATTTAGGTGTTAGTTTAAAAGATGATAAGTTTTCTTTGGAGTATTTATCATCTTTGGAACAAGAATGCATAGATAATGGTTTTAGCGCTGTTGTTTTGCGTGATTGTATGGATTTTGATGAAGAAACTTTTTCTCTTTTTTTACAAAATTTAAATTCTAGAAAAATAATTTTTTTTTCAAGTGTACGCGTTTTAAATTCTCAAGGAAAAATTAAAAATTTAGCTACACTTTTAAATAAAGGGGCTCATACTTTAGAACTTAAAAGTTCTAGTAATGCAAATATTTTGCGTGTAGCTATGCAATATGCTTTAATGAAAGATAGTTTCGTTTTTGTTCACTGTAATGATAGTGATTTTGATGATAGAGGAATGATGAATGATTGTGAAACTAGCTTTAATTTAGGTCTTATTGGAATGAGTTCGGTTGCTGAAACAAGCGAAGTTGCAAAAATGAAGGAAATTGCTAAATTTTATGGGGTTAAGATTGTTTTTGATTTATTGAGTCTTAAAAGATCTATTGAAATTTTAGATAAAAACGATCTTAAATTAGTTAGCATTCATCATTTGATTAAAGATGATAGCGCTTGTGAAAATTTTAATACAGCAGCTAAATTAAATCCTCCTTTAAGAAGCATTCATGATAAGGAATCTTTGAGAAATTTTTTAAAAGAAGGAAAAATTCAATTTTTAACTTCTATGCACAGTCCTAAATCTTCTTTTTTAAAAGAATTAGTTTTTGATGAAGCGGCTTTTGGGATCGATGGAATATGTGATTTTGCAAGCCTTTGTTATACCTTTTTCATTAAAAATGGTTTTTTAACTTGGAAAGAACTTTGCAATTTTACTAGTAAAAATCCTAATGAATTTTTAGGTTTAAATGCTGGAGTTATAGAAATAGGAAAAGATGCTAATTTAATATTTATTGATGAGCAAGAAGAAATTTCTACTCCAAAAAGTTCCCTTTATAAAAAGGATAAATTATTTGGAAAAGTTAAAATGCATATGATTAAAGGTAGAATACTTTAATAAAATATTAGTTTTAAATTTTAATTAATAAATTATTTTTTTATTTTAGCAATTTATTAAATTGCTAAAATAAATTTAAATCCTAAGAATATAATTGCCGCCATAATTCCTGCAGCAGGTAAGGTGATGATCCATGCTAAGCCTATTGGTTTCATTAAATTCCAATTTGCATTTTTATTATATACACCAATGCCTAAAATTGCGCCAATTAAAATATGAGTAGAGCTTACAGGAATTCCAAATTGAGTAGCTAAAAGTATAACGATACTAGCTCCAAGTTCTGCACTAAAACCGGTTGTTGGTTTAATAGTGGCTAATTTTGATCCTACTGTAGCGATTACTTCTTTTCCTAAAAACCAAAGTCCAGCAACTAAGGCAACTCCAAACATTGCCATTGCAGCGAAAGGTACGGGTGATTTGGCATTAATGGTTGCATTTTTAAGAACATCCAAAATAGCTGCAAAAGGTCCGATAGCATTAGCTATATCATTGGCTCCATGAGAAAAAGCAAAACTTGAGGCAGTAAAAATTTGAAACCATGAAAAAAGTCTATCAGTTGTTTTATTTAACTCATTTTTTTTGACAATTTTTACAATAGCAAATGTTATAACATAGCTAATTATTCCCAAAATTCCTATAATCCAAAAATTTTGTAAAATATCTAAAGTGCTTACATTATTTAAGCCTTTAAATAAAAACATTGCTGAAATGATCGCTGCACTAATGCATGCAACTATAGGCATATGAGTTTTTAAGATAGAATATATATCTATATTCTTTTCTCTTTCTTTAAATTCTTTAATTTTATTTTTATAAAAATTATTTTCTTGCTCTTCATCGTCTAAAGCAATTGCTGAGAGTTCTTTGATTTGTTCTTCAGTTGATTTATTTTTAAGATTTAAAAAATAATTTTCTTTAAATTTCTTTTTTTCTTTTTTTATAATTTTTAAATCTTCGCTTAATTTTTCGGAAGGTTTAAGTATTTTTTTATCAATATAAGCATAGATTAAATAAGCAACCAATCCTCCGAGTAAAGGAGAAGCAACCCAAGATATAACAATTTTTATAATTTCGCTCCATTTAACCATAGAAAGAGTTTGAGGGCCATCAAATTTTAAAAGTCCCATCATAATACTTGCACCAACAATTCCACCTACTATACTATGTGTGGTTGATACTGGCAGACCTTTTTTAGTAGCTATAAAGATCCAAAGTCCAGAGCTAAGAAGGGCAGCTAGCATAATGGAAACAAAAAGCATAGGATTAAATTCTTTAGGAAAAATTACAATTCCGCTACGTATAGTTTGAGTAACTTCAGCACCTGCAAAAATAGCTCCGCTTAATTCAAAAACTGCAGCAATAAGAAGAGCTTGTTTGATAGTAACTGTTTTAGCTCCAACGCTTGTCCCAAAAGAGTTGGCAACATCATTGCCGCCAATATTAAAAGCCATAAATATACCAAAAATTGAGGCAAGTATAAAAAGTATTAATTGGTGTTGAGATATATAGTTAAATCCCCAAATAATAAAAGCTGCAACGCTTATGATAAATATAACAAAAGCTATAATATTATCTTTTTGCATAAAAACCCTTTTTTAATTTTTTAAGTTTATTTTTTAATTATATCTTTATAATCCTGAAATTGAAATATTTTGTTTTTAGGTTGATATGATATTTATTTTATTTTTTTATAATACTTAATTTAGATTGTAATCATAGGGAAAGCTAATTTTAATGAAAAATATTTTTTATGTATTTCTCTTATTTTCTTTACTCAATGCAAATGAAACAAATTGTTCATGGCATAAATTTGATTTTCAATCAATTAAAAAAGCTCCTAAAATAGAAGAAACAAATATAGATTTTCAAAATGCTTTAAATAGTCTATTATCTAGTACTTTAGAAAATAAAAATGGTATAGATACAACAGATGGTGTTTTAGATTTTCAAAATGAAAATATTCGTGTTAAAAATTTGAGTTCAATTTATGAAGGGGAAAATGATTCTTTATTATTTCAAAAAGAACTTTTTATTGCTCAAGATGGATATAATTATTCTAGTGGTTTAATCAATCGCTATAAAAAAGATAATTTTTTATTTGGTTTTAATGGATTTGTAGATAAACAAGAAGAGCAAAAAGATGCTAAAAGTTTTGGGACAGAATTTGGTTATGGTGATTTTATTAAAGCTTATAGTAATTATTATATTTTAAATGATATAGATAAAAGCTTTCAATTGGGGATTAGTTTTATTGATTCTGCTTACAATAAATTCACATTTGATGTAATTAAGGATGAAGAAAAAACTAACTATCAATTAATCTATTCTCCTTATAGTGCATTAAATTTAAATTTATCTCGTCGTATTTTTAATACTAATTCAAATGAAAATGATATTACGGTTCAAATTGGATTTAATTTTAGTTTTGATAAAAATTTTTTAAAACAACTTCATAAGCAAGGTAATATTTTCCAAGAAATCAATCGCTATGATTTCTTGGAGAGAATTTATTAATTCATCCCTGCATTATGAAATTTTTCTGGATTGTCCATAGCATAACGGAATTTTTCCCAATCAATTTGTTTATCCCAAATAGAAACAATTAAAGCTGCAACACTATTTCCGCAAAGATTTCCTACAGCCCTCATTTCTGACATAAATTTATCAACACCTAAAAGTATTCCTATAGCTGCAACTGGTAGAACTTCTGCTAAAGTAGCATTTGCTTCTGAAATTTCCATATTTCCTAAAGCAGCTAGGGTGCTACCTAAAACTATAAATCCCGATCCTGTAACTCCTACAGCACCTTTTGAGGCTATCATAAGAACAATTAAAATACTAATTTCATGTGCTAAACTTAGATTGACATTAAAAGCTTGTGCTAAAAAAATCAAACTCATAGCTAAATATATATTGGTACAATCAAGATTAAAACTATAGCCTGTTGGCAAAACAAGTCCAACAGTGGCTTTAGAAAGACCAGCTTTTTCTAATTTTCTCATCAAAGGAGCAAGTGCTGATTCGCTTGAACTTGTCGCAAAGACGATTAAAACTTCACGAGCTATAAACCTCATAAATTTAAATATATTTACCTTAGCAAAATAGCAAATAATTCCTAAAATACCAAATATAAAAACTAGGCAAGAAATTAACATAACTAAGAGCAAATAAGCAAGATTAATCAAAGAGCCAATGCCATATTGTGCAATTAAAACAGCCATAGCTGAAAAAGCAGCAATAGGACTAAAATACATTATAATTTGTAAAATTTTAAAAACAAAATTTTGAAGAACTTCTAAAACTCTTTGAATAGCTTGCTTATCTTCTGTTCTCATTAAAGAAATAATTAAAGCTGTAACGATAGCAATAACTAAAACTTGTATAGTTTTTCCTTCTGTAAAAGGAGTAATAATATCAGTTGGTATAGCATCTTTTAAAATATGCATGATTTCTGAGCTAGCACTAATTTCTGTTGTTTGTGAAATATATTTTTGCACACTTTTAGAATCTAATTGATCAGGGCTGAGATTCATCCCATGTCCTGGTTGCATTATATTAGCCATGAAAATACCTATAACTAAAGCCAAGGTGCTTACAACTTCAAAATATATTACAGCTTTAGCTCCTATACTTCCAACCTTTTTTAAACTTTCAAGACTAATAATCCCTAAAACTAAAGTTACAAATATAATAGGTCCAATTAAAACTTTTAAAGATTTAATAAAATATTCTACACCTAGCTTACTTGCAATAGCCCATTCTTTATCAATGTATCCAAGTGTAACACCAGCAATTATTCCTATAATCACCCAAAAACCTAAACTTTTTAAGATTCTTTTATATAATGGAGGTTTTATCTCTGCAAAAGTTTGACTTAAAGTTTCCAAAACAGCTCCTTAATTTTATTTCAACTGGTAACATCTTAACAAACAAAGAATAAAATTGAAATTAAATATTTTAATACTTAATTTCAATAAAAAATCATTTGAGTTGCAATGTTACATAATTTCTCATTTTATAAGAAATTAAATATATTTATGTTAGCATCAAGCTTTTATAAAATATAAATTATTATAAAATACTTTAGAGGCTTAGTTAAATCTAATATATTATTTTTTAAAGTATTAAGTTTAGAAAGAGTTTTAGGATCATGGAAGAAATAATAGTAGATAATAATGCTTTAATTACTTCAAAAACAGATCTTAGGGGGAGTATTATTTATGCAAATAATGATTTTGCTAAATATGCAGGATATACAATTGATGAGTTATTAAATCAACCTCATAATATTATACGACATGAAGATATGCCAAGAACGGTATTTAAATGTTTATGGGATTATATACAAAGAGGGGATGAAATTTTTGCCTTTGTTAAAAATAAAGCTAAAGATAGAAGATATTACTGGGTTTTTGCTAATGTAACTCCTTCTTATGGTATACATGGTAATATTATCAATTATTATTCGGTTCGTAGGGCTCCAAATCGTAAAGTTTTACCCATGATAGAAGAAATCTATAAAATTTTAAGAGAAAAAGAACAAAAAAGCGGAATTCAAGCAGGAGTTAAAGCTTTAACAGACATAATTAATTCTTATAAAATAAGCTATAATGAGCTTATTTTTAATTTGCAGTATGAAGATTTAAAGACAAATTAATATTAATAATTGTAAAATTGTGTTCGATCTTTGTAACTTATTTTGCAAGGGTTAATTCTATCTTTTTTTTGATTTAAAATCGTAAAATTAAATATTATTGTAAGAAAGGGAGACCCAATTCAATGAAAAATGGATTATCTTTGGCTATTTTTCTAGGTATTTTGAGTATCTTTGGAACGATTTTCGTTCATGCTTATGTTGGAGCAGTGATTGTATTACTTGCTATTGTGCTTATGATTTTTCTTTTTATGTATTATAAAGACGAACAAATAATGATAGATAAGCTATATGATCTTTGCAAGGAATTAAAAGAAGGAAATTTTGAAAATAGAGTTGTTTATGTGAAAACCAAAAGTCAAAAATTTGCAGAAATTTCAGATAATCTTAACAATACTTTAGATAATCTCGAAGCTTATTTAAGAGAGATTAACACCTCAATAGCTTGTTCTCAAAAAGGAGAATTTTATCGCAAAGCTTTACCTGAAGGTCTTAAAGGTATTTTTGCTCACAATATTGAATTTATTAATAAAGCTTTAGCTAATGTAGAAAATACTTCGAAATCTGTATTTAAAAATGCATTATCAAGAGCATTGATGGATCTTAGTCTTGGAAATCAAAATAGAGATATGTCACAAATTTCAATCTCTTTAAATAAAGATATTGATGTTATGAAAAATGTTCATGATATAGTTGATTCAATCACTCATACTGCAACAGAAAATGGCAGTGAAGTTGATTCTTTACAAAGCGCTATGACTTCTTTAATGGAAGTGGTTAATTCAAGCAAAGAAACAGTTCAAACTTTTGTTGCTAATTCTCAAAATATTACTTCCGTGGTTGAGGTTATTAGAGATATTGCTGATCAAACAAATTTACTTGCGCTTAATGCTGCCATAGAAGCTGCACGTGCAGGAGAGCATGGTAGAGGATTTGCAGTAGTTGCTGATGAAGTAAGAAAACTAGCTGAAAGAACTCAAAGATCTACGAGTGAAATTTCTATAGCAATTCAAACTATGCAACAAGATTTTATCAATATTCAAAATGGTAGCGAGCAAGTTTTTGATATTGTAAGTCAATCAGAAGAAAGAATTCAAAAGTTTTCTCAAGCTTTTAGAGGTTTAGAAGAAAATAGTTCTACTCTAGGTAAAGATTTTTCAGAGTTGGCTAATAGAATGGCATTATCAGTTATAAAACTTGATCATATTTTATATAAATCAAATATATATTTAAATCTTAATGGAGCTCAAGATTTTGATCTATCTAGTGTAGATCCAATTTCAAATTTGTGCTTGGATGATAGAATAAAAAATATTATTAATTATTTTGTATCTGATGAAGAATTAAATTCTGCAAAACAATTAATTAAAAATAATGCTAAAAAAGCAATAGAAGAATCAAAAACAAGTTATATTGATCAAAAAGTATATGATGCTATTGTTAATGATATAAAAGTTTTAGAACATAGAAGTACTGAAATTCTAAATAAATTAAAGATTTAAGGAAGTTTAAATGTCAAAAGAAATTTTTTTGCAAAAAGAAAGTTTGATAACTTCAAAAACAGATTTAAAAGGCTTAATAGTTTATGCAAATGATGATTTTTTAAAATATGCTAATTATACTATGAAAGAGGTATTATATCAACCTCATAATATAGTAAGACATCAAGATATGCCAAAAACTGTTTTCAAATTTTTATGGGACTATATGAAAGAAGGTAAAGAAATTTTTGCTTATGTAAAAAATAGAACTAAAAATAATGATTATTATTGGGTCTTTGCTAATGTAACACCTTCTTTAGATACTAGGAATAATATTATTGGATATTATTCAGTCAGACGTATGCCAAATCGTAAAGCATTGGAGACTATAGAAGATCTTTATAATAATTTATTAAGAGCTGAAAAACAAAGCATCCATAAAGGCGTAGAAATGTTGAAAGATTTCTGCAAAAGTATGGGCAAAAGCTATAATGAATTGATATTCTCTCTTCAAGAGAGTAAATAAATTTTTATAGACTTAAAACAATCTTTGTTTTAAGTCTTGATGTTATATAATCTCTACTCGTTAAAAAACTTCATTGATTTTAGGAAAAAATATGTTCGATATTATCGTCATAGGTGGTGGACATGCCGGTATTGAGGCAAGTGCTGTCGCTGCTAAAATGGGCAAAAAAACCTTACTTTTAACAACTCTTATAGAACAAATTGGTGCAGCAAGCTGTAATCCTGCTATTGGAGGACTTGCTAAAGGACATCTGGTTAAAGAACTTGATGCCATGGGTGGCTTAATGGGTGAAATTACAGATATTGCAGGTATACAATTTCGTATTTTAAATGAAAGCAAGGGTGTAGCAGTAAGAGGAAGTAGAGCACAAATTGATATGGATAAATATCGTATTGTTGCACGTAATAAACTTTTAAAGCTTGAAAATTTAGAAATTTCACAAGAACAAGTTTGTGAGCTGATATTTGAAAAAGATAGAGTTATTGGAGTAAAAACTAATTTAAATAATGAATATAAAGCTCAAAAAATTATCCTAACAACAGGAACTTTTTTAAATGGACTTATTCATATAGGAGAAAATAAACTGGAAGCAGGAAGAGTTGGAGAGCTTTCTTCTATAAAATTAGGAAAAAATTTATCTTATAGCGGTTTAAAAATAGGGCGTTTAAAAACCGGAACTTGTCCTAGAGTGGATGCAAAAACTATTGATTTTAATGTTCTTGAAATTCAATATGGAGATAAAAATCCTAAGGCTTTTAGTTTTAAAACCAGAGACTTTAATCCAATTCAATTGCCATGTTATATAGCAAGGACAAATTTAAAAACTCATGAAATTATTAAAAATAATTTTTATCGCGCCCCACTTTTTACAGGGCAAATTGAGGGAATTGGTCCAAGGTATTGTCCTTCAATAGAAGATAAAATTAATCGTTTTACAGATAAAGAAAGTCATCATCTTTTTATAGAACCTCAAACAATTGATGCTACTGAATATTATATTAACGGATTTTCTACTTCTTTGCCTTATGAAGTTCAACAAGAAATGCTTTCTTCGATAAAAGGATTTGAAAAAGCTAAAATTACACGTTTTGGTTATGCAATTGAGTATGATTATATCGATCCAACGGAACTCTATCATACTTTAGAAACCAAAAAGATTAAAAATCTTTATTGTGCTGGACAAATTAATGGAACAACCGGCTATGAAGAAGCTGCAGCACAAGGCTTTATGGCTGGAGTGAATGCAGTATTGGCTATTGATGAAAAAGAACCATTTATTTTAAGACGAGATGAAGCTTATATAGGAGTTTTAATTGATGATTTGGTGATAAAAGGGACAAAAGAACCTTATAGAATGTTTACCTCAAGAGCTGAATTTAGACTACTTTTAAGAGAAGAAAATGCTATCATTAGACTTGGAAAATATGGTAAAGAATTTGGACTTTTAAAAGATGAAGATTATAAATTTATTGAAAATATTAAACAAAATTTAGATAAAGGATTAAATTTTCTTTTAGAAAAAGAATTGACTCCTAATAATCAAAATAATGAATTTTTAATTTCTTTAGGAGAAGAAAAGATCAGTTCTATTGTTAATTTACAAAAAATAGTTGCACGGTCTAGTTTTAATATAGAAAAATTAAAGAAACTAGATCCTATTTTTGAAGCCATGGATGAATATTCTTTAGGAGAAATCTTAAATGAAGCTAAATATTATCATTATATTATCATGCAAAAAGCACAAGTTGAAAAAATGAAAAATTTAATCGATATGCGTATACCTAAAGATTTTAATTTTAGAGATGTGAGCGGTTTGAGTAACGAAGTAATTGAAAAACTTGAGCTCAATAAGCCTTTAACTTTATTTGCTGCCAGTCAGATTAGTGGTATTACGCCAGCAGCTTTGGATATTTTACAAATTTATATAAAAATTCAAAAGAAACAAAATTAATGTTTCTTGCGATTTTATTTTTTTTAATTACTTTAGTTTTTATTTTTTTAAGACCTTGGAATTTATCTTTATGGATAATTTCTTTAATTGGAGCTTTTTTTGTTTATATTTTTAAACTTGTAAATTGGCAAGATATTATTTTTATTTTTGATCTTGTTTGGGGAAGCTCTTTAACTCTTTTAGCGCTTATGATACTTTCTTTTGTTTTAGAAATTTTAGGTTTTTTTGATTTTATAGCTATAAAAATTTTAGCTTATTCTAAAAATAAAAATGAAAAAATTGCGACTAAAAAATTAATGTTTTTCTTGCTTATTTTTGTATTTTTTCTCACTGCTTTTTTAGGAAATGATGGTGCTATTTTGATTATCACTCCTATTGTTATTGCGATTTTTAGCACTTTTAAGAATTTAAATGAAAGTATGATTGTAAATACTTTTTTATTAAGTGTTTCTTTTTTGTGTGATGCTAGCTCTAATACTTTGGTTATTTCTAATTTAACTAATTTAATTACAGCTAATTATTTTAATCTTGATTTTTTGGAATTTACAAAAAGTATGTTTTTGCCAAGTCTATTTGTTTTATTATCAACACTTTTTGTTGTTTGTTTTATTTTTTTAAGATCTTTGCCACGCGATCTTGAAATAAAAATATCTCAAGAAGTAAAAATTTCTACTCCTTTTTTTCTTTTTTGTATTTGTTATTTGATTTTATTTGTGTTTAGTTTTTTCATTGCTCAAATATATCACTGGGATAAAAGTTTGATTGCTTTATGTGAGTCTTTATTTCTTTGGTTTATAGCTTATAAGATTAAAAAAAGAGAAGCATTGAGTGTAGTTAAACATGCACCTTGGGGTATTTTTATTTTTAGTTTTGGACTTTATATAGTTGTCTTTGCTTTGCATAAATGTGGAGTGGGTGAAATTTTATCCAATTTATATCAAAATTTTGAACATAATAGAATTAATTCTATTATGGGAACAGGCTTTGTTTCAGCTTTATTATCTTCTATTTTTAATAATTTACCCATGACTTTAATTGGAGATTTAGCATTAAAAGATTTTTCAAAAGATATGATATATGCACATCTTTTAGGGGTTAATATCGGCTCAAAGCTTACTCCTATAGGTTCTTTGGCAACTTTATTTTGGTTAGAGCTTATAGCAAAAAGAGGTATTAGAATTTCTTTTCTTCAATATTGCAAATTTAGCTTTTTTATTACATTAATTGTTCTTTTTTTCTCTTTTTTAGGACTTATTTTAAAATAAGTAAACAAGAGATTAATAAGCAAAGAAAAAATTTATTTTATTTTAGATAAACTAATGGTTTGTTTAAATAAAAAATGAAAGGACGAGTTATGGCTACATCTGAAAGCAGAAGAAGCTTTATGGGAGTTGCATTTGGAACAGTAGCTGCTGTAGGTGGTGTTTTTTCGCTTGTTGCGAT
Source organism: Campylobacter sp. RM10537 (assembly GCF_022369435.1). Taxonomy (NCBI): domain Bacteria; kingdom Pseudomonadati; phylum Campylobacterota; class Epsilonproteobacteria; order Campylobacterales; family Campylobacteraceae; genus Campylobacter; species Campylobacter molothri. The sequence continues at coordinate 891,193 of NZ_CP059597.1, read as the reverse complement.
GAAAAAAACTTGGGATCCGCTTCCAAGTGTTAAAGCTGCAGGTTTTACTACAGTAGATTTATCTGGAATGCAAGCTGGAGAGCTTAGAACGATAGAATGGAGAAAAAAACCTATTTTTATTTTAAAAAAAGATGCTAGTATGGCAAAAGATCCAAAACGCGATGTTGTAGTTGATAATGCAGCATATACTGTTGTTATAGGATTATGCACGCATTTGGGCTGTATTCCTGCGTATCATCCAAGTGAGCAAATTTTTAAATGTGCTTGCCATGGTGGGGAATTTGATACGAGTGGAAAAAATATTTTTGGGCCTCCTCCAAGACCTCTTGATATCCCTCCTTTTAAAATTGAAGGCACTAAACTTGTTTTAGGTGAAGAGGGACCAGAATATAAAAAAATGACCAAGGAGGCTTAATTATGGCACACATTAGAAAAGCAAATGGCTTAATAGATTGGCTTGATCAAAGATTAGCTGTCCATAAATTATTTGATGTTTTAATGGTAAAATACTGGATTCCTAAACAAATTAATTTTCTTTGGGCAATGGGTGTTATTTTAACAACACTTTTTGCAGTACTTTTTGTAACAGGTCTTTTACTTGTAATGTATTATAAACCTGATACTGCTCTTGCTTTTGATAGCGTAAATAAAACAATTATGCAAGAGGTTGATTATGGTTGGTTATGGCGTCATATGCATGGTGTAGCTGCTTCTGTAATCTTTTTAATCATTTATATTCATATGTTTACTGGAATTTATTATGGTTCTTATAAACGCGGTAGAGAAATGATTTGGGTAAGTGGTATGCTTCTTTTTGTTGTGTTTTCAGCTGAAGCTTTCAGTGGCTATATGCTTCCTTGGGGGCAGATGAGTTATTGGGCTGCACAAGTTATTACTAATCTTTTTGGAGGAATTCCTTTTATAGGTCCTGAACTTGTAATTTGGATTCGTGGAGATTATGCTGTTTCTGATCCAACTTTAACAAGATTTTTTATGCTTCATGTTTGCTTACTTCCTATAGTGATTATTTCAATTATTGCTTTCCATTTTTATTCTTTAAGAATTCCACATGTAAATAATGAAATTTCTGAAGAATTGGATTTTGATTTAGAAGCTGAAAAATATATGGCAGGTGATACTAGAAATTCAAAAGTTATTCCTTTTTGGCCAGGATTTTTATCTAAAGATTTTATGTATATTTGTTTATTTATGATTTTCTTCTTTTATTTAGTTTGTTTTAAATTCGAATTTGCTATGGATCCTATTAATTTTGATCCAGCGGATGCGCTTAAAACTCCACCTCATATTTATCCAGAATGGTATTTTTTATGGAGTTATGAGGTTTTAAGAGGATTTTTCTTTGATATAGGCGGTATTAAAGCTTTCAATATCGGTTTAGCAGCTTTTGGTATAGCTCAAGTAATCTTTTTCTTGCTTCCTTGGCTTGATAGAAGTGAAGTAGTAAAACCGGCTCATGAGAGACCTTTATTTTTTATTTGGTTTTGGATTTTACTAATAGATATGATTGTTTTAACTATTTATGGTAAGTTGCCTCCAACGGGTGTAAATGCTTGGGTAGGATTTTATGCTTCTATTGTATTTTTATTATTGCTTCTAGTTATCTTACCTATAATTACTATTATGGAAAGAAAAGGAGCTAAATAATGAGAGAAATTAAAATATTTTTAATAGTAGTAATTTTTGCAGGAATTGTATATTGGGGTGTTGAACCTTATGCTCATTCTGTAATGAAGCCACATGTTGCTCCTGCTAATTTTAATTTTTCTGCAGAAGATTTAAATTATGCTAAAAGCATCTTAGCTCAAAAAGAAGTAGCTTTAAATGATGCAAAAAAGGCAAATGATACTAAAAGAATTGAAAGCGCTCAAAAAGAACTTGACAAAGCAAAAGAAGATTTAAATCAAGTTAAAACTCTTTGGGATAAAGTTGCAAAAATAGATCTTAGCAAAGGTAATGTAGCTAAAGGTAAAGAATTTTTTACTGAAAATTGTGCAAGTTGTCACGGTTTAAAAGAAGATAATATTACATCACCAGTAGCTGATTCTTCTGCTTTTGGAGTTATTCCTCCTGATTTAAGTGCTGCTGGGGTTATTTTTGATGATAAATTTTTAGCTGCTTTAGTGATAAATCCATCAGTAGCTTTAAAGGTATATCATAAATTTGGAGATAATTTTCCAATGCCTCCTTATCAAGATACTCCAGAAGTTATGGATGCTAATATAGCTAATGTAGTTGCTTATCTTAAAGAAATGGGAAATAAATTTGAAACTAATGAAGATATAGCAATTAAAAAAGAAATAGAGACTAAATATCAAAAAATGGCAAATAGTCCTGAAAAAACTGCTTTAATCAATAAAGACATTACGTTTGCTAAAGATAAAGCTACTTTTATAGAAGCTTGCGGTCGTTGTCATGATGTAAAATATGATAATTTTTTCACTCCTTCAAAACATAGTGATTTAAAAACTTATTTAGGTTCAATACCGCCTGATCTTTCAATGATGATTAGATCTCGTGGAGAACAATATCTTCATGATTTTATCAATGATACTCAAAAATTACTTCCAGGAACTGCTATGCCAAGAGTTGGTTTAACAGAATCTGCTCAAGCTAAGGTTATTTCTTATATTGAAAAAGTAGGTGATAGCAAAAAAGAAGAAAGAGAAAAAACAGGAATTTATATTATGATATTCTTCGTTATTTTAAGTGTATTTGCTATAGGCTGGAAACGCTCAGTTTGGTCTAAACTTCATTAAACTTTTTTAGATTTTCATCAGTATTGTGATGAAAATCTTTTAATTTATCTTCAATTTTATTAGATTTTAAACTTAAAAGAGAAATACTGCTGTTTAATAATTTTTATTGAATTGGAGTATTTATGTTTGAAAAAAAATTAATTAAAAAGATTCTTTCAAAATGGAATTATGGTGATTTTAAAGTTATATTTTGGGATAATGATGAATTGATTATTGGAAAAAAACCTTCTCAATTTACTTTAATTTTTAAAGAAAAAATACCTTTATTTAATTTATTTAACGATACAAGTTTAGTATTTGCAAAACATTATATGGAGTCTAAGCTTGATATAGAGGGAAATTATGATGAAATAGCTAGAGTATTATATTATTTTTCAAATAAACATTTTTTGAAAAATAAAGAAGATGTTTTGAGTAAAATTACACAAAAGCAAGAAAGTAAAAATATTAAAAGTCATTATGATTTGGGAAATGATTTTTATAAATTATGGCTTGATGAAACTATGAGTTATTCTTGTGCTTATTTTAAAAATCCAAATGATACTCTTTATCAAGCACAAATTAATAAAATCAATCATACTTTAAAAAAGCTAGATTTAAAAAAAGGAGAAAAACTTTTAGATATAGGTTGTGGTTGGGGATGGCTTTCTATTATGGCTGCACAACAATATGGCGTTAATGTTGTTGGAGTGACTATTTCTGAAGAGCAATATAAAAAAGCAAAAGAAAGGGTTAAAGAATTTAATCTTGATGATAAAGTTGAAATAAGATTGCAAAATTATCAAGATTTAGAATTTGAAAATTATTTTGATAAGGTTGTATCTGTAGGTATGTTTGAGCATGTAGGTAAGGAAAATTTAGGACTTTATTTTATGAAGATTAAACAAGTATTAAAACCAGGTGGAATGATGCTTTTACATTCTATTTTATCTATGTTTGAAGGTAAAACTAATGCTTGGATTGATCGATATATTTTTCCAGGAGGATATTTACCTTCTTTAAGAGAAGTTATTGGTGTGATGAGCGAATGGGATTTTCATCTTCTTTTAGCGGAGAGTTTGAGAATACATTATGCTAAAACTTTAGATATATGGAGTCAAAATTTCAATCAAGTTTTACCAGAAGTTAGAAAAAAATATGATGAAAAATTTATCAGAATGTGGGATTTATATTTAAGATCTTGTGCTTCAGCTTTTCGCGTGGGTAGTGTAGATTTATTTCAATTTTTAATTACAAAAGAAATTAATAACGAATTAAGCCCAACTAAAGAATATATCTATAAGTAAAAACTAAACTTAGTTTTGGTAAAATCGAAACTTCATTTCGCACACACCAATTTCCTTTTTAGCTTGTTTAGTTAAGGGGTGTGGAGGAATAAAAGCTAAATTTATAAGGAGAAATCATGGTTAGCATGAGAGATTTATTAGAATGCGGTGTTCATTTTGGACATCAAACAAGAAGATGGAATCCAAAAATGAAGAAATTTATTTTTGGTGAAAGAAAAGGTATCTATGTTATAGATTTGCAAAAAACTTTGAGATATTTTAGATATACTTACAATATTGTTCGCGATGCTGCAGCCGAAGGTAAAACTATACTTTTTGTTGGAACAAAAAAGCAAGCCGGCGGGGCAATTAAAGAATATGCTGAAAAATGTGGTATGCCTTATGTCAATCACAGATGGTTAGGTGGTATGATGACCAATTTTGGCACTATTCGTCAATCAATTAGAAAATTAGAAGTTATAGAAAAAATGGAAGAAGATGGAAGTATCAAACTTTTAACTAAAAAAGAAGCTTTGATGCTTACAAGAAAAAAAGAAAAATTATTAGCCTATCTCGGAGGAATTCGTCATTTAAAAACTCAACCAGATATGATCTTTGTTATTGACACAGTTAAAGAAAAAATTGCTGTTCAAGAAGCAAATAAATTAAAAATTCCTGTTGTGGCGCCTCTTGATACAAATTGCGATCCTGATTTGGTAACTTATCCTATTCCAGGCAACGATGATGCGATTCGTTCTGTGCAACTTTTCTGTCAAGAAATCGCTGAAGCTATCAATGAAGGAAAGAATTTAAGAGATCAAGATGGTGAAATGCCAATTACGCAAGAAGAAGAGATTACAGAAGAAGAAAAAAAAGAAGTTTTAGATGAAGCTATGAGCGAAGAAGATTTTAAAGAGGAGCAAGAATAATGGCTGAAATTACTGCTGCAATGGTAAAAGAACTCCGTGAAAGCACAGGCGCGGGGATGATGGATTGTAAAAATGCTTTGAGTGAAACTGATGGAGATTTTGACAAAGCAGTTCAGCTTTTAAGAGAAAAAGGATTAGGTAAGGCTGCAAAAAAAGCCGACAGACTTGCCGCTGAAGGTTTAGTAAGTGTTAAAGTTAATGATGATTTTTCAAGCGTAACTATCACTGAAATCAATTCAGAGACCGACTTTGTAGCTAAAAATGATCAATTTATTTCTTTGACTAAAGATACAACAGCACACATTCAAAACAATAGCTTACAAAGTGTTGAAGAGCTTCATTCGAGCATAATCAATGGGGTAAAATTTGAAGAATATTTAAAAAGTCAAATTGCAACTATTGGTGAAAATTTAGTTGTAAGAAGATTTGCGACTTTAAAATCAAGTGCTAATGGTGTTGTAAATGGTTATATCCATACAAATGGACGTATAGGCGTTATTATTGCTGCTGCTTGCGATAGTGCTGAAATTGCTTCTAAATCAAGAGATTTTTTAAAACAAATTTGTATGCATATAGCAGCAATGAAACCAAGCTATTTAAGTTATGAGGAATTAGATATTTCTTTTGTTGAAAGTGAATATAAGGCTTTAGTTGCTGAACTTGAAAAAGAAAATGAAGAAAGACGCAGACTTAAAGATCCAAATAAACCAGAGCTTAAAATACCTAAATTTGCAAGTAGAAAACAACTCAGTGAAGAAATTTTAAAACAAGCAGAAGAAGATATTAAAGCTGAACTTAAAGCACAAGGGAAACCTGAAAAAATTTGGGATAATATTATCCCTGGAAAAATGAACAGCTTTATCGCGGATAATTCTCAACTTGATAGCAAATTAACCTTAATGGGGCAATTTTATGTTATGGACGATAAAAAAACTATAGAGCAAGTTATTGCTGAAAAAGAAAAAGAATTGGGCGGTAAAATTAAAATTGTAGAATTTATTCGTTTTGAGGTTGGTGAAGGCTTAGAAAAGAAAACTGAAGATTTTGCTGCTGAAGTGGCTGCACAACTTTAAAAGCGATTGTAATGGAACTTTTAAGAGCGGAAAATTTAAATCATGGTTTTGATTATCCGCTCTTTGAAAATTTAAATTTAACTTTAAAAACTCAAGATTGTATAGCTATAGAGGGTAGTAGCGGTTGCGGAAAATCAACTCTTTTGCATATCCTTTCTTCTTTACTTCAACCTAATGGAGGCGATGTTTTTTATAAAGATAGAAATCTTTATCATTTAGATGAAAATGAAAGATTAAAAATTCGTCGTTATGATTTTGGTATTATTTTTCAAACACATTATTTATTTAAGGGCTTTTCTGCTTTAGAAAATATAGAACTTGCTAGCGTTTTATCTCATCAAAAATTAGATGAAAAGATTCTAGAAAAACTAGGCATTGATAAACTTTTAAATCAAAAAATAGGAAAATTAAGCGGTGGGCAACAACAACGTGTAAGTATAGCTAGAGTGCTTTGTAAAAAACCTAAAATTATATTTGCAGATGAAGCAACCGGAAATTTAGATTTTGATAATGCTAAAAATGTTATAGAGCTTTTAATAAGTTATGCTAAAGAAAATGAAGCTGCCCTGTTTTTTGTCACTCATGATCATAAACTCGCAAAATTTTGTGATCAAATTTACACTTTAAAACTAAATGGAATTTGTTAATTATCTTGGCGATAAAAATGTAGCCACCTTTATGCTCCTTTTTGCTAGAATGAGCGGGCTTATAGTTTTTTTTCCTTTTTTTTCTCATAATTCTATTCCTATAGTTATTAAAATAACTTTAGCTTTGTTTTTAACTATGTATTTATATCCTCTAGCAAAACTTGAAAATTTGCATTTAGATAGTTTTTTTGTGATTCAACTTTTAAGCGAAGTGATTTTTGGGATGATTGCAGGTTTAATATTGCAAATTATTTTTGCTATTATTATGATGGCTGGTGAACAAATTGCTTTTATCATGGGATTTACAATGGCTAATGTTTTAGATCCAAGTTCTGGCACAAATATGCCAATTACATCCCAAATTTTGCATTTAATTGCTTTATTGTTTTTTCTAGCCTTTAATGGGCATCATTTGATACTTTTATTTTTAAGTTATTCTTTAGGTTATATTGATTTAGGGGCTTTTTATCCTCAAGAAAATTTAATGCGTTATTTAAATTCGGGCATTTTAAATATTTTTATTATAGGTTTTACTATGAGTTTTCCTATACTTGGAATTTCTTTACTTACCGATACTATTTTTGGACTTTTAATGAAAACTATGCCGCAATTTAATCTTTTAGTAATTGGTTATCCTATTAAAATCGCTTTAGGAATTATTGTTTTAATAGTTATTTTGATTGTAATGATGGAGTATTTTAAGGATTTGATATTAGAAGCAATCACTCATATGCAAACTCTCTTTTTTGTCTAAGCAAAGGATAAATGAAAATTTTGTAGAATAGTGATTATTTTTAAGGACAAGTGATGAAAATTTTACTTTTAAATGAGAATTCTGTAGTTTCGAGATTGATAAGTCTTAGTGCTAAAAAAATGTCTTATGAATTTGAGGAGCTTAATACTTATAGTGAAGATTTGGGTCATTATGATGTTATTGTAGTTGATAGCGACGTTCCAGCTCCTTTAAAGGTTTTAAAAGAAAAATGCGATAAATTGATATTTTTAGCACCACGTAATCAAAATGTTGATATTGATGCACAAATTTTATATAAGCCTTTTTTGCCTACAGATTTTTTAAATTTATTAAATGGGGAAAATTTAAAAATCGATGATACTATTACTACAACAGCTATTGAAGATTCCAATGATGAAACCATTAAAGATGAACTTGATATAAATGATTTGAATTTAGATGATAAATCTAGCGAAGATGAATTGAAAATTGATGATTTAAATTTGGATTTTGATGATAAATCTAGCGAAGATGAATTGAAAATTGATGATTTAAATTTGGATTTTGATGATAAATCTAGCGAAGATGAATTGAAAATTGATGATTTAAATTTGGATTTTGATGATAAATCTAGCGAAGATGAATTGAAAATTGATGATTTAAATTTGGATTTTGATGATGAAAAATCAGATGAAGAAAATTTAAATATTGAAGAAACTAAAGATCTAGAAAATTCTTTAAATGAAGAAAATGAAAATCTTGACAATCTTAATGAAGAAACTGAAACTATAAAATTAAATGATGAAACAAAAGAAGAAATTAAAGAGGATTCTCAAATATCACAAGAAAATCAAGATAAATTAGAAGCTGATGATGATTTTAAACTTGAAGAAAATATCGATGAGTTGGATGAAAAAGATAATGCACTAGAAGAAAGTCATAAGGAAAATAATGAAATTTCAGAAAATCATGAAATTTTAAATCATGATGAAATTTTAAACGATGATAATCTTTTATTACAAGAAGAAAATTTAAATGAAAAAACAGAACAAATAAATACTCCAAATATTCAAGAAGATTCTTTTGAGGATGAATTACCTTTAGTTGAAGAGCAAGAAAAAGAAGTTGATTTTGATGATATTCCAGAAGATGCAGAATTTTTAGGACAAAATAAAGAAGATGATGGAAAATCAGAAGAAGAAATCTTACCTGTCATTGAAGAAGACAATTCTTTAGAGGAAGATTTAATCAATGATTTTGGAAATTTAAGCGCTCAAGATCAGATTAAAGAAGAATTAGCACAACTTGATGAGCTGGAATATGAGATTGATGAATATGATAGTCCGCAGATTTTAGAGAATTTTAAAGATACACCTGTTTTTGATGAAAAAGAATTACAAATTGATGAGGAAGAAGTCGTGGTTCCAAATTTAGCAGCAAATGAATTAGATGGTATTAAAGAAAGTGAAATACAACAAGCTTTAGGTGAAACTATAACAGAAAAAGCTATTGAAGAGAAAAAAACTATTGAAGAAGAAATAGCATCTCAAGACCCTAAGGCACCAGAAACGACTAATGAAGAAATTGTAAATGAATTGAGTCAAAGTATTGCAGGAGCAATTACTTCAAGTATTAAAGATGATACTTTAAAAGCAGCGCTTAAGGGCATGAATATGAATATTAACATTAATGTTACTTTTAATGAGGAATAATGTTTGAAAAATTTTATTTTATTAGTGTCTGGGCCTAGCGGAGCTGGCAAATCTACGCTTTTAAAAAAACTTTTTGAGGAATTTAAATCAGATTTATATTTTTCGATTTCATCTACAACTAGATCTCCAAGAGAAGGTGAAAAACACGGGGAACATTACTATTTTGCTAGCCATAAAGAATTTCAAGAGGATATAAAAAAGGGCTATTTCTTGGAATGGGCTAAGGTTCATGAAAATTTTTATGGGACTTCATTGCGATATACGCAAGATGCACTTAATCACGGAAAGATAGTTGTTCTTGATATAGATGTACAAGGATATAAAATAGCTAAAAAAAAGCTACAAGATAAAATTGTTTCTGTTTTTATCACAACAAAAGATAAAGAAGAATTAAAACAAAGACTTATTAAGCGAAATACTGATACAATAATACAACTAGAAAAAAGATTAGAGAATGCAAGTGATGAAATGAAAGAGCTTTGTGAGTATGATTATTTGATTATAAATGATAAACTTGATCAGAGCTATGAAGCATTACGAGCAATTTTAGTCGCCCATAGGTTAAGAACAAAAGGGCAAGATCTAGATCGAATTCAAAATATTTGGAATAAAGGAGAGTAAAATGGGTGGTTGGTCAAGTCCTAGTCATTGGTTAATTATTTTATTAATTGTTGTGTTGCTTTTTGGAGCTAAAAAAATTCCAGAACTTGCAAAAGGTTTAGGTAAAGGTATTAAGACTTTTAAAGATGAAATGAATAGCGATGATGAAACGGTTAAAAATACTCAAAAAATCGAAGAAAAACAAAATAAAGAAAACAATACAAGTATTGATGCAAATATAGACGAAACAAAAAAAGCTTAAGGTTTTTTCTTGAAAAGTATTATTTTTAACGAGATTAAAAAAGTTTTAGGATGTGATTTTATTCTTGAAAATCCTAAGGATAAAAATTTAGCGCATTTTGCTACTCCTTTAGCTTTTTCTTTAGCTAAAGAGTTAAAAAAATCTCCTATGATTATAGCTAATGATTTAGCACAAAAATTTCAAAATCATCATTGTTTTGAAAAAGTTGAAGCTATTAATGGTTATCTTAATTTTAGAATTTCAAAAAACTTTTTAAATGAACTTGCTAGTCAAGCTTTAAAAAATCCACACGAATTTGCTAAAGATAATGGTAAAACTCAAACTTTTTTACTTGAATACGTAAGTGCAAATCCTACAGGCCCTTTACATATAGGTCATGCAAGAGGAGCTATTTTTGGCGATACTTTAGCAAGAGTAGCAAAACATTTAGGTTATAAATTTGACACAGAGTATTATGTCAATGATGCGGGAAATCAAATTTATCTTCTTGGTCTTTCTGTTTTATTAAGTGTAAAAGAAAAAATTTTAAAAGAAGAAGTAGAATATCCAGAACAATACTATAAAGGCGATTATATCAGTGATTTAGCTAAAAAAGCTTATGAAGAATTTGGAAAAGACTTTTTCAAGGAAGAAAATATCCCTTCTTTATCAGATTGGGCAAAAGATAAAATGCTTATACTGATCAAACAAAATTTAGATCAAGCAAAAATTAAAATTGATAATTATGTAAGCGAAAAGTCTTATTACAATGCTTTAGATGCGACTTTAAAGGCATTAAAACAACATCAAGGTATTTATGAAAAAGAGGGAAAAATTTGGCTAGCTTCTTCTTTAAAAGGAGATGAAAAGGATCGTGTGATTATCCGTGAAGATGGTCGTGGAACTTATTTAGCTGCTGATATAGTATATCATAAGGATAAAATGAGTCGATCTTATGATAAATGCATCAATATTTGGGGAGCTGATCATCATGGATATATTCCTAGGATGAAAGCTGCAATGGATTATTTGGGTTTTAATCCAGATAATCTCGAAATTATTTTAGCGCAGATGGTTTCTTTGCTTAAGGATGGTGAACCTTATAAAATGAGCAAAAGAGCAGGAAATTTCATTTTAATGAGCGATGTTTTAAATGAAATTGGTGCAGATGCATTGCGTTATATATTTTTAAGTAAAAGATGCGATACTCATTTAGAATTTGATGTAAGCGATTTACAAAAGGAAGATAATTCTAATCCAGTTTTTTATATCAATTATGCCCATGCAAGAATACATCAAGTTTTTGCAAAGGCAGGTAAGAGTATTGCGGATGTAATTGAGGCTGATTTACAAAATTTAAATCAAGATGGAACTAATTTACTCTTTGAGGCTTTAAATTTAAAAGCTATTTTAAATGATGCTTTTGAGAGTCGATCTTTACAAAAGATTCCAGATTATCTAAAAAATCTAGCAGCAAGTTTTCATAAATTTTACAATGAAAATAAAGTAGTGGGTTCTGAAAATGAAAAGAGTTTGCTAAAATTATTTGCTTTAGTTGCTCTAAGCATAAGAACTGCTTTTGCCTTGATGGGAATTGAGGCAAAAAATAGAATGGATCATTAATCCATTCTAAAGATTAAGCAAAATTACAGCTAATATAGTTAAAAAAACGCCACAAATTCCTATTTTATTTAATTTTTCTTTATATAAGATCCATCCTCCAGCACAAGTTCCGATAATTCCTATAGCACCCCAAGTCGAATATGCGATACTTAAAGGCACATATTTTAAAGCAAAAGAGAGTAGAAAAAAAGCTAAGATGGCGCTAAAAATAGCAGCAATTCCCCAAAATTTATATTTAAAACCATTGGATTTTTTAAGTAATAAATTTGCAAGAATATCTAAAAATGCAGATAAGATGATAATTAAAAAATAAAATTTCACTCTCTAACTTCTCCGATATTAATCAAAATAATCCCTGCAATAGCACAAACAATACCTAAAATTTGAGTTAGAGTCAAAATTTCTTTAAAAATGATAAAAGAAACCAAAAGGATAAGAATTACGCCTAGCAATTCCCAAACTGCATACGCTATGCCAACTTGAATTTTTTTAATAGCTTTGCTTAGAAAAAAATAAGAAAAACCAATAAATACAGCCATAAAAAAATAGCCTAAAACTATGTTTTCCATTTTTAAAAAACTTGTACCCAACACTTCAAAAACAATAGCGCAAATTAAAAAAAACCAAGCTTTAAAAAGCTCTCTTTTTTCCATAAACACTCTATCCTTGTTAAAATTAAATGTTGAAATCATATCATTTAAAGCTTTAATCAGCCTTTTTATTTTATACTTTCAAGCGTAAAAATCTTTAAGAAAGTGAGAAACTATGGGACGAGCGTTCGAGTACCGAAGAGCTTCTAAAGAGGCTAGATGGGATAAGATGAGTAAGCTTTTTCCTAAGCTTGCTAAGGCTATACAAGTAGCAGCTAAAGAGGGTGGGCCTGATCCTGATATGAATCCAAAATTAAGAAGTGCTATAGCTACCGCTAAAGCTAATAATATGCCTAAAGATAATATTGATGCGGCAATTAAGCGTGCTAGTGGTAAAGATAGTGTGGATATAAAAAATATCCATTACGAAGGAAAAGCAGCGCATGGAGTTTTGGTTATAGTTGAATGCATGACAGATAATCCTACTAGAACCGTAGCTAATGTAAAAGCTATTTTTAGTAAAAATGGTGGAGAAATTTTGCAAAATGGATCCTTAGGTTTTATGTTCAATAGAAAAGCGGTTTTTCATCTTGAAAAATTTTCAGGAGATTTGGAAGAATTGGAACTTGATTTAATCGATGCTGGTCTTGAGGAATTAGAGCAAAATGAAGAAGAGTTAGTTATCAGCGGGGATTATACAGCATTTGGAGAATTAAGTTCAGCTATAGAGGCTAAGGGTTTAGTGCTTAAAAAAGCTGGGCTTGAATATATTGCTAATAATCCTTTGAATTTTAGCGAAGAACAACTCAATGATATAGAAAAACTTCTAGATAAGCTTGAAGAAGATGATGATGTTCAAGCTGTTTATACTAACATAGAATAAAGGAGGAAAAATGCTTAAACAAATCGATACCACTAATGCAGACAAATATAAATTTGCTTTAATTAAAACAGAAAAAGGCACAATGAAAGTTGAACTTTTTGCCGATGAGACTCCTCAAACGGTTTGTAATTTTGCTAATTTGGCTAATGAAGGATTTTACAAAGATTTAACTTTTCATAGAGTGATTCCAAATTTTGTTGTGCAAGGGGGCTGTCCTTATGGAAATGGTATAGGTGGGCCCGGATATGAAATTCCTTGCGAATGCGATGATCAACAGCATGAACATTTGCGTGGGACTTTATCAATGGCACATGCAGGAAGAGATACAGGTGGATCGCAATTTTTTATTTGTTTAAGTGCGCAACCTCATTTAAATGGAGTGCATACCATCTTTGGGCAAATTGATTTAAAAGATGAGCAAAGTTTGGAAGTACTTGACTCAATTCGCCAAGGTGATAAAATTTTAGATATTGAAATTCCTAGCGAAAAATGATTAATATAATCTAAATTAAAGCTTTTTATTCCTATAATAACTTCTTTACTTTAATGAAATATTTACAAGGAGTTATTATTATGAAAACTAAGTTTTCAATTATTTTGAGTGCTTGTATTTTTTCATCATCACTTTTTGCACAAACTGCAGATGATGAGATCACTAAGCTTCAAAAACAGCTTGCAAAAATTCAAGCTGAGTTAAAAGAAATCAGAAAAGAAAGAGAAGATCAAGCTAAGCAAAACAAAGAAGTTAAAGAAGAGCTTGCTGATCTTAGCGATAGAGCAGATGATAACGAATTTCAAGCTGCTTTAAGTAAAGTGAAATTCGGACTTGAATTCTCAAATGCACTTTCAAATACAAACTATAAGCTTCCTAGCACAACTTATCATGCTAACAATAAGTGGATGATGGAGCTTCACTTAAATATGAATGCAGACATCAATGATAAAACTAAATTCTATGGCCGTTTATCTATGGCTAAAAACTGGTCTCAAATGGGATGGAGTGGAACGCCTTATGACTTAGATGCAGGAAGAAACACTAGAACAAGTGGTCCTATCCTTTATGTAGATAGAGCTTATCTTGATTATTACATTACTCCTGAGTGGATTGCAACTATAGGAAGACAACCTGGAACAGATGGCCCTGGAACAAATCTTAGAAACAATGCTCTAAGACAATCAACCTATCCAGCTTTAGCAATCAACGCTTTAGGTGATGCTGCGGTTATTACTTATAAACCTGAAAGTTTGCAAGATTATAAAGTAGCTATCCGTGCTGCTTATGGTAAAACTTACCAATGGGATGAAGAAAGTGGTAAAGTAAGAGACTGGATGAGCGATCAACAAGATGCAGATGCAAATCTTTACTATGCAGCTGTAGAGGGAGAGCTTCCTTTAGGTAGCTTTGGAAATAACTTGATCATCTTTAACATAGCTCGTATGACTGATTTCTCTTTACCAATTGATCTTGGCGTACCTTTAAATACAATGATCGGTGGAGCAGGTGTTAAAAATTTAGGTGATGCAACTATTGCAAATATCCATTTTGAAAACTACAATACTTTTGGAACAGACTTTAACTGGTTTACATCTTTAGGTTATTACAACGGAAGTAATGCAAATACTTGGTGGCCAAGTGCAGCTAATAGACTAGCTAGTTCTTTAGCATTTAACGAAAAAGATGGTTATGCAGTGCATGTAGGTGGACGCTATGACTTTACAAGAGCTTTAAAAGTAGGTTATGAATTCTTCTGGGGTAGCAGATACTGGTATACTATGTCTCGCCCAAGCATCAATGATCCACTTAATATAAGAATGACTAGAGGTATAGCAAATGATGTTTATGTGATTTATCAACTTGATAGATATCAATTCTTACGCTTAAGTTACACCAATATCCAAAATAAATGGGGAAATCGTGGTTTACCTCTTGGTGGAGCTAAGAAAGAAAAATCAAGAGCTGATAATGTTATGTTAATGTATAATGTGAAATTTTAAGGAGTAAGTGATATGAAAAAATTACTTTTTTTAGGTTTATTGCCTATCATTGCTTTAGCTGATTGTGCTAGCTTAATGGCAAAATACGAAGCTCCAGAACCAGAATCAAAAACAATGAAGCAAATTGAACGCTGGGTGAATAAAAAAGTTAAAGATCCTAAAGATGCTTCAATTTTGAAAGAGTGTATGGTTGCTCGTGCGGCTGATAATCCAAATCAAGTTTCAGTTGCAGGTAAATAATAAAAGCGGTTTAAAACCGCTTTTATACTTCTTTTAATTTCTTCAATTCTTTTTTCATTTTTTATATTCTTTGTTTTAAAATTTTGTTATAATAAATCAAATTTCAATTATAAAGAATTATAAATGCAAAAACCTGATATACAAAGTTTGACTAATTTTCTTATTATCTATACAAAGACTTTATTGGGTTCTGGGACTTATACATCTAGGGTGGCTAAATGTGTAGGAAGAATCGCTAAAGTTTATGGCTATGAGATCAATATTAATTTCTTTTTTCACCATATTACTTTAAATATCGTAGATAGAAGCGATAAATCCAAGCATAGAACTTATGTAATCCCTAATCATCATGCTTATATTAATTTTAAGATTATTTTAGATTTGAGTGCTTTAAGCTGGGCGATTTATGATCATAGATATGATCTTGAAAAAGCAAAGGCGATTTTTGATCAAATCATCTGCCAAGAAAAGCGTTCTTTTTTAAAGACTCTTTTTTTAGTTTCTATTGCAAATTCGGCTTTTTGTAGGCTCTTTGGTGGTGACTTTGGTTCGGGTGTTTTGGTATTTTTTGGAACTTTTTTAGGTTTGATTTTAAGATTTTTTTTGACAAAGTTTAAAATAGATTTGAGAATTCAATATATTATTTGTTCTTTTATCTCTTCAGGTTTTGTTTTTTTAGGGCTTGATATGGGATATACAAATACATCCGATGTGGCTTTAGGTTCTAGCATTTTATATCTTATCCCTGGTGTGTTTTTTATTAACTCGGTTATAGATATACTTAAAGATCATATTTTAATGGGAGTGAGTCGTATTATTAGTGTTGGGATTTTGATTTGTTGTATAGCACTTGGAATTTATATGACGCTTAGTTTAACTGATTTTGGAATTTTAAGATGATAGAATTTGTTTTAAAAGATATGTTTTTTGCGGCTTTGGCTGGTTTTGGTTTTGCTTATGCTTGCAACCCTCCTTTTAAAACCTTGATAGCTTCAGCTTTTTTAGCAGCTATTGCCCATGGTCTTCGTTTTGTTTTGGTGCAATATTTTCACTTTCAAACCTTAGCAATAGCAACCTTTATAGCCTCTTTTTGTATAGGTTGTTTGGGTATAGTTTTAGCAAAAAAGATAAAAACTCCAGCTGAAATCATAGCCTTTCCAGCACTTATACCGATGATACCTGGGATTTATGCTTATAAGGCAATTTTATATTTGATCTCTTTTATACGCAGTGAAGATATTCAAGCTAAAACTAATTTTTTGGTGCATTTTTTTGATTATTTTTTAACTACAGTTTCTGTAACTCTAGCTTTAGCTATAGGAGTAAGTATCACTTTGCTTATATTCTTTGAGCAAAGTTTTATGATGACAAGACATATAAGAAGACATTAATTTTTATTTTTTTATCTTTTTGTTAATTTAATATCTTACAATAAAAATAAAAAAAGGAAAAAAATGCAAAAGTATTTATCGCATAAACCTTTAGCAAAAAAATGCCATTCTCATCATGATCACTCTCATCATGAACATCATCACGATCATAATCATTCAGATGCGCGTAATATAGATAAGAAAATTTTAAAAATATCTCTTATTATGACTTTTTTGATGATGCTTGTGCAATTTGTGTATTCTATACTTTCAAATTCTTTAGCATTATTAAGCGATACTTTGCATATGTTTTCTGATGTTTTTGCTTTAGCTCTTAGCTTTTTTGCGATTATTGCTATAGAAAAATTTAAAGATGAACAAAAAACATTTGGTTATTTTAGATTAGAAATTTTAGTTGCTTTTATCAATGCTTTGACTATTATTTTATCTGCGATTTTTATTATTTATGAAAGTATAGAAAAATTATTTTATCCAGTAAATATAGATGCAAAAACTATGATTGTTGTTGCTGTTTTGGGATTTTTAGTCAATGCTTTTAACGCTTTTTTAATGTTTAAAGGTGCAAGTTTAGATAATGTCAATATGAAATCTGCTTTTTTACATATGATGAGCGATTTGCTAGGCTCTTTGGTGGTGATTGTAGGCGGAATCGTTGTTTATTTTACTCAAATTGTTTATATTGATACGATTTTAGCTTTGATTTTATCTCTTTTGCTTTTAAGATGGGCGATTAAGCTATTAAGAAAAAGTATTAATATTTTGCTAGAAACTTCACCTGTAGATGTCAAAAGTGTTGAAGAAGTGATTTTAAAACATCATCAAGTGAGCAAAATTTTGGATTTGCATATAGTAGAGATTACAAATAAAATGTTTGTAGCAACTTTGCATATCGAAGTTAATATTAAAGAATTATATGAATTTGAAAAACTCTATCAAGAGCTTTCAAATGAACTCTTAGAACATTTTAATATAGGACATATTACAATACAACCAAGTATTACAAAAAAGGAAGAATGATGAAATTTAAAGTTAATAATGTCAATTGTATCAATTGTGTAAATTTAATCAAAAAATCTTTAGAAAATGAATATGGAACAATAGAAGTGGATTTAGAAAATAAAATTTTAAGTGTTGATTTAAAGGAAGAAAAATTAGAAGATTTTAAAAATGAATTTGAAGAATTGGGATTTGAAATAGTAGGTCGCATATAAATGCAAGAATTTCGTGTAAAAATAGGGAAGATGACTTGTGTTAATTGCTCCAATGCTATTGAACGTGCTTGTAAAAAGATTGATGGTGTTGAAGAAGCAAGTGTTTCTTATATAAATTCAAGTGGTATTTTTCTCATCCAAGAAGATGAAAAACGTAAAGAAATTTTAACAAAAATAAAAAATTTAGGCTTTGAAATTTTAGAAGATGAGCAAAGCCTAGAAGAATATAAAATCAAAAAACATATTGAACTTAGAAAAAATTTACTTTTAAGTATAGTTTTAAGTGTTTTTGTGATGTATTTTGAAATGTTTGATCAAAGTTTTTTTTCACAAAATATGCAAATGTTTTTAAGCTTTTTTGGAATTTTTTACTGTGGAAGAGATTTTTTTTCTCATGCTTTTTTGGGATTGAAAAATAAAAATTTAGATATGAATACCCTTGTTGTTTTAGGGGTAATGAGTGCTTTTGTGTATTCTTGTTTGATTTATTTTAGAATTTTTAATGAAGAGCATTTGTATTTTAGTGGCGCTATGATGATTATCTCTTTTGTGCTTTTAGGAAAATATCTTGAAAATAAAATCAAATTTAAAGCTGAAAATTATCAAAAAAAACTTGAAAATATTGATACAAAAAAGGCAAGAATTTTACTTGAAAATAATGAAATTAAAGAAATCTCAAGTGCTTTTGTTAAAGCTGGAGATATTATTTTGGTAAAAGAAGGTGAAAGTATTGTTGCTGATGGGGTGATTTTAAGCGGAAATGCTGAAGTAGATATGAGCTTTTTAAATGGAGAATTTTTTCCTATATTGAAAAAAGAAAATGATGAAGTGCAAGCGGGTGGTATTGTTTTAAATGGTATGTTAAAAATTAAAGCAAGTAAAAAAGCAATGGATAGCACTTTAGAGCAAATTAAAAATTTAGTTTTTTATGCAGGAAATATAAAAACCCCATTAGCAACTTTAGCAGATAAAATTTCTAAATATTTTGTAGCAGGTATTATCATTTTGGCTTTGTGTGTATTTTTATTTTGGCTTTTTAAAGCAAATTTAAATATAGCTTTTTTGCACGCTTGTGCTGTGCTTTTAATCTCTTGCCCTTGTGCCTTAGGGCTCGCAACTCCAATTGCTTTGGTGGTAGCTAGTTCAAATGCGGCTAAAAATTTTATTTTACTTAAAAATCCTGCAGCTTTAGAAAAGCTTAGCCAAATTAAACTTGCTTATTTTGATAAAACAGGAACTTTGACTAAAGAAGAATTAAAAATTATTAAGCACAATTTAAATCAGGACGATTTTAAAAAGCTTTGTGAGATTGAAAGCTTAAGTTCTCATCCTATTGCAAAAAGTTTGAGTAAAAATATTCATCCTAATTTAAAAGGCGAAGGTGAAATTGTTTTTGGCGCAGGTATTGTCTATAAAGAAGATAATGATACATATTTTATAGGAAGTAGATATTTTTTAGATAGCAAAGGTATTAATACTAAAGAATGCGATCAATTTTTTAATCAATTTAAAAATTTGGGAAGTATTAAGGTGTATTTTGCAAAAAATTTTCATTGTCTAGGTGGAGTTTTGCTCGATAGCACTTTAAAACAAGGTGCAAAAGAACTCATTGCGGGATTAAAAAAACAAGGAATTAAAAGTATCATTTTAAGTGGAGATAATCAAGAAAGTGTTGAAAAAGTAGCTAAAGAGCTAGATATTAGTGATTTTTATGCACAATTAAAACCAGAAGAAAAATTTCAAATTATTAAAAATTCCAAAGAAGCTCTGTTTATAGGAGATGGCTTAAATGATGCAGCAGGATTATCTTTAGCAAGTGTGAGCATGAGTTTTTCAAAGGCAAATGAATTAGCTAAAAAAACAGGGGATTTTATCTTGATTAAAGAAAATTTGGAAAATATTTTATATTGCTTTTCTCTTTCTAAAAAAACAAGAAAAATAATTAAATTAAATCTTTTTTGGGCTTTTATTTATAACACGCTTTGTATTCCTATTGCGGCTGGTTTTATACCTTTTGTAACTTTAAGCCCACACTTCGCAGCTTTAGCTATGTGCTTTAGTTCTATAACGGTTGTACTTAATTCTTTGAGGTTAAAAAATATTTAATTATTCTTGAATTTGAGGCTCTCCAAAACAATCTTTCAAAGCCTCTTTAACATCTTCTTCAGGATTAAATTTTTTAGCTCCTTGTTTGAGTTCTTTAAAAGATGAATTAAGATCTAGTTTAGAATTTGAAAGAGAGCTAGGCTCTTGAGTTATTGATTGGAGTTTGCTTTCATCAATAGCAATTTCTTTTTGGACAGCAATTTTTGCATTTTCTCCTAATTTATCTTTTAAAAGCTCTTGTATGAGCTTAAAGCCTTTATTAAGTTGAGTGCGATTTTCTCCTGTAGCATTGGAGCTTATTGTTAAAATTTTATTTTCATAACTAATAAATTGTGTATTTTTCTCAAAACATTTTCCAAGCTCATAATCTCTATCATATATTGCATCCAAAAGCATCTCATAAGCATTTTGCGTTTTTGGTTTTTCTTGAATTTTTTGATCTAAAATAGGCGTGGTTTTTGGTACAGTATTTTCAATAGTTTTTCTTTGCTTGATTTCATTGATTTGTGTATCAATTTCTTTAAGATAACTTGCCTCCATCATCATAAAAGCCATCACGCAAAGTGTAAAACCATCATCATCACAAATCATATTTTTAGCACGAGCTAAAATGCGGAAAAATCTTTCATAAATTAAAGTTGAAAATTCAGTACTCTTAGCAAAAAAACTTTCTTTGAGGTAAAATAGCATTTCATCAATAACGCTAGAAGCTTCGTATTCTTTAAGTTCATCTAAGAAATCAAAAACCTTTTCTTTATCTTTAGTCAAAATAGCATGATAAAATTCTTTAATTTTATTTGGATCTAAAAAACCTAACATATCAGTGATTTTAAGAGTACTAATATCATTTTGACAAAAAATAATAGCCTGATCAAGTAGGGTCAGCGTATCTCTTAAAGATCCATTACCACTTCTTGCAATAAATTTTAAAGCTTCTTCCTCAAAACGAACATTTTCTTTAATAAGAATTTCTTTGAGATGGTTTTGAATTTCACTTTGCGGGATTTGTTTAAAGCGAAAATGTTGAGTTCTGGATAAAACTGTAGCTGGAAGTTTTAAAGGATCTGTCGTTGCAAGTATGAATTTTACATAGCTTGGTGGTTCTTCTAAGGTTTTTAAAAGTGCATTTGCAGCCTGAGGGGTAAGCATATGCACTTCATCGATAATGAAAATTTTAAAACGAGCCATAGAAGGAGCATATTTAGTTTGCTCGATCAAAGCTTGTATATCTTCAAGACCTCGATTACTCGCTGCATCCATTTCTATGATATCAATATGTTTTCCTTCTAAAGCCGCGATACATTGCTTACAAGTTCCACAAGGAGTGTCACTAGGTCCTTGATCGCAAACTAGGGCACGAGAAAAAATTCTAGCACTAGAGGTTTTTCCGCTACCTCTTAAACCTGAAAAAAGATAAGCATGGGCTAAGCGGTTGTTATTAAGTGCGTATTTTAAGCTAGTGCTAACAGTTTTTTGCCCTATAAGCTCATCAAAAGTTTTTGGTCTGTATTTAACGGCTAGTGCTTGAAGCATTTTTATCACTCATTCATTATAGATAAAAGTTCGACATTATCTTTAGTTTTTAGCATTTTTGAATATAAAAATTTAAGAGCTTCAATATCATCCATTTGAGAAATAGCAGAGCGTATAGCCCAAATTTTTTGAAGTTCTGCAACACCTTGTAAAAGTTCTTCTTTTCTAGTGCCTGATTTGATAATATTGATCGCAGGATAAATTCTCCTATCAGAGATATTTCTATCAAGAACGATTTCGCTATTTCCTGTTCCTTTAAATTCTTCAAAAATTACATCATCCATTCTTGAGCCAGTATCAATTAAAGCAGTAGCTATAATGGTTAAAGATCCACCATTTTCTATATTTCTAGCGGCACCAAAAAAGCGTTTTGGCTTATGGAGTGCATTTGCATCTACACCACCACTTAAAACTTTTCCGCTACTAGGGGTTGCTGTATTATAAGCTCTAGCAAGTCTTGTGATACTATCAAGTAAAATGATAACATCTTTGCCCGTTTCAACCATTCTTTTTGCCTTTTCTATAACAAGTTCTGCAACGCGAACATGATTATAAGCAGGTAAATCAAAAGTAGAACTAAAAACCTCACCTTTAACGCAACGTTGCATATCGGTTACTTCTTCTGGTCTTTCATCAACTAAAAGAACAATTAAATGCATTTCTGGATGATTTCTAGCAATTGCAGCTGCTAATTCTTTCATGAGTTCTGTTTTACCTGTTCTAGGCGGTGCTACTATAAGCCCACGTTGTCCTTTTCCTATAGGGGTAAAAAGATCTAAAACGCGTCCTGTTAATTTCATAGGATCGTATTCTAGTTTGATTTTTTCAGTAGGAAAAATCGGGGTTAAATTGTCAAATAATGGCCTTTCTTTAGCTTCTTGTAAAGGCATATAATTAATCGCTTCAATTTTTAAAAGCGCATAATATTTTTCTTGATCTTTAGGTTCTCTAACTTGCCCTGTGACGATATCTCCTACACGTAATGCAAATTTACGAATTTGGGAATTAGAAACATAAGCGTCATTAACGCTATCGCTTAAATTAGAATCCATACCTCTTAAAAAGCCATAGCCCTCACTTGAAATTTCTAAAATTCCTGTAAAGAGTATAAATCCGCCTTTTTTAGTTTGTGCTTTTAAAATTTCAAAAATAAGTTCTTGACGACGAAATTCGCGTGGATTTTCTATTTCACATTCATTTGCAATTTTGACTAAATTTTCTAAGTCAAGTAATTTTAAATCTTCTATTTTATAACCCTCAACTGGAATATGGGTTCTTTGATGTTGTTTTTTTTCTTTTTCCATAAGCCCTCGCAAGAAATTATGCAGTCATTTGCAGTAGTAAATTAAAATTGTGATTTTAATAAAAAAATATACTTTTTGTCAAATAATTTGCATATATTTGTTTATAATTATAAAAAAATATTTTTTAAAGATTAATTATGAAATGTGAACATTGTAGATTAAGTTATCAAAAATCCCAAATGATTATTTATAAAGATAAATTTTTTTGCTGTAAGGGATGTGAAAGCGTTTGGAAAATCCTGCATGAAACAGGCTTGGATGAATTTTATGAAAGGTTAGGAGATCGATCTTTAAAACCTGTAAATTTAGAATTTTCAAATAAAAACTATGATGAATTTATCACTCAAACCAAAGAAGGTTTTAGTGAAATTTATCTTATGATTCATGGTATTGAGTGTGCAGCCTGTATATGGTTAAATGAAAAAATTTTAATTAAACAACAAGGAATTTTAGAACTAGATATCAATCATTTAAGTCATAAAGCAAGAATAGTTTTTGATAAGGAAAGTATTTCCTTAAGTCAAATTTTGAATTTAATCGAAAGCATAGGTTATAAAGCAAGTGCGTATAATCCTGTTAAAAGTTCTAAAAAAGCTGATTTAATGAAAAGAGAGTTTTATTCTAAACTCGTAGTAGGCATTGCTTGTGTGATGAATATTATGTGGATTGCTGTAGCAAAATACGCTGGTTTTTTTAGCGGTATGGATAGAGATATAAAAGATATTTTGAATTTTTTTGAATTTATTCTTTGTTCTCCTGTGCTTTTTTACACTGGATCTAATTTTTATAAAAGCGCTTTAAAATCTTTAAAATTTAAAAGCCTCAATATGGATACTTTGGTAATTAGCGGAGCTACTTTAGCGTATAGCTATTCTTTATGGGCTATGTTTACAAGATCTTCTGAAGTTTATTTTGACTCGGTTGCGATGATTATTTGTTTTGTATTTATAGGAAAATATCTTGAAATGTTTAGTAAAAAACGTGCTTTAGATACTATAGATGGACTAAATGATTTTTTACAAAATGAAGTTATGGTTTTTAATGGAAGGGATTTTGCGCCTAAAGAAGTGCAAAAAGTCTGCATAGGAGATAAAATTTTACTTAAAAGTGGAGATAAAATTTTAATTGATGGGATTTGTAAAAAGGGTGAAGCGAGTATAGATACTTCATCTTTAAGTGGAGAAAATGAGCCTTGCTTAGTTAAACAAGGAGATATAGTTAATTCTGCTTGTATTGTTTTAGATGGGAGTATTGAGTATGAAGCGAGTAAAGTTTATAGTGATTCTAAATTAAGTCAAATTATAAAGCTTTTAGAGTTTGCAAGTATGAAAAAAGCAAAACTTGAAAGTTTAGTTTCTCAAATTTCTTCTTATTTTTCTCGTGTAGTTTTAAGTTTTGCTTTAATATGTTTTTTAATATGGTTTTTTTATTATAAAGCTGGAATTGAAATTTCTTTGATCAATGCAATTTCCGTTTTAATTATAGCTTGCCCTTGTGCTTTAGCTTTAGCTACTCCAGTTAGCAATCTTGTGGCGCTTGGTAGAGCATTAAAAAAAGCAATTTTATTTAAGAGTTCAAGTGTGGTCGAGGATCTTTCAAAATGCAATATGGTTGTATTTGATAAAACAGGGGTTTTAACTAAGCCTAATTTAGAAGTAAAACATTTTTTCTTGCATGAAAAGTTGAATATCGATGAATTTTATACTTTTGTTTCACTTTCAAATCATCCAATTTCAAAAAGTGTTGCACAATTTTTAAGTAAAAACAAAAATGCTAAACGTTTAAATTTAAATTTTCAAGAAGTAAGCAATATACAAGCAAAAGGTATTAAGGCTATATTAAATGATAAAGTTTTTTTAGGTGGAAATTTAAAATTTTTGCAAGAAAATAATATAATTTTTAATCAAGAATTTAATAATTCTCATTTTGTTTTTGCTAGCGATGATGAAGTTTTAGCTTATTTTGAATTCTCGAGTGTTTTAAGGGATGGAGCTAAAAATTTAATCACCTATCTTAAATCTACAAAAACTCAAATTATGATTTTAAGTGGTGATAATCAAAAAGCAGTTGAAAAAATCGCTAATGAACTTGAAATTTGTGATTTTAAAGCTGCTTGTTTGCCTGAAGAAAAAATGCAAATTGTGGAAAAATTAAGTCAAAATAAAAAAGTTTTATTTGTAGGAGATGGTATAAATGATGCTTTGGCATTAAAATATGCCGCTGTTTCTGTAAGTTTGCGTGAAGGAAGTGATTTGGCAATTGAAAATAGTGATATTTTGCTTTTAAAAAATGATCTAAATTCTTTAAAAAATGCTATACAAATTTCAAAAAATACTTACAAAATCATCAAGCAAAATTTATTCCTTTCTTTATTTTACAATGCTTGTACTATACCTCTAGCTTTTTTAGGACTTATTAATCCTTTAGTTGCAGCAATTTCTATGTCTTTTAGTAGTATAATGGTGGTTTTAAATGCTTTAAGGATAAAAAATGAATAGTGTAATTACAATGATGATAAGTGTTTCCATCCTTGGTTTTTGTGTGATTTTGGCTATCTTGCTTTGGGGGATAAAAACTAAACAATTTGATGATGATTATAAATTTGTTACTTTAAATGATGATGAAGAATCATTACGCGATGCTATAGAACTTGAAAATCGTAAAAAGAGAGCTTTAAAGGATAAGAGAGATTAAGCTTTCATTGACAAAATGAAAGCTTTGGAATTATTTTAAAGTTTCAATATATTTATCAACAGCTTCTAAATCAGCTTCGCTTAAGCTGTTTAATTGAACTTTCATAATAGCACCTTGGCCAAATTTGTTTCTTGTGCCTGCTTTATATTCTTTAAGTGCTTGTGCTCTTTCTTCAAAACTTAAAGTTTTAAGAGCTGGAACTTTATTTAAATAAACTTTATCTGCTTTTGCACCGTGGCATACCGCACATTTTTTAAATATAGTTGCACCATCAGCAGCAAAAGCTGAAACACCGATACATGCTAATACAGAGATTACTAACATTTTTTTCATTGACACTTCTCCTTGAATTTAATTTAATGTCAAAACTATTATATATCTTATATTTTTATAATCTCCTTAATAAATTTAAAATTAAATATATTCAATATTTGTTTTTATTTTTTGAAATAAATTTTTATTTTAAAAGCTGATATTTTTTTAAAATATATTATAATATTTTTTATGAAAAAAGCATTGTTTTTAGATAGAGATGGTGTAATAAATATTGACAAAAAATATGTCTATAAAATCGAAGATTTTGAATTTTGTGAAGGCATTTTTGATTTGTGTCGTTATTTTTTAAAAAGGGATTATTTGCTTTTTATTGTTACCAATCAATCAGGTATTGCAAGAGGGTATTACAGCGAAGAAGATTTTTTTAGACTTTGTGATTTTTTTTTGAAAGAATTTGAAAAAGAAAAAATTCATTTTTCTAAAATTTATCATTGCTCTCATTTGCAAAATTGTGATTGTAGAAAACCTAAACCTGGTATGCTTTTAAAGGCTAAAAAAGAATTTGATATTGATATGGAAAACTCTATATTTATAGGAGATAATTTAAGCGATATGCAAGCGGGTTTAAATGCAAATATTAATACTTTGATTTTAATTAATCAAGAAAAAAAAGAAGAAAGTTATTTCAAACAATTTAAAAATTTAAAAGAAGTTTTAAACTTTTTTGAGAAAGGAAAAAATAAATGAAAATAGCAATTACAGGTGGAGCAGGTTTTATAGGATCTGGACTTGCTTTAAAATTGCAAAAAGATCATGAAATTTTAATCATTGATAAAATGTCAAGTAACGAAATTTTAGATAATGGTAATTTAGAGTGTTTTGGGCATTTTAAAAATTTGCTTGATTTTGAAGATGAGCTTTATGTTGGAGATATCAAAGATGAAAAAACTTTACAAAAGATAAGAAAATTTAAACCTGATGTGATTTTTCATAAAGCAGCTATTTCAGATACAACAGTTTATAATCAAAATAAGATTTTAACAACAAATTTAAATACTTTTAAAGATTTTATAGAATTAAGCATAGATATTAATGCAAAATTAATTTATGCAAGTTCAGCTTCAGTTTATGGCAATCAACCAAGCCCACAAAAAGTCGGGGTTGAAGATCCTAAAAATCCCTATGCATTTTCAAAACTTATGATGGATAAAATTGCAAGAAAATACTATGATAAAGCTCATATTGTTGGACTTAGATATTTTAATGTGTATGGAAAAGGTGAATTTTATAAAAACAAAACCGCATCAATGGTAGTGCAATTTGCTCATCAAATTTTAGCAGGAAAAAATCCTCGTTTATTTGAAAAGAGTGATCAAATTTATAGAGATTTTGTGTATATTAAAGATGCTATTGATGCAAATTTAGTTGCACTTGATTCTAAATGCGGAGTTTATAACGTAGGTAGTGGCGTAGCAAGGACTTTTCAAGATATAGTTGATATTTTACAAAAAGAGCTGGGTACAAATTTACCTTGTGAGTATATCCCAAATCCTTATATTAAAGCCTATCAATTTCATACTCAAGCTGAGCTTTCTAAAGATTGGGCTTATCAGCCAAAATTTAGTCTTGAAATGGGAATTAAAGATTATTTAGATGAAATTAAACGTCTTTTTGAAAAGGAAGTTAATGCTTGAATTTCTAAGTCAGCAAAAACCAAAAATTCTTATTATAGGTGATTTTATGGTGGATAATTATACTTGGTGTGATTGTTCGCGTATTAGCCCTGAAGCTCCTGTTTTAGTAGCAAAAACTTCAAGACAAGATCAAAGACTTGGAGGAGCTGCAAATGTTTATGCAAATTTAAAAAGCTTAGGAGCGGATGTTTTTGCATTGGGAGTAATAGGAGATGATAAAAATAGTGAGTTTTTAAAAGCAAATTTAAAGGGTGAGTTTTTGATACAAAATGGACGTAAAACTCCATTTAAAAATCGTATCATGGCACATAATCAGCAAGTATTAAGACTTGATGAGGAAGATACAAGTGATATAATTTTAGAAGAAGAGCTTATCGCTTTATTTTGTAAATATATTAAAGATTTTCAAGTGGTAGTTTTAAGTGATTATGCTAAAGGAGTTTTAACTCCTAAGGTATGTAAAGCATTGATACAGAAAGCTAATGAATTTAATATTCCTATTTTGATTGATCCAAAAGGAAGTGATTTTAGTAAATATAGTGGTGCAACTTTACTCACTCCAAATAAAAAAGAGGCTTTAGAAGCATTGAAATTTGAAAATTTGGACGGAGAAAATTTAGAAAAAGGCATTAAAAAATTAAAAGATGATTTTAATTTAGAGTATTCCATGATCACTCTTTCAGAGGCAGGAATTGCTGTTTATGATCAAAAATTACACATTGCACCAGCTAAGGCTTTGGAAGTGTATGATGTTACCGGAGCAGGGGATAGCGTGATCGCGGTTTTAGCTTTTTGCTTGGCAAATAAAGTAGATATTTTTAAAGCTTGTGAAATTGCTAATGAAGCAGCAGCAGTTGTTGTAAGCAAAGTAGGTAGTGTGAGCGTGAGTTTTGATGAGATAAAAAGTCTTAAAAGAAGTGATTTTGAAAAAAAGATTGTTAGTCAAAATGAACTTATGAAAATTTTAAGCGATAAAAATAAAAAAGTTGTTTTTACTAATGGTTGTTTTGATATAGTGCATTTTGGTCATATACAATATCTTCAAAAAGCAAAAAAATTAGGTGATGTGCTAATAGTGGGATTAAATTCTGATGAAAGTGTGCGTCGCTTAAAAGGAAATGAAAGGCCTATAAATTCTGAATTTCAAAGAGCTTGTATGTTAGCAGCTTTTTATTTTGTAGATTATATTGTGATCTTTGATGAGGATACGCCCTTAAAATTGATCACAGCTTTAAAGCCCGATATTTTGGTTAAGGGTGCTGATTATGAAGGTAAGGAAGTTGTAGGGGCTGATCTTGTTTCAAAAGTTGAGTTGATCAAATTTGAAGAGGGTTTTAGTACAAGTAAAATTATAGAAAAAATTAGGAAGCAAAATGATTAATCTTATAGAAAAAGAATGGCAAGAGCATCAAGAAGTATTAAAAGCTAGTGAAATTCTTAAAGGTCAGATCGCAAAAGTAGGTGAGCTAATATGCCAATGCTTAAAAGAAAATGGCAAAATACTTATTTGTGGCAATGGTGGAAGTGCTGCAGATTCTCAGCATTTTGCTGCTGAACTTAGCGGTCGCTATAAAAAAGAACGTAAAGCTTTAGCGGGCATAGCTTTAACCACTGATACTTCAGCTTTAAGTGCGATAGGGAATGATTACGGATTTGAGTTTATATTTTCAAGACAGCTTGAGGCTTTAGCAAGAGAAAAAGATATCTTAGTAGGAATATCAACAAGCGGCAATAGCCCTAATGTTTTAGAGGCTTTTAAAAAAGCAAAAGAATTTAAAATGCTTTGTATAGGATTAAGTGGAAAAAGTGGGGGTAAGATGAATGAAATTTGTGATTACAATCTTGTTGTACCAAGCAATGATACAGCAAGAATTCAAGAAATGCATATTTTAATCATTCATGCACTTTGTCAAATAGTCGATGAGAATTTTTGATGAAAGTTTTTATTATCAATCTAGAGCGCTCCAAAGATAGAAAGGAGCATATACAAAAACAAATTCAAAAGCTTTTTGAAAAAAATTCTAGTTTAAAAAATAAGCTAGAATTTATTTTTTTTAAAGCAGTTAATGCAAAAAACAATGAACATTTAGAATTTAAACAACATTTTCCTTGGTGGGGTTCTTGGGTACTAGGTAGAGAGCTTAGTGATGGTGAAAAAGCTTGTTTTGCTAGTCATTATAAATTATGGCAAGAATGCGTTAGACTGAATGAACCTATAATAGTACTAGAAGATGATGTGGAATTTAGTGATGAATTTTTAAATAATGGAGAAGAATATATAGATGAGTTATTGAAGAGTAAATATGAATACATAAGACTTTGTTATTTGTTTAATAAAAGATTGTATTTTTTGAGCGAGAGTTGGATAGGAGAAGGGTATTATTTGAGTTTTGAAAAACTTGCTGGAACTCAAGGTTATGTATTAAAACCCAATGCTGCAAAAAAATTTATATCAAAAGCACAATTTATTTATATGCCCGTTGATGATTATATGGATAAATTTTATAAACATAAAGTTTTAAATATTATTAAAAAGCCTTTATTGCTAAAACATAGTTTGGAATTGCAAAGCAATATTTCTCAACTTGGGCGTTATGGTCGAAAAATAAAAATTTATAGAAAAATTATCAGAGAAATTTTCAGATTTTACTCAAGTATTTTAAGGTTATTATCTATTATATATATAAAAAATCGATTAAAGCTTAAGTAAATTTTTTAGCCTTTTCCATTACCATTTCAGGTTTTAAATCTTTCATGCATTTATGATGTTTTAAAGGGCAAATTTTTTGCATACAAGGCATACAGTCTAGATTTAAATGCACTAATTTTGCATTAGGATTTTTCCAAGGTGAAGTTTGAGTAAATTTAGTAGGACCAAAGATTGCTATGGTTTTTATCTTATAAGCAGCTGCTATATGCATAGGTCCACTATCATTTGTTATAAAAAGATCACAAAGGGCTATATTTTGACATAAATTTTGAATGCTTGTTTTATTGCAAAGATTTTTAGCCTTAATGTTTGAATTTTTTAAAAGCTTTTCAATTTCATCGCAAAGAATTTGCTCCCCATGTCCAGCACCAAAAATTAAAATTTCATGGCTTTTTGAAAATTCTTTTGCCACTTCGGCAAAATAACTCGCATCCCAACGTTTAGCACTTCCAAAGGTAGCCCCTGGATTGATCCCTAGAATTTTTTTACCATTTTTGAGTGTTAGAGGATGTGTAAATCTTCTTTTAATCGGAAGTTGTAATTCTTTGGAATGAATTTTAAAATTTAAAGCATTTTCAATGAAATAAAGATATTTTAAAACTTGATGCTCTTCTTTAAATTTGCGTTTATTGAAAAAATATCTTTTTTTTGCTCTTAATATATTTAAAATGATTTTAGAAGACAAAGATGATCTAAAAGAGATCGCAAGGTCTATTTTAAATTCTTTACGCAATTTCAAAGCTTGTTTATAACGTTTTTTTCTATCTTCTATGATAGTTTTAGAATGAGAAAAATTTTTAAAAAGCTGAGTAGAAGCAAAAGAACCATAAAGGATAAACTCAGCATCTTTAAAATATTTTTTTATACCATATAAAGCCGCTGAAGCCATTACAGCATCGCCTAGCCAAGTGGGAAGATGGATAAAAATTTTCATGAAAACCTTAAAATTTTAGATAAAATTTTTTATAATTTTAACAAAAAATTAGGAAAATTATGCCAAAAATCAGTCTTATTATCCCTATGTATAATGTTCAAAATTTGCTTTCAAGAACCTTACAAAGTTGCACAAATCAGACTTTTAAAGATATAGAAATCATAATTATTGATGATAAAAGCGAAGATGAAAGCTTAAATATAGCCTTGGAATTTGCTAAAAAAGACCAAAGAATAAAAATTTTTAAAAATGATAAGAATTTAGGCACCTTTGCAAGTAGAAATTTGGGAGTTTTAAGATCAAGTGCTGATTTTGTGATGTTTTTAGATGCGGATGATTTTTTGCCTTTAAGAGCTTGTGAAATAGCTATTTGTAGCATGAAACCTGAGTTGGATTTGCTTTGTTTTGATGCTTTTGTTCATAGAGTAAAAACTAAGCAATTTTATCGTTTTAAAAAAGATGAAATTTTTACTCAAGAACAATTTTTAGAATTTTTAATCAAGCAAAGACATTTTTGCTGGTCGGTTTGGGCAAAGGTTTTTAAAAAAGATCTAATTCTTAAAATTTTTGAAAAAATTGATATTTTTGAAAAACTTTGTTATGGTGAGGATGTACTTTTTTGTTATATTTATTTTATGTTTTGTAAAAAAATAGCTATTTTTAAAGAATGCCTTTATTATTATGAATTTAATGAGAATGGTAGGTATGAAAACAAAAATAAAGAAATTTTATGGCAAAATTATCAAGATAAAAAAAGAAGCTTAGAGATTTTGAAATCAATTAAAAATGATTTTTGGGAATTTAATAAAAAGTTTTTTTTGATTTTAGAAAAAGAAATTAAAAGTTTAGAGGGAAGATTGTAAAATAGTATTTGCTTTTTTCAAATCTTTAGTACTGTCTATATCTAGACTTGATTTTTCATCCATAATATAATAAGTTGTTTTTTCTTGAAAAAAAGTCGGATTTTTTAAAAATAAATCAGTTTTTATAATATAAATTGCACCATTACTCATATAAGTTTTTGGTAATTTTTGTCTAGGCATAAAAGGGTATTTATCATTGCATATACCTTGCAAATAGCCTTTTTTATCCACTATAAAAGCTTTTAAAATTTTATTATCATATTCTGTAACGCTAATCAGTGCATTTGATTGTTCTTCTTGAAATTTTAAAAAGGCTTCATCAATGTGTTTATAGGTTCTAAAAGGAGAGGTAGGTTGTAAAAAAATAATATTTTCATAATATTTATAAAATTTTAGGGTATGTAAAATAACTTTATCACTAGTTGTATCATCTTGTGCTAATTCAATCGGTCTTTTTAAGGTATCAATATCTTGAGTTTTTCCATATTCTAAAATTTCATCTCCATCGCTATTTAAAACAATTTTGTCGATGAAATGGGAATTTTTAGCGGCATATATGGTGTAATAAAGCAGGGGTTTATTGTTTAAAGGTACTAAATTTTTATTTTTTATTCCTTTTGATCCAGATCGAGCTGGAATGATTGCTAAATTCATATTATATCCATAAATTTCTTTTGTTTGCTAACTTTAAAGAGTTTTTCATCTTTTAAAAGCTTAAAAAATTCTTCCGAGCTTTTTAAAGCTTTGATCTCATGTTTTTTATTTTTAGGGTTGAAAGGTTTTTTAATGAGTTTTAAAATTTCTTTTTCATTAGCTTGTGTTTTTAAAACATCCTTTATGTTTGTTCTTGCATCTTGTCTTGATCCAACTAAAATTCCATTGATACCAAGATATAAAGCTTCTTTTAAAATGCAACTTGAATTTCCGATGATAAAATCAGCATGTTTTAATAAAATAATAAAATATTCAAATCTTAATGAGGGAAAAATTTTAAAGCGTTTTAAATTTTTTAATTTTTCATAAGATTGCATAATAGATTCAAAGCCTAAATCATTATTTGGATAAATAACGATATAATTTTTTTTACTTTTTATCAAAGCATTTACAAATTCTTCACTTTGTTCTTTCATAGAGTTAAATTCTGTTGTAACAGGGTGAAAAATAACTATAGCGTATTTTTCATAGTCAATATTGTAATATTTTTTTACTTCTTTTATATCAATATAATTAGCGTTAAGTAATTCCAAATCTGGAGAACCTATGATAAAAATAGAATTTTTATCTTCTCCCATTTGCACGAGTCTTTTTTTTGCAGTTTCATCATTGACTAAATGTATATGTGCAAGTTTGCTTATAGCATGTCTTAGACTTTCATCTATAGTTCCTGATAATTCCCCACCTTCTATATGTGCCACTAAAATATTATTTAAACTTCCAACTATAGCAGCCGCTAAGGGTTCGATTCTATCACCATGAACAATGATTAAATCAGGTTCAATTTCATGTATAAATTTTGAAAAACCGTCAATAGTAGCTGATAGGGCTTGATCCATTTGATAATATTTGTCATGATTTATAAATTTATGGATATTTTTAAAACCACATTTTTCTATTTCTTTAACAGTCAATCCAAATTTTTTGCTCATATGCATACCAGTAGCAAATATAAATAATTCAAATTCATTAGAATTTTCTATTTTAAGCATTAAAGATTTTATCTTAGAAAAATCAGCTCTTGTGCCACTTACAAAGACTATTTTTTTCATTCAAAATCATCCCAAGTAAGTTGCGTATCGATTTTAATATCTTTTTTTGTTTTTCTACCTAAAATATTTTCAAACTCAGCTGCAGCAATTCCACCAATACCAGGACGTTTAACCCAGATATTTTCTTTGCTAAGTATTTGTCCTTTTTTGATTTCTTTTATGCTTACTATACTTGCAAAAGCAAAGTTGATAGTTACTTGCTCTTCTTTTAAAGCATTTTTATTGTTAACCCCTCTTAAAAGAGTCATTTGCTCACTTTGAACAATAAGTTCTTTTAAAGCTTTCTCATCCATTGAGCATACTATATCAGGACCTTCTCTATCCATTTTATCTGTAAAATGTCTTTCTAAAACACTAGCTCCTAAGGCAACAGCACCTAAACAAGCAAGATTACTCGTTGTGTGATCGCTCAATCCATAAAGACAATTAAATTCTTTGTAAAGTTCAAGCATGGCTTGCAATCTTACTAAATGCATAGGAGTTGGATATAAATTGGTTGTATGAAGTAAAACAAAAGGAATTTCAAAATCTCTCAAAATTTTTACTGTAGGTTTTATGCTTTCTATGCTATTCATTCCTGTGCTTATGATCATTGGTTTTTTAAATTGTGCTATGTGTTTGATCAAGGGATAATTATTACATTCTCCAGAACCTATTTTATAGGCAAGTACTCCCATATCTTCTAAGCGATTAGCAGCTGCACGAGAAAAAGGAGTGCTAAGATAAGTTAAATTTAAGCTTTCTGTATATTCTTTTAAAGCTAATTCATCTTTATAATCAAGAGCACATTTTTTCATAATTTCATAAATGCTGATTTTTGCATTTCCTGGGATAACTTTTTTTGCAGCTTCACTCATCTCATCTTCAACGATATGCGTTTGATGCTTAATAATCTTGGCACCTGCTCTTTTGGCTGCATCGACCATAAGTTTTGCAAGCTCTAAACTTCCATTATGATTGATACCTATTTCAGGAATGATTAAAGGAGAATTTTGAGATATGGTTAGGTTATTGATCTTTATTTGCATGTTTTTCCTTGCATATAGTGTTTTATATCACTTGGAAGTCTAAAAAAATCTTTAAATAATTTATAATAAATATTTTGTTTTAGCTTAGGTTTAGGTTTTTTTGAATATATTGTTTCTCTATGTATAGAATCAGGACATAGAATATCGCTTATATAATTATTTGGCTTATTCTCTATTGAAAAATGATTGCCGTTTATAGGTGCTAAATCTATGTATTTTGCCAAGGTGCTATTTTCATTTAATGAGTAAAAATGAGCTCCGTATTTTTCTTTTAAAAAAGCTAAAGTTTGTAAATCAAATTCTTTAGAATGAAATTCAGATACTGAATTTTGATTTTTAAATTTAGGTAATAATTTTAACAAATTATTTTTTTTATGTTCAAAAGCATAAGAATTATCTTCATAAAAATCAATCCCACTTAAATAAATATTTTTATACCCTAAGGAAATAGCTATTGCGCACATGTAAATTCCAGAAGTTATTCTTTTGTTTTCATAAATTTCGTTATATAACATAAAAGCTAAAAAATCTTTTATGTTATATAATAACTCATGCCCTAATATACAATCGCAAAAATAATTTGGAAACAATTTTATAAATTTTTTATCATCTATAAGAGGCAAATTAAATGTTGAACATACAATATTTTCTATATTATATTCGTTGTTTTCTATCAGTTTTTTAGCGGTGTAATATTGTTCGAAAAATACAAAGGAATTAAAAAAAGTATATTTGATATTTTTACCAAGATAGTATTTGTTTTCAAAGTAAAATTGATTACATCTAAAAACATCATATTCTTTTGGAAGTCTTTTGTAATCTATTTCTTTTAAGCTAGGACCATTGCCGCAAATTACGGCATTACCCCCCCCCATGTATCATCCTTATATTCTCCTTTATAAACTATCTTTAATTTTTGTTTTTTATGATAAAATTATAAAATAAAAAATTTAAAGGTTTGTTTAATGAAACAAGAAGTGAGTAGTTTTTGGTATACTCCTAAAGGATATAAGGGTATAGGTTTGATGGAATTATTATCGATAAAATCTTTTTTGGATAATAATTATAAATTTATACTTTACACTTATAATCTTGATGATAAAATTTTTAATCAATTGGATAAAATATTTAATGATTTTGAACTTAAAGATGCAAATGAAATAATTCCCTTTGATGAGTATTTTAACGACGATAGAGGAGCTGGAGTAGCTGCTTTTAGTGATTATTTTAGATATAAAATGCTCTATACTAGGGGGGGGGTATGGGTGGATCTTGATATGATCTGTTTGCACCATATCAATTTAGATCAAGAATATATTTTTTCTCAAGAAATTGATGAGGATGAAAATCATCCAAGAATTACCACTTCTTTTTTAAAATTTCCAAAAAATTGTGATTTTGGAAAAATTCTTATAAATAAAGCTGAAAAAATTATAGATCATAAAAAGCAAATTCCATGGGGAGTTATAGGTCCTTCATTTTTAGCAGAATGGGTTGAAAAAAACCAACTTAAAAAATATGCTTGGGATTATAAAAAAACTTGTCAAATTCCTTGGTTAAAAGCTAAAGATTTTATTGAAAAAAATGTTGTTTTAGATACAAATCAGCCATTTATTCATCTTTTTTCAGAAATGTGGAGATGTAATAAAATGAATAAAAATTGTTTTTACAAAAATGGAATTTATGCATGTTTGCTTAAAAGATATGGTATTGATATTCTTATTTTAGATATAGGTTATAAATTAACATTAAAAGATCGTTTTTATATCGGAATAAAAATTTTTGAAAAATTAAGATTTTATATTCGCCATCCAAAAAAACTTTTTAAAAAAGATAGCCATGCCTAAAATTTCCATCATACTTCCAACTTATAATGTAGAACCATATATAGAAAGAGCTTTACAAAGTTGCATAAATCAGACTTTTAAAGATATAGAAATTATAGTAGTAGATGATTGTGGTAATGATAAAAGTATAGAAATTGCTAAAGACTATGCTAACAAAGATGAAAGAATAAAAATAATCCATAATGAAAAAAATCTAGGCACTTTTGCAAGTCGAAATATAGGTGTTTTTAATTCAAATGCGGATTATATCATGTTTTTAGATCCGGATGATTATTTAGAGTTAAATGCTTGTGAAATATGCTTAATAAATATAAAAGATAATAATTTATTACAATTTGGTTTTAAAAAAAATGAAAGTAATAAAATCTCTTTTTTATATCCAAAAGTAAAAAATTATGAGGAATTTGAAAAAAAAATCAATCAATTTTTCTATATGCCTTGGAATTTATGGTTTTTAATGGTCAAAAAAGATTTTTTTATTAAAAGAATTCAAAAGATTCATCGTAGATTTGTTTATGCTGAGGATATGTTGGTTTATATTTTGTTGATTAATGAAAAAATGATTTTTATAAAAGATTGTCTTTATAATTATATTATTCGCAAAAGCTCTATTTGCAGAGAGAATGGTCAAAAATATGATATTTATTTAGAGGATTTGTATTTTGTCCTTGAGATAATTAAAAAAATGGATTTAAAAAAGAATATCTTAAAGTATTATTCTTATTTTATCAAAATGAATATCTGTCGGTTTTTATATAAAAGTCACAAAATTTCTTATTTAAAATATAAATTTTTAAAAAAGAAAGAGAAATTTAAAAAAATATGCTATATTTTGCTATTTAAGATTTCAAGATTAAGAAGATATAGATGAATAATCCTTTAATAAGCATTATCATTCCAATTTATAATGTAGAATCCTATTTAAAAGAATGTTTAGATAGTGTGATAAATCAAACATATGAAAATTTAGATATCATTTTAGTTGATGATGGAAGCAATGATAGAAGTTTAGAAATAGCTTTAGAATATCTTCAAAAAGATGAAAGAATTTTTCTTATTTCAAAAGAAAATAGTGGATTAAGCTCGGCTAGAAATGTAGGATTAGAGTTTATAAGAGGAACTAAACTTAGAGCCTTTTTTGAAGATAATAAAGAAGAAGATATTGTATCTTTTGAAAAAACTCATACTTTTAAAAAAAATACAAAAATAGTAAAAAAAGAAGATATAAAAGTAAATTTTAAACAAATTCAAAAAAGATATATTAAAACCAATTTAGAGAATATTAATGAATTTATAATACAAGAATTACCTAATTCTATAATACATTTTTTAGATTCTGATGATTATTTTTTAAAAGATTGTATAAAATTATGTATTCAAAATATGATTGAAAAAGATTTAGATATTTGTGTGCATAATTTTGATGAATTTCATGAAAATGATTTTAAATTTATAAAAAATCCCGATACAAATTTGATGAGCAAAAGCAAAAAAGATTTTTATGAAAATGGTTTAAAATTGTTACAAGAAAATAATTTTCTTAGTTTTTATTTTGCTTGGCAGGGAGCTTTTAATGCTGTTATCTTAAATGATTATATTCTTCGTTTTACTCATGGAATTTACCATGAAGATCATGATTTTGGAACTATTTTATTTTGCTTAGCTAAAAAAATATATTATATAGATGAAACCTCAATGATTTATCG
This sequence comes from Campylobacter sp. RM10537, assembly GCF_022369435.1. NCBI lineage: Bacteria > Pseudomonadati > Campylobacterota > Epsilonproteobacteria > Campylobacterales > Campylobacteraceae > Campylobacter > Campylobacter molothri. The sequence continues at coordinate 852,822 of NZ_CP059597.1, read as the reverse complement.
AATAAGAGATAATTCTATTATAAATTGCAAGGAAACTAGCATCCCTAAAAAATTACCTAAAAATTTAGAACCCTTAAGAAAATATTTTGATAATTATCAAGAACTTAGAGAATACTTTAAAATGTATTGCCTTTTGATTATTGCAAAACAAATTTTTATATTTAATTTAAAAAGTAAAAATAAATTTATAAGTAAAAGTGTTAAGAGGTATTATTATATTTATTTTGATCAAAAATTTTATAATGATCCTTTAAATTTAGAAGAAATGATTAAATTTTTTATAAAAAGATTAATTTTATATAGAAGATATATGAAATTAAGATTTTATATTCGCCATCCAAAAAAACTTTTTAAAAAAGATAACCATGCCTAAAATTTCCATCATACTTCCAACTTATAATGTAGAACTATTTAAAATTAAATAAGCTTAGAGATAAATATTATTTTAAATCATTTTTAAAATTTTGAATTAGATCTGTGTTTAAAATAAAGAAATTTTAAGGCAAAATTATTAAGATAAAAAGAGAAGTTTAAAAATTCTGAAATCAATTAAAAATGATTTTTGGGAATTTAACGAAAAGTTTTTTAAATTTTGGAAAAAGAAATTAAAAGTTTAGAGAGAAGGTTATAAAATATTATTTGTTTTTTATATATAAAATTGCTATTAAAGATTAATAATTTAAGGAAATATTAATGAAAGGTATTGTTTTAGCCGGTGGCTCTGGAACGAGATTGTATCCTTGTACATTAGGTATATGTAAACAATTGTTGCCAATATATGATAAGCCGATGATTTACTATCCTATTTCTGTTTTAATGCTATCAAAAATTAGGGAAGTTTTGATTATATCCACACCAAAAGATATCGCAAGATTTAAAGAGATATTTGGCAAGGGTGATTTTTTAGGAATGAAGATAGATTATTTAATTCAAGAAAATCCTGATGGTCTAGCTCAAGGTTTAGTATTGGCAAAAGATTTTATAAGCAATGACAACATTGCATTGATTTTAGGTGATAATATATTTTATGGACAAGGTTTTAGTGATATTTTAGAGAATGCCAAAAATGATGTTAAAAATGGATATGCGAGTATATTTTCTTATCATGTTAAAGATCCAGAAAGATTTGGTGTTGTTGAAATGGATAAAAACGGAAATGTTTTAAGTTTAGAGGAAAAACCAAAAAAACCAAAGAGTAACTATGCGGCAACTGGTTTATATTTTTATGACAATGAAGCTATATATATAGCAAAAAATATAAAACCAAGCCAAAGAGGTGAGCTTGAGATTACTGATGTAAATATAGAATATTTAAGATTAAATAGGTTAAAATCACAAATATTAGGTAGAGGGTTTGCTTGGATAGATACTGGAACCCATGATAGTCTTATAGAGGCTAGCTCTTTTGTGCAAACTATAGAATTGAGGCAAGGGTATAAAATAGCTTGCTTAGAAGAAATAGCTTATAATAATGGATGGATAAATAACGAAGTATTATCACAAAGAGCGAAATTGTTAAGCAAAAGTAGTTACGGAATTTATCTAAATAGATTACTAAATCAAGGAAAATAATGTATATTTTAGTTACGGGTGGGGCAGGTTTTATAGGATCTAATTTTTTACTTTACTTATTTGAGCAAGAAGAAAATATAAAAGTTATCAACTTAGATCTTTTAACCTATGCTAGCAATTCATCAAATTTAAGTTCATTAAAAGAAAATCCTAACTATATTTTTATACATGGAGATATAAGTAATACTTCTTTGGTTGGAGAAATTTTTAATAAATATAAAATAAAAGCTGTGATAAATTTTGCAGCGGAATCTCATGTGGATAATTCTATAAAAAATCCTGATATATTTATAAAAACAAATATATATGGCACTTGGAATTTATTAAACACAGCTTATAAGACTTGGTTTGTTGAGCCTTTTGTAAAAAAAACAGAATTTAAAGAAACTTTATTTTATCAAATAAGCACAGATGAAGTTTATGGTTCTTTAGGAAAAATTGGGAAATTTGCAGAAGATAGTATTTATGCCCCAAATTCTCCATATTCGGCTTCAAAGGCAAGTTGTGACATGTTGGTTAGAAGTTATCATCATACTTATGGTTTAAATGCAGTTATTTCAAATTGTTCAAACAACTATGGACCTTTTCAGCATGACGAAAAGCTTATACCTACTATTATAAGAAATGCTTTAAGTGGTAATAAAATACCTATATATGGAAATGGTAAAAACATAAGAGATTGGTTGTATGTAAAAGACCATTGTATTGCCATAAAGCAAATATATAATCATGCTTTATCTAAAATAAAGATAGAAAATTCTTATTTTGATACTTTTAATATAGGCGGCAATGAAGAATGGCAAAATATAGATATAGCAAATAAAATATGTCAATATTTAGATAAAATATTACCTAAATCAAGCACATATAAAGATCAAATTTCTTTTGTTAAGGATAGGGCTGGACATGATAAAAGATATGCCATAGATTCTACAAAACTACAAAATATCATAGGATGGAAACCTAACGAAAAATTTGAAAGTGGTTTAGAAAAGACTATAAATTGGTATATCAAGAAGTATAAAGGATAGAGTTTGGATTGTAAAATTTTAAATTTTCAAAATAGAAAAGATGATAGAGGTTCTTTAATTGTGCTTGAAAATTTAAAAGAGGTTCCATTTGAGATAAAAAGGGTGTATTATATATTTGATACAGATCCAAAATTTCCAAGAGGAGCTCATGCTCATAAAAATTTAGAACAAATTCTTATAATGATGTGTGGTTCTTGTGACATAGTGCTGGATAATGGAAAAAAAAAGAAAAAAATATGCTTAAATCGTCCAGATGTCGGGCTTTATATAGGAAAAAATATATGGCGTGAGATGAAAAATTTTTCCTATGGGGCGAAATTACTAGTTTTAGCTAGTGATTTTTATGATGAAAAAGAATATATAAGAGATTATAATGAATTTTTAAAGGTTTTAAATGCAAAATAGGGATATAGAAAAATATAGTCAAGATTATATAAATAATGAGTATAATTTTGAAGAAATAATGGTTCATTATAGAAGAAAAAAAGTATTAGAAACTTTAAACAAATATAATCCTAAAAATATTTTAGAGATAGGATGTGGAACGGATTCTATTTTTAATTATTATAAAAATTTTAACAAAGTGATTATAATAGAACCTTCTGATATATTTTTTAATAAGGCTATAAGAGATCTTGAAAATCACAATATAGAAATTTTTAATGATTTTTTAGAAAATAAAGTGAATTTGTTAAAAAAAAATCATAATTTTGATTTTATAATATGTAGCGGCTTATTGCACGAAGTAAACAACCCAGATGGTTTTTTAAAAGATATTTTGAAAGTATGTAATAAAGGGACTATAATTCATATAAATGTTCCAAACTCAAAATCTTTTCATTTGCTTTGGGCTTATAAAAGTGGTTTGATAAATAAACTTGGAAATTTGACAAATACAGCTATAAAATTTCAGCAAAATACAACATTTGATTTAAATAAACTCACACAATTCGTAAAAAATCATATTGGGGGGGGGTGTATGATATTAGATAGTGGCTCATATTTTATAAAACCATTTAATCATGCTAAAATGTCATTATGTTTAGAAAATAAAATTTTAGATGAAAAATTGTTAGATGGATTATATAAATTAAGTGATTATATGCCTGAATTTGGTGCTGAAATTTTTGTAGATATAAAAATAGTATGATAGTTAAAAAATATACCAAAAATGATTTTATAATATGGAATGAATTTAATAAAAATTCTAAAAATGGTTTGTTTATGTTTGATAGAAATTATATGGATTATCATTCTGATAGATTTATTGATCATTCATTGATGTTTTATGAAGGCGAAAAACTCCTCACATTGCTTCCTTTAAATCAAAAAGATGGTGTTTTGCATTCTCATCAAGGATTGACTTTTGGTGGATTTATCTGTGATAATAAAATGCAACAAAATAAAATGCTAGAATGTTTTAATGTTTTATTAGATTATATGAAAAACAATAAATTTGAAAAACTTATTTATAAAAGTATTCCTTATATATATCATAAAAAAGCATCTCAAGAGGATTTATATGCTCTATTTTTAAATAATGCACAATTATATAGAATCGATTGTTCTAGTGTAATTTATTTGGACAATTATAGCTTTGCAAAAGGAAGAAAATATCAAATTTCAAAAGCAAAAAAAGAGAATATTGCAATAGAAGAAACAAATGATTTTAAAGGTTTTTTAGTATTGTTAAATGAAGTTTTATCAAAACAGCATAATGCTAAAGCTGTTCATAATGTAGATGAGTTAGTATTATTAAAATCAAGATTTCCTGAAAATATAAAGCTTTTTGTGGCTAAAAAAGACGAGACGATAGTAGCAGGAACTTTACTTTTTGTTTATGAGAATTTGGTTCATACTCAGTATTTGGCAAATAGTGATTATGGTAGAGAATATGGTGCTTTAGATTTATTGTTAAAATTTTTAATAGAAAAATATTCCAAAGATAAAAAATATTTTGATTTTGGAATTTCAAATGAAAATAATGGTTTATATCTAAACAAGGGTCTTATTTTTCAAAAAGAAAGTTTTGGTGCAAGAACCATGGCGCATAACTTTTGGGAAATAAAACTGTAAAGGAAATTTATATGGAATTGGGCGCTAGATATATAAGTTGTTCAAGGAATTTGAATGACTAATGTTATTACATTTGGAACGTTTGATTTATTTCATTATGGCCATTTAAGAATTTTAGAAAGAGCAAAAATACTCGGAGATAGATTGATTGTGGGCGTATCTTCGGATGAATTAAATTATAGGAAAAAAAATAGATATCCTTTAATTTCTGAAGAATATAGATGTCATATTATCAATTCATTAAAATGTGTTGATGAAGTTTTTTTAGAAAAATCTTTAGAATTAAAAAGGGATTATATAAGGCAATATAGGGCTAATATTTTAGTTATGGGAGATGATTGGAAAGGTAAATTTGATCATCTTAAATGTATTTGCGATGTTATATATCTTCCTAGAACAGTAAATATTTCAACTTCGTGCTTAATAGAGCAGATAAGGAGGAATAGCAAATGAGAATTAAATTTGTACAAGATTGTATTGATTTGATTAGATTAAAAGAAACTAATTTTATAATCATACATTTTAAATATTTACTACGCTCTATAAAATTAAAATTAAAATTAAAAAAAATCAAAACCAAATCTAAGATTAAAATTGCTTTTTTGTGTATGTATTCTACAGATATTCAAAATATTTCTATTTTTGATAAATTATTAAACAATTCAAAATTTGATCCTTATTTTATAGTAAATCCAGACTGCTCAAGAAGTGATAAAAATTTAATTCATCAATATGATAAAACTTTTAATGAACTGGTTCAAATATATGGAACTAAAAAAGTTTTACATGGGTATATAGCAGATGAAAATAAATTTATAGATTATTCATCCGAATTTGATATCATGACAACAAATAATCCATATGATAGTATGTCACATACATTTTTTAAAATTGAATATTGGATTAAAAAAAACATTCCAGTATTTTATATCAGTTATTTTTATTCAGGACGATGCATAATAACAATTCAAAATTTACGGCTATATTATTTAAATTATTTATGGATTTGGTTTGTTGAAAATAAAGAAGTATTAAGATTAGCAAATAAATATAGAATTAAAAAAGCAAAAAATTTATATTTATCTGGATACCCTAAAATGGATAAATTTTTTAATTATTTAAAAAAGGGACAAGATAAAAAAAATATTATAATTGCACCTCATCATACTATACAAAACTCTGGTTTTAAAATAGGTAATTTTTTAAAATATTATAATTTATTTTTAGAGTTGCCAAAAAAATATCCATATATAAATTTTATTTTTAGACCCCATCCTTTGCTTATTTATAATTTAAAAAACAATATTTGGGGTGAAGAAAAAACTAATAATTATTTAAATAAATTATTATCGCACAAAAATATTGTTTTATCAGAGCAAGGAGATTATTTGAAATTATTTTCAGAATCTGATGGATTAATACATGATTGTGGTTCGTTTATGGCTGAATATCTTTATTTAAAAAGACCAGTTGCTTTTATGATGAGTTGTGATACAAATAATATACTTACAGATTTTGGCAAGAAATGTATTCAATCGCATTATTGTCTTTTTCAAGAAGGAGATTTTTATGATTTTATTGAAAATGTAGTATTAGGAGATAGAGATTATAAAAAATATTTTAGAAATGATTTTGTTAATAATGAAGTTGCAATTAATTATCCATATTCTACACAAATAATTTATAATAAAATTTTAAAGGAATTATCATGATTTCAATTCTAACTCCATGTTTTAATCATGAAAAATATATTAAATATTATTTACAAAGTGTTTTAGAGCAAAGTTTTCAAGATTTTGAACTCATTATTGTGGATGATTATTCAACTGATAATAGTATTCAAGAAATTCAAAAATTTAATGATTCTAGAATAAAACTCATAAAACATGAATTTAATAAAGGTATAAATGCAACATTAAATACAGCCTTTGAAAATTCAAATGGAGAATACATAGTACTTTGTGCAAGTGATGATATATTGGAAAAAAATGCCTTAGAAGTTATATATCAAACATTTAAAGATAGTGATGTGGATGTGATATATCCAAATATCAGTATAATAGATGAAAATAATGTTTTTCAGAAAAAAAATCGATATTCTAGTAAAGAAAATATTGATATTTTAAACCATATCTTTTTTAAGGGCAATTGTTTAGCTTCTGTGGGTATGTCTATTAGAACAACTTTTTTTAAAAAAATATATCCTTTAGATAATTCTATGTGCAATCACCAAGATACTAAAATGCATGTAGAATTAATTTTAAATAATTCTAAAATTTTATTTTTAAAAGAGCATTTGATACAATATAGAATATCAAGTGAAAGTGCAAGTATAAGTGCTAGGATAGACTCTACAATTATAAGAGAAAATTTGGAAATCAATTTTTTAATGGATTCTTTTTTAAAAATCAAAGATGAAAAATTATTAGAAAATATATTTAAGAATGAAATAGAAAAAACCAAGATTAAGCCTTATGGCAATACTTTAGAATTTTTTTTAGGTCGAATGGCTCTGGAGTCTGAAGATAAATTTAGAAAAATTTGGGGTTATCATAAGATAATGAAATTCTATAATGAAATAAATAATGTAAAAATATTAAATGAAAAGTATAATTTTACTTTCAAAGATTATTTAGCTTTGGTAAAATTATTTAAAAGTGAAAAATTTTTTAAAAAATATAAAAAATACAAACGAGTATCATTTATTTTAATATATATTATTGTATTTGAATTAATTGTTATAGGTATATTATCATGGTTAATTTTTTAGATCTTTATAAAATAAATCATCGTTTTGATAAAGAAATTAAACAAATTTTTAACGATGTTTTGCAAAGCGGCTGGTATATACTTGGAAAACAATGTGGAAATTTTGAAAAAAAATTTGCACAATATTGTGGTGTTAAACATTGTATTGGTGTAGCAAATGGTCTTGATGCATTAAGGCTTATTATAAAAGCTTATGAATTTTGTAAAGATGATGAAATAATAGTTCCTGCAAATACTTATATAGCTTCTATTTTAGCAATTACAGATAATCATTGTAAACCTATTTTTATAGAACCTGATATAAATACTTATAATATAAATCCGAATTTAATTGAGCAAAAAATCACGAGTAAAACAAAAGCTATAATGGTAGTCCATCTTTATGGACAAGTGTGTAATATGGATGCTATTCAAAATATAGCAAAAAAATATAATCTTAAAATAATAGAAGATTGTGCACAAGCTCATGGAGCAATTTATAAAAATAAAAAAGTTGGAAATTTAGGTGATGCTGCCGGTTTTTCTTTTTATCCTGGTAAAAATTTAGGTGCTTTAGGAGATGGTGGTTGTATTTGTACAAATGATGATATATTAGCTACAAAAATAAGAGCTTTATCTAATTATGGATCTTTAAAAAAATATGAAAATGCATATCAAGGATTGAATTCAAGACTAGATGAAATTCAAGCAGGAATTTTAAACATAAAATTGCAATATTTAAATGAAGATAATAATAAAAGAAAAAATATAGCCAAATATTATTTAGAAAATATAAAAAATGAAAATATCATATTACCTCATAATCAATTTGATCATGTATGGCATTTGTTTGTAATTAGAACAAAATTTAGAAATAATTTACAAAAATACCTAAATGAAAAAAATATACAAACCATTATTCATTATCCTATACCTCCACATAAGCAAGAGTGTTATAAAGAATTTAACGATTTATCATTGCCTACAACAGAGAAAATACATAATGAAGTTTTATCATTACCTATATCACCCGTTATGACACAAGATGAAATTGAAAAAATAGTTACTGTTTTAAATGATTGGAAAATTGATTGTAATATAATAAAACAAAAAATGGATGGAATATAAATAGATATATTAAGCAATTGGTAATGGAAATGAAATGAAATTTTTAATTATAAATCTTAAAAAAGCAACCCAAAGAAAAAAATATATAAGTCAATTATGTCAAAAATATAAACTTGATTATGAAATTATTGAAGCAGTTGATGGAAAAACTATAGACAAAAATGAGTATTTAAATATAGTTGATTATGATAAAATGCTTAATTTTCATAAAAGAAAATTGGGTCTTGGGGAGCTTGGTTGCTCTTTATCTCATAAAAAATGTTATGAAAAAATGTTACGAGAGGATGTAAATCATGCTATTATTTTAGAAGATGATGCATATTTTGATGAAAGATTACTTAATTTTTTAAAATATATCAATGAATTCCCTAAAGATCTAGAGCTTTTATTACTAGGTCATCAAAGACAAGTTTATAATGATGATGGCTTTAGGATAGAAAGTCCATATTCAAGAAGATTTGTAAAAAAAATTGCAAATTATAAAATTCGCCGCTTGATTAGCAGAGGTAATGGTACTTATGGTTATTTTATAACTAAAAATGGAGCTTTGAAATTGCTCTCTCATTTAAAAAAAATGTATTTACCTATAGATGCTCTTACTTGCAATGAAAAGGTTCTAAATACTTATGCCTTATTTCCAGTATTGATTTGCGCACATGAAAATTTTATGCTTGAAAGTTCCACTCAAGATGATAAAAAATTTCTTAAAAAAAGAAGTAAAATAAGTAAGTATATTAAAAAATTTCATATTTTTATAAAATATTTTTTTCCTAGTTTAAGAAAGATTAAGCCTTATAAAAATACTTGATTGTTAAGCTTAAAATATAAAAAAGTCTATTTGATATACTTCCAAAAAGTATATTGAGCATATAATTTTGCAATTATAAATCCATTTTTTCCCTCTAAAAAACCTAACTTTATAAAATAAAGTTTAAAAAAAGTCCAGTAAGGATTTATTATAGCTTTTATAAAATTATTTTTCTTGGGATTTAAACTCGAATAAATATTTTGTTTATTTATAAATTGCTCTATACTTTCATATGCATAATGTAAAAAATAGTGTTGTAAAAATCCTATTTTTTCTTTGCAAATTATACTTTCATGGACTTCTCTTTCATTAAATTTTGCATATTTTTTATGAAATAATCTTATATTATAATCCGGATATAAGCCCATTCTTGTTATGGCCTTTCCAAAGAAAAAATTTAATCTTGCTACTTTGTATGCTTTAAATATAGGATTTTTTATAGTTTGTAAAACTTCTTTTTCTAATTTTTTTGTAAAAATTTCATCGCTATCGAGTATGAACACCCATTCGTTAGTTGTTTTATCAACACCAAATTGTTTTTGTTTTGCAAAACCAAGCCAATTTTGATGAAAAATTTTTACATTGTCAAAAGTATTTGCAATTTTTAAACTATCATCTGTACTCCCACTATCTACTATAATTACTTCATTGGCAAATTGAACACTTTTTAGTACTTCTTGGAGGTATCTTTGACTATTGAATGTTAAAATTACAATTGAAAGATTCATAAATAGATCTCCTCTTTATAGCTTGAAAAGCGACGATGAAAGAAGAAATATTCATCAGGTTTAAATTTAATCATTTCTTCGCAACAATTTGCTTGATAAAGCGTAAGTTCTTCAATACTTTTTTCTAAAGGATCCATAGTTTTAAAAAATCGGATATGAAATTTTTTATCCTTACCTTGATATACAAAAGCAGGTAAAATCAAAGCCTTTGTTCTTTGTGCTAAAACACTAGCGCCCATTTGGTAATTAACTTTTTTACCAAAAAAATCAAGTTTTATACTTTCATTATCTGTGCAATCTTGATCAGTGAGTATGCCCAATGCTCTATTATTTTTAATCGCATTTAGCATTTTTCTTAAACCGCCTTGTTTTTCGATAAGTTCTATGTCAAATTGGGTACGATTTTTAGCTAAAATAGAATCCATTTTTTGGCTTTCTAGTTTTCTTCCAACTATAGAAATTGCTCCAAATTTAGCAGCATAAGCAAGACTTAGAAGTTCCCAATTCCCATAATGTGCAGTTGTAAATATAATACCTCTTTGGCTTTTTAAAGCTTCATTTAATATTTTTTCATTATCAATAACGATTTTATTTAAGATTTTTTCCTTGCTTGTGTTTTGATTTTTAATACAATCTAATCCAAAATTAGCAAAATTGCGATAAATTTGAAAAGAGAGTTGATCTCTTTGGAGTTGATTTTTTTCAGGAAAGCAAATTTGAAGATTGATGTCTATAATTTTTCTATGTTTATGATTGAACTTAAAAACGATTTTTGCAACGATAAAAGCTAAAAAATTGAGAATAAAATTGGGCATAATTATCACTAAAAATTTAAGTATATAATAAGCAAAAAGATAAAGCCAATCTTTATTTTTCATCAAAAATTTCCTTGATTAGTTTTAAAATATCCTCTTCTTCTATACGCATGATACAAAAATCACTTTTATCGATATGCTTAGAATTTGTGATTTTTTTGCCTGCATCTATGATTTTATTAATACTTGTTTTATAAGCATTTCTATAGCTTGGAGTCGCTCCAAATATCGTGATAGAAGGTCTATTTAAGGCAAAAGCAAGATGGGTTGGACCACTATCATTACCTATGATTAAATCCATTGTTTTTGTAAATGCCATAAGTTCTTCTAGGTTAAATTTTGGAGCAAGTTCTATATTTTTTTCATCAATTGCACTTAAATTGATAACATCTTTAGCAAATTCAAATTCTTTAACATTTCCCCAAGATAAGAAAATTTTAGCTTCAGGAAATTCTTGGATGATAAGTTTGCAAAGTAGGGTAACTTTTGTTTTAGGGTAAATTTTATTTTCTACACTTGAACCAACATGTATGAGTATATTTTTTTTATTTTGATCAATTTTTAATTTTTTAGATAAAAGTTGTTTTAAATTTTCATCCACGTAAAAAACATCTTTTTTAAAAGCTAAATCTTTTGGATTAAAATCCTCATTAAGGGTAAAAGAAGCAAGGTTTAAATATCTTACAAATACATTTTCATTATAATCTATGTTTAATTTTTGATTATAAAAATTATGTGCAAAACTTTCTTTTAGGCTATTTTGATCAAAGCCAAAATTATTGCGGCTTAAAATTCGACTTACTATAGCTGATTTTATAAGCCCTTGCAAATCAATAACAGCGGTATAATTATTTTTTCTAGCCTTAAGTAAAATTTTTAAGCTTTTAAAAAAATGCTTATCTTTTAAGGGTAAAGCATAAAGCTTATCAATTAGCGGATGGTTTTTGAGTATGCCTTTAAATTTTTCATCTACAAACCAATGAATTTCTATATCTTTTTTAAAATTTTTAATAAATTGAAGTACTACAGCACTTTGTATAATATCGCCTAAAGCGGATAAACGAACGATTGCTATTTTCATCCAAACCCATATTGTGATTTTTTTGCTATGATTTTAACAAATAATTTTACAAAAGAAGGTTAAATTATGATTAAAAATGAAGGCTATATTTGTATTTTTGATTGCGAGAGTATCCCTGATGTTGATTTAATCCGTAAAACTTTAGCTTTTAAAGGGAGTGATTTAGAGGTAAGTTTAAAAGCTTTAGAATGGCAAAAAGAACAAAGTGGGAATGAATTTTTACCCTTGCCTTATCATAAAATTGTAAGTATTTGTGCGGTAATTGCTGATAATTTTGGTAAATTTATTAAAGTCAATAAAATAGATGGCGACAATGAAAAAGAAATGATTGATAATTTTTTTTCTTTTATTGAAAAGCATGAACCAAAATTAGTCAGTTATAATGGAAAAAATTTTGATATGCCTTTATTGGTTTTAAGGGCTTTAAAATATAATATTAAAGCAGCAAATTATCTTGATACCCAAAGCGATAAATGGAATAATTATAAAACGCGTTTTTCAGAACTTAAACATTGTGATTTATTTGAAAGTTTTGGAGGATTTAGAGGGATGAAGCTTGATGTGCTTTGTGCTATGGCTGATTTGCCAGGAAAATATGATGTGCATGGTAATGAGGTGATGAGTTTATATTATGAAGATAAACTCGAAAAAATTCATGAGTATTGTGAAAGCGATGTTTTAAACACTTATATGCTTTTTTTAAAATATGAATTGATTAAAGCAAATATCAATGATGAAGATTATGTTTGCTTTTTAGATAATATGAGTGAATTTTTAAAAACAAAAAAAACTGATCGCTCTTATGTTGAAGTCTTTTGTAAAGCGTGCGAAAATGAAATTTCTAAGATACAATTTTAATCGTTAAAATAAATATATTAGAATTTAATCAAGTTATTTAGTAATTAAGAAAGGAAAAAAATGAAAATTCTTATCAGTGGTGGTGCAGGATATATTGGCTCTCACACTTTAAGACAGTTTTTAAAAACAGAACATGAACTTTGTGTTTTAGATAATCTTTCTAAGGGATCAAAAATTGCAATTAATGATTTACAAAATATAAGAGATTTTAAATTTTTTGAATTGGATTTGAGTGATTTTAAAGAAGTAAAATCTTTATTTGAAAAGGAAAAATTTGATGCAATTGTTCATTTTGCAGCAAGTATAGAAGTTTTTGAAAGCACTCAAAACCCTTTAAAATATTATATGAATAATACAATAAATACAACCAATTTAATTAAAACTTGCATAGAAACAGGTGTGAATAAATTTATCTTTTCTTCTACGGCTGCAACTTATGGCGAACCTCAAACTCCTGTTGTAAGTGAAAATAGTCCTTTAGCGCCTATTAATCCTTATGGTAGAAGCAAATTAATGAGTGAAGAGGTTTTAAGGGATGCTAATAAAGCTCATCCTGAATTTAAGTACTGTATTTTAAGATATTTTAATGTTGCGGGTGCTTGCATGGATTTTAACATAGGACAACGCTATCCAAAAGCAACTTTACTTATAAAAGTAGCAGCAGAATGTGCAGCAAAGAAACGCGAAAAAATGTTTATTTTTGGCGATGATTATGATACAAAAGATGGAACTTGTATAAGAGATTATATCCATGTTGATGATATTTCAAGTGCGCATTTAGCTGCTTTAGAATATTTACAAAATAACGAAAGCAATATTTTTAATGTGGGTTATGGCCATGGTTTTAGTGTAAAAGAAGTAATTGAGTCTATGAAAAGGGTGACTGGAGTAGATTTTAAAGTAGAGCTTGCTCCACGTAGAGAAGGGGATCCAAGTGTTTTAATTTCTGATGCACAAAAAATCAGAACTTTAACTTCTTGGCAGCCAAAATTTGATGATTTAGATTTAATCTGTAAATCAGCTTACGATTGGGAAAAACAGTGCTAAAAAGGCTATTTTTTATTTTAAGTAAAGAGGATAAAAAATTTTTATTTTCTTTGCTTTTTTTTTCAGTTTTAATTTCTTTTATAGAAAGTTTTGCAATCTCTTTGGTAATGCCTTTTATCACTTTAGCAAGTGATTTTTCATATTTTGATCGCAATCATTATTTGATAGAAATTAAAAATTATCTAGCTTTGCCAACATTTAAAATCATTGTTTATTTTGGTTTTATATTGATTGTTTTTTATGTTTTAAGAGCTTTTTTAAATAGCTATTATTTTCATTTATTGGCCAAATTTTCTAAAGGAAGATATCATAATATAGCCTATAAAGTTTTTGCAAAATTTTTAAATATTAATTATGAAAATTTTACTCAAAAAAATCAATCTGAAATTTTAAAATCTATTACAGGAGAAGTTTATAATTTAAGCACAATGATTTCTTCGTTTTTATTAATGATGAGTGAAATTTTTGTTGTAATACTACTTTATATTTTAATGCTTTTGATTAATTATAAAATTACCTTATTTCTAAGTATTTTTATGATTTTTAATGCACTTATTTTAATTAAAATTCTAAGTCCTATTATTAAAAAAGCAGGACTTAAACGCGAAGAAGCGATGAAAAATTTTTTTGAAATTTTAAATACTAATTTAAATAATTTTAAACTCATTAAACTTAAAACCAAGGAGGATGGAATTTTAAATCTTTTTAAAGCTCAAAGCGAAGCTTTTGCTAAGGCAAATATTACCAATGAAAGCATGAGCGCTATTCCTAGAATTTATTTAGAGGGTGTGGGTTTTTGTATCCTTGTTTTTATAGTTATTTTTTTGGTTTTAAAAAATGAAAGCGATATTTCTGGTATTTTAGCTACAATTTCTATTTTTGTTTTAGCACTTTATCGTTTAATGCCGAGTGCAAATCGTATTATTACGAGTTATCATGATTTGATTTATTATCGCTCTTCCTTGGATATTATTTATCAAATCTTTAAGCAAGAGGAAGAAAATTTAGGCGATGAGGAAATTTCTTTTAAAAAAGAACTTAGACTTGAAAATTTAAGTTTTGGCTATAAGGGTAAAAAAAATCTTTTTAACGGTTTAAATTTAGAAATAAAAAAAGGTGAAAAAATCGCTTTCATTGGAGAGAGTGGTTGTGGCAAAAGTACTTTGGTGGATATTATTTTAGGACTTTTAAGTCCAAAAGAGGGAAAAGTTTTAGTTGATGAGGTAGAATTAAATTCTAAAAATGCAAAAAAATATCGACAAAAAATAGGCTATATACCTCAAAATATTTATCTTTTTAATGATAGCATTGCTAAAAATATTAGTTTTGCAGATGAGCTTGATGAAGATAAGCTTTTTAGAGTGATTAAGCAAGCAAATTTAGAGCATTTTATTAAACACCTTCCTGAAGGAATTTGGACAAAAGTTGGAGATGGTGGAAGCAATTTAAGTGGAGGGCAAAAGCAACGTATAGCTATCGCTAGAGCTTTGTACTTAGAACCTGAAATTTTAGTTCTTGATGAAGCAACATCGGCACTTGATAGTAAAAGCGAAGCTAAGATTATGGATGAAATTTATAAAATTTCAAAAGATAAAACGATGATTGTCATCGCGCATCGTCTTTCCACTATAACAAATTGTGATAGTATTTATCGTTTAGAACATGGTGAGTTGATTAAGGAAAATTAAGTGAAAATTACTTTTATTATAGCAACTTTAAATTCAGGTGGAGCGGAGCGTGTTTTAGTAACTTTAGCAAATGCCTTTTGCAAGGAACATGAGGTTAGTATCATAAAATTTCATCAAGGAGATTCTTTTTATCCATTGGAAAATAATATCAATCTTAAAACTTTACCTGATTTTAGATTTGATACAATTTATCATAAAATTATAAGTCGTTTTAAAAAAATTTTTACATTAAGAAAATTTTTAAAGCAAACTCCAAGCGATGTGTTTATTTCTTTTTTAGATACTACAAATATAGCTTGCATTATTGCCACAATTGGACTTAATACACCACTTATTATTAGCGAGCATAGTAACCAAGCTTATCTAAAATCTAAAATATGGAGATTTTTAAGGCGTTTAACTTACCCTTATTGCAATGCTTTGAGTGTTTTAGGAAGTAGTGACAAATTTTATTATCAAAAATTTGTCAAAAAAGTTGAGCTTTTATTAAATCCTTGCCATTTTAGTGCTGAAATTTCACTTCAATCTTCTTTTGAAAAAGAAAATTTGATCCTTTTTGTAAGTCGCTTAGATGCAAATAAAAATCCTATGATGTTTTTAAAAGCTATAGATAAAATAGATCAAAATACGCAAAAAAAATATCGTTTTTTGATAGCAGGTGATGGAGAATTAAGATCAATACTTGAAAAAAAAGCCAAAAAGATGCACGCAAATATAGAATTTTTAGGTAAAGTGGAAAATATTAAAGAACTTTATAAAAAAGCTAAAATACTTTGTCTTTGTTCCTTTGTTGAAGGATTGCCAACCGTACTTATAGAAAGTTTGTATTTTGATGTGTGTCGAATTTCAACTTTATATCATGATGGCTCTAAGGATTTGATTGAGGATGGTAAAGATGGTATTTTAGTAGAATGTGATAATGAAGAAATGTTGGCAAAAAAAATTGAATTAGTTTTGCAAAATGAAGATTTTAGATTAAATTTAGTGCAAAATGCTAAAAAAAGATGTATCAATTTTGATATTAACGAGATAAAACAACAATGGCTAAAATTGATTAAAGAGGTTATTTATGCCTAAAATTTCGATTATAGTTCCTACTTTTAAACGTCCAAAATTGCTTAAAAAAGCTATCAAAAGCATTCAAATGCAAAACTACGAAGACTTAGAAATTATTATTAGTGATGATCATTCTGGCGATGAAACAAAAGATATAGTCCAAGAAATGCAAAAACAAGATAAACGTATAAAATATTTTTTAAATGATAAATACAAAGCTGGGCCAAATGGAAATAAAAACAATGGTTTAGATCATGCTAGTGGAGATTTTGTAAGTTTTTTAGATGATGATGATGAACTTTTACCTAACGCTTTGGAAAAATTAATGCAAAAAATTGACAAAGGGTATTCTCATGTTATTGGAAATTGTTTTATAGAAAAAGAAGGGAAATTAACTCAAGAATTTAGCGGAAGAGGTTTAGATAAAGATCAAGAACTTTGTAAAAAAGATTTTTTGATGGGAAAAATTCATGGAGAGTTTTTTTCTATTTTTAAAAAATCTTTGTTGAAAAATCAGCGTTTTAATGAGGAATTTTACGGGAATGAAGCGACACTTTGGGTGCATTTATACAAGGAAAAAACTTTTTATATTCATCAGGCTTTTCGAATTTATCGTTTAAACAGAAGTGATAGTGTAACTTTAGCTGCAAGTAAAAATGCTATTAGAGTTTATCTTGGTTATTTGGAACTTGCGAAAATTTTGGAAAATGAGTTAGAGCAAACAGGAGATAAAGATTACAAAAATATTTGTGCAAGTTATTATAAAATGGCGGCATACTATGCAAAACTTGGAGGAAATTTTAAAGAGCTTTATCGCTGTTTGTTTAAAAGTTTAAGTATTAAGATAAATGCACCCGCTTTAATATTACTGATTTTAAGTATAATTCCAAGTAGTATGATTAAAAAATTATCTAAAATACGGACATGTTTATGCAAAAATTAGCAATTTTTATCTATTCTTTAGGAAGTGGCGGAGCTGAAAGGGTTGTGGCAACTTTACTTCCTATGTTAAATCTTAAATTTGAAGTACATTTGATTTTGATGAATGAAAAGATTTCTTATGAAATATCAAAATGCAATATACATTTTCTAGAGCATTCTAAGCCCAATGAAAATGCAATTTTAAAATTCATCAAACTTCCATTTTTAGCTTTAAAATATAAAAAAATGTGTAAAAAATTAAACATAAATACTGAATTTGTATTTTTAAATCGTCCAAATTATATAGCTTTAATGGCAAGAATTTTTGGAAACAAAACTCGCCTTATTATTAATGAATGCACTACTCCAAGCGTGATGTATAAAAAAAAGAATTTTAATTCTTGGGCTAATAAATTTTTGATTTCTTGTTTATATCCTAAGGCAGATTTAATTTTGCCAAATTCTAAAGGAAATTTAGAGGATTTGATCCAAAACTTTAATATCAGAAAAGATCAATGCAAAATTTTATATAACGCTATAGATTTAGAAAATATAGAAAAAAAATCTGAAGAAGAAATTACCTTAAAAGATAAATTTATTTTAAGTGTTGGAAGATTAGATGCTGGAAAAAATCATGCTTTGCTTATTCGTGCTTATGCAAGATTGAAAACAGATTTGAAACTTGTGATTTTAGGTGAAGGAATTTTAAAAAATGAATTAGAAAAACTGATACAAGAGCTTGATTTAGAAAATAAAGTTTTACTTTTAGGCTTTGATAATAATCCTTATAAATATATGAGCAAATGTGAGTTTTTTGCATTTGCTTCCATATTTGAAGGCTTTTCAAATGTTTTAATTGAAAGTTTAGCTTGTGGATGTGCTGTAGTGTGCACTGATCATAAAAGTGGAGCTAAAGAGCTTTTTGGAAATAATAAATTTGGATTGTTGGTAGAGGTAAATAATGAAAATTCTATGTTTGAAGGCTTAAAGACAATGTTAGAGGATGAAAATTTAAGACGAGCTTATAAAAATAAAGCTAAAAATAGAGCTCTTGATTTTGATAAAGTTAAAATTGCGCGAAATGCTCTAGAATATTTAATAGGATAAAGTATGTTTAAAAAAGAATATTTCAAAAATCCTAACACGATTTTATTTTTAATGATTTTGGGTGCTTATCTTTTCAGTATAGCTTGTAGATTTTTTTGGGTGATCTGGGCGAGTCAATTTAATGAGTATTTTTTTAATCATCAATTAATGATAACTTCAAATGATGGCTATGCCTTTGCAGAGGGAGCAAGGGATATGATAGCAGGATTTCATCAGCCTAATGATTTATCTTATTATGACGCTTCTTTATCGGCGCTTACTTATTGGATTTATAAAATTACTCCTTTTAGTCTTGAAACAATTATTTTATATTTGAGTGTTTTTTTATCTTCATTGGTTGTTATACCTATTATTTTAATTGCAAATGAGTATAAATGTTCTTTTGCGGGTTTTATAGCCGCATTATTAGCAAGTATAGCTAATAGTTATTACAACAGAACAATGGCTGGATATTATGATACAGATATGCTTGTTGTTGTTTTACCTCTTTTTGTTTTATTTTTTATGATAAGGTTGGTTTTAAGAAGAGATTTATTTTCTTTGATATACCTTCCTTTTTTTATTAGAATTTATCTTTGGTGGTATCCTTCAAGCTATACTTTAAACGTTAGTTTGATAGGATTTTTCTTATTTTATTCTTTAATTTTCCATAAAAAAGAAACTATTTTTTATATAAGTATTATTTTGATGTTAATTACTTTGTCTAATATTGCTTGGTATTATCAAAGTTCTATTATTGTTTTGTTATTTTATTTTTATGCATTTAAAAGAGAATATTTTAAAATAAAATTTTTAATTGTATTAGGAATTCTCACTTTTATTTTTCTAATTATTAGCGGTGGAATAGATCCTATACTTTATCAGCTTAAATTTTATATTTTTAGATCAGATGAAAGTGTTAATTTAACACATGGTTTTGTATATTTTAATGTTAATCAAACCATACAAGAGGTTGAAAGCATTGATTTTAGCGTTTTTATGCAAAGAATTAGTGGTAGTGAATTTGTATTTGTATTTTCTGTAATCGGTTTTATTATATTTATTTTTGCGCATAGAAGTATGATTTTAAGTTTGCCTATACTTTTTTTAGGTTTCTTAGCTTTAAAAAGTGGACTTCGTTTTACAATTTATGCCGTTCCTATTTTAGCTTTTGGTTTTGGTTATTTGATTTATTATTTTAAAGAATATAATTTTAAGAAAAAAAAGAATTTAATAAATATCTTACTTGCTCTTTTTGTTTTTTTATGTTTAAGTCCAATATTTATTCATATCAATTTTTATAGGGCTCCAACAGTTTTTTCTAAAAATGAAGCAACTCAATTAGATCAATTGAAAAAAATTGCAAACAGGGAGGATTATGTCGTTGCTTGGTGGGATTATGGTTATCCTATCCGTTATTATAGTGATGTCAAAACCTTAGTAGATGGTGGAAAGCATTTAGGAAAAGATAACTTTTTTCCTTCATTTATTTTAACTAAAGACCAGAGATCTGCAGCTAATATGGCAAGATTAAGTGTTGAATATACAGAAAAAAGTTTTTATGCTCCTAGCGATAGTCTTTTAAGAAAAGATATTTTACAAGCGATGATGAAAGATTACAACAACAGCAATGTTGATTTATTTTTGTATTCTTTATCTAAGCCAGATTTTAAAATCGATACTCCAAAAACAAGGGATGTTTATATATATATGCCTTTTAGAATGGCATCTATTTTTCAAACTGTTTCTAGTTTTTCTTTGATTAATCTTGATAATGGAAAATTTAATCAACCATTTATTTTTAGTACAGCTTATCCTTTAAGCAAGAATGATGGAGAAATTATTTTAAGCAATGGGGTTTCTTTAAGCGACGATTTTAGGAGTTTAAAATTTAATAATAGTGATTCAGTGGAGATTCATAGTTTTATAGAAATAAATTCGCTGCAGCAAAATAATTATAAGGAAATTCCGATCAATGAAAATGGGCAATATTATCTTTTTTATATAAAAAATAGTTCTATTCCATATATACAATTTATATTAATGGATAAGATTATGTTTGATAGTGCTTTTGTACAAATGTTTTTTTTGGGAAATTATGATAAAAACTTGTTTGATTTAGTGATTAATACCCAAGATGTTAAAATTTTTAAATTAAAAATTTAGGTTTTATTAGTATGAAAATAGGTTTTTTATCTCATGCAGGGGCAAGTATATATCATTTTAGAATGCCAATTATTAAGGCTTTGATAAATCAAGGCCATGAAATTTTTATCATAGTTCCAAAAGATGAATATACGCAAAAACTTCAAGAATTAGGTTTAAATCTTGTTATTTATAATTTTTCAAGATCTAGTTTAAATCCTTTTGTAGTTTTTAAAAATTTTTTTCATTTGAAAAAGGTACTGAAAAATTTGAATTTAGATCTTATTCAATGTGCTGCACACAAAAGCAATACTTTTGGAATTATAGCTGCTAGATTGGCCAAAATTCAATTTATTTTTGGCTTGGTTGAGGGTCTGGGTTCTTTTTATATTGATAATAATTTTAAAAGCAAAATAATAAGATGGAGTATAAATTTATTATATAAAATTTCTTTTAAGCTCGCTAATGGTTTTATATTTGTCAATGAGAGCAATGCTTTTTTTATGAAAAATTTAGGACTTGAGCAAAAAAAAATTTTCATCATTAAATCAGTTGGTATTGATCTTAAAAAATTTTTTCCTATAAAAATTAAACATGAGTCAAAAAGAATTTTTTGGCAAAATCTAAATATAGATGAAAAACCTATTATTTTAATGATAGCAAGAGCTCTATGGCACAAAGGAATTAAGGAATTTTATGAGAGTGCAAGTTTGTTAAAAGAACGAGCTAATTTTATTTTAGTAGGAGGAAGAGATGACAATCCTTCTTGTGCGAGTTTGGAGTTTTTAAATTCAGGTTACGTACATTATTTAGGTCCTAGAAATGATATAGTGGAATTATTGAGAAATTGTGATATTTTTGTTTTGCCAAGCTATAAAGAAGGATTTCCCGTGAGTGTTTTAGAAGCTAAAGCTTGTGGAAAAGCTATTGTGGTAAGCGATTGCGAAGGATGTATAGAAGCAATTTCAAACGCTTATGATGGACTTTGGTTTCAAACTAGGGATGCTAAAGATTTGAGCGCTAAAATTGAACTTTTATTAAACGATGAAAAATTAAAGGATAATTTAGGAGTAAATGCGGCTAAAGATGCTTTAAAGTATGATGAAAATATTATAGCTCAGCGTTATCTGGAAATTTATAAAAAGGTAATTAAAAATGTATAATCATTTTTTTAAGAGAATTTTTGATTTTTGTTTGGCTTTATTCTTACTTGCATTATTTTTTCCTATTATTTTTGTAACAGCTTTGCTTTTAAAGCTAACTCAAGGAAGTGTTATTTTTACACAATATAGACCCGGTTTAAATGAAAAAATTTTTAAAATTTATAAATTTAAAACAATGAGCGATGAAAAAGATGAAAATGGAGAGCTTTTACCAGATGAAAAGCGTTTAAAGGCTTTTGGAAAACTTGTAAGATCTTTAAGTTTAGATGAACTTTTGCAACTTTTTAATGTTTTAAAAGGCGATATGAGTTTCGTTGGACCTCGTCCTTTGTTAGTGGAGTATTTACCTCTTTATAATGCAAAACAAAAATTACGTCATAATGTACGTCCAGGTATTACAGGATGGGCGCAGGTAAATGGTAGAAATGCTATTTCTTGGGAAAAGAAATTTGAACTTGATGTGTATTATGTCGAAAATCTGTGTTTTTTGCTTGACTTAAAGATTATGTTTTTAACTGCTTTAAAAGTTTTAAAAAGAAGTGGAGTAAGTAAAGAAGGACATGTTACTACAGAGAAATTTAATGGCAAAAACTGAAAAAATCTATATTTATGGAGCTGGTGGTCATGGGTTGGTTTGTGAAGATGTTGCCTTAAGCTTAGGCTATAAAGAGTGTATTTTCTTAGATGATTTTAAGGGAAAGCCTTTTGATCCTAATTTGGAAAAATATGATTTTTTTATTGCCATAGGAAATAATCAACTAAGAAAAGAATTTTTTGAAAAAGTTTCTATAAATGGTTTTAAAATAGTTAATCTCATCCACCCAAGTGCGATTATTAGCCCTAGTGCTTTCTTAGAGGAAAATGCTGGAATTTTAATCATGCCTCATGTTGTAGTTAATGCAAGAGCAAAAATTTCAAAAGGAGTGATTTTAAATACTTCAAGCGTGATTGAGCATGAGTGTGAAATAGGAGAATTTTCTCATATTAGTGTTGGAGCTAAATGTGCAGGTAATGTAAAAATAGGAAAAAATTGTCTTTTGGGAATTAATTCTTGTGTTTTGCCAAATTTAAAATTGGCTGATGATAGTATTTTAGGTGGAGGAGCAACTTTGATTAAAAGCCAAGATGAAAAAGGTGTTTTTGTAGGAACACCTTCAAGAAGGATAGATGAGGTTTATTGAATATGATTTTATCATCTTGTATAGCAAATCTTTCATTTTGGAATGGATTGTTATAAATTTAGCAAGCATTTATCTTATGTGCTATATGTTTGCTTTGAAAAATTCTCTAAAACATGAATTTCTTGTTGGCCTTAAAGTGAATTCAAATTCTAATGTTAGTAAGTTTGAAAAATATATTAAGTATCGTTATGTTCTTTAATGGTTTGATAGGAATTTGGTGTAATTTTGAAGGTTTTTCACTTCCTTTTTTTAAATTAGAAAATAAAAATTTAAAAACACTTTAGAAATTACAAATATCATTTTAGTTTATGATGATAGGTGTATTATTGTTGCTTATATTTATTATATTTGTTTATATAATTGATAAATTTAATCTTTTTTATATGTATTTTGCAAGACGAGAAGATGTAAAAATTTATAAAAAGGCGAAATTATAAAAAAGAAGATTTGTAAAAACTTCAAATGTGGTATAAAATAAATTTAGGTGCAAAAAGAATTTTTAATGTTTGATTTCTGGTAAATTATTTTAGATACAATGCAATATAAATATAAATCTCTTTATAAAAAGGATAAAAAATGAGATTTTTTCTTTCTCCTCCTCATATGAGCGGTAATGAATTAAAATATATCGAAGAAGTTTTTAAGAGTAATTATATCGCCCCTTTGGGTGAATTTGTAAATCGTTTTGAAAAAAGTGTTAAAGAATATAGCAAGAGTGAAAATGCCTTAGCACTTAACTCTGCTACCGCAGCTTTACATTTGGCTTTAAGAGTTGCAGGTGTGGAGCAAAATGATATAGTTTTAGCTTCATCTTTTACTTTTATAGCTTCGGTAGCACCTATTTGTTATCTTAAGGCAAAACCTATTTTTATAGATTGTGATGAAACCTATAATCTTGATATTACGCTTTTAAAACGTGCCATTAAAGAATGTGAGAAAAGACCAAAAGCTCTTATTTTAACTCATCTTTATGGAAATGCTGCAAAGATGGATGAGATCATGCAAATTTGTAGTGAAAATAATATTATTTTAATCGAGGATGCCGCTGAAGCTTTAGGAAGTTTTTATAGGGAAAAAGCTTTAGGAACATTTGGAGAATTTGGGGTTTATTCTTATAATGGCAATAAAATTATTACAACTTCAGGTGGTGGTATGCTTGTTGGTAAAAATCAAGAAAAAGTCGAAAAAGCTAGATTTTATAGCACTCAAGCAAGAGAAGATTGTTTGCATTATGAACATTTAGATTATGGATATAATTATAGATTAAGTAATGTTTTAGGAGCTATTGGTCTAGCGCAAATGGAAGTTTTAGAACAAAGAGTGCTTAAAAAAAGAGAAATTTATAATTGGTATAAAGAATTTTTAGGAGATAAATTAACTTTTTTGGATGAATTAAAGGACTCTAGAAGCAATCGTTGGTTAAGCACTGCTTTGATTGATTTTGATACAAAAGAGCTTAATTTATATGAAAAGAATATAAATATTTCTCAAAAAAATATACCTTTGCATCCAAAAATTTCTAAATTAATAGATGATTTAAAAAAGGAGCAAATTGAAACGCGTCCACTTTGGAAAGCTATGCATACTCAAGCAGTTTTTAAAGACTGTAAAGCTTATATTAATGGAAATAGTGAGTTATTTTTTCAAAAAGGAATTTGTTTGCCAAGTGGAACAGCTATGCAAAAAAATGATGTAAAAGAAATTTCAGAATTAATCCTTAAAAGTATAAAGGAATAATATGGATTTTTATAAGAGTAAAAGATTAATCTTTTTTTTATGTTTTGATATTGTTTTATTTTCTCTTTCTATATATCTAGCTTTCTCTTTGCGCTTTAGTGGAGATATTGCAAATATTTTTTATCAAGGCATGCTTAAAGCAGGAGTTATTTTACTTTTTTTGAAAATAGCTTTTTTATTTATTTTTAGAATTTATAAGGTTGCTTGGAGATTTTTTTCTTTAAGCGAGGCAAGAAAAATTTTCTTTGCTTTGGCTTTGGCTGAATTTTGTTTTTTAATTATTTTTTATTTTTTTAGTGATTTTTTTAATCCTTTTCCAAGAAGTGTAATAGGGATTGATTTTGTAATATCTTATATGTTCATAGGAACTTTAAGAATTAGTAAAAGAATGCTTGTAGATTTTAAATCTTCCAAGGCTAAGCAAGAAAATCCTTGTATTGTTATAGGAGCAACTTCTAAAGCTTTGCATTTATTAAAGGGAGCAAGAGAAGGAAGTTTGGGGTTTTATCCTGTTGGGGTAATTGATGAAAGAAAAGAACTTATAGGAACTTATTGTGATAAATTTATTGTTCAAGATAAAAGCAAAATCAAAGAATATGTTCAAGATGGTATTAAAACTGCCATTATCGCATTAAAATTAGAGCAAGAATCTTTAAAAAAACTTTTTGAAGAATTAATAGATTACGGCATTATAGATGTTAAAATATTTTCTTTTACTCAAAATAAAACTAGAGATATTAGCATAGAGGATCTTTTAGCTAGAAAACCAAAAGATTTAGATGATGGTGCTGTAGCAGCATTTTTAAAAGATAAAGTTGTATTGGTAAGTGGAGCAGGTGGTACCATAGGAAGCGAGCTTTGCAAACAATGTATTAAATTTGGTGCGAAACATCTTATAATGCTTGATCATAGCGAATTTAATCTTTATAAAATCAATGAGGAATTACAAAATTTTAAAGAAAAAATTACTCCTTTAATGATGAGTATTTTAGATCATGATTCTCTTGATAAGGCATTAAAGACATATCAACCTGAACTGATTTTGCATGCTGCTGCTTATAAACATGTTCCACTTTGTGAGCAAAATCCTTATGCTGCTGTGATTAATAATATAGTAGGAACAAAAATTTTAATTGATAGTGCTAAAACTAATGGTGTTAAAAAATTTGTAATGATTAGTACAGATAAAGCTGTACGTCCAACGAATGTCATGGGCTGCACTAAAAGAGTTTGTGAGCTTTATACATTAAGTTCTTCAAGTCCTGATTTTGAAGTTGCTTGTGTGCGTTTTGGTAATGTTTTAGGTTCAAGTGGAAGCGTTATTCCTAAATTTAAAGCCCAAATTGAAAATGGAGAAGCATTGACTTTAACTCATCCTGATATTGTACGTTATTTTATGCTTGTAAATGAGGCTGTGCAACTTGTTTTACAAGCCGGAGCTATTGCTAAAGGTGGAGAACTTTTTGTACTAGATATGGGAAAACCTGTTAAGATTATGGATTTGGCCAAAAAAATGCTTTTGCTTTCAAATCGTCCAGATTTGGAAATTAAGATTGTAGGGCTTAGAAAAGGAGAAAAGCTTTTTGAAGAACTTTTAATTGATGAAAATGATGCTAAAACAAAATATGAAAGTATTTTTGTAGTTAAAAATGAAAAAATCGATTTGAATATTTTAAATTCGCAAATTGAGAGACTTAAGCAAAATAAAGATATAATTAGTCTTTTAAAAGAAATTGTACCCGAATTTAAACATAATGCTGGAGGTAATTAAACATGTTTATTAAAGACATGCAAAGATTTGAAGATAATCGATATAAAGCTAGAGCCTATATGACTTATATTTTAACAAGAAATTTACCCAATAAGCTTCCAGATATTCGTCTTGAAAGCATACGTGCTGCTTTGGATAAAATTGAGCACGATATTTCAGTTTTTGATGCTTTGTATATACTTGATACTTCAGGAAGGCAAATTGGAAATGCTATCGCATTAAAAAAAGAATATGAGACGGGAGATGGAGAGGATAAAAGCTCAAAAGCTTATTTTTATAGAGCTGTTAATCTTAAACGATGCACTCTTAGCGATCCTTATCCTTCGGTTTTAAATAGTGAATTATGTGTTACAGCTTCAATGCCTATTTATGATAATAAAGATAATTTATTATTTGTTGTTTGCATTGATATCAGTTTAGCAAATATTTTAAAAATGATTGAAACTGGCTATTCTGAAACTATTTTTACATATTTTAGTCGTATAGTTTATTTTTGCTTTGCTATAGTTTTATTTATCATTACTTGTTTTTTATTTCAAAAAGGCTTATTTAGTTTATTTCATCCCAAGGGAGAGGTTGGAATACAGGTTATTTTTCAAAGCACCATCGCTATAACTTTGGCTTTGGCTATTTTTGATTTAACAAAAACAATTATAGAAGAAGAGGTTTTTGGAAAAACAAAAAAAGAGATTAATGGAATTCAAAAAACCATGGTGAGATTTTTGGGCTCCATTATCATTGCTTTGGCTATAGAAGCTTTAATGCTTGTTTTCAAGCTTGTCTCAAGTGATTTATCACAAATGCTTTATGTATTTTATCTTATTGGAAGTATTAATCTTCTTTTAATAGGACTTAGTATATATTTATTTGCAGTAAAATATAAGAATAATTAAGGAAAAAAATGTTATAATTATTTTTTATAAGTTTAATAAAATTTTGAGAAAAACAATAGCAAAATAAATTTTTGAAAGGACAAATTGTGAAATTGTTAGTTGTTGATGACAGTTCTACCATGAGAAGGATTATTAAAAATACCCTAACAAGACTTGGACATAATGATGTTCTTGAGGCTGAACATGGAGTTGAGGCTTGGGATTTACTTGTTAAGAATGAAGATGTTCAAGTTTTAATTACTGATTGGAATATGCCAGAAATGAATGGTTTAGAGCTTGTCAAAAAAGTTCGTGCTGAAAAAAAATATGAAGATATGCCAATTATTATGGTAACTACAGAAGGTGGTAAAGCAGAGGTAATTACTGCTTTAAAAGCTGGCGTTAATAATTACATCGTTAAGCCTTTTACTCCTCAAGTATTAAAAGAAAAACTTGAAGATGTTTTAGGAACAGGTTCTAATGAGGCTTCAGCTGAATAAAAATAAAGCCTTTTTTATGGCGTTATAATGCAAAAAATTTATTATGAATTATTTTTTAAAGTAGATAAACAATATAAAAATTTATTTCTTGATTTTGTTTTTGATTTAGGCATTGAAGCTATAGAAGAAAAAAATGAAGGTATTTATATACGTTCAAATGAGAGTTTAGAAGAAATCTCATGGGCTCTTGAGATTTTTTCTCAAAAATTGAAAGAAAAATTTAATACAAAAAAAGATATCCTCTACGATAAAACTATTAAAGAAAAAGAAAATAAAAATTGGATAGAAGAATATAAAAAAAATATCAAACCTATTTTAATTGATCAAATTTATATTCATACTACTTGGCAAGAAGAAAAGCAAAATTGCATTAATATAAAAATAAATCCCGCCTTAGCTTTTGGTTCGGGCCATCATGAGAGTACTTATGCTTGTATAAAATTTTTACAAAAATTTGCAAAAAAAGATGATCTAGTTTTGGATTTGGGCTGTGGTAGCGGGATTTTGGGCATTGTAATGTCTAAATTGGGATGCAAGGTTGAAATTTGCGATACTGATGAGTTGGCTATCCATAGTTCTTTAGAGAATGCAAAACTTAATCAAATTTGTTTTGAAAATTCATGGAAGGGCTCTATTGAACAAGCAAAACATAAATATAATTTAATTGTAGCCAATATTATTGCAGATGTTATTTTGATTTTAGAAAAAGATATTAAAAAACATTTAAAAGATAATGCTATACTTATATTGTCTGGAATTTTAGATAAATATCAGACAAGAGTTAAAGAAAAATTTCAAGATTTAGAGCTTATTGATGAAATTAAAATCAATGAATGGTGCTCTTTTGTATTTAAAAATAAAAAGGAAATATAATGAATAATTCTTCTAACAATAAAGGTAATCCGCAAAATAATGGTTTTTTTAATAAAAATCCTATTTTTATTTTTGCGGTTTTTGCTATTGCAATAATAGTAATTTTTAAAGGATTATTTGATGGAAATACTTCATTTAGCGGCATGTTAAATGGTAGGGAAACTCATAAAAATATTCCTTATTCTGAACTTAAGAAATTAATAGAGGGTGGCCAGATTAATCAAGTTAGTATAGGGCAAACTACCATAAAAGCCGTATCAAGTGCACAAAATACTGTTTATAGTGCAAAGAAGGTTAATGATCCAGAACTTGTAAGTTTGCTTGATAGTAAAAATATTGCTTATGGAGCTTATTCTGAAACAAATTGGTTTACTGATATATTGTTTTCATGGGTATTGCCTGTGTTTATTTTTTTCGGTATTTGGATGTTTTTGGCTAGTCGTATGCAAAAAAACATGGGGGGATCTATTTTAGGCATAGGAAGTTCTAAAAAATTAGTCAATTCTGAAAAACCAAAAGTAAAGTTTAATGATGTTGCAGGTGTTGAAGAAGCTAAAGAAGAGGTTAAAGAAATCGTTGATTTTCTAAAGTATCCTGAAAGATATATTAAACTCGGGGCTAAAATTCCAAAAGGTTTATTGCTTGTCGGGCCTCCAGGCACAGGTAAAACTTTACTTGCAAAAGCAGTTGCTGGTGAGGCGGATGTTCCATTTTTTAGTGTTTCTGGTTCTTCTTTTATTGAAATGTTTGTAGGTGTAGGTGCATCTCGTGTAAGAGACTTGTTTGAAAATGCAAAGAAAGAAGCTCCTGCTATTGTCTTTATTGATGAAATTGATGCAATAGGAAAAAGCCGTGCAGCTAGCGGTATGATGGGTGGAAATGATGAAAGAGAGCAGACTTTAAATCAGCTTTTAGCTGAAATGGATGGCTTTGGAACAGAAAGCTCTCCTGTTATTGTCTTAGCTGCAACAAATCGTCCAGAAGTTTTAGATGCTGCACTTTTAAGACCAGGTAGATTCGATAGACAAGTTTTGGTAGATAAACCTGATTTTAAAGGTAGATGTGATATTTTAAAAGTACATATGAAAGATGTTAAAATTTCCCCTGAGGTAAAAGTTGAAGATATTGCAAGATTAACTGCAGGGCTTGCTGGTGCAGATTTGGCTAATATTATTAACGAAGCTGCATTATTAGCAGGAAGAGATTCTAAAAAGCATGTAGAACAAAATGATCTTGTAGAGGCAGTTGAGAGAGCTATAGCTGGGCTTGAAAAGAAATCACGTCGTATTAGCGATAAAGAGAAAAAAATTGTAACCTATCATGAATGTGGCCATGCTTTAATAGCAGAAACTACAAAAGGTGCAAAAAAAGTAAGTAAAGTATCTGTTATTCCAAGAGGTTTAGCAGCTTTAGGTTATACACTTAACACTCCTGAAGAAAATAAATTTTTAATGCAAAAACATGAATTAATCGCAGAAGTTGATGTGCTTTTAGGCGGTAGAGCGGCTGAAGAAGTGTTTATTGGAGAAATTTCAACAGGAGCAAGTAATGATTTAGAAAGAGCCACAGATATTATAAAAGCTATGATTTCGATGTATGGTATGAGCGAAATTGCAGGTTTGATGGTTTTAGAGAAACAAAGAAATACTTTTTTAAGTGGTGGGCAAACTATTAAAGATTATTCTGAAAAAACAGCAGAATCTTTAGATGAATATGTTAAAAAAACTTTAGATGAGCGTTATAAGGATGTTAAAAATACACTAAGCGCATATAAAGGTGCTATTGAAACTATGGTTGCAGCTCTTTATGAAGAAGAAACAATAGAAGGTACAAAGGTGCGAGAAATTATTAAAAACTATGAAAAAGAAAACAATCTTTCAAGTCGTTTACAAGAGATTGAAGAAAATACTAAAGAAGAAAAATAATGAAATATATTACAAAAGAAGGTTATTTTAGTATAAGTTTGATTATATTTTTAATCATATTATTTTGGATTTTAAATAGCTTTTCTTTTGTACTTTTTTTGTTATTATTAATATTTTTATTTATTTTTAGAAATCCAAATCGTATTCTAATTTGTCATGATATAAAAGCAATTTTGTCCCCTATAGATGGACAAATTGTGCAAATAGAAAATACTGTTAGAAAAGATTTTGGAGAGTGTGTAGAAATAAGTATTGTCAATTCTTTTTATAATGCGGGTTCTTTTTATGCTCCTTTTGAAATGAATATTGAAGAAATTAAATACAGATATGGACTTTTTTTGGACAAAGAAAGTCAAAATTTGAATTTTTTAAAAGAAAAAATTACTATAAATGCTGTAAATAATTCATCTAAAATACTTTTGGAAATTTATGCTGGAAATTTAGGAAAAAAAATAAGACTCGATAATATTTCTCATAGTCTAAAAGTTGGAGATAGATTAGGTTTTTTGATTAATGGAAAGATAAAACTTATACTTCCAAAAAATATACGCATACAGGCAGGACTTGGTGATGAAATAAAATCTGGATCTTTATTGGGTTATTTGATTTAAGGAGATTGTTATGAATAGCAATAAACCGCAATTTGTTTATATTTTACCAAACCTTTTTACTGCTGCTTCTATTTTTTTAGGTGTTATCTCTATCATTAGTTCTATACAGGGAAATTATTATAAGGCTTTAATTTATATTATTTTTTCTTTAATTTGTGATGGGCTTGATGGAAGGGTAGCTAGATTAACAAAAACTACTTCAAAATTCGGAATTGAATTTGATTCTTTAGCTGATTTGGTTGCTTTTGGTGTTGCTCCTGCCATACTTTTTTATATGGCAATAGGTTCTGAGTATGGAAGATATGGCTCTTTAATTGCAGCTTTTTTTGTAGTTTTTGGTGCTATACGTTTAGCAAGATTTAATGTAACAACTGGAACTTATGAGCCTTCTGTTTTTATAGGACTCCCTATACCTACAGCAGCTGTTGTTAGCTCTATTTGGACTTATAGTTATCACCATTATGACTTTTTAAAAACTTATGGAGTTGCCTTTTTAATTTTACAAGCAATTTTAGGTTTATTAATGGTGAGTAATATACGTTATCCAAGTTTTAAAAAATTAGATTTTAATCGATCTAGTGTTTTAAAAGTATTAATTATATTAATAATTATATTTTCATTTTTATATCTTTATCCTCTTAGAAGTTTAATTACTTTAGCGAGCTTATATGTTCTTTATGGTATTATACGAGCTTTTTATACGATTATTTATTCTAAATTTAAAAGAAATTAAGTATAAAATTTAGCAATATCTATACATTCTTTATTGCTAAATCCAGCTTTTAGTCTTGCATTTATATTAAGTTTTTTTCCAGCAAGAGAAAATTGATGAAATAAATTACAAATATCTAAAAAATTATATTGTTCTTTATTTGAAAATTTCCACCAATAATCCCCTTTTTTTACATGTTTGATTTCATCATTTAAAATAATAGTTAGAATTTCCTTTAATAAATTTTTTATAGGATGATTTGAACTTTCAAGTTTGGCAACAACAAATGGATTTGCATCGAGTCCTTTTGCTTCTAAACCACGATGAACCACACCCATTCTAAAATTTAAAGAATTTTGAGTTGCTTTTAGTGCAGCTTCTAAATTATCATGTACACTAAAATCTCCGTATTTAAAGCCAAGTTCTTTTAATGTTGAATTTAATAAATTAAAATGTTTAATTTCTTCTTCGGCAACTTCTAGCCAATCTTTATAAAATTGTTCAGGTAAATTTTTAAAACGATAACTTGCATCTAAGGCTAAATTAATTGCACTAAATTCAATATGTGCTATGGAATGAATCATTTTGGCTAAGGAATGAGTAGAATTAAGAAATTTTGGACGTCTGATTTTTGTTGGATGGGTAAGTTTTAAATTGGAATTTATATTTTCTTTGAAAATACTATTTTGGTTGTGATTAAAAACAATTTTTTTGCTTTTAAAATTATCGTAAAAATCAGAGAATTGGTTAAATTTTTCTTCAATATTTTGTTCGTATAAAATTTTTTCTAAATTAAAAAAGAATTCTTGATGCATTTTTATCCTAAAATTTTATTTTTAATTATATTTAAAAAAAATAAATTTTGTTATAATGTTAATTTTTAGATTGGAAAATGAAAATGAAAGTATTAAGCGAAGAAGAAAAAAAAGTTATTTTATTAAAGGCGACTGAAGCTCCTTTTAGCGGAAAGTATAATGATTTTTATGAAAAAGGGATTTATCTTTGCAAACAATGTGGTTCTAAACTTTATAGATCAGAGGATAAATTTAAATCAGGATGTGGTTGGCCAAGTTTCGATGATGAAATTTTAGGAGCTATAAAAAGAATTCCAGATAAAGATGGTATACGTACAGAAATAGTGTGTTCAAATTGTGATGCACATCTTGGTCATGTCTTTGAAGGGGAAGGTTTTACAAATAAAAATGTTAGACATTGCGTAAATTCGATTTCATTGGAATTTGTAAAAGGTTAATTGTGCTACTAAATTTGAGTTCTGAAATTTATTTAATATTTTTTTCTAGTATAACTTTACTTGCTATTTTAAATCCCTTTGGCAATTTAACTCAATTTTTATCTATGAGCGATGGTTTACCTTTAAACCTTAGAAAAAAATTATTTAGATATATACTTTATACAGCATTTGTTATTATGCTTGTATTTTTATTTTTAGGCCCTTTATTTATGAAATATATTTTTCGTATTTCATTGGACGAATTAAGAGTTTCTGGAGGTTTGGTTTTAATTATTATGTCGATTAAAAATTTACTTTTTTCTGCAAAAATGATTATGAAAGATTTTAGTTTTTATCAAGAAATGGATGATAGAGAAATCTTACGTCAAAGTTTAATTCCTATGGCTTTTCCTATGCTTGTTGGTCCAGGAGCTTTAGCGAGTGTTGTAGTAATTTCTGGAGATTGTGGTATTGACATAGCTCTTGGAGGTATTGTTATAGCTTTTATTTTTATGTTTGTTTTGTTTCATTTTGCAGCGACTATAGAAAAGATAGTTGGAAAACTTATTTTACATATTTTTTCTCGAATTGCTCAAGTATTTATTGCTGCTATGGGATTTAAAATGATTGTAATTGGACTAAAGGATATTTTTCATTTATAAATTTTGATTTTTTAAATCTTTAAAATTTTTAAAGCCACTTTCTTGGCAACATTTTTCTTCTATAATCTTTAGAAATTCCTTCCTAGGAATATTTTTTGCTCCCATAAAATCTAGATGTTTGTTATAAATTTGACAATCTATTATAAAATTGTAAGGTGATAAAAGATTGCAAAGCTTTATCATTGCTATTTTTGAAACATTTTTTTTTAAACTAACCATACTTTCTCCAAAAAAAATTTTTCCTATAATTAGCCCGTAAATACCTCCTACAAATTCATCATGATCATATAATTCTAAAGAATGAACGTATCCTAACTGAAAAAGAGTATTATATGCTTGGATAAAATCATCATTAATCCAACTTTGAGATCGTGCATTTTTACAAGAAGTGATTAGTTTTAAAAAATTATGATCAAGTCTTACTTCATAAAGATTTAAAAATTTTTTCATATTTTTTTGTATATGAATAGCTTTGGGTTCTAGTATGCATCTGGGATCAGGACACCACCAAGTAACCGGATTACTAGTCCATGGAAAAAGTCCAAAGCGATAAGCTTTTAAAATAAAATCTGCCTCTAATCTTGCACTTAAAAATACAGGTGCATCCTTAGGGGCTTTTAATAATTCAGAATATAAATTCAAGTTGTCCATTTTTCTTAAGTTTAATCTTAACTACCCCACCTTGTTTGAGTTTTCCAAAAAGAATTTCATCGCTAATTTTTTCTCCAATTTCTTCGCAGATAATACGCTTAAGCAATCTTACACCAAATTCTTTATTGTAAGCTTTTTTAGCTAAATGGATTTTGGTTTTTTCATCAGCGATAATTTTAATATTTTTTAAATTTGTAGAAATTTCATCTAATTCTTTTTGTACAATTTTTGACAATATCTCATCATTTAAATCATTAAAATGTAATATTTTATCAATTCTATTAATAAATTCAGGAGCAAAAAAGTCTTTTATAGCACGATCACTTTTTGATTCATTTTTGCTTAAAAATCCCAATTCATTACTTTCTTTTAGACCTAAATTAGATGTCATTATAATAATAGTATTTTTAAAATCTATTTTGAGTCCACTATTGTCTGTAAGTTCAGCATTATCAAATATTTGCAAAAAAGTATTACTTAAATCAGGATGGGCTTTTTCTATTTCATCGAAAAGTACTAAGCTAAAAGGATTTTTTCGTATCGCATTGCTTAAAAGTCCTCCATCTTCATAGCCAATATAGCCAGCAGGAGAGCCTATAAGTTTGCTAAGAGAGTGTTTTTCTGCGTATTCACTCATATCAAAACGTTCTAAATTAAGTCCTAAAAATTCTGCTAAAGTTTTGCAAAGTTCTGTTTTTCCAACTCCGCTAGATCCGGTAAATAAAAAAATTCCTCTTGGAGAATTAGAGTTTTTAAATCCAGCAAAACTTTGTTTTAATGTGGATACTAATTGATCAATAATCTCATCTTGTCCAAAAATTTTTGTTTTTAAATTTGTTTTTAAATTAGCTAAAGCTTTATTATGATCAAATTCAAACATTTTGTGATGTCGAGTCATTTTAGCTAATACTAGTTCTAAATCTTTAAGAGTAATATTTTTTTTATTTCTAGGATTTAAGGCAAAAGATGCTCCAAGTTCATCAATAAGATCTATAGCGCTATCTGGTAAATATTTGTCATTGAAAAATTTCTTACCCCATATAACCGCTTGTCTAAGAATTTCATCATTTAATTTTATTTGATGAAATTTTTCATATTTTGTTTTTAGTCCTTGTAAAATTTGAAAAGCTTCTTCTTGATTTGGTTCATCTACATTGATTTTGGCAAAACGACGACTTAAAGGCTTGTTTTTGTCAAAAGTGTTTTTATATTCCATATAGGTAGTGGCTCCTATACATTTTAGACTACCATTGCTGAGTGATGGTTTTAAAAGATTTGAAAAATCAGCATGCGATTCTCCTGTTGCTCCAGTTCCGACTATAGTGTGAATTTCATCAATAAACAAGATTGCATTAGGTATTTTATCGAGTTCATTTAGAATTTCTTTAATGCGTTTTTCAAAATCTCCACGATATTTTGTTCCAGAAAGTAATCCGGTCATATCTAAGCTGAAAATTTGAGCATTTTGTAATTTTTTAGGAACTTTTTTTTCTATAATAGCAAGAGCAAGTCCTTCAATAATAGCTGTTTTACCAACTCCAGCTTCGCCAACTAAAATAGGATTATTTTTTTTACGACGAGATAAAATTTGCAATATTCTTTCAAGTTCAAATTTTCTACCTATCAGAGGATCTATTTTTCCTTGTTTTGCTAAAAGTGTTAGATTATTTGTATAAGAATTTAAAATTTCTATTTGAGTGTATTGTCTTAATTCTTGTATTTTTTCTAGACTAATATCGTATTTTTTTAATAAATAATTCGATATTGTTCTTTCATCTTGTAAAATTTTTTCTAAAAAGTCAATGATTTTCATTTCGGCAAAATTATCTGCTAAAATTTCATCTAAAATAATGGAATTATTAGGTGTGACTTCTTGATTTAATACTTCATTATTTTTTGCTATATAGTTTTTTAGTTCTTCTTCAAAAATTTCTAAATCTTTATCTGTACATTCTTTAAAAATTGTTTTAAAATCTGTACTTAATTTGACTAAGGCAAAAAGTAAATGTTCACAAGTTGTAAATTCGTGTCTATTGATAAAACTTAAATGTCTAGCGTGATCGAGATATTTTTGTAAATTTTCTTGATATTTCATTCTTCTTCTACTTTTACTTTTAAAGGAAAATTTGCCATTTGGGCAGCCTCAAAAACTTTTTTTTGTTTCGAAAGTGCTATTTCTTGTGTATAAATACCACATATTCCACTACCATTTAGATGAACTTCTAGCATAATTTTACTTGCATTTTCAAAATTATGATGAAAAATATTCATTA
This sequence comes from Campylobacter sp. RM10537, assembly GCF_022369435.1. Lineage (NCBI taxonomy): Bacteria > Pseudomonadati > Campylobacterota > Epsilonproteobacteria > Campylobacterales > Campylobacteraceae > Campylobacter > Campylobacter molothri. Next base: position 815,872 of record NZ_CP059597.1, on the reverse strand, counting down.
AAATTTCTATAACAAAATCCATAGTAGTTATATTGTCATTTAACAATATAACCTTAAACATTTTAGGTTCTTGGAGTTTGCTCTGTTCTAAAGTTTTAACTTTTGGCATTATTTTTCTTTATAAATTCTATTTAGATCATCTTGGATTAATTGGGTCGGAATCTTTCCAAGATAAAAATTTACAGGAGCATTGTTGTTCCAGTAATCACTAAGATTTTGATAAATTCCATTTTTTATAACAACTTTAAAAGGTAATTGTTCCATGCTTTGATAATTAATATCTTTTAAAATTTGAGCAATAATGCGATCATTTTGAGAACTATTACTTAAAAAATAATAAGCTCCATAATCATTAGCAAATTTTTTTACAACATCATCACTAACATCTTCAAAGTGTGTTAGACCGATAATAATGAGTTTATCTGAATTATTTCTCCAAAGATTACTAAGATTTAAAGCTTCTTCTTTGCAAGGGGTGCAAAAAGTGCCGAAAAAATCAATCATTAAAACCTTATTTTCTTCTCCTTTAACAACAAATCCTTTGTCTGTTCGAATAAGAGTTTTAGTACCTCCATTGATATTTTTTAGGACAATTTTATCTCCTTTTTTATATTCTTCAAACATATAATCATTTTTTATATTTTCTTCGTGAGAGCAAGCATTAAGAAAAAAAATAATACTCGCGCAAATTAGAGTTAAAATTTTTTTCATTTTATACTATCCCTTTATTGATATTTTTTAAAGCCATTTTAGCATCTAAATCAGCTTGTTTCTTTTTTAGGGTTTCGCGCTTGTCATGTAAATTTTTGCCTTTAACTAAAGCTAAAGTTGCTTTGATTTTATTTTTATTATTAAAATAAAGATCTAATATGACAAGTGTATAACCTTCAATACTAACTCGACCAAAAAGTTTATCAATTTGCTTTTTATGCATCAATAGCTTTCTGGCACCTCTTTCTTCATGTTTGTAAAAAGCATGAGTAGTGTTTAATAATGCAATATGAGCATTTAAAAGAAAAAGCTCCCCTTTAATAATGCGAACAAAAGAATCTTTCAAATTAGCTCTTCCAGCACGTAAGGCTACTACTTCGCTACCCTTAAGAACAATACCAGCTTCAAAACGTTCTATAATGTTATAATTAAACAAAGCTTTTTTATTTCTAGCAATAATTTTCACTTGCAAACCTTAAAAACACTACTTCCGCTTCCACTTAAAAAATATTGATTTTCTAAATAATTTAGCATTTTAGGATATAAAGATACACAAGGAGTAAATAAATCATTAAGCTCGAAGTTTTTATAGATTTGAAGAATTTCTTTAGTACTTAAATTTTCATATATTTTGGCTTGTTTAAGATTAAGTTCAAAATCGTATTTTTTTTTATCAAATTCCTTATAAACTTCGTTTGTGTCGCAAAAAATTTGAGGAAAAGTCCAATTAATATGTGGAATTTCATCCTCAAAAGCATCAATGATTTCTCCACATCCCTTAACATTTGCAGAATGAAATCCGCTTAAAAAAAAGGCAATATCGCTTCCTAGTTTTATACTTAAATTAATTAGTTCTTGTGTAGATAATTTTAAATTTAAAGTTTCATTGATTAAAATTAAAAAACTAGCACAATTACTACTTCCACCGCCAAGTCCAGCACCTGTTGGTATATTTTTTATAAGTTTTAGACTTTTATTTTTAAATAATTCTTCAAGTTCTTTTTTGTAACCATAGTTGCATAGTAAATGATAAGCTTTTTTGATAATATTATTTTCGCAATAAAAATCACTTATGATTTCAAAGCCTTCTTGGGTCTTCTCATTACTTAAATAAAGCTCATCGTAAAGATCTTTAAGTAAAATAAAACGAGAAATTAAAAGATGATATCCTCGGGTATCCAATCCTACGATTTTTAAAAAAATATTTGCTTTGGCGTATGCTTTCATTTAATTAATTTTTTACTAAGATCATCTAGGCTGATATCATTTTGAACCACAGAATGTAAATTTTCATCTTTAATTTGAGTCATTAATTCTTTTCTTAAAATCATTAACGATTTTGGAGCATCAATACCTATTTTTGCATAGCCTTTTCCGGTTTGCACTATCTTGATTTCTATGCCATCACCAATAATAATACTTTCATTTTCTTTTCTTGATAATATTAACATTTTTCAACCTTATTTAAAAGATATTTTACCTTATTTTCATTAATATTAATAATGCTAAAATATTTTTCATTTTCTATATAGTAACTTCCACTATCTTGATATTTAAGATCGTTTAAATTTAACTTAGTCCCATTTTCAAGCTTATTTAAATCCCAAATAAAATTAGGTTTTAAATCAAGATATTCTAACACATTAATTTCTTTTTCATTATTATAAACAAATTTTCCTTCTTTTATGCGTTCTAATGAACTTAAGGTAGCATTAATGCCTAATTTTTGAGCAAAAATTTCACAATAAGATCTTATATAAGATCCTTCGCTAACACTAATTTCGATATTTAAAAAAGGATGATTATAATGTAAAATTTTACAAGAAAAAATTTCCATTGTGCAAGACTTTAATTTGACAATTTCTCCTTTTTTTGCGAATTCATAGGCTCTTTTTCCTTCGATTTTTTTAGCGCTAAATTGAGGAGGAAAATAATCAATTAAACCCAAAAGTTCTTTGCTGATTCTTTCAAGAGTTGAGAAATTAAAAGGTTTTAAAGTTTTTATCTCTTGTATGTTTTTATTATCAAGACTTAAAGATTTTACACCAAGCCATATGGTTGCTCGATAAATTTTTGGAGTTTTTTTTAAAAATTGAAAAAGTTTAGTGTATTGTCCAAAAGCAACAATTAAAATACCTTTAGCAAAAGGATCTAAAGTTCCAGAATAGCCTGCTTTTTTATTATTATATTTTTTCTTTAATTGGTTTAAAAAATGATTGGAACTTATTTCTGCAGGTTTAAATGCAGCGAAAATTCTATTCATATTACACCTTCTACAAAACTTGATAAAATTGTACGCTCTATACCACCAAAATTGATTTTTAATCTTTCTTCTTTACCATTTTTAATAACACTTGTAATTCTTCCTATTCCAAAAATTTTATGTTTTACCAAATCACCTTTTTTATAATTTGATGTGTTTTTTTGAGAGGTAAAATAAGAAGATTTGCTTTTGCTAAGTCTACTTTCTTCCAAAAATCTACTAGGAAAAAGTTTGGTTCTTGATCCACGATAAAATCTTGAGCTAGAGACACTTAAATGAAGTTGTTTTTTTGCTCTTGTTATTGCAACATAAGCAAGGCGTCTTTCTTCTTCTATATCTGAATTATCTACTGGAAAAAATCCTTCTTCAAGACCTATAATAAAGACGTGATCAAATTCTAAGCCCTTACTTGCATGAACGCTCATGATATAAATGCAATCACTATCTAGGCCATCTTGATCACTTAAAAGCGAAATTTCATTTAAAAAATCATTTAATTTGAGATTTTCATCTTGTTTAATTTTATCATTAAGATTGGCATAAAATTCGCTGATATTAGCAACTCTATCTTCTGCATCAATTTGTTCTTTGTAAAAATCTTTTAATTTAATTTTTTCTTCAAATTGCTCAATAAGTTGTTTTAAATTTTGACATTCTAATAATTCATGGATAATATTAATAAATTTTTGTATCTCACGATTTGTTTTTTTTGAACTGATAAGATTAGGATTACATAATGCTTCAAAAAGAGAAATTTTTTCTTTTTTAGCATATTCTTCAAATTTTTTTATACTGCTTTCTCCGATACCTCTTTTTGGGCGATTAATAATGCGTTTTAATGAAAAATCATCTTCGGTATTAGCAAGAAAACGAAGATAGGCAATTAAATCTTTAATTTCCAATCTTTCATAAAAACGCATGCCGCTAAGTAGTTTATAGGCAATTTTTTCACGCATAAAAGCTTCTTCGATGGCTCTAGAGAGTGCATTGACTCGAAATAATACAGCGATTTCATTTGAGGGGGTATTATTGTTAAGTAGTTCTTTGATTTTTTTACAGATAATATCACTTTCTTTTTTTTCATCATCGCTATAGAAAATGTTTATTTCTTCTCCATGATCTTTAGTGCAAACTAAAGTTTTACCTAGTCTTTTTTTATTATGCTCAATTAAAATATTTGCAGCATTTAAAATTGATCCTACAGAACGATAATTTTGTTCTAATTTTACAAGCTTAACATTATCAAATTGGTTTTGAAAATTTAAAATATTTTCTATTTTAGCACCTCTCCAGCCATAAATACTTTGATCATCATCTCCTACAACGCAGATATTTTCATGAGAGGTGCAAAGTTTTTTTAAAATTTTATACTGCAAAGTATTAGTATCTTGATATTCATCAACGGTTATATATTGATAAATATTACTTTGAGTTTTGGCAAATTCTAGATCATTCTCTAAAATTTGATAAGGTAAAAGCAACAAGTCGTCAAAATCAACAAAATTATACTTCAAAAGATAATCTTGATATTTTTGATAATATTTTGCATAAGTTTTATCTGAATTTTCTATAGTTTCTAAATCTTTTAAAATTTCATTAGAGTTTTTGGCAATATTTTTACAAGTAGAGATAAAATGTAAAATAGTAGAGATATTTTCTTTGGAATCATCAGCTATTTCTTTTAAGATTTTTTTTGCATCGTCGCTATCTATGACAATAAAATCATTTTTTCGATTAAGTTTTTCAATATGCATTCTTAAAAACATTAACCCAAATTTATGAAAAGTGCACAAAAGTGGATTAGAATAACTATTGATCAGAGCTAAGGCTCTTGTTCTCATTACGCTTGCTGCTTTATTGGTAAAGGTTAGAGTTAAAGTATTTGAAGCTGGAATTCCAACTTCTTTGATAAGATGGGCTAGGCGAGTTGTGATAGTTTTTGTTTTGCCACTACCAGCACCTGCTAAAATAAGCATAGCACCATCAATATGAGAAGCTGCTTCTATTTGACTAGGATTTAAACCTTTAAATAAATTCATTTTTTTAAAAGATTTAAATTGTTTGGGTTTTGTAAAAAAATATTTTTAGAATTTTGTAAATTCTGTTTATTTTTGCGCTTATAAAAACTAAAATTAACAAAGATAACGCTATTTTCTACTTGAATTTGAGTGATAGCTCCAAGATCAACTTTAACAAAGCTATCAAAATCATCTGGGCCAAAACCGGCGTGAAATTGTATATATTCTTTTTCTAATTCTATAGAGCTAAAAGTATAACCACCTAAAACAAAAAGTGCATAAGGATTTTTTTTAACATCTAATTCTGGTGGCAAAATAGGATTAAAGTCTATAAATTGGGTATTGGCAACTATTGAGAATTCTATATTGTTTTGAATTAAATTTTGTATGACATGAAAACAATTTTCTTGCATTAAATTGATAAAATTTTCATTTTTTAAAATTGATTCTAGCATTATAACTCCATAAATTCATCAATAATTTGTTTGATTTCCATGATGCCAATTTCCCAAAAATTTTCATTTTCTATATCAAGGCCAAACATTGAAACAAGTTCTTTTGGACTAACACTTCCTCCTAAAGAAAGCATTTTTATATAAAGTTCTTTAAAATTTTTCTTTTCCTTTCTTTTGTAAAGTCCATAAAATGCTAGCACTAAAAGTTGTGCATAGGCATAAGCATAGCAGTAAAATGGGGTATGGATAAAATGTGGGATATAGCTCCACCAAAGTGCATAATTTTTTGTTAAATCTACACTTTCTTTAAACATTTTTTGAGATTCTTCCATCCAAATTTTAGAAATTTCTTCACTATTTAATTCATGTTTATAGCTATGAATACGTCTTTCAAAACAAGTAAAATTAATTTGTCTATAAAGTGTGGCAAAAATATCTTCAATTTTTGCAGCATAAAGAGCAATGAGCTCTTCTTTTTTTAATTTATTTTTAATATAATCAAAAACTAGCATTTCTGCAAAAACTGAAGCTGTTTCAGCTGTTGTTAGCGGTGTATCTTGATTTAAAAAAGATACATTATAAGATAATTTTTGATGGATAGTGTGTCCTAGCTCATGTGCTAGAGTAAAAAGGTCTCTTCTTTTATTAGTGTAATTAAGCAAAATAAAAGGATGAGAATCTGGTGTAGCAGAATGAGAGAAAGCTCCTCCTTGTTTTCTATCTTTAGGGTAAACATCGATCCATCCTTGTTCAAAGGCTTCTTTTGCAATATCTCCAAAAATAGGTGAAAAATCATAAAAAGCCTCTAGGACAATTTTTTTGCTTTCTTCAAAACTAAAATTCACTTCTTTTCCAATTGGAGCATAACGATCATAGTCTTTTAATGTATCAAATCCTAAAATTTGTTTTTTCTTTTTATAAAAACGCTCTACAAGTAAGAAATTTTTTTGAGTTATTTTTATAAGAGAATCAACGCTTTTTTTAGAAATTTGATTTTTTAAATGTCTTGGAGTTTCTGCGTCTTCATAGCCACGTAAAATGCAAATATTTTTAAGTTCTGTTTTTATCATATTAAGAATAAAGGTAAGTAAATTTATATTTTTATTTAAAGCTTTGGTAAATTTTTTTGCTGCCTTTTTTCTAATTTTTCTATCATGATCATATAATTTGCTTAAAATTTCTTCTTCGCTTAATTTTTGATCTTCAAAAGATATTTTTAAAGAACTCATACTCTCATCAAAAAGACGGCTAAAAGCATTTGCTCCGGTATTAGACATATAAAGCATTACACGTTCTTCTTTTTGGCTTAAATTATATCTTTTATTTTTGATTAAATTTGTAAGATAAAAATGATAATCCTCGCAAAATGTTATAAATTCTTTAGCTTTATTTTCATTTATCATGCAAAATTCAAGTTCAAAAAATAATAAATTTTCTTCAGCTTTTTGACATTCTTGTTCATATTGAGCATAAAAAGAGCCTTTGGAAGTATCTTTTGCAAAGCATAAATAAGCATAAGTCATTATTTTATTAAGTTTTAAATTTAAATTTTCATATTCTTTAAGAGTGTTTAAAAATTGTGCTGGAGTAAGAGATTCTAGTTTATTTTCATATTTTTTTTTAAACAACTCTGTTTCATTAATACAACAAGATGTGTAATTTTCTAATTCTTTGTCATTTTGAAAAAGTATGCTAAGATCCCATTGAGTCATCTTTTTTCCTTAGTTTTCTAAAATTAATTTTTTTAAAACAGCCATTCTAATCGCAACACCATTTTTTACTTGTTTTAAAATTAAAGTTTTTTGATCCCTCATAACTTCATCGCTGATATCAATATTTCTATTAACAGGGCCAGGATGAAGTAAAATAAGTTTCTTATTTTTTATAAGTTTGGAATTAATACAAAAATCATTAGCATAATCTTTTAGTGATGCATAAACTATCTTTTCATGTCTTTCAACTTGAGTTCTTAAACTCATTATAATATCGGCCTCTTCAATTAATCCTTCATTTAAATGATAAGATTTAGGCAAGGATGAATTGGGCATAAAATGGGGTGGAGCAACTAAAGTAATTTTTACACCAAAACGACTTAGAAGTTCAATATTAGAAGAAGCAACGCGAGAATTTTTTATATCTCCAACTATTAGAATTTTTTTATTTTCAATGTCTCCTTGAAAATGTTCATAAATGGTAAATAAATCAAGCAAGGCTTGTGTAGGATGTGCATGCTTTCCATCTCCACCATTGATAACTGGGCAATGAACACATGAAGATAAGATATAGGGCGCCCCAGAATTCGCATGTCTTATAATGATAGCATGAGGATGCATTGCATCTAAATTTGCAGCAGTATCATAAAGCGTTTCACCTTTGCTCGAGCTTGATCTTGAAACGTCTAAGCGTAAAACTCTTGCTCCTAGTCTTCGAGCTGCGCTCTCAAAAGATGAAAGAGTTCGAGTTGAGTTTTCAAAAAAAATAGTCGTAATGCTTTTTTCTTTAAGAAAATCTCTAGGTTTTTCATCTAAAAACTCTTTAGCTTCCTTAAAAAGCTTTATAATCTCATTATTGCTAAAATCTCTTGTTGTAATAAGATGTTTCATGATTGCCTCGCCAAAAATTAAAACAAAAATTTTTAAAGCTAATAAAATATTTTTAATTTTATCGAAATTTTTCTTAATATTTATAAATTTTTATTATATTGATTAATGCAGTGTAAATTTATTTTTAGTTATAATAATTAGGTTTTTATTTTAAAACTAAAAGGATTTTTTATGTATCTATTCACTTCAGAAGTCGTAAGCGCTGGTCATCCTGATAAATGCGCTGATATAATCGCTGATACAATAGTGGATATACTCTTGAAAAATGACAAAAATTCAAGGGTGGCGAGTGAGGTTTTTGTCGCAGGAAATAAGATTGTGATTGGAGGAGAAGTAAAATCAAATCACAAACTCAATAAATCTGATTACGATAATTTAGTTAGAGATGTTTTAAGAAATATTGGTTATGATGGAGCAGGGCATTTTAGCAAAGAACAATGCTTGCATCCTGATGAAATTGATGTTATGGTATTTTTAAATGAACAAAGTCCTGATATCAATCAAGGTGTTGATCAAGAAGATGGAGAAACGGGAGCTGGAGATCAAGGTATAATGTTTGGTTTTGCAAGTTGTGAAGCTGATGAATATATGCCTGCAGCTATTTCTTATGCAAGAATGCTTTGTGATAAGGTTTATGCTTATGCAAAAGCTCATCCACATGAACTTGGAGTAGATATTAAAACTCAAGTGACCATTGATTATGGTACAAAAGAGAATTTTGAAAATTGTATGCCACAAAGCATTCATACTATAGTTGTTTCAGCTCCTTGCGTGGAAAGCATGAAGATTGAAGATTTAAGATCTTTAGTAATGAAACTTATTTTAGATACGAATTTACCAAAAGAACTTTTTAATCCAGAAAAAACTAGAATTCTAATCAATCCTACTGGAAAATATGTTAATCACTCTTCATTACATGATAGTGGTTTAACTGGAAGAAAGCTTATTGTGGATAGTTTTGGCGGATATTCTCCAATCGGTGGAGGTGCGCAATCAAGCAAAGATTATACTAAGGTTGATCGTAGCGGACTTTATGCAGGAAGGTGGCTTGCTAAAAATATTGTAGCAGCTAAACTTGCGAAAAAATGTATTGTTCAATTAAGTTATGCCATAGGTGTTGCAAGACCAACTTCCGTAAGCGTGGATTGCATGGGAACCAATACTAGTGTGAGTGATGAGGTTTTGAGTGATTTTGTAATGGAAAATTTCTCTTTAACACCTAATTGGATACGTGATAAATTTGGACTTGATAAGCCAAGTAAAGAAACTTTTTTATATGCTGATGTTGCAGCTAGAGGACAAGTTGGTCAGAAAGATTATCCTTGGGAAAAGCTAGATGCATTAGAGCAATTTAAAAGCCTAAAAAAATAAAAGTCCTTAAAAAGGGCTTTTACCCTTACCTATTTTTAAACCAAATTCTTATACAATACCTCCCTTATAAATAAATTTATCATATTAAGGACTCTCACCATGCATAACCCCAACTCAGCTGTAGAAAGAATTAAAAATCATTTAGCTTATAAATTAGGTCAAACTATGATTGAATATGATAAAAATGGCGGGGGGGGGTATTTAAGCTTATTTAAAAAACTTTATAACATTAAAAAACAACACAAAAAAGAAAAACAAATCTATCAAGAAACCATCAAAGTCTTTCCTACTCTTAAATATCCTGAATTAAAACAATGTCCTGACTATAATGAAGCTTTAAAATGCTATTTTCATTTATCTTACATGCTAGGCGAAGTATTAATAAAAGCAGATCAAGATAAATTTATAGGTGGTTATTTTAATTTAAATAAATATATTAAAAAAGCTAAAAAAGAATTTAAATTATTTCAAGATATTTTTAAAGAATTTGATCAAATTAATTCTAATATTATTAAAGCTATAGCAAATAACAAACAATTATTCTTAAAAGAATTTCCTAAAATAAAAAACCTATTAAATATTCATAAAGATTATACTCCTATTATAGATAATATCTTTCATAACTTTGATTATGTTACAAAGAATTTTAACCTTATAGAAGAATGGTTATTATCTAATGATTTTAATGAAAAATATAAAAAAGAAAACCATCCTTACCCATCTTTACTTGATCCTAAAAAACTTAATGATGAAAAAGAAGAAATAAACTATAAAAGCATACCTGCTGAACTTGCATGGGAAATGAATTTACCTTTACCGGATAATTATAAGTTTGTGTTTTTACTAATTCATGGAGCTGGAACTTCAGCTATGACTTATTATTTAAAATTATGCAATATAAATATGAATAGACACTATGGAGATCCTATTTATCAATATATAGATTCATATAAAATACTTTTAAGTGATTCTTATAATATTATCATATTAGCTGGCAGAGATTATGGCATGAAAAAAGAAATTTTTAAATTTTATTCTTTATTGCAAAAAGAAGTACCAGCTATTTGTGTAGTTAGAGATCCTATATCAACTTTAAAACATATAATCAATCATTTTGGAATTTTTGATCCAAAACAAATAAAAAATGATATAAAAATTTTTGAAAATTTTGATGAATTGTTTAATGTTAAGGTTTCTTATTGGCATGTTGATCAAAAAGGAAACATTGATTTGGAAAGATGTTTAAAAGATTTTTCTCAAGAGTATGATAATTATAATATTTTAAATGATAGAATTCAAATTAAAAATTTAACCAATATATTTTATATTTCTATGGATGATATTAAAACCGAAAATGCATTTTTTACTTTAAAAAAAATGTCAAAAATATTTAATTTTCAGGAGCCACAAGATTTATATGCTATTTTAAATTTTACAAATTCTGGTAATGATTATTCAGATTATTATTTTTTTCCAAAAAAATTTTATTTAACGAAAGATCAAAATCGAATATTTTTTTATTTAGAAAAAGAAAATGATAAAAATGACGATTTTGTAAATTGTATAAAATATTTTACAGATATAAAAATGTTTTATGATAAAAAAATTAGCGTATATTTAAAAAATACAGACTTTTTGAAGTTAAAAGATAATTTAATAGAATGGGATAAAATATGCCAATATTTTAAATTTTTTTTATTAAATTGGAAGATTTTTATATAAATGAAAGAAAAAAATTAAAAACAGAAAGAGATATATTATCTTTTATGAAGCAAAATAGAGATATAGCTTTTGCTTTTAAAAATAAATTCGATAAAGATTATGTTCATATCAAACAACACCGTCCCGATATAGTAGCTTCTTGGAAATACTACCAAGAATTTGAAAAAATGTGTGAAGAGTTGGATGGTTAAGATTTGTATATTTTTTTGAATAATTCCATCCAACTCTTGCTTAACATTTTTTTAGGAGTTATTATTGCATTTTCTTTGCCATTAACGGCATGATAAACACTTACTCCATATTTACTTGCATAAAATTTAATCAATAATTGTTGAAGTTTGTATTCGCTTGAGTAATTAAACCAAGCATTATTGCTTATAGCGATAATAATTTGAGAATTTTGATAGTTTTTTTCTTTAGTGACTTCATAACAAATTGCATTGGTAATAATTTTATGATCAAGCTTATACTTGCTTTGAATAGGACCTTTGGAAAATTCTTGAGTATTCGGTAAAAAGTATTTTTGAACCAGATTTTTAAATATTGGAATTTCTTCTCCAAAAGGAACTAAATAGTGTTTATTAAGTATATAAACATTTCCTTCTTTAAAAATATAGGTGCTATTGTAAATATGATCATCTTCTTTGTTAAAAGCTCCAGTTATGATCGTAATTTGATAAGATAAATTTTTGAGTAAATTTTCATAAGAAGTGTTTTTTAAATCAAAAGGAAAAGCTGTTTCAGGTAAAATAACTAATTTTTTATTTTCCTTAATCGCTTTAATGATTTCTTTTAAAAGAAAATCCACATTAGATTCTATATTTTTTGATAAGAATTTTTGATCTTGAGATATATTTGTATTGATTAGCTTGTAAGATATGTCTAGTTTTTGAGCCTGTTTTTCATCGTATTGTAGTCCTATAAAAAATAAAATCAAAACTATGGCTATTTTATAATATCTTGAAATATAACCTTCATAGATAAAATAAGCAATTAAAAAAATACAAATAATACCTCTATAATTTGTATCAAAAAAACCATAAACAGTAAATATTCCCCAATTTAGCCAATCAAACCCAAAAGGATGGATAAAGCTAAGGCAAAAAATTCCACAAAGTCTTAAAAAATCAAATTTAAACCAATAACAAATTCTAAAAAGTAAGCCATAAAATAATCCTACAAAAAAGATGATAATTGGCATCAAATAGCTAAGATTAAAATAAATAGATGAAAGCCCTATCCACCAAAACCAAAGTATTCCTGTGAAAAAACCAATCCAAAAGTATTCTTTGGCTTTTTTATGTTTTAAAAGTAATATTAAGCCCCAAATTGCCAAAAATGGACTAATAGTTTGAGTAAAAATATTTTCAAAAAAGGATAAATAAATTGGATTTGAAAGTAAAATTGCAACAAAAAAGACTTTTATTATTTTAAAAATGGTAGAATTAGTATTTAATTTTTTTGGAATAAAGGAAAAATATGGAAGAAAAATCAATTTTAACTTCATTGTTACCTCTTGTTGTTTTATTTGCTATTTTTTATTTTTTGGTAATAAGACCGCAACAAAAACAAGCAAAAACACATAAAGATATGCTTAATTCTTTGCAAAAAGGCGATAAAATTATTACCACTGGTGGACTTATTTGTGAAGTTGTAAAACCAGAAGAGGATTTTATCAAAGTTAAGCTTAATGAAGACAATGTTACTGCGAAAATTTCGCGAGAATTTGTAGCAAAGAAAATTGATGCGTAATTCTAAATTAAGCTATAGACTAATTATTTTTATAGTGGTTTTTATTTTTGGAGTGATTTTTTCACTTCCTTCTTTCTTGCAATCTCAAAAAGGTGCTAAAATCAATCTAGGTCTTGATTTACAAGGCGGACTTTATATGCTTTTAGGGGTGGATAATGAAGAAGCAGTAAAATCTAAAATCAAATCTATCGCCTCTTCTTTAAATTATTCTTTTAATAAAGAGAATATTTTAAATGATGGATTAAGTACTCATGGAGATAAATTAGATTTTACCTTGCTTGATAATGCGGATATATCTAAAGTGAATGAATTGCTCAAAGAAATCAAGGGCTTAAAAATTCAAAATGAAAATATGCATTATCAAATTTCTTTCACTCCTGAAGAAGTTAAAAATATTGAAAATTTTGCACTTTTACAAGCTGTTGAAACTATTAGAAATCGTTTGGATCAATTTGGACTTGCTGAGCCTACAGTTGCTAGACAAGGTGAAGATAAGATTTTAGTTGAGCTTGCTGGAATTAAAACCAAGGAAGATGAGCTAAGAGCTAAAGAGCGTATTACCAAAGCAGCACATTTGCAACTTATGGAAGTGGATGATTCTAAAATGGGAGAAGCTGCAACTATGAGTGATGCAGAAGCAGCTAGTTATGGACTTATTTTAGTGCCAGATTCTAGAAATCCAAATTTAAAATATCCATTAAAAAGTATTCCTATTTTGGATGGATCAATGCTAACAGATGCTAGAGTTGGTTTTAGTGATAAAAGTAATTATCCAGTGATTAATTTTACTTTAAATTCTGAAGGTGCTAAAAAATTTGCTGATTATACAGGAGCTAACATCGGTAAACGCTTAGCTATTGTACTTGATAATAAAGTTTATTCTGCTCCATCTATTAATGAAAGAATAGGTGGTGGAAGTGGACAAATTAGCGGTGCTTTTACTCAAGAGGAGGCACGTGATGTAGCCGTAGCTTTAAGAAGTGGAGCTTTATTAGCACCCGTTAAGCTTTTGGAGCAAAGAAGTATAGGTCCTTCTTTGGGTGCAGATAGTATAAAAATGAGCATGATAGCTTTGATAGGTGCTTCTATTTTTATTGTAGTTTTTATGATGATTTATTATCGTATAGCTGGACTTTTTGCTAATATTGCCATGATAGTAAATATTTTAGTTGTTGTTGCTATTATGGCAATGTTTGGAGCCACTTTAACCTTACCAGGTATGGCCGGACTTGTTCTAACTGTAGGTATGGCTGTAGATGCCAATGTTATTATTAATGAGCGTATTCGAGAGCTTTTAAGAGATGGAGTAAAAATAAAAACAAGTATAGAGCAAGGTTATAAAAATGCTATGAGTGCGATTGTGGATTCAAATATTACTTCTTTAGTCACCTCGGTTGTGCTTTATATTTATGGAACAGGATCGGTTAAAGGTTTTGCTGTAACTTTAGGTATAGGTATAGTTGTTTCTATGATTACTGCTATTTTAGGGACTCATGGAATGTTTGATTTGTTTATGCATCGCATTGAAAAAAGCAATGATACAAAATTTTGGTTTGGATACAGGAGAAGATAAATGCAGTTTTTTAGCAAGAAAAAAATTTATGATTTTATGAGAATGCGATTTTCTGCAATTTCTCTTTCTTTTATTCTATTTTTTGGATCAATTTACTTGCTTTGGGATAGGGGATTGCAATATGGTATTGACTTTAGCGGAGGAACTTTAATCCAGCTTAAATATGATAATGAAGTTGCTCCTATACCTCAGATTCGTGAGCTTTTGGAAAAAAAGGGTGGTTTTCAAAGTTTATCTGTAACAGAATTTGGAAATAAAGATGAAGTAACAATACGTTTTTTAGGAAGTAATGATAATTTAAGTAATGATATTGGTGCTTATGTTAGTGAAATTTTAAAAGATACTGGAAAATTTGAGGTGCGTAGAGCTGATGTCGTAGGTCCAAAGGTTGGAGATGAGCTTAGAAATAAAGGAATTACAGCTGTTATTATCTCTTTAATTGCTATCTTGATTTATTTAGCGGTTCGCTTTGAATGGCGATTTGCTATGGCTGCAATTATTAGTGAAATACACGATGTTATTATCACTTTGGGTGCAATTTCTCTTTTTAAAATCGATGTTAATTTGGATACTTTGGCTGCAGTTTTAACGGTTCTTGGATATTCTTTAAATGATACAATTATTATTTTTGATAGAATAAGAGAGGGAATTAAGACAAGTAAAAGAACAGAGCTTTCGCCTATCATTAATGAAAGCGTATCAGCAACTTTATCAAGAACTATATTAACATCAGGCCTTACCTTAGCTACGGTAGTTATTTTATATTTTTTTGGTGGAGAAATGATACAAGGATTTTCCTTGGCTCTTATAGTAGGCATTATAGCAGGAACTTTAAGTTCTATTTTCGTAGCAAGCCCAA
Source organism: Campylobacter sp. RM10537 (assembly GCF_022369435.1). Taxonomy (NCBI): domain Bacteria; kingdom Pseudomonadati; phylum Campylobacterota; class Epsilonproteobacteria; order Campylobacterales; family Campylobacteraceae; genus Campylobacter; species Campylobacter molothri. The sequence continues at coordinate 800,545 of NZ_CP059597.1, read as the reverse complement.
CCTTACTTTGGTTTAAATTTAATGTGCTTGATTTTAGAAATAAAGAGCTTGAAAAACTCAAAAGAAAACAAGAAAAAGAGCGTAATCGTTCAATGTATGAAAAAGGAATAGTTTAAGGAGAGAATAATTGATGGCTTATGAAGCAAGGAGTATAGAAAAAAAATGGCAAGAAATTTGGGATAAAAATAATTATTTTGAACCAAAAGATGATTTTTCTTTGCCTAAAAAATATATTTTATCAATGTTTCCTTATCCAAGTGGACGTATTCACATGGGACATGTAAGAAATTATAGTATAGGTGATGCTATATCAAGATATTATCGAAAAATAGGCTATAATGTTTTACATCCTATCGGTTTTGATAGTTTTGGTATGCCTGCTGAAAATGCTGCAATTAAGCATAAGGTACATCCAAAATCTTGGACTTATGAAAATATAGATTATATGAAAAATGAACTTTTTTCTTTAGGTTTTTCTTTTTCAAAAAAAAGAATTTTAGCAACCTCCGATCCACTTTATACAAAATTTGAACAAGAATTTTTTATCAAAATGTATGAAAAAGGTTTGATTTATACTAAAGAAGCTAATGTTAATTGGTGTGAGCAAGATCAAACAGTTTTAGCAAATGAACAAGTTGAAGATGGAAAGTGTTGGCGCTGTGGACATGAAGTTGTTCAAAAAAAGATGCCAGGGTATTATGTTAAAATTACGGCTTATGCAGATGAGCTTTTAAGAGAACTTAAAAATTTAAAAGATAAATGGCCTAATCAAGTATTAACAATGCAAGAAAATTGGATAGGTAGAAGCGAAGGTCTTGAATTTAAGCTTATTTTAGATGAAAAAAGCCAAGAAAAAAGCCAAGCAAGTCATATTGATGTTTTTACTACGCGTGCTGATACAATATATGGAGTAAGCTATATTGCTTTATCAGTTGATCATAAAATAGTCCAAAATCTTATTAGTCATTCTCATTTAGAATCTACTGTAGTTGAGAAAATCAAACATATTCAAAATCAAACTCCAAGAGAAAGACAAAGTGCACGAAAAGAAGGTTACTTTTTAGATATCTATGTATTGCATCCTTTAACAAAAGAAAAAATTCCTGTATGGGTTGCTAATTTTGTTTTATCTGATTATGGTAGTGGTGCGGTTATGGCTGTTCCTGCACACGATGAAAGAGATTTTGAATTTGCAAGTAAATATAAACTTGAGATTAAAAAAGTAATCGAATGTGAATCTAAACTTCCATATACTCAAAAATCAGGGAAACTTATAGAGAGTGGACAATTTAATGGAGTTGAATGCAATATTGCAAGGGATGAAATTATTAATTTATTTGAAAAAGAAAATATAGGAAAAAGAACAATTAATTTTAAAATTCGAGATTGGGGGGTTTCTCGTCAAAGATATTGGGGAGCTCCTATCCCTATGATTAAGTGTGAAAAATGTGGTATAGTTCCACAAAAAATAGAAAATCTTCCTATTGTTTTGCCAGAAGATATAGAAATTACAGGAGAAGGAAATCCTTTAGAAAAGCATCCAACATGGAAAGAATGTACATGTCCAAAATGTGGCCTTAAAGCTTGCAAAGAAACAGATACTCTGGATACTTTTTTTGAAAGTTCGTGGTATTTTGCACGTTTTGCAAGTGATGAAAAAACTTGGCAGGAAAAAGCTTTAGATGAATTAAGTATGAAATATTGGATGAATGTTGATCAATATATTGGTGGTATTGAGCATGCTATTTTGCATTTGCTTTATGCAAGATTTTTTCAAAAAGCTTTAAGAGATTTGGGATATTTAAATAATGGTGAACCTTTTGATAGACTTTTAACTCAAGGTATGGTTTTAAAAGATGGAGCTAAGATGTCGAAGTCTAAAGGAAATGTTGTAGATCCTGATGAGATTATTAAAAAATATGGAGCTGATACCGCAAGATTATTTATTTTATTTGCTGCACCACCTGCTAAAGAGTTAGAGTGGAATGATGATGCACTTGAGGGTGCTTATAGATTTATTTGTAAACTTTATGATAAGGCGCAAAATGTTAAAAAAGGAAAATTATCAGAACTTAAACAAGAAAATTTAACCAAAGAAGAAAAATATGCAAGATTAAAAGTTTATGAAGCATTAAAAAAATCCGAAGAGGTATATACTCAAACTTTTGCATTTAATACCTTAATCGCATCTTGCATGGAAGCTTTAAATGCGCTTTCAGTTTGCAAGAATCAAGCTTTAGAGCAAGAAGCTTTTTATATTATTTTAAATATTTTAGAGCCTATTATTCCTCATATATGTTTTGAATTAAGTGAGCAGCTTTTTGAATGTGAAAATTTTAAAATCTTAAAACTTAAGGAAGAAGTTTTTATAAAAGATACATTAAATTTAGCAGTAAGTGTTAATGGAAAAAAACGTGCAGAAATAGAAATTTCAAGCTCTACTAATAAAGATGAAATTTTGAAAATAGCTAAAGAGAGTGTTTTTAAATGGATACAAGATAAAAATATCATTAAAGAAATTTATATTGAAGGAAAATTGGTTAATTTGGTGATTAAATGAAGAAAATTTTTATTAGTTTTATAGTGTTATTTTTTTCAGCTTGTGGTTATATTCCGACTTCAAAAATAGCCGATAATATATTTGATGAGAAAGTTTATGTTAATGTAGAATTAAATCTTCAAGATCCTAAAAATAGTATTTTTGTGGCAGATACTCTTAAAGAAATGGTTATTTCTAAGCTTGGACGAAAGCTTGCTTTAAAGCACGAAGCTGATGATATTATTAATGTTAAAATGAATAATCTTGATTTTATTCCTTTAATTTATGATAAAAATGGTTATGTTGTAAGTTATAAAGCTAGGTTAAATTTGGAATTTTATGTAATTTTTAAAGATGGCTCTAACGAGCATTTTAATACAAGCGGTAGTTATAATTTTGATATTTCGCCAAATAGTATTATAAGTGATTCTGCTCGTTATGATGCTATTCGTTCAGCTTCAAGTGAAGCTTTTGATGAATTTATTTCAGCTATAGCTATTAAAGGGCATAAGCGTGTTACCCAACATTAATGAAATTGCAAAAAAAACTTTAATTGCTTTAAAAGAAAGGAAATTACGTCCAACCCCTGAAAATTATACCGAGGTATTTGAAGAAATTGCACAAAAAGATAAATTGACAACATTAAATAAAGTAAAATTAGAAAAATATAAAGCTTTGCTTTTAACAAATTATCAACAAGAACTTGATTCAAAATCCGTTCGCACTATTGAAGAATTAATAACTTTTTTAATTTCTGCACTTAATAGACAAAGTGGAAAGCAATTTAGTGAATTTTTTGATTTATTATCTACTTTATGCAAGGCTTTACAAGTAAGTAAAGATAAGAAAATTAGAGATTTAGCAAAAATTACCTCTATAAGAATTTCTAAAACTATGGATAGTGAAAGTATTTATTTGCTTTCTAAAAAATGGAAAGAATTAGAAAAAAATTATGAAGAAAATGATTTTGATAGTGAGATAAAAAAGTATGGTGTTAATAAATTTGATGATTTTGATACGGTAATTAAAAAACTTTTAAATAAACTTAGCGAAAGAAATTTAGAATATTTTTGTGAGCTTTTAATATCTTGTTTAAATCCTTCTTTAGTCGAAGATCTTAAAATTCAAGGATTTTCTCAAAATTTATCTAAAAAGACTTTTTTAATTAATGAAAACAATTTCAAAAATGAACTTTTAGAAATTGTTAGTCATCGAGTGATGGTTGATAATATGTATGTGCAAAAAAATTTAAATTTTTTCAACGAAAATTTAAAAAAAATTTATGAGCTTTTTAGTTTATTAAATAAAACTAATCAGCAAAATATGGATTTTGTTAATGCTTTAAATCCAGATGAAAAGGGTGAGATTAAAATTAGTTTTGAGTTTTTAAAGAAAAAGCTTGAGCAACTTAGTGAAAAAATCAATTCTTTAAATACTCAAATTGAATTTACTCAAAGTCTTGAGGAAAGAGAATCTTGGACTGTTGTTAAAGAGCTTGAGAAATTAGATGAAAATTTTCAAAAATATAAAGTAAATTATGCATTAGCTTTATTTTCTATACAAAATTATCGTTTTATTATGGAAAAATATGGAGTTGGTAGTTTAAATGAAATTTTTGTTCGTTTTAAAAAGATTTTGAAAGATAGCTGTAACGAATTTGACGAACTTTGGATGATTGATGAAAAAAGTTATTTAATTATTTCTCCGGGAAAAAGCAAAGAAGAGGTTTCTAAGCTTGTAAATGATAATTTAAAGACAATTGAGAATTTTCGTTTTATCTATAAGCAAGATGTCATTATGCCAAAAATCAATACAGCTTATTTGGACAAGCAAAGCAATCCAAATATAAATATTTTAGAAGAATTAATAAGTCAAATTTCTAATTTAAATCAAAAAAATGATACAGAATAAAGTGAGTGATTTTTTAGCAAAGAAAAATCTTTGCTATGATAGGATTGATCGTTTTTTAATGTTTAGAATGTATGAAAAATATAAAAATCAGCTTCTAGCAAAACCGATAATTCAAATCATTGGAACTAATGGTAAAGGAAGTACAGGACGTTTTTTAGCCCAACTTTTAGAGAATATAGGATATAATGTTGGGCATTATACTAGCCCCCATATATTTGATTTTAAAGAACGCTTTTATAAAAATAAAGGCATTGTTTGTAAAGAAGAGTTAGAGCAAACTCATGAAAAATTAGAAAAAATTTTTAAAGAAGAATTAAATAAACTAAGTTATTTTGAATATGCTACTTTTCTCGCGGCCGTGCTTTTTAGAAAGTGTGATTATGTAATATTTGAGGCTGGTTTAGGTGGAGAGTATGATGCAACTTCGGTTTTTGAAAAAAAAATGAGTATTTTTACAAAAATAGGCTTTGATCATATGCAAATTTTAGGTGATTCTTTAGAGAAAATTGCAAGAACTAAACTAAAAGTTATGTCAGAAAAAACTTTAATTTCATCAGAGCAAGAAGAAATTGTCTTAAAAATAGCAAAAAAAATTGCCAATTTAAAAAAAGTTGAACTTATTTTTTCTTCTAAATTTGAGGGGAAATATAAATCATTAATTCAAAACTATGTTCAAAAATATAATTTACCTCTATATTTAAAACATAATTTAATTTTAGCTTTAAATGCTTTTGAAATTTTAGCTTCTAAAGAAAAAATAGAACCGGCTTTAGCTAAATTAGAAAAATTAAGTCTTAAAGGACGGCTTGAACAATTAGAACCAAATTTATATATAGATGTTGGGCATAATGTAATGGCAGCAACTGCTTTACGCGATCAATTTATGGGTGAAAAATTAATTTTAGTTTATAATTCTTATCAGGATAAAGATGTTTTTAAAATTTTAAAAACATTAAAGCCTATTATTGATACAATTAAAATTTATAAATATATTAGCATAGAAAGAAAGTTAATGAGTGATGAAATTTATAATATAGCTAATATTTTAGGAATCAAATGTGAAGAATTTAGTTTTTTAGAAAAACAGAAAAAAACTTTAGTATTTGGTTCTTTTGCTTTGGTAGAAAATTTTTTAAAGGAATGGAGTGATAAAAAATAAATTTACAATCACAATTACAGATGTTAATGGTTCTAAACATTTTTATTTAAATCAAATTATTAAGAAAATTTTTATCTATATTATTGCTTTTGTGCTTTTATTTTTAATTTTTAGTGGTTTTTATATTAAATATCTTGATAGTAAAGTTACAGATGTTAGTAAAAAAAGAGAAGAACTTTTGAAAAAAAGTAAAGAGTTAGAGTATTCTAATATCCAAATGCAGAAAAAAATTGAAGAAAAAGCAAAGCAATATGCTGCAATTGAAGATAAAATTGCTTCCTTTGAGGAAGCTTTAGGTTTGGAAGCTGAAAATAATCTTACAATTACAGATAGACTAGAAAATCTCAAATTAACCAATGAGCAACAGATTGAGATTTTAAGACAAATTCCTAATGGATGGCCTATAGAAAATAAAGGTATTACTGGAAATTTTGGTTGGAGAGAGCATCCGCTTTTAAAAAGAAAAGAATTTCATCCAGGTATTGATTTAAGAGCGGAAGTTGGAACTCCTGTGTATGCTACTGCAAATGGAGTTGTAGAATTTGCAGGATATAGCGATAATGGATATGGCTATAATGTTATTTTACTTCACAATTTTGGTTTTAAAACTGTTTTTGCTCATATGACGCGCAGGGATGTTGTTAAAGCAGGACAATTTGTTACCAAAGGACAATTAATAGGATATAGTGGTAATACTGGGCTTTCAACTGGACCACATTTGCATTATGAGGTGAGATTTATTAATAAAACTCTAGAACCATTGTATTTTTTAAATTTAAAAAGAAAAAATATGAATAATTTTTTTAATCAAGAAAGGAGAGTTCCATGGCAATCTTTAGTAAAAGCAGTCACAGCACAGCATCTACCTCAAACTCAGAAACAACAGTAATTTCTTCGGGTGCTAGAATAGAAGGTAAATTTTACTTTGCCTCAATGCTTCATGTGGATGGAGAGCTTAGTGGAGTAATACATTCTGAAAGTATTGTGGTTATTGGTAAAAACGGTAATTTAAAAGGAGAGTTAAAGGCTGACAAAATTGTCGTAAACGGTTATTTTGAGGGTGAATTGGAGGCAAATAGCTTAGAAATTTTAACTGGTGGAATGGTTAATGGGGATATTAATATTAAAGAATTAGCTATAGAAAATGGCGGTCGTTTTAATGGGGTAAGCAAGATCAAGCAAGAAGATCCAGTCAAATTAATAGAAAACTCACCAGAAGAATAAATGCAAGCTAATTTTTTTGAATACTTGCAAGAAAATAAAGTACCGCCGCAGCTTGTACTTTGTGAAAATGATAAAGAAGCTTTTTTGTTAGCTCAAGTTTCTCTTTATCAGGGTTTTAAAACTTTTGTTTTGCCAGATTTTAGAGCTGAATTTGGAGATGATTTAAGGGCGTTTTCTAAAGAACTTTTTGAAATTTGTAAAGTTTTAAATGCTTATCATAAAGAAAATGATGATAAGATTTTAATCTCTCCATTGTCTACTGTATTAAAAAAACTTCCTTCTAAAAATCATTTAAAAAATTATGTTGTATCTAAAAAAGATACATTTAAGATAAGCCAATTTCGTGATGAGCTTGTAAAATTAGGTTATGAATTTGTTGATATGGTACAAGATAAAGGCGAGGTAAGCGTTAGAGGTGAAGTTATTGATATATTTTGTATCAATGAAGATATCCCTATTAGAATTTTATTGTTTAATGAGGAGATAGAAAGTATTAGAAAATTTGATCTTGTAACGCAAAAATCTATTCCAAAAGAATATGAGAGTTTTGAAATTTGTCCATTTTTAAATCATTTTTCAAATTTAGATTATGAAAATTTTCAAATTAATTTAAATAATTTTGAAAGCAATGCTTTGATTAATGATATTAATTCTTCAGGTTTTTGGTGTATAGATGATTTTTATGATTATTTAGAATATGATTTTATAAGTATTAAAAAATTTGATGAACAAGAATGGCAAAGAGATTTAAGCAAGATTAATGCCAAAATTGTACCCCAAGCAAGGCAATATAAAGACTTAAAAAGTTTTTATAATAAAGATTTTTTTTATTTTCATCAAAATAAAAAAATTACAATATTAGCAAAAAATGAAGCCCTATTTAAAGCTTTGGAATTGGATGAATTTTCAAATATTTATTTTAAAAAAAGCGAATTGATTTTAAATTTAATCACTCATAAAGAATTGATTATTTCACTTAATAAAAAAGAAAAGCAAAAATATAAACGTAAAGCAAATTTAATTATAGATGAGCTAAAACAAGGCGATTTTATAGTTCATGAAGATTATGGTATAGGTAAATTTTTAGGTCTTGAGATGATAAGTGTAGCTGGAGCCAGAAAAGAATTTGTTTCTATTGAGTATCAAAATAATGATAAACTTCTTTTGCCAGTTGAAAATTTATATCTTATAGATAAATATTTAGCTACAAGTGGTTCTATCCCGCTTTTAGATCGTTTGGGAAAAACTACTTTTATTAAATTAAAAGAAAAATTAAAAGTTAAGCTTTTAGCTATTGCTTCTGAAATTGTTGCCATGGCAGCTAAAAGATCTTTAATTAAGCCTAAAAATATTCAAGTTGATTATGCTCAACAAGCATATTTTGTTTCGAAGGCTGGATTTTCTTATACTGAAGATCAAGTTAAGGTATGTGAGGAGATTTTACAAGATTTTCAAAGCGGTAAAGTTATGGATAGACTTTTAAGCGGAGATGTAGGCTTTGGAAAAACTGAAGTTGCTATGAATGCTATTTATCCAGTAGTTAAGAGCGGATTTAGTGTTTTTTTCTTTGCGCCAACAACGCTTTTATCGCATCAGCACTTTAAGACTTTAAAAAAACGTTTTGAAAATTTTGAAATTCCTATTTTTAAACTTGATCGTTTTACAAATTCTAAAGATAAAAAAGCACTTTTAGAATTTTTAGATCAAGAAAAACCTTGTGTTGTTGTTGGTACTCATGCGCTTTTAAATTTACAATGTCAAAATTTGGCTCTTGTGGTTATTGATGAGGAACATAAATTTGGAGTAAAGCAAAAAGAAAAATTAAAAGAATTGACTCAAAATTCACATCTTTTATCAATGTCAGCCACTCCTATTCCAAGAAGTTTAAATCAAGCATTAAGCTCTATAAAATCCTATAGTGTGTTGCAAACTCCACCAGAGGATAGAATGGATGTGAGAACTTTTGTTAAAGAAAGTGACGATGCTCTCTTAAAAGAAATTATTTCTAGAGAGCTAAGGCGTGGAGGACAAATTTTTTATATCCACAATCACATAGCGAGTATTGAACAGTGTAAAAAACATCTACTTGAACTTTTTAAAAATTTAAAAATTTTAGTTTTGCATTCTAAAATTGATGCTAAGGTACAAGAAGAAGAAATGCTTAAATTTGAAAATAAAGAATATGATTTACTTTTGAGCACTTCTATAGTTGAAAATGGTATTGACTTAGCTAATGCCAATACTATGATTGTAGAAAAAAGCGATCGTTTTGGAATGGCTGATTTGCATCAATTGCGTGGAAGAGTGGGAAGAAGTAATAAACAAGGATATTGTTATTTTTTAGTTGAAAATAAAGAAAATATTACAGAAGATGCTTTAAAACGTTTGATTTCTCTAGAAAGTAATTCTTTTTTAGGAGCGGGCTCTGTTTTAGCTTATCATGATCTTGAAATTAGAGGAGGGGGAAATTTATTAGGAATTGACCAAAGTGGACATATGGAACAAATAGGTCTTAGTCTTTATTTAAAAATGCTAGAGGAAGAGCTTAACTCTTTAACAAAAAAGGAAATTTTTGAAGAGAAAAAAATTGACTTAAAGTTAAATATCAATGCCTTTTTAAATTCAGAATTAATTTCTGAAGATCGTCTTAGACTTGAAATTTATCGTCGTTTAAGTAAATGTGAAAAAATCAATGAAATTTATGAAATTGAGGGCGAAATTGAAGATCGCTTTGGAAAACTTGATATTTATACTAAACAATTTTTATCTTTAATGATGATTAAAATTTTAGCCTTAGGTAAATTTAAAGTAATTAGTAATTTTGAACAAAATATCCAATTTGTCAATTTTAATGATGAAAAAGAATTCATTAAAGCAAGAAGCAAAGATGATGATGATATTATAGATGCTATTTTAACATATTTAAGAAAAATAGATGAAAGTCAAAATATCTTAAAGGATGTTAAATGAATGGAGTCGAAATTTTTAAAAGATTGCTGAGCTTAGATTTAAATTTTAAAGAATTTGATTGGTTTGAAGATCAAGGATTAAGTGATATTGAGCTTTTGATTTCTGTTGTTTTAACACAAAATACAAACTGGAATAATGTTTTAAAAGCTTTAAATAATCTTAGAAATTCTCAAATCACTTCTTTAGAAAAAATTAGCCAAATTGAAAATAACGATCTTGCATTGCTTATAAAACCAAGTGGATTTTATAATACTAAGGCAAAGCGTTTAAAAGATTTGATAGAAGCGATTTTAAAAAAATATAATAATTTGGATAATTTTAAAGAAAATGTTTCGAGAGAATGGCTTTTAAAAATTAAAGGTTTAGGTTTTGAAAGTGTTGATAGTATTTTAAATTATCTTTGTAAAAGAGAAATTTTAGTTGTTGATAGTTATGCCCATAGACTTGCTTTATTTTTAGGATATGAATTTGAAGACCATGAAGAATTGAGAGAATTTTTTCAAAGTGGTATAGAAAATGAACAGGAAAATTTGTGCAAAGTTTTAAATAAGACCTATGAGCTTTATGAGCTTTATCAGATTTTCCATGCTTTAATTGTTGCTTTTGGAAAACTAGCTTTTAAGGGTAAAAAATTAAGTCTTGAAGGTGAAAAATTAATTAAAAATTTGAAGGAGAGATGGTGAGAGCAAAAGGGAGTAACTTGATTCCTGTTTTAACAATAGCAGGAAGTGATTGTAGTGGTGGAGCTGGAATTCAAGCAGATTTAAAAACTTTTAGTGCTCATGAACTTTTTGGTATGAGTGTAATTTTAAGTGTTGTAGCTGAAAATACAACAAGGGTTATTTCAGTACACGACATACCAACTTCAAGTGTAGATGAACAAATGCTAGCTGTTTTTGAAGACATAGTGCCAAAAGCAACCAAAATAGGTATGATAGGAAGTTGCGAGCTTATGAGTTGTGTTGCAAAAAATTTAGAACTTTATAAACCTCAAAATTTAGTTATTGATCCTGTGATGTTTGCTAAAAATGGTTATGCTTTAATGCCTGAAGAAAATTGTGATTTTTTTAAAAAAACCATTGTTGCTTTTGCAGATTTGCTTACTCCAAATATACCAGAGGCAGAATTTCTTTGCGGTTTTAAAATTAAAAATGAAGAAGAAATGATAAAAGCAGCAAAATATTTATGCACTTTAGGTGCTAAGGCCGTTTTGCTTAAAGGCGGACATAGCGAGAATAATGCAAATGATATACTCTTTGATGGTAAAGAAATTCATATTTTAAAGGGTGAGCGCATAGAAACTAAAAATACACATGGAACAGGTTGCACCCTTTCTTCGGCTATTGCAAGTAATTTGGCTAAAGGTTATGATTTATTACAAGCAGTGAGCAAGGCTAAAGAATATGTTAAAAATGCAATTTATTATTCTTTAAATTTGGGCAAAGGTTGTGGTCCAACCAATCATTTTTATAGGTTTTTAAGTGAAAAATAATCTGGATTTAAAATTATATCTTGTCGCAAATAGAGGAAAAAGAAGTGATGAAACATTTTTAAATATACTTGAAGATGCTGTTAAAGGTGGTGTTGATATAATTCAATTGCGCGAAAAAGAGCTTAATTCTCGTGAATTTTATGAGTTAGGAAAAAAAGTTCAAAAGCTTTGCAGAATTTATAAAATACCTTTTTTAATTAATGATAGAATTGATATAGCTTTAGCTTTAAATGCCGATGGTGTACACTTAGGACAAGAGGATTTGGATATTAAAATTGCAAGAGATCTTTTGGGGGAAGAAAAAATAATAGGTTTAAGTTTAAAAACTTTAAAACAGCTTGATTTTATAAAAAGCGCTGATTATTTAGGTTGTGGTGCGATTAAGGCAACGCCAACGAAAGAAAGCTCTCTTATAAGTTTAGAAATTTTAAAACAAATTTGTAAAAAAAGTTCTATACCTGTAGTAGCTATAGGCGGGATTGATCAAGAAATGATATCTGAGCTAAAAGGTATTGATTTAGCTGGAATCGCTGTTGTTAGAGCTATTATGGATGCTAATGATCCTTATTTAAGCGCAAAGAAACTTAAGGAAGCTTTTTGTGCTAATTTATCTTTTAAATAAAACTCCTTTTGAAGGAGTAAAAAATCTTATTTTAAATGAAATTATTTTTTTTGATATTAAACTTAATTTGGATCATTATGATGCTTTAATTTGTACTTCAAAAAATGCTTTAATAGCCTTAGAAAAAAATAAAATTCCTTTAAATTTGGATATGCAAATTTATACTATAGGTGATAGTACGGCCTGTTTTGCTAAACAATTAGGATTTAAAAATATTAAAATTGCGAAAAAGTCTTATGCTAATGAATTTTTTAAAGAATTTAAAGAAGAATTAAAAAATAAAAAATGTCTTTATTTAAGAGCTAAAAATATAGCTTCAAGTTTAAATTTGGATTTGAAAAATAGTGGTATTAATTTGGATGAAATGATCGTCTATGAAAATATTTTTAAATCAAGCAATGAAATTTTAATACATCCATCGGTATTTATTTTTACTTCTGCTTTGAGCGTAGAGAATTTTTTAAAAAATTATAGTTTGCATGAAGATGATATTATCATAAGTATTGGAAACAGCACAGCAAAAAAACTTTTAAATTTCAAAAATCTTTTTGTGTGCAAAAAACAGAGTATTGAAGAATGTGTTGCCTTGGCTAAAAAATTAGCTTTTAAAACACCTTTTTAAAAGAAAATAAGCTAGGAAAATACTTAAAAATTCAGATACAACGCAACTTATAAATATGCCATAAAAATTAAATAAGAAAGTAAAAATCAATAAACAAATTATAGGCATAAAAAAACTTTGTATAATAGAAAAAAATAAGGATTCTTTAACTTTATTTGCAGCTGTAAGATAAGTCGCAGTTAAAGAATTTAACCAAGCAAAAAGATAATTAAAGCTATAAAGTATTAAAGCTAAATGTGCAAGTTGTAAAAATTGTTTTTCATGGTTGAATATTTGCATTAATTCTTTAGAAAATAATATATTGACAATAAATATAACACAACTGAAAATGCAGCCATAAAAAGCCATTGTTTTTAATAAAATTTTATTTTTATTTATACTTTTGCTACCTATATTAAAACTTAATAAAGGCATAACACCATCGTACATAGCATTAACTAAGGCCATGATAATGCTATCAAGATATAAAATTGCTGAAAATATAGCTACTGCAATTTCTCCTCCATTAAGCAATAAAACATAATTAGTAATAATTCCAATCAAGCTTAAAGATACATTCATAAGGCTTTCAGAGCTTCCATTTAGTAAAATATTTTTTAAAAGTTTAAAATTCATTTTTGGTTTAACAAAATAAAGTTGCAATTTTTTATCTAAAAAAGGCAAAATTCCTATGAAGCTTACTATGCTAAGACTAATACTTGTAGCCATTGCTGCACCTATAATTTCAAGATCAAAATAAACAATGAATAAGTAATCTAAAATAATATTAACAATAACTGAGCCTATACCCATATACATAGAATATTTATTTTTTCCACAAGCTCTTAAGTAATTATCCATTGCAAAAGATAGACATAATAGTGGGGCAAAAATCATAAAAATTTTTATATATTGACTTGACAATTTTACCAATTCTAAATCGTTACTAAATAAAGAAAGTATAAAAGTGGATGAAAAATAGCCTAATACTCCTATAATTAGATAAGTTAAAAGTATAAATATAATACAAAAAGAGAAAATTTCTCTAGCTAAATTTTGTTTTTTTGCTCCTATTTTTAAAGAAATTTGAACAGATGAGCCTATCGCTATTAAATCGCTAAGGGTAAAAAGTATAAAAATAAAAGGCATTGATAAACCCATTGCAGCCAAAGATTTTGTACCTAAAAATTGACCAACAAACGCACCATTTATAATAATATAGAGTGAAAAAAATCCTGAGTTTATCATATTTGGCAAAGCATAGTTAAAAAATAATTTTGTAATTTTTGACTTAAACATAAATATCCTTAAAAATTTAAATTAGTTGTGTTAGATAATTTTGAGAGATGATATGTTTTAATCAAATAAGAGCAATTTGCATAAAAGGTATATGCCAAGAAGAAAAATAGTAAAAAAGTTTAAAAGACATTTTTGCCCTTGATTTTATTTATAATTTTATCAAAATAAAAATAAAAATTTATTTTTTTAGCCAAAAATTTTCTTTTGTATGTAAAATGAAAGATTTATTAATTAAAATTTCATCATTGACCCCTTTTTGAGAATTTAACGCTACATTAATATGAGCGATTATAATTCCATCTTTGCTTAAATTTGCATCTTGGTTGATAGATATTAGTTTAAAATTTTCACATTGAGCTATAGGATAATGATAAGTGATTTGAATTCTGTCATTTGGATTGGGATAATTTAAAACAATAGAATTAAGACATTCTTTATCTTCTAGTTTAGCTTTATATAATAAATATTTAGCGAGTTTTTCATCGATAAGTATTTGCGCTTGTAAATAATAATATGTATCTCTTATAAATCTCGGAGTGTAGCTTAAAAGTGTAGTATTTAAGCTCAACCAAAATCCTAAAAAAGATATTAAAAATATAAGAGTGATTAAAATGTAAGCTTTTTTCATAAAAACAATCTTTTTTCAAGACAATATTCTTGTTTTTGATTTTTCATGCATATTTTTAATTTTGAATTTTGTATCTTGAAAAAACTTATATTTTTGGCTAAGATGGCACTTTGTTTTAATTCATCATTAAATCTGGGTTTAATTTCATAATAAATTTGATCATCTTTAAAAGTAAAATTTAACTCAGCACTTATTGGTATAAAATTTCCAATAAAAGAACTTGATAGATTATTTTCTGATAAAATAAAAATTTTTTGAATTTTATTGTTATTCAAACCATAAATTATATTTTGTTCATCCTTGTATAGTGCTTTTCTATTTTGCAATTGAGTTTGTAAATCACTTTTTGGAGAATATAAAGTGGTATTATTTTCTAAAATTAAAGTAGAATTAAGTAAATGCGTGTTCTTGTCTTCAAGAGTTAATAAGTCATCTTTTAAAAAACAATGGATCAAATTATCATCAATTATATTGATATTAGCGCAAGATTGAAATAATTTTTCTATTTTAAGTAGGGTTAGATGAGTGTTGATAATGAGTTCTTTTGTTTTTAAATTTTTATTATTGAGTTGATAAAATTCCCATAAAGGTTTAGAAAGTATCGTAAGTATTATTCCAGATAAAATAAGTGAAATGACTAATTCAAAAAGAGTGAAAGCTTTTTTCATGGTAAAAAATAGAGAGTGTAATTTTGATCTTGCATATCAAGTCTTTTAAATTTAAATAAATCGTTTTCAATATAATATTCTTTAAATTTTAAATCTTTTAAGTCTTGAGTATGAAGTATAATATCTTTTTGGTTTGGATTTAAATAAAGTTCATCTTGGAGCGTGTATAATTTTTGAAAAATATTTAATTTATTTTCATTATTATGAAAATAAAAAAATAGCTTTGAAAGACTTATAAAGATTATGCTTAAAATAATAATTGATATAATTATTTCTAAAATAGAGAAAGCATTTTTCATATATTTTTTGATTTTTAAAAAAAATTAAATACAAATAGTATTTTCTTGAGGATAAAAAATACTCTTGTATTTAAAGTTATAATTTTAAGATATTTTAATCATTCATTTTCATTTTTTTTAATGTAGTTAGAAATTTGATCAGCTTGAAAAAAGTCAGGATAATTAACTGTGTCAAGAATAACTTGAACCATAGTGTTATTATCAAGATTTATAACTACAGGAGCTAAAAAATTTACTGTAGATTCTTCTATACTTTTAGCAATAGCTACTATATTATAAATTTTCATATTGGAATCAGGTGTTAAAGAAAGCAATTCTTGATAATAAGTTGGTATGTCAAATTCATAATCAGGTCTTATAAGATAAGGATTGATAAGTACAAATGAAAAATTTTTACCATCTAGGCTTTTTAGTCTTACAAATACTTCATCTATAGTTGAAAATTCCATATTTTTAGTTTCTTCAAAACCTAAAATGGGACATTTAACAGCTAAGGTCATTTTTTCTCCTCAAGATTTATAATCATTATTCTATCATAAAATAAGCAATATTAGTTCCAAATTTTAAATTTATTTATCTAAATTTATTATAATTTACAAAAAATAATCGTAAAATAATGATTTATAAGTAAGATAATTCAAAAGGCATAAATTCAATGAAAAAAAATTTTTTTCTTTTTATTTTAATAGGATTTTTTTTAAGTTCATGTAGTGTAAAGACTAATGAGGGCTTATATAATTTAACTGCAAAGGAATGGTATAAACAAATTATTAAAGATTTGCAGGATAAAGATTTGGAAAAAGCTGATGAACATTATAATGGTATGGCTAGCGAACATGTTTCTAATCCGCTTTTGGAAACCACACTTATTATTTTAGCACAGGCGCATATTGACGAAGAAGAGTATCAATTGGCCGAGTTTTATTTGGATGAATATAATAAGAAATTTGGTAGTTCTCGTAATGCTGATTATATACGTTATTTAAAAATAAAGGCTAAATTTGATGCTTTTGGCGTGCCTAATAGAAATCAAGCTTTAATGCTCGAGAGTCAAAAAGAAATCAGCAATTTTTTAAAAGATTATCCAGATACAGAATTTAATCCTTTAGTGCAAACCATGCTGACTAAATTTAATTTAGCAGTTTTTTATCTTAATGATACAATCAAAGATTTATATTATAGAACCGGACGTACTCAAAGTGCTGAAATTTATGAGCAGAAGCTAAGGAAAAGTGAATTTTATAAGCAAAGTATTATAAAACCTGAACTTCCTTGGTATAGAAGTATATTTGAAAAATTTTAATTTTAAAGGAAAATAATGCAAATAGAAGACATACAAAAATATCCAGCTGATTTGCCTGTTTTGGTAGAAGATGAATTATTTTTATATCCTTTTATGATTACGCCTATTTTTATCAATGATTCTGAAAATATGAAAGCCTTAGATCTTGCGATTAAAAAAGATTCTATGCTTTTTGTTGCTCCTTCTAAATTTGAAAACGGAAGAACTTTTGATGAAATTTATGATTGTGGAGTTGTTGGCACCATTATGAGAAAAGTGCCTTTACCTGATGGAAGAATTAAGATACTATTTCAAGGTTATGCTAAAGCTAGGATTATAAAGCCAATTTCTAATAAGCCTTTAGAAGCTACTGTAGATTTAATCAAGGAAGAATTATTAGATGATACCAAAAAAGAGGCTTTGCTTGGGGTTTTGAAAGAAAAAATTAAAGTATTGGCTAATATCAGTCATTATTTTTCCCCTGATTTACTTAGAACTATTGATGAAGGAATGGATGCTTCTAGAATTTGTGATTTGGTTTTGAATATTATACGCATTAAAAAACAAGATGCTTATAATTTTTTCATTTTAACTAATTTAGAAGAAAAAATTTTGAAATTAATTGATTTAATAGTCCAAGAAATTGAGGCAAACAAAATTCAAAAAGAAATTAAAAATAAGGTTCACTCTCGTATCGATAAAGTTAATAAGGAGTATTTTTTAAAAGAGCAACTCAGACAAATTCAAAAAGAGTTGGGAAGTGATTCTCAAAAAGAAGATGAGGTTAGGGATTATTACAAAAGATTAGAAAATAAGAAAAAATTTATGCATGAGGATGCTTATAAAGAAATTAAAAAACAAATTGACAAATTTGATCGCATTCATCAAGATAACTCTGAAGCTTCAATGATACAAACTTATATCGAAACAGCTTTGGATGTTCCATTTGAAAAGATATCTAAAAAAAAGCTTGATATTAAAGAAGTGTCTAAACATCTAAATAATGATCATTATGCTTTAAATAAACCAAAAGAACGCATAGAAGAATATTTTGCTGTTAAAGAGCTTTTAGAAAAGCGTTTAATTTCTGATAAAGATGGAGCTAAAGTTATACTTTGTCTTTATGGTCCCCCAGGTGTGGGAAAAACTTCTTTAGCTAATTCTGTTGCAAAAGCATTAAAAAGAGAACTTATTCGTATTGCTCTAGGTGGACTTGAAGATGTAAATGAGTTAAGAGGCCATCGTCGTACTTATATAGGAGCTATGCCAGGACGTATTACTCAAGGACTTATAGAAGCAAAACAAATTAATCCAGTAGTTGTTTTAGATGAAATAGATAAATTAAATCGAAGTTTTAGGGGTGATCCAAGTGCTGTTCTTTTAGAAATTCTTGATCCAGAACAAAATTCAAAATTTAGGGATTATTATTTAAATTTTAATATTGATTTAAGTAAGATTATTTTTATAGCTACTGCTAATGATATAAGCAATATTCCTGCACCTTTGCGAGATAGAATGGAATTTATAGAACTTAGTTCCTATACGCCTAATGAGAAATTTCATATTGCTAAAAAATATCTCATTCCAGATGAGCTTAAAAAACATGGATTAAAAGCTAGTGAATTAAACATAAGTAATGAAGCTATAGAGCTTATTATTAGTGAATATACTAGAGAATCAGGTGTAAGAAATTTACGCAGAAAAGTAGCTGAAATTTGTCGAAAAAGCGCAAAAAAATTACTTTTAGAAAAAATAAAAAAAATCAATATTGGTGTTAAAAATTTAGAGGAATTTTTAGATAAAAAAGTTTTTGAAATTGAAAAAAATGATGGGGAAGATCGCATAGGACAAGTTAATGGTTTAGCTTGGACAAGTGTGGGTGGTGATGTACTAAAGGTTGAGGCGATTAAAATAAAAGGTAAGGGAAATTTAACTTTAACTGGAAGTTTAGGTGATGTTATGAAAGAATCAGCTAAAATTGCTTTTAGTGTGATTAAAGTTTTAATTGACCAAGGTAAAATCAAAGTTCCTAAAAAATTTATTTTAGATTCCAAAGGTAATGTTTATGATCATTATGATTTACACATTCATGTTCCAGATGGTGCAACCCCTAAAGATGGACCAAGTGCAGGTATCACCATAAGCACTGCTATCGCCTCTGTTTTTAGCGATAAAAAAGTATGTGCCAATATAGCGATGACAGGTGAAATTGATTTAGCGGGAAATGTATTGCCTATAGGAGGATTAAAAGAAAAACTCATTGCTGCTTATAAAGCTGATATAAAAATTGCTTTAATTCCGAAAAAAAATTATGAGAGAGATTTAAAAGATATTCCTAGCGAAGTTAAGGATAATATGAAAATCATTGCTGTGAAAAATTTTGATGAAGTTTTAAAATACGCTTTAATAAAATAAATATCAAGCAAAGGTTAAAAAACCTTTGCTTCTTTTTTATAATCCTTCAAAAGGATTGCTGATTACTTCTTTTCTATCTACTATATAAGGAATTAGAGCAACATGTCTGGCACGTTTAATTGCTACTTCAACCATTTCTTGATATTTTTTGCTTGTCCCTGTTAAGCGACGAGGCATAATTTTAAATCTTTCTGATAAAGCATGTTTTAACATAGCTGTATCTTTATAATCTATAAATTCAACTTTTGCTTCAGTATATTTGCAATATTTACGAGAATATTTTCTTTTTTCTGCCATAGTTAATCCTTTTTAAAATGGTAAATCTGTGTCGTCACTATCATAAGCATCGACATCAATCTCTTTGATTTTTTCTTGGTTTTGATTGGAATTTTGCATCTTTTGTGGAGTTTTTTCAAAATTATTTTGACCTGCATAAGGATCATAGCTTTGATTTTCATAATTTGCATATCCATTGCTAAAATTTCCACTATTTTGAGGAGTATTATTTGCTCCTAGCATTTCCATATTTTCAACTTGAATGCTATGTTTTGAACGATTTTGACCATTTTGATCGCTCCATTGTTCAAATCTTAAGCGTCCTTCAATTAAAATTTTTGATCCTTTTGTGAGATATTGATTTGCAATTTCTGCTGTTCTGCCGTAAAAGCTAATATCAATAAAGCAAGTTTCTTCTCTTTTTTCTCCATTTGCAGTAAAGCGTCTAGTTACAGCAATAGCTGAAGCACCAATCGCATTACCATTTTGCCCGTAACGCATTTCTATATTGCGTGTAAGATTACCAACCAAAACAACTTTATTAAACATTATATTCCTTATTGAATTTCAGGGGTATCTAAAGGTTTAATCTCTTTTTTAGATTGCTTGATACCATGACTTAGTTTTTCCCAAGCCGCAATCTCTTTTTTGTTCTCATATTTTACGATTAAAAATCTAATTATTTCTTCTGTGATTCTTAAAACTCTTTCTAATTCAGCAATTAATTTAGGAGGAGCTTTAAAATAAATTACAAAATATGTTCCACGTTCATATTTTTTAATTTTATAAGCGAGTTTTCTAGTGCCCATTGGAACAACAGTTTCAATTTCTGCACCGTTTTTTGTAAGGACTTCTTTTACGAATTCCAACTTGGTATTAACTTCTTCTTCTGTAAGAGTTGGTTTTAAAATGAATAAAACCTCATAATGTTTCATATATTCTCCTTATGGATATTAAGCCCATAAAATGAGCAAGGATTTTGCAAAGTTTTAATTACTTATGCAAACTTTTAATTATATCAAAATATACTTAATTTATACTTGATTTGATAAAACATTACCAAAGGTAACATTATATATTTAAATTTAATTAAAATATATTTTAAAATTATTCGAATAATATTTTTTATGTTATGATAATTAATAATTCATTAATATAAAAATGAGGAGTGGGGCTATGGAGACAAAACCTATTCGATGGTTTACTTTTATTGTTTTGGTTATTGGGGGAGGAACTGTTTTTAAACTCTCTTCTTTAAAAGATGCATTTTATATTCCTATGCAAGAATTTATGAGTCTTAGTAATACTCAAATTGGTCTTGCACTTTCAGTTTATGGCATAGTCTAAACGGTTGGAAATTTCGCTTCAATTTATATAGCGGATAGATTTTCTAAAAGAAATCTTATCCCATTGTCTTTAATATGTGTTGGTTTGGTTGGAATTTATATTTCCACTTTCCCATCATTTTATGGTATTTTAATCGCTTGGGGATTATTGGCTTTATTTGGCGAGGTGATTTATTGGCCTGTTCTTTTAAAGGCGATTCGCTTGCTTGGAGATTCTACGCAACAAGGAAGACTTTTTGGTTTTTTAGAGGCTGGAAGAGGTGTGGTAGATACCATTGTTGCTTTTAGCGCTTTGGGAATTTTCTTACTTTTAGGTTCTGGAGCAAGTGGGCTTAAGGCTGCTATAATATTTTATAGTGTTTGTATTATCGTTGCAGGTATTTTAGCCTATTTTTTACTTGAGGATGATAAAGTTACTACCACTGATGAACAAGGACGTCAAATTAGTAAAAATCAAGTTGCTTTAAACGGAGTAATAAAGGCTATAAAAACTCCTGAAATTTGGGTAGTCTCTTTAACTATTTTTACAATTTATTCTATTTATTGTGGTTTGACTTCATTTATACCATTTTTAAAAGACATTTATGGTATGCCAGTGGCCTTAGTAGGGACACTTATGGAATCATCAATCAATATACTTTAAAGTTAGTTGGCGGTCCTATAGGTGGGTATTTAGCCGATAAAAAATTTCACTCTTCTACTAGATATTTAAGATTTGCTTTAATTTTAGCAGCTTTTGCGATTTTGATTTTTATTTTAATGCCACATGAAAAACTAAATATTTATTTTGGAATGTGTTTAACTTTAGGTTTTGGAGCAATTGTATTTACTATGCGCGCGACTTTTTTTGCTCCTGTAGATGAGATTAAAATTCCTAGAGAAATTAGTGGAGCAGCTATGAGTATTGCTTGTATTTTTGGATATTCTCCTCAGCTTTTTTGTTTTGCATTATATGGTTTTATTATTGATTATTTCGATAAAAGTTTATTGGGTTACAGGATTGTTTTTGCGCTAATGGGATTTTTTGCAATTTGTGGTGTTGTGGTAACAACTATTTTATTAAAAATGATAGCTAAGAAAAAAATAATTTAAAGGAAGAAAAATGAAAATTGGTTTAGAGACTGAAAGTATGCATTTATGGTTTCAAAATGGTAAAATGGATATATTTTCTTATATTGATTTTGCAAAAGAATTAGACTGCGATGGAGTGATTATAAATATCATTAAAGATTTTGGTTTAGATGAGGAATGGGGATGTTTAGGAAGTAATGAAGAGCATCACCTTAAAAAGATTAGAGCGAAGCTTGATGAATATAATATGTATTGTGAAATTGATGCTAAAGGTTTTGATAAAAATAAATTTGAAAAAATTGCCAAAGTGGCACAAATTTTAAACACCAAGATTATTAGATCTTATGTGCCATTAACAGATAAAAGTAAAAAAGTTAAAAATGCAAGCGATGGTAGCTTTGATGACTCTAAAATTACAGCACTTTTCAATAAAGAAGAATTTTTAAACTCATCTAATGAAATTAAGGCTTTAATTGAAATTTTAGAAAATTATGATTTAAAACTTGCCATAGAAAATCATGAATATCAAACTTCAAGTGATTTACTTGAATTATTAGCCTTAATCAATCATCCTAGAGTAGGATTTTTATATGATTTTGGAAATTCAATGATGGCTTATGAAGATCCTATTAAAGCTTGTAAGGATATGGCAAAATATACTTTTAGTACTCATTGTAAAGATCATATTATTTTTAATGAAGATGGGGTAGATTATGTTTGTGGGGTACCTTTAGGAGAAGGGAATATTGATATTAAAGCTTGTATAGAAATTTTAAAAAATGAAGGTTTAGATCGTATTAATATAGAACAATGTTATCCATATTGTGCAAATTTTAAAAGAGAAAAAGGAACGGGTGGGGTTGATAAGTTAGGAGAAGGTGCTTTTAAAATTGAAAAACCTTTATTTAAAGGTTTAAAGGCTATGCAATATTATTATCCTCAAGAGGTTTCTAATGAGCACCTAGAAAAGCTTTTAAGGTTGCAAAAAGAAGGTTGCAAGAAGAGTGTGAAATATTTAAAAAGTATTATTTAGAAAAGATTTCGTTGATTTTTTTTTCAATTTCATCAAGTATTGCAAAACGCTTTTTATACATAGAGCGTTTTTGACTTGAAATTTCTTCAATTTTTTTTCTTAAATGAGAGAGTTTATAGTAATTACGTTTATTAATTTTTATGAGCTCTCCGGCATTTTCAAGCCAAATTTTTTGATAATTTACATAGTAACCCTTATTTTGTTTTTTTTGTGATCGAATTTGATTTTTTTCATAAACACCAAGTGTGACATTGCAATTTAAAATTTTGGTTAAAATTTTAATACATTCTATTATCAAATCCGTTGGTCTTAATCCAAAAAATTTTTTAGTACAAATTTTATTGATTCTCAAAGAGTCTAAATTTTCATGCTTATAGCCTTGTATGCAAGCAATTAAAATATTATTTTCAAGAGTAAAACAAAAACTTGCTTGTAAAATGACTTGAGTATTAAATTTAAGTTTAATAGCCCAAAAACCTTCTTCACAAACGTGATAATTTTGATCAAGATCGATTTCAAAAGTATTTTCTTCGTCTTTAAGGATAAAAATATTTTTTCTTTCTGGAAAAAAAGTAAACGTTTTTAACCCTTTATCAACATCATAAAGTAAGGTTTTAACTCTATCATTGGCACTAAAACTTTTATCGCAAAATCTTCTAATAACATTATAGCAAGCATAAGGTTTTTCTTGAAAAAAATATTTTAAGTGATTATTTTTTTCTTTATTGAGTGTTTTAATGAAAAAATTCACTTGAGAAAAATATAAGATTTTTCTAGCCCAAAAGCGCGAATAACGCCAAAAAATAATACTTTTTTTTGGATCTGAAAAATTGGGTGTAGGATAGGTAAAATTTTTATTCATTGTAAAGCTCTTAAAATATCATTAAAAGTAGCAAAAAGCATCAAGCTTAAAAGTATAGCCATTCCTCCATAACTTAGGTATTCAAAGGTTTTTTGGGACACTTTGCGTCTAAAAATAATTTCATAAATATTAAACAATATATGTCCTCCATCAAGCATAGGAATAGGTAAAAGATTTAAAATTCCTAGATTGATTGAAATTAAAGCAGTTATAAGTAAAAGGATTGTAAAACTTGTTTGTGCTGCTTTTGAAGTGATATTAGCCATTGTAATAATGCCACCTAAGTTTTTAGCTTCTACTTCTCCAGTAATAAGTTTTATTATGCCTTTAATAATGAGCGTTGAAGCTTTAATGCTTTCGTCTAAAGCATAATTTAGACTTTGCAATCCTGTGTGAAAAACTAATATATCAGTGCCTTTTGGACTTACTCCAAGTTGTGCCTTTGAAACCAATTGACCAAAATCATTATATCCTTGTCCTATTTTTGGGGTAAGATTGAAATTTATTTTTTCTCCATTTCTATCAACTACAATATTTAGAGGTTGTAAATTTAGATGTTTTGAAATTTCATCAAAGCTTTGAATTTTGATTCCATTGATAGATAAAATTATATCATCAGGTTTCATTCCAGCTATTTGTGCTGCAGAGTTTGGAGCGATAGTACCTATTTGTGCTGATAATTTTTGTATTCCTAAATTTCCTATAACAATATAAAGTATAAAAGCTAAAAAGAGATTAAAAAAAGGTCCAGCAAGTAAAATATAAATTTTCTTCAAAGGATGTAAAATACTATAACTATCAGGATCTAAATTTTCAAAACCTGGACGCATATCATCTTGTCCTTTAAGTTTTACATAACCTCCTAAAGGCAGAGTGCTTAAGCGATAAATGGTATTTTTAAAGTTGAATTCTAAAAGACTTTTTCCAAAACCAATACTAAAAATTTCTACCTTAACACCTAAAGATTTTGCCGCTAAAAAATGACCCAGCTCGTGAAAAAAAATTAAAAAAGAAATGACCAAAATTGTTGCTAAAAATTCAATAGAATAAAATTTAAATCCAAGTATAAGTATTAAAATTAAAAAAAATAAAGATTTCATTGTAATTTTCCTTTGTTTTGTTTCATATAGCTTAAAACATATTCAAAACCAGAGTAAAGTGTTAAAACAAAGGCAATATAAAGCAAAATTTGTCCTCCTGCCCACTGCATTGTTAAAAAACCTATAGCTATCATTTGAAAAGTTGTTTTTAGCTTTCCAGCAAATGAGGCATTAACATTTAAATTTTCACTAACCATAACTACGCGAAAGCCTGTGATAAAAAATTCACGAACGAGTATAAGATAAATAATCCATTCGTTTGCTCTTCCTATCATTAATAAACCTAAAAAAGCTGCTAAAATAAGCATTTTGTCAGCCAAAGGATCTAAGATACCTCCTAGTTTTGTTGTTTGATTCCAAGTTCTTGCAATATAACCATCGAAAAAATCACTTATTGCTGCTAAAGAAAATGTTAAAGCAGCAAAATAATTAATCCAGCTTTGATCAACTTCTTTAAAAGAATGAGTAAGCAAGAAAAAAAATAAAGGAGCTAACATAATTCTTAAAAATGCTAAAATATTTGGCAAATTCATATAAAACCTTAAATTCTGTGAAATTTAAAAAATTATATAAAATTTTGGCAAAGTAACGGTAAAAATAGAATTGTATTCTATTTTTATTTTAGCTTTAATTATAAAAATTGAACTACTTCATCAAAATCAAAGCGATTCTTTTGTGGCAAACTTTTATCATTAGAGTAGCCTATAGCTACGATAAGAGTTGCTATTTCTTTTTGAGTATTGAGATTGAGGTAGGATTCAAGTTTAATTTTATCAAAACCTCCTATTGGGCAAGTAGCTATATTTAAAGCAGTAGCGCTATAAAGTATACTTGCTAAAGCAATATGGGCTTGTTCTCTAGCATAAGCAATTTTTTGCTCATGATTTAAAGAATTTAAAAAAGGCATATAGGTATCTAAACGCTTTTGAATTTCTTTTTCACTCATATCTCTTTTTCTTAATTTTTCTTCAAAGTAATCTAAAAAATCAAGTCTTGATAAAATAATAATTAAAGCAGAACAATTTTTAACATGAGGTTGATGATTGCAAATCTCTGATAATTCTTCTTTTTTCTTTTCATCTTGCACAACTACAAATTTCCAAGGTTCTAAACCTAAAGAACTAGGGCTTAATCTAGCAATTTCTAATATATTTCTTAGATCTTGTGGATTTAATTTTTCATTTTTAAAATTTCTACAAGAATATCTAAATTTAAAAAGATCTAATTTATCCATTTTATTTTTCCTTATAAAATTCAACAACTTCATCAAATTTTAAACGTTTGGTTGTATGTTTTGGTTCTTGTGCTCTATATCCAAGAGCTAATATAACAGCTGTTTCAAAAGGATATTTTAATTTTAGAAATTGATCCATTTTTTCTTTGTCAAAACCTCCTATCATGCAAGAATCGATCCCTAGACTTATAGCGGCTAAAGACATTTGCATCATTGCAAGATAGCATTGAAGTTGAGCGTAATGATAAAGTTGCTTATCATCCATCATATTGGTTTTTTGCGTATAAATTTGTAAAATTTTTTGAAATTTTTCTTCATCAGAATCAGCAAAACGATGTACTTGTTTTTGAGCAAATGCATCCTTGCTTTGCAAATCTTTTCTTGCTAATATAACTATATTATGACTCGCAGTGGCAACATTTTGTTGATTAAAACATAATTTAGAAAGATTTAAATTATCCTCTTGCTTTTCAAAAACAATAAATTTCCAAGGTTCAAAACCATAAGAGCTAGGAGCTAAAATCCCACTTTCT
This sequence comes from Campylobacter sp. RM10537, assembly GCF_022369435.1. NCBI lineage: Bacteria > Pseudomonadati > Campylobacterota > Epsilonproteobacteria > Campylobacterales > Campylobacteraceae > Campylobacter > Campylobacter molothri. The sequence continues at coordinate 773,981 of NZ_CP059597.1, read as the reverse complement.
AAAATAAAATTTAAATCATTTGTATTGATTTTTTTATCGCTAAATAATTTACAAGCGTGACGTTTTGAGATAAGATCTTTAAAATTCATAATTAATTCCTTAATGTAATTTAAGCTAAATTAATTATAGGTCATAAAAGTTTAATCATTTATAAAATTAAAATTCAAAAATTTCTGGTTTGAGTTTTAATAATAAACAAAAAGTTGCCATCATAGCTTGTTTTTGCATCAATTCTCTATCTCCGTCTAAATGAAGAATTTCTTGAACAAAAGTTCCATCTTTAAACATTGCTCCTATATATACAGTACCTGATTTTATTAAGCCTTCATCATTTCTTCCAGTTACTCCGCTAATAGCTAAGGCAAAATCAGGTTTTGCTGTTTTAAAAATTCCTTTTAGCATAAAATATATACAGCGTTCGCTATATTCTCTTCCATTTTGCAAATTTTCTTCAGCAATACCTAGCCACTCATGTTTTAAGCGATTAGAATAGCTTACAATTGATCCTTCAAAAATCTGACTCGCTCCATCGAATTTGGTTAGCGTACTTGCACAAAGTCCACCCGTGCAACTTTCAGCAAAAGAAATTTTTATTTTTTTTTCTAAAAGCTTTGAAATAATAAATTCTAAAGGATTTTTCCCTAAAAACACTTTTTGTCCAAAAAGATTTTTAATACTAGTTAAAAATCCATCTAATTTTCCAAAATTGGGGCAAGTAGCTTTAATCAATGTAAGATTATCAAGTATTTTACTTGTTTTGATTTTAACTTCATAGGATTTTGTTAATGCATCAAGCAATACAACAGCACTTTCATCATCAATTCCAAAAAGACAAAAATAGGTAAAATTAGGTTGTATATTTCCAAGTAGTTCTGGAAGTTTATTACCTATTGTAGTTTTGATAACATTGATTTTTGAATGGATAAAATCACATACAAAACTATCTTTGGAGAAATATGCTTTATCAGGAACCAAATTATCTTCTTTTAAAACTAAAGCATCTTCGTTAAGTGTTGCAAGAATTTTAGCTATGGTTGCATAATGATTAGATGTGGTAAAAAGGGTTATAAAATCGTATTCTAAGAGAAGTTTTTCTAGCAAAAAAGGCAATTCTTTATCGGTTTTATTTTGAAAGCGAATTTCGCAAATTTCTTTAAATTTTTTCTCATATGTTCGATAAATATAATCCTTATAATCATCATTCATCGCTAATTCATCGCCAATAAGAAAAAGTAAATGCTTCATAAAATTTCCCTTTTTTGTGTAATTATAGCTAAATTTTAAACTAATTTTAGTAAAATTTGAGATTATAAAAAATTTAGGTGGAAAATAATGGATTACAAAGATACCTTGCTTTTACCAAATACTACTTTTTCGATGCGTGCTAATTTGGCCGAATTTGAACCCAAAAGATTTGAAAAATGGTTTAATGAAAATTATGCCTATGAAAAAATGAAACAAAATCGTAAAGATGCTCATGATACTTTTACTTTACATGATGGCCCTCCTTATGCCAATGGTCATATTCATATTGGTCATGCTTTAAATAAAATTTTAAAAGAAACGATTATTAAATTGCATTATTTTAATGGAAAAAAAATTCGCTTTACTCCAGGCTGGGATTGTCATGGTCTACCTATAGAGCAACAGGTTGAAATTAAACTTGGTGAAAAGAAGAAAAATTTAAGCAAAAAAGAGATACGAGAATTTTGTAGAAAACATGCTGATGAATTTGTTAATATCCAAAGAGAAGAATTTAAAAAACTTGGTATTATAGCCGACTGGGATAAGCCTTATCTTACAATGAAATTTGAATTTGAGGCCGCTATTTATAGAACTTTATGTGAAATTGCCCAAAAAGGATTGCTTTGTGAGCGTTCCAAACCTGTTTTTTGGAGTTGGGCTGCAAAATCAGCTTTAGCTGAAGCTGAGGTAGAATATGAAGATAAGGAAGATTATTCTATATTTGTATCTTTTGATTTAGATGAAAATGCTTGCAAAAAATTAGGAGTTTCAAAAGCTAGTGCAGTTATTTGGACAACTACACCTTGGACTTTGGTGGCTAATCAAGCTATTGCTTTAAATCCTAATGAAAATTATGTTATCACCAAAGAGGGTTTTATTTTTGCAAGTGCTCTTCTTAAAAGCATGATAGAGAAGGGTTTAACAAAAGGAGAGATAGAAAAAGAGCTTAATGCTAAAGAATTTGAAAAATTAGAAGCAATTAATCCTTTAAATTTTAGAAAGTCTACTTTGATTATGGGTGAGCATGTTTTAATGGATGGTGGGAGCGGACTTGTCCATACTGCCCCAGGTCATGGTGAGGATGATTATTATGCTTGTTTAAAATATGATATTGAAGTTTTAATGCCTGTGGATGATGGTGGGTGTTATGATGAAACCTTAAGGATTAAAAAACTTTTACCAGAGAATTTATTAAATGAATTTATAGGACTTCATATTTTTAAAGCCAATGAAAGGATTTTAGAGCTTTTAGGTAAATCTTTATTGCATTCTTCTAAATTTATACATTCTTATCCATTTTGTTGGAGAACTCACAAGCCTGTAATTTATAGAGCAACCAAACAATGGTTTATTTTAATGGATGAAGCACTTTTAGAAGGTAAAACTTTAAGAGAATGCGCCAAAGAACAAATTTTAAAAACGAAATTCTATCCACAAAGTGGTATAAAAAGAATTGGTTCTATGGTCGAAAACCGTCCCGATTGGTGTATTTCGCGTCAAAGGGATTGGGGAACTCCTATAGCTTTTTTTAGAGATAAAACAACCAAAGAAGTGATTTTTGATACTGAACTTTTTGATTTTATAGCAAATATTTTCGAAAAACATGGGGCTGATGCATGGTGGGAATTTGAAATCAAAGATTTAATTCCTGAAAATTCAAAATATAATCCAGAAAATTTAGAGAAAGTTTATGATATTTTAGATGTTTGGTTTGATAGTGGAAGCACATGGAATGCAGTTTTAAATAGTGGAATTTACGATGCTGGAGAAAAAAGAGCTAACATGTATTTAGAAGGAAGTGATCAGCATAGAGGTTGGTTTCAAAGCTCTTTACTTATTGGAACTGCTGTTAAACAAATGGCTCCTTATGAAAACATTTTAACTCATGGATTTACTACGGACGAAAAAGGACAAAAAATGTCTAAGTCTAAGGGTAATGTTATAGCACCTGAATATGTAGCTAAAACTTATGGAGTTGAAATTTTAAGACTTTGGATACTTTTAAGTGATTATTCAAGTGATTTAAAGATCTCTGATAATATTTTAAAACAAGTAAGCGAACAATATCGCAAGATAAGAAATACTATAAGATTTTTACTTGCAAATATTAATGATTTGCAAAATTTAGAAATCAATGATTTTAGTTTTATAGATAAGTGGATACTTACACGTGCAACCCATGTTTTTAAAAATGTTAAAGAGAATTTTTTAGCCTATGAGTTTGCTAAAGGTTTTAATTTACTTTTAAATTTTTTAAGTGCAGACCTAAGTGGAATTTATCTTGATATTAGTAAAGATAGATTGTATTGCGATGCTAAAAATAGCGATCGCAGAAAATCAGCTCAAGTGGCTATGGCTCTAATCACTAAAGAACTTTTAAATTTACTTGCTCCAACTTTAACTTATAGCGTTGATGAGGCTTTAGAACATGCTAATGATTTGATTAAAGATAATATTACTGATGTTTTTGATCTTAGTTTGAAAGAAAAATTCGAATATGATTTTAATATAGATGATAAATTTTTACTCAACGTGCGTGAGAAATTTTTTGAAAAAATTGATGCACTTAAAAAGGACAAATCGATAAAATCAACTTTAGAACTCAATCTTATCACAGATTCTAAGCGTTTTGAATTTATACCTAAAGATGAATTAAATGATTGGTTTATGGTAAGTGATTTTAAAGATAGTTCTGGTGAAATTTTGTGTGAATTTGAAATTGAGGGTGAAAAATTTAAAATCATAAAAGCTATGTTGCATAAATGTCCTAGATGTTGGAAATTAGAAAGTTTAAAAGAAGAAAAACTTTGTGTGCGTTGTGGTGAGGTTTTAAAAAATGTTTGAAAATCCTATTTCAAATAGTGTAGTAATTGCAACTATTTTTATAATTGCTTTTTTTTGTGGCATATCGGTTGTTTTGATTAAAAAATATGCAAAAAAATATAAGGAAAGAAAATGATAACTTTAAAAGAAGCTTTGAAATTATCCCAAGAAGAAATTCAAAATTTAAAAAAAGAATTAAATGAAAGAGCTAAAAAAGAAAGCCACTTAGGCGCTTACATAGAACAATTTTTAGGTAAAGATTTGAGTCAAACTTGTGAGGGAATTCCTATCGCCATTAAGGATAATATTAGTGTTAAAGGTTGGGAATTAACTTGTGCAAGTAAAATTTTACAAGGTTATGTGGCACCTTATGATGCAAGTGCTATTGTAAATTTGAAAAAAAATGGTTTTGCTCCTTATGGAAGAACGAATATGGACGAATTTGCTATGGGTAGCTCAACAGCAACTTCTTATTATGGAAAAACCTTAAATCCATTAAATCCAAATAAAGTTCCAGGGGGTTCAAGTGGAGGTAGTGCTGCAGCTGTAGCAAGTGGATTAGCTTTGGCGAGTTTAGGTAGCGATACAGGTGGTTCTGTACGTCAACCTGCTGCTTTTTGTGGTTGTGTCGGATTTAAACCGAGTTATGGTAGGGTCAGTCGTTATGGATTAGCTTCTTATTCTTCAAGTCTTGATCAAATAGGTGTTTTAACACAAAATGTTGAAGATGCTGCGATTTTATATGATGCTATTGCAGGATATGATAAAATGGATAGCACGAGTGCAAATATTGAGTTTATTAAAACAGCACCACAATTAAATAAAAATAGAAAATTAAAAATAGCAGTGATTGAAAACTATATTAATGATGCAAGTGAAGAAGTTAAAAAAACTCTTTTAAAAACCATAGATATGTTAAAATCATATGGACATGAAATTGTTTATAAACATATGCTTGATTGTAAGTATGATATAGCAGCATATTATATTATAGCAACTGCTGAAGCGAGTGCAAATTTAAGTCGTTATGATGGTGTGCGCTATGGAAGGCGTTCTGAAAATATAGAAAATCTTAAAGACATGTATATTAAGACTCGTAGTGAAGGTTTTGGAGAAGAAGTAAAGAGGAGAATTTTGCTAGGAACTTTTGTACTTAGTAGCGGATACTATGATGCATATTATATTAAAGCACAAAAGGCTAGAGCCTTTATAAAAGCTAAATATGAAGAAATTTTAAAAGATTGTGATTTAATTTTTATGCCTGTAGCTCCAACAACAGCTTTTGATTTTAATGCTAAAAAAAGCCCTATTGAAGTTTATTTAGAGGATGTTTATACTATTTCTTTAAATTTAGCTGGTCTTGGTGGAATTAGTGTGCCAGTAGGTAAAGATAAAGATGGGCTTAATATTTCAGCTCAATTTGTTTGTAAAGCTTTTGAAGAGCAAACTTTACTCGATGGTGCTTTAAGTCTGGAAAATATTATAAAGGAAGGAAAATAATGAATATAGTCAAACGTGCTTTAACTTTTGAAGATGTGCTTTTACGCCCTTGTTATTCTGAGATATTACCAAAACAAGTTCAAATTCATACTCAGCTTACAAAAAATATTTCCTTAAATATGCCTTTGATTTCTGCTGCAATGGATACAGTAACTGAACATAGAGCCGCTATCATGATGGCAAGGCTTGGAGGACTTGGAGTTATTCATAAAAATATGGATATTGCTTCTCAAGCAAGAGAAGTTAAAAGAGTAAAAAAAAGCGAAAGTGGAGTGATTATAGATCCTATTTTTATTAGCCCAAAATCAAGTATAGCTCAGGCTTTAGAAATTATGGCAGAATATAGAATATCAGGTATTCCTGTGGTAGATGAGTCCAAAAAATTAATTGGAATTTTAACCAATCGTGACTTAAGATTTGAAAATGATTATTCTAATTTAGTTGAAAATGTAATGACAAAAGCTCCTTTAATTACTGCTCCAAAAGGATGTACTTTAGATGATGCTGAAAAAATTTTTAATAAAAATAAAGTAGAAAAACTACCTATTATAGATAGCGAAGATCGTTTAGTGGGATTAATTACAATCAAAGATCTTAAAAAACGTAAAGAATATCCAAATGCAAATAAAGATAATTTTGGAAGACTTCGAGTAGGTGCTGCTATAGGTGTAGGACAAATTGATCGAGTTGATGCTTTAGTGGAAGCTGGAGTTGATGTTGTAGTACTTGATTCTGCACACGGACACTCTAAAGGTATTATTGATACTATAAAAGCTATAAAACAAAAATATCCAAAATTAGATTTGATTGCGGGTAATATTGCCACTGCAGCTGCTGCAAAAGCTCTTTGCGAAGCGGGCGCAGATGCTGTAAAAGTAGGAATAGGACCAGGAAGTATTTGTACCACTCGTATAGTTTCTGGTGTAGGCGTCCCTCAAATTTCAGCTATAGATGAGTGCGCTATAGAGGCTAAGAAATATGGAGTTCCAGTTATTGCTGATGGTGGAATTAAGTATTCAGGTGATATAGCTAAAGCTTTGGCAGCTGGTGCAAGTTCTGTTATGATTGGTTCTCTTTTAGCTGGAACAGATGAAAGTCCAGGAGAGCTTTTTACTTATCAAGGAAGACAATATAAATCATATCGCGGAATGGGTTCGCTTGGAGCAATGCAAAAAGGTAGCTCTGATCGTTATTTTCAAGAAGGAACAGCCCAAGATAAATTAGTTCCTGAAGGTATAGAAGGACGTGTGCCTTATGTGGGTAGTATTAAAAGTGTTGTGCATCAACTTCTAGGCGGACTTCGTTCTTCTATGGGTTATGTAGGTGCTAAAAATATACAAGATTTTCAAGATAGAGCTGAATTTGTAGAAATTACAAGTGCAGGTCTTAAAGAAAGTCATGTTCATGATGTAACCATAACTCATGAGGCGCCAAATTATAAGGTTAATCAATGAGTTTTGAAGAAAAGATAAAAAAAGCCAATGAAGCTTTAGATAAATTAAATAATGATGAATTAACTTTAAATGAAAGTGTGAAAATATATAAAATGGGCCTAGAAAGTATTAAAAAAGCTAGGGAGGAATTAGAAAAAGCAAAATTAGAAGTGGAGAATATCGATGAGTAAAATTTCAGCCTTGCAATTTCCTACTTTAGCTTTAAGTGAGTCAAGGTTGGATTATTATTTAAAAGCTTCAAAAGATAGCGGAGCAAATCTTGTTATTTTGGGAGAATATGTTATCAATAGTTTTTTTACTGAATTACTTTCTATGCCAAAATCTATGATAAAAGAGCAAAGTGAAGCTAAAAAAGAAAGCTTAATACGCCTTTCAAAAAAATATGAATTAGAAATCATAGCTCCTTTTGTCAATGTTGAGAGTAAAGGCTATAAAAAACTTTGTTTAAAAGTCTCTCCTAGTGGAGTAAAAAGCTATGAGCAACAAATTTTGATGCCTTATAATCATTGGAATGAGAAAAGTTTTTTTAATAATAAATGCGACAAATATAAACTTTTTACTTTTTCTTATGCTGGATTAAAATGTGCTTTACTTTTTGGATTTGAAGCTCATTTTGATGGTTTTTGGAAAATGATCATGCAAAAAAAGATTGATTTGGTTATTATTCCCACCGCTTCAACTTTTGAAAGCAAAAAAAGATGGGAAGAGCTTTTAAAAATGAGAGCTTTTTTAAATTCAACTAGCATTTTAAGAGTTAATCGTATAGGAAAACTTAAAGAAGAATGGAATTTTTACGGCGATACTATGTTTATCGATGCTTTTGGTGAAATTCAAGAAAGACTTGGCAATGAAGAGGAAATGTTGATTGTAGAGCCTACAAAATCAGATGAAGCGAGAAAACTTTGGTGTTTTGATAAGATGATAAAAGGTTTTGAAGGATAATAAATACATGATTCATAAAATATTGATTTTTATGTATTTGCGATCATTTTTGTTATTAATAAAGCAGAATGACTTTTGAAAAAATATTAAAATTATTCAAACATTTAGATATTGATAAAAATAAAATCTTTATCTAAGCTAGAAAATATCTCACAAGATTTGCTTAATCTGCTTCTTAAAAATTAAATTTTTATCAATTAATTTAACGTTTGAGTATAGCAAAATAGGGTTTTATATTTTCTTTTTAGTAAAAAAGTGTTAAAATTTAGGCTTTTTAAAATAAGGGCTTAAAATATGCAAAAAATTCATTTTATTGGTATAGGCGGTATAGGAATTTCTGCACTAGCGAGATTTTTAAAGGAAAAGGGTTGCGAGATTAGCGGGAGTGATCTTAAGGAAAGTAAGATTACTAAGAAGCTTGAAAAAGAGGGTGTTAAGATCTTTATTCCCCATCATCAAGATAATGTTTTAAATAAAGATTTAGTTATTTATTCAGCGGCTATAAAGGAAGAAAATCCTGAATTTAAATATGCTAAATCTTTAGGTATAAAATGTCTTTCAAGAAAAGAAGCTTTACCGCTCATTTTGCAAGATAAGCGTGTTTTTGCGGTTGCTGGTGCGCACGGAAAGAGCACCACATCAAGTATTTTAGCTTCTTTATTTGACGATGCTTCAGTTATTATAGGTGCTATTTTAAAAGAATTTGGCTCTAATATGATTTATAAAGAAAGTGAAAATCTTATTTTTGAAGCAGATGAAAGTGACAGTTCTTTTTTAAATTCTAATCCTTATTTAGCTATTGTTACCAATGCTGAAGCGGAGCATTTGGATCATTATGAAAATAAAGTTTCAAAATTACATCAAGCTTATACACAATTTCTTGATATGGCAAAAATTCGTGTTATTAATGTAGAAGATGATTTTTTGAAAGATTTTAAAGCAGATGCTTTGCGTCTTTATCCTAGTAAAGATATTAAAAATTGCACCATGAAAATAGAAAATTTCAAACCTAAAATGAGTTTTGAGCTTAAAGATTTTGGAAGTTTTGATATTTTGGGTATGGGGTATCATTTAGCCATTGATGCTTCTTTGGCTATTTTAGCAGCTCTAAATTTTTTAGATATACAAACTATTAAAACTAGACTTAAAAATTATCAAGGTATTAAAAAAAGATTTGATATTTTATACGCAGATGAAAGTTTAGCTTTAATTGATGATTATGGTCATCATCCTACCGAGATCAAAGCGACTTTAAAAGCAGCCAAAGAGTATGCTAGACTTAGTGGATATACTAAGATCACAGCTATTTTTGAGCCTCATCGTTATACGCGTTTGTTGGCAAATTTACAAGATTTTGTGTATGCTTTTGATGGGATTGATGAGCTTATAATTTTACCAGTTTATGCCGCAGGAGAAGAAAAAATTGAAATTGATTTAAAAAAATACTTTCCAAATGCTTTATTTGTAGAAGATATAAAAAGAGAGGGTAAATTTTTGGTTAGCGATAAAGGAAGAGTTTTTGATAAAGGTCTTATTATAGGATTTGGAGCGGGGGATATCAGCAATAAATTAAGGCAAATGAATGATTAAATTTTTTTTATATTTTCTTATTTTTTTATTGTTTCTTTTTTTTATTTTTACTCTTAATAAAAAATCAAGCTTAAAGTTTAAATTGATTTATCTTTTTTTCTTTATATTTTTGATAGTTTTTGCAGTATGGTTTGAGCACAAAAATTTAAAACAAGATAGTAAAGTAGTATTTTTAATTGAAAAATTCAATCATGGTGAAAATATTGTTTGTAAAGAGGGAAATGTTTCGAATAAATTTTTTAATTACGAAAGTGGCACACAAAGTTTTGTTTCAAAAAAAGATAATTTAATTATTGATATAAGAAAATGTGAGTTATAAATGGAAGATATTGCTTTAAAGCTCGATTTAAAAGCTTATTTGGACGAATTTAGAGGTTTATTTGCAAGAGAAAAAGATATATTTTTGCAAGGAGATTCTCATTTGCATTTTGAAAGAATTTGCGAACTTTCAAGGATGGAATTTAAACCTCCACTTTCTTTAAAAAAATTAGATTTTGCTTTAATACATTTAAGCAAGCAAGGTGTTTTGCATTTATCAGAAATTTATGAATTTGTTAAGATTGTTCGTTATTTTGGATATTTAAAGAATTTAAAATTTGAAACACATTTAAAAACTTGGCTTGAAAAAATTGAATTTCCAAATGGCATTTTAGAACTTAGTGAAAAATTTGATGACAAGGGTGAATTAAAAGAAAATTTAGATGAAAGATTAATCAATTTAAATATAGCTTTTAAAATGAAAAATGAAGCCATACAAGCTGAATTTAAAAAATATTGCTATAGTAAATCCTTAACCCCTTATCTTATAGATACACAAATACATCTTGTAAATAATTTGGAATCTTTACTCGTAAGAGGTGGATTTAATCATGCCATAAAAGCAAAGATTGTAGGAAGAAGCACTGGAGGGGGATTTTATATCGTCCCTGAAAGTGTTGAAAAATTGCAAAATGATTTAGATAATTTGCAAAACCAAAAAGAAGAAATTTATTATGAATATGCTAAAAATTTTTCTATTTTTTTAACTAAAAATTTATTGTTTTTAAAATTTATTAATAATGCTTTTGATTTGTTTGATCATTATAGTGCTAGAGTTTTGATGGCCAAAAAGAAAGATTATGAATTTATCTTATGTGCAAATTCAGATGAAATTGTTTTAAAAGATTTTGCACATCCGGCTTTAAAAAATCCTAAAAGTGTTTCTCTTGAATTTAAAAAACAAGTTTTAATTATTACTGGAGTTAATGCCGGTGGAAAATCGATGCTTTTAAAAAGTATTTTAAGTGCTTGTTTTTTGGCTAAACATCTTTTACCAATGCATATAAAAGCTGATGAAAGTAAAATAGGGACTTTTAAAGAATTTGATGCTATTATCGAAGATCCGCAGAATGTAAAAAATGATATTTCTACTTTTGCTGGAAGAATGCTTCATTTTTCCAAGCTTTTTACAAAGAAAAATTTACTTTTAGGTATAGATGAAATAGAGCTTGGAACAGATTTTGAAGAAGCGGCTTGCTTGTATAGTACTTTGATTTCTCATTTGATTTCTAATAAACTAAAAATCATTATCACCACACACCATAAACGCCTTGCTATGCTTTTAGCTGAAAATGAACAAGTTGAATTAATAGCGGCTTTATATGATGAGGAATTTTCAAGACCAAAATATGAGTTTTTAAAAGGCACCATAGGAAAATCTTATGCTTTTGAAACAGCTTTGCGTTATCAAATTCCACCAAATTTAGTTAAAAAAGCTAAAGAGCTTTATGGAGAAGATAAGCAAAATTTAGAAGAAATGGTGAGTAAAAACATCAATCTTGAGCTTGATTTAAAGTTAAAATTAGATGAGGTAGATAAAAAAGAGCAAAAAATTGATGAAATTTTACTTTCTTTAAAAGATCAAAAAGAAAAAAATGAAAGTCAATTTCGTCAAAAATTAAGGGATTTAGAGCTTAAATTTTATCAAGCCATAGAAGAAGCTAAAAAAACTATACGTTTAAAAGATACCAAAGAAAAACAAAGAAGTTTAAATAAGGCTAATGAGCTTAAGAAAAATATCATTTTACCAAGTATGGAGCAAAATGAAGAATTAAGAGTTGGAGATTTTGTAAAATATGAAAAAATAAAAGGTAAAATCGTAGGAATTTCTAAAAATGATGCTTTAGTGGAAAGCGAAGGGATAAAACTTCGTGTGCCTCTAAAACTTCTTAAAAAAAGTGGTTCCATCCCTAAACCTAGCCCAAAAACAAGTATAAATATCACAAAGCCTAGTAATTTGGGTGTGAGTTTGGATTTGCATGGGCTTAGAAGCGATGAAGCGATTTCAAGACTCGATAAATTCATTTCAGATGCTTTGATAGCGGGTTTTGATGAGGTGATTGTTTATCATGGTATAGGCACAGGAAAACTTGCTTTTGCTGTAAGAGAGTTTTTAAAAACTCACAAAAGCGTAAAAAGCTTTAGTGATGCACCGATTAATCAAGGTGGCTTTGGTGCTAAGGTTGTGAGATTGTAAAAATTAGAAAAAATCTTGCAAAAATATTTATTTTCTTAAAGTATTTTGTGCTAGACTTTAAAAAATTCAAGGTTTAGCAATGAAAAACATTATGATATTAAGCGGAGCAGGGTTATCTGCTCCAAGCGGACTTAAAACCTTTAGAGACAATGACGGACTTTGGGAAGAATACGATATGATGGAGGTTTGCTCTGCAACAGCTTTTAGGAAAAATCCTAAAAAAGTGCTTGATTTTTACGATGAAAGAAGAGAGCAGCTTAAAAATGTAGAGCCAAATCACGCCCATAAAAAAATAGCAGAACTTAAGCAAAAATGGGGTAGGAATCTTTTTGTAATCACGCAAAATGTCGATGATTTGCTTGAGCGCACAGCGTGTAAAGATGTGATCCATTTGCATGGCTTTTTACCTGAACTTCGTTGCCCAAAATGTGGTGAAATTTTTAGCATCAGCTATGAAAAAATGACTGGTAAAATTTGCCCTAAATACAAAAGTGAAAATTTAAGACACAATATAGTCATGTTTGAAGAAGCAGCACCTATGTATGCCACTCTTTATTCTTTGCTTGAACAAACTTCGCTTTTTATTAGCATAGGCACAAGCGGAGCAGTTTTGCCAGTGGGGCAATACGCTAGCATGTGTGAAAAAAGTATTTTAAATATTTATGATAAAGATGATAATTTAGAAAAATATTTTGATAAAATTTATATTGAAGATGTTGTAAGTGCGATTGATAAAATTGCACTAGATATTGAAGAATTTATGGAGAGTTAATGTTTAATTCTTTGTTGAATGGATTGATTTTAGGATTTGGTGTTAGTGTTCCTTTTGGGCCAGTTAATATTTTGATCTTAACCTATGCTTTAAGATCTTTTAAAAATTCATTAGCGGTAGGCTTTGGGGCTTTTAGTGTCGATATGCTTTATCTTTTTTTATTGCAATTTGGGCTTTTGGGCTTTTTAAACAATGATATTTTTAAATATATCTTGGCTATTTTTGGCTTTTGTTTTTTAAGCTATATGGCTTTTTTGATGGTTAGAAAAAAAAGCGAAGCTTTAGATGTGCAAAATCAAGATTTTAAAGAAAGTCTTTTAAAAAGTTATATTAAAGGATGCTTTTTAAATGGAACCAATCCTTTTGTTATAGGATTTTGGTTAAGTACAGCTGGGGTGATCGTCGCAGATGGGCATCCTTATATTATGACTGTTGGGCTTGTTATTTCCATCATAGCTTGGGTCTTTGCCTTGTCTTTTTTTGTGGCTAGATATAAACATTTCTTTGGCGCAAAGGTTATTAAGATTGTAAATATAGTTTCAGCTTTGATTATAGAATATTTTGCTCTTAGTCTATTGTATAAAACTTTTATAGGATAAAAAATGAATGCTAAAGAACTTTTAATTGAGCTTTTAAAATTTAAATCCATCACACCAAAAGATGATGGGATTTTAAATTTTATCGCCTTAGAACTTAGCGATTTTGAAGCTTTTTTTGTGGAAAAAGAGGGTGTAAAAAATTTATTATTGACAAAAAAATTTCAAGATGAAGGTGATCATTTAGCGTTTTGCGGTCATGTAGATGTTGTGCCTACGGGTGAGGGTTGGCAAAGTGATCCTTTTAAACCTGTAGAAAAAGAAGGGTTTATTTATGCAAGGGGTGCTCAAGATATGAAAAGCGGTGTGGCTGCTTTTATCCATGCGGCTAAAAATGCGAATTTTAAAGGTTCTAGACTTTCTTTAATGCTAACAAGTGATGAAGAAGGAGAAGCAAAATATGGCACTTTAGAGCTTCTTAAATTCATGCAAGAAGAAAATATCTTGCCTGATTTTGCTATAGTAGGTGAGCCAACTTGCGACAAACATTTAGGGGATAGTATTAAAATAGGACGTAGAGGTTCTATCAATGGAAAAATTCTCATACGTGGAAAACAAGGACATGTTGCGTATCCTGAAAAATGTATCAATCCCATTCATGATTTTTCTCATGCTTTGAAATTTTTAGCAGGTTTTGATCTTGATCCTGGTAGTGCGGATTTTACTCCTTCCAAAATAGTCATTACTGATATTAGGGGAGGGCTTGAGGTGTGCAATGTGACTCCAAATGATCTAAAATTGATGTTTAATGTTAGAAATTCTCCAGATACGACTTTAGATGATGTGAAAAATTATATCGATAAAATTTGTCATGGTTTAAATTATGAATTAGAAATCAAACAAAGTTCAAAACCTTTCTTAACTCATCATGATAATAAGGTTGTACAAAAATTAAACGAAAGCATTCAAAAGATCACGCAACGCGTTCCGAGTTTCAATACCAAAGGCGGCACAAGTGATGCAAGATTTTTAGCAGAATTTGGTATAAGTGTATGCGAATTTGGAGTATGCAACGATAGAATTCATGCTATTGATGAAAGAGTAAGTGTAGAAGATTTTGAAAAACTTTGTGAAATTTATAAAGATTTTATAGAAAATTTTTAGAGGTTAGTAATGATTATCAATGGTGAAAAACTTGATTTAAAAGAATTAAGATTGATGGATTTTTTAAAAGAAAAGGGTTATAAAATCGAACTTATTGCCTTAGAATTAAATGGAGAAATTATCCCAAAGGATCGTTTTGAAAATTTGATTTTAAAAGAAAATGATAAGGCTGAAATTGTAAGTTTTGTAGGGGGTGGTTGATGAAAATAAAATTCAATGGTAAAGAGCTTGAAACTTCTTTTAAAAACACTTTGGAATTTTTTAAAAGTGTGAGTGAAAATGAAAATGATGTTTGGATAGTCAATGGTTTTGCGACAAAAGAAGATCTAAATTTAAATGAAAATGATGAGCTTTTTTGCATACAAAAAAATACTTTGCCTCCAAAAGATGCGCTTGATGCGATGATGAGAGCAAGACATACTCCAAAACTTCATGATAAATTAAAAAATGCAAGCGTTGCGGTGTGTGGCTTAGGAGGTCTTGGCTCTCACATAGCTATCATGTTAGCAAGAAGTGGAATAGGAGCTTTAAAACTCATCGATTTTGATGTAGTAGAGCCTAGCAATCTTAACCGTCAAGCTTATCGCGTGTGTGATTTGGGTAAATTTAAAACCGAGGCTTTAAAAGAGCAAATCAAAGAAATCAATCCTTACACGCAAATTGAAATCGAAACTTTAAAGATAGATGAGCAAAATTTAGCCCATTTATTTAAGGGTATAAATATCGTTTGTGAAGCCTTTGATACGCCTTTGGCAAAAGCTATGATCGCGCAAAATTTTCATAAATTTTATCCTGATACAACTTTAATCTGTGCTTCAGGGCTGGCAGGTTATGGCGATAGCAATAGCATACAAACGAGAAAAATTGCAAAAAATTTTTATGTTTGTGGGGATTTGGTCAATGCAGCGCAAGTAGGAAATGGACTGATGGCACCACGGGTTAATATTTGTGCAGGACATCAAGCTAATTTGGTTTTAGAACTTTTAGCTAGCAAGGAGTAAAAAATGGATGATAAATTAAAAATTGGAAAATATGAATTTAACTCACGTTTTATTTTAGGATCGGGTAAATTTTCACTTGAGTTGATCAAATCAGCCATCGAAGAAGCAGACGCACAGATCATCACTCTTGCTTTACGACGTGCTTATACAGGAGAGGTTGAAAATATCTTAGATTATATTCCAAAAAATATCACTCTTTTGCCTAACACTTCAGGGGCAAGAAATGCTCAAGAAGCTTTACGTATAGCAAGGCTTTCAAGGGAGCTTGGGTGTGGAGAGCTTATAAAGATCGAGGTGATTAGTGATAGTAAATATTTATTGCCGGATAATTACGAAACAATCAAAGCTTGCGAGCTTTTAGCAAAAGATGGTTTTACGCCCCTGCCTTATATGTATGCTGATCTTTATGTAGCTAGAGCGATGAGAGATGCTGGAGCTGCGGCTATTATGCCTTTGGCTGCACCCATAGGAAGCAATAAAGGCTTGTGCGCTAAAGAATTCATACAAATTTTACTCAATGAAATTGATCTTCCTATTATCGTAGATGCAGGTATTGGTAGCCCATCTCAAGCTTGCGAAGCAATGCAAATGGGAGTGAGTGCTGTTATGGCAAATACAGCCATAGCTGAAGCAAAAAATATCGCTTTAATGGCCAAAGCTTTTTCTTTGGCGATAAAAGCGGGAAGAGAAGGTTATCTAGCTGGTTTAGCAAGTGCGAGTGAGGCTAAGGCAAGTTCTCCTTTAACAGGATTTTTAAGGGATTGATCATGCAAGATTTTATGCAATATTTGCCCCACATGCAAGAAATAAAAAGTGATATTTTAGATAAAGTTTTGTTTGAAATTCAAGATTATGATGAGGCTAAATTTAGCTCTAAAGATGTTGAAAAAGCTTTAAATTCTACGCATTTAAGCATAGAAAATTTAAAAGCTTTGCTTTCAAGTGCGGCTGAAGAATTTATCGAAGAATTAGCTTTTAAGTCATCAAAAACAAAAATAAAATATTTTGGAAACTCTATATCGCTTTTTACTCCGCTTTATTTGTCAAATTATTGTAATTCTAAGTGTGTGTATTGTGGTTTTCAAAAGGGTAATAAAATAGCAAGAGCAAAGCTTAATGAATATGAAATTCATCAAGAGATGAAAGCGATTGCAAAAACAGGTTTGCAAGAAATTTTGATGCTAACAGGCGAAGGAAGAGAATTTGCAAATGTAGAATACATTGCAAAAGCTTGTGCTATTGCAAAAGAGTATTTTAAAGTCATAGGGGTTGAAATTTATCCTATGAATGAGGATGAATATAAAATTTTGCATGAAAATGGTTGTGATTATGTGACAATTTTTCAAGAAACTTACAATCCTTTAAAATATTCTAAAATTCATCTTGGTGGTGAAAAGCGTATTTTCCCTTATCGTTTTAATGCTCAAGAAAGAGCTTTAAAGGCAGGTATGAGAGGAGTTGCTTTTGCTGCACTTTTGGGTATAGATGATTTTAGAAAAGATGCTTTAGCTACGGCTTTACACGCATATTTTTTACAGCAAAAATATCCACATGCTGAAATTTCTCTTTCTGTGCCACGCTTAAGGCCTATTATCAATAATGCCAAAATTCACCCCAAAGATGTGAGTGAAAAGCGTCTTTTGCAAGTACTTTGTGCATATAGACTTTTTTTACCTTTCGCAGGTATTACTATATCAAGCCGTGAAAGAATAGGTTTTAGGGATGAGGTGATTAAGCTTGGAGCAACTAAAATGAGTGCAGGAGTTAGCGTAGGAATTGGTGAGCATAGCGGTGAGAAAAAAGGCGATGATCAGTTTGAAATTTCGGATGAAAGGAGTGTTGAAGAAATTTTAACTATGCTTAAAAATGCAAATTTGCAAGCTGTAATGAGTGATAGTATCTATGTGGGATAAAAAGATAATTGCTATAAGTGATAGAAAAATCGTTGAGGGTGATTTTTTAAAACAAGTTGAAAGAATTGCTAAATCAGGCGTAGATGCTTTTGTGCTTAGGGAAAAGGATTTGAGTGAATTTGAGTATTATGATTTAGCTAAAGAGGTTTTGCAAATTTGTTCCAAACAAAAACTTACTTGTATTTTGCATTTTTTTGATAGACAATGTTTAAAATTAAATCATAAATATTTTCATGCTCCACTTGATTTATTAAGACAAGAACCTAGATTAGCTCGATATTTTCATTTATTTGGAACTTCTATTCATAGCAAAGAAGAACTTTTAGAGGCTATGAATTATAAGGTTAATTATG
Source organism: Campylobacter sp. RM10537 (assembly GCF_022369435.1). NCBI lineage: Bacteria > Pseudomonadati > Campylobacterota > Epsilonproteobacteria > Campylobacterales > Campylobacteraceae > Campylobacter > Campylobacter molothri. Next base: position 756,173 of record NZ_CP059597.1, on the reverse strand, counting down.
CTTTTGTTGGGCATATTTTTGAAAGTTCTTGCAAGAAAGATTTAAAGCCCAAAGGAGTTGAATTTTTAAGTTCTTTGCTTGCTTTTAGCAAAATTCCACTTTATGCTATAGGTGGAATCAATTTGGAGAATATCGAAAAGCTTAAAAATTTAGATATAGTTGGAGTTTGCATGAGAGAAGCTTTAATGAATGGAAAAAAATTGAAAGTTTATTTAAATGAATGCAGACAAAAATGCGAGTAAACATATAATTTTACCTGAGGATCTTAGAAAATTAAAAAATATTGATTATAAGAATTTTCAGTTTTGTACTTTTGCAAGATATATTCAAAAAGATTCTTTTCATTCTAATTATATTAATTTGCAAAAACACCTCTTAACCTTTGTTAAAAAAGGCTATAAAATTTTACATACTTCTAAAAAAGATTATAGAATTAATTCTTATGAAGTTTTATTTTTAAAATCAGGAAATTATACTTTAAGTAATATAGGATTAAAAGATGGAATTTATGAAGCGTATTTATTTTTCTTTGATAATGCTTTTTTAATAGAGCTTATCTATAAATATAAGCATTTATTGAATTTTAATTATTCTTGCTCAGATAATGAAATTTTTTGGATTAGAAATGATAAAATTTTACAAGGAATTTTAGATAGTTTTAATCCATATTTTGAAGAAAATACACAAATTTTAGATCCTATTATTAATTTAAAATTTGAAGAGATTTTTTTGCATTTGCTTTTAAATAAAAATTCAAATTTTATTACTTTTTTAGCCGAAATTTTAAAAGAATTTCGTTTAGATTTATCTCAGCTTTTTGAATATTGTGAAAAAGAATTCTTAAATGTTCAAGAAATGGCAGATTTTGCTAAACTTGATTTAGCAAGTTTCTCTAGAGAATTTAAAAAATGTTTTAAAATCAGTCCAAAAAAATGGTTAGATGAAAAACGCTTACAAAAGGCTAAATTTTTACTTGAGTTTTCTAAAAAAAATATCAATGAAATAGCAATTGAATGTTCGTTTTCTTCTATATCTTGGTTTATAGAAAGATTTAAAAAAACTTACAAAATTACTCCTAAACAATATCAAAAATCAAAAAACTTATACACTTTATTTTTTTTTAAAAATATAATTTTATTAATTTTAAAAAAAAGGGGATAAAAATGAAAAAATATATTTTAAGCCTAGCTTTAGTAGCTACTTGTGCTTTAGCTGGCGAGTTAAAATATCAAGAAATCGATGGATTTTTAAGTCCTGAAAGTGTTTTTGTAGATAAAAACGCTATGTATGTTTCCAATGTCGGTAAAAAACTTGAGCCTTTAGCTAAAGATCATGATGGTTTTATTTCTAAACTTGATAAAAATGGAAAAATTTTAGAATATAAATTTTTAAATGACTTAGATGCTCCAAAAGGTATGATGGAAATTGGTAATATTCTTTATGTTGTAGATATTGATACTTTAAAAGGTTTTGATTTATCTAATAAAAAAGAAGTTTTTAATTTGCCTATAAAAGGATCAATTTTTCTTAATGATATAGAAAAACTCAATGATAAAACGCTTTTAATTAGTGATACTGGGACAGGTATTATCTATAAAGTTGATTTAAAAACAAAAAAATATAATAATTTGTTGAAATTAGATCTTAAAGAATATGGTGGGCCAAATGGCTTATTTTTGCATAAAAATCTTCTTTATATCGCCGGTTATGATCCTAGCGGTGTAAGTGGTGGAGTTGTTTTGAGTTATAATCTTAAAAATAAGAAAATTCAAGTACTTAAAAGTGAAAAAGAACCTTATGATGGTATAGTTTTAAAAAATAATATTTTATATATAAGTTCTTGGGGAAAAGATCTTAATGGGGTTATTTATGCTTTAAATTTGAAAAATAAAAATATTAAAAAACTTAATCTTCCATTAATGAAGGGACCAGCGGATATATTTTTAGATAAAAATGATTTATGGATTCCTAAGATGGCAGAGGGTAAAATACTTAAGGTTGAACTTAAGTAAAGGTAATTATGACTTCTTTTAAAAAAATTTTTTGGCTTAATATTTTTATTGTTATTATTATAGCTTTTAATCTTAGAGCCCCTATCACAACGATAGGGCCAATGGTTGATATTATAAAAAAAGAGTTTGATTTAAATTCTACTTTGATAGGGATTTTAACCAGTTTGCCTTTGATGGCTTTTGGAAGTATTTCTTTTATTGTGGGGTATTTTTCTGTTATCCGTGCAGTTATTGTAGGAATTTTTTTGATATTTATTGGCGAACTTTTGCGTTCTTATTTTGGAGTTTATGGTTTATTTATAGGGATGCTTGCTATAGGTTGTGGTATAGCAATTGCTAATGTAGTTTTGCCAAGTTTTATTAAGGAAAAATTTCCTAAACAAATGTCTAGCGTTATGGGTTTGTATAGTTTTATTTTAAGTGTTTCTTCTATAGTGGGTATAGCTTTAGCCACACCTTTACTTCATATATTTAATTTATCTTTAGCTATGGTATTTTGGGCTATTTTTGCTTTTGTAGCCTTAGTGATTTATTTTCCTCAAGCAAAAAATGGAAGACTTTTTAGAGCTAAAAAACTTTCTTCTAAACAAGTGAATATTTTTAAACATCCTACAACATGGAAAATCACTCTTTTTATGGGATTTCAAAGCTTTTTGGCGTATTCTTTATTTTTTTGGTATGTTCAAATAGTAACCGAAAAAGGTTTTAGCAAAGATTTTGCAACGAATATGCTTTTATTTGGACAATTGATCGCTATGCCAGTTTCACTTTTTGGCCCTTTGCTTTTAGGTAAAATTAAAAAAGAATATCATACAAGCTATATTGCGATTTTGTGCGCCATGTATGCTATATCTTTTGGGATTTTACTTATTTTTAATAATGAATTTATGATTATTTTAGGTGCTTTTATTATGGGCTTTCCTTGGGGCGGGGTTTTTGGTATAGTTTTACTTTTTATTGCCCAAAAAAGTCATAATGCACAAATAGCAGCAAGACTTTCAGCCTTTGCTCAAGGTTTTGGATATTTAATTGCTGCGCAAGGTCAGTGGATTATAGGACTTTTACATGATCAATTTGGAAATTTTTCAAGTGCTATTGTAATACTTTTTGCAATCGGAATCATAGTAAATATCGTTGGATATTTATCCTATAAAAGTCAAGTTATCAAATAAGTTTAAGTATTTTTTCAAGTAAAATATCTGATCCATTTTTTTGAAAAATATCTTGCAAACCTTTGGAAATATTTTCTAAATTTATATTTAAAATAGTTTTAAAAATTTCATCTACATTGGCATTATCTTGTGTAAAAATTTTACATAAATTTTGATTTTGTAAAAATTTAGCGTTAAAGTATTGATGATTTTTGGCTGCATAAGGATAAGGAATAAAAATAGCAGGTAAAGAATTAGCACAAAGTTCAAAAAGCGTACTTGCGCCAGCTCTTGATATAGCTAAATCTGCTTTATGCATCTTTTGTTCTAAATTTGAACTAAAGTCAAATATATCAGCTTCGATATTTAAAGTTTTATAAATTTGTTTGTACTTTTGTAAATCATTTTTTCCACATTGATGAATAATATGGATATTTTTTTCATTTAAATTAGGTGCTAATTGTATGGCCAATTCATTGATAAAACTAGCTCCTTGAGATCCTCCTAGAAAAATAATATTTTTTAATTCTTTACGAATTCTTGCATGATTAAAAAATTTATCTGCTACAGGATAAGGTGTAAAATCTTCCTCAAAAGCACTAAAAAATTTTTTAGAAAAAGGTTTTAAAAGTTTATTTAAGGAACCACTTTTTGAATTTTGTTCATGTATAAATAAAGGTATGCCAGAAAATAAAGCTCCAAAAGATGCAGGAGCTGCACTGTATCCTCCTACGCTAATGACAGCTTTTACTTTATAGGTTTTAAAAATTTTTTTACATTTTTTAGAAAGTTTTAGAATATGTAAAAAAGAATTGATTTTGTTAAATTTACTTTGATTGATAACTCCCTTAGAGCTTAGAAAGAATTTATCCTTAAAGCGCGTTTCTTTTTCAAACCACGCTTTATCTTGCCCATTTTCACTGCCTATATAAATACAAGCTATATTCTTTCGTTGGGCACTTTCTAATAAGCATCTTACTATGGCTAAATGTCCACCCGTGCCACCTCCAGTTAAAACAATCATAATTTAACCTTTTTAGAAATCATCAATACATATCCAATACCTATACAAATTGCCCACATGGAACTTCCACCATAGCTTAAAAGTGGAACTGCAACACCTTTAAGAGGGGTAAGAGAAATAATACCAAAAGCGTTCATAAAAAATGAAAAAAGTAAAAGCAAAGCGATACCAGAACAAAAAATAAAGTGTTCTTTTTTGTCGCAACGTCCAGCTATTCTAAAAATTCTTAAAATCATCCAAAGATAAATAAAACAGATGATCCCAAGTCCAAAAAGTCCGATTTCTTCTGTGATACCAGAGAGAATAAAGTCGGTATGGACTTCGCTTAAAAAACCTAATTTAAAAGTTCCAAGCCCTAAACCCTCTCCAAATATTCCTCCATGAGCTATAGCATTTAAAGAGTGTGAGATTTGATAAGGTTCTGTATTGGTACTTACTCGTAAAGCATTTGCCATCCAATCAGGAAGCATTGGTAAAAATGCATCTTGTATATTTCCCCACCAAGATGCAATTCTTTGAATACGCCTTTGATTGCTAAAAATAACCATTATTCCAACCATCATAATGATTAAAGTTCCAAAAGCAAAAAGTCTTTTGCTAGCTCCTGCAAAAAAGGCTAAAGCTAAAATCAAAAAGAAAGAAATAACACTCTGTCCTAAATCATTTTGCGTAATATAAATATATCCTATCACTATAGTTGCAACAATACAGTAAGGTAAAAGAATTAAAACTTCATGTTTAATTGCTTTTTTACTATCATCAATACGTCTTGTATAACTCCAAGCTAAAAAATAAATAAGACCTATTTTAAAAAATTCAACCGGAGATATAGAAAGCGGGCCTAAGCGAATCCATCTTTTAGCACCTCCACTAGCTGTTGCCAAGGCCGAAGGTAAAAAAGGTAAGATTGTGATAAAAATAAAAGAAATAATAAGAATAGCAAGAATAATTCTTTCAGAATTTTTTTTATCTGGATCAAGTCTTGAGATAAAAAACATGATTAAAATTCCACTCACTCCAAAAAAAAGTTGGCGAGTAAAAAAATGAAATTCATTATAATTGAAAAAAAGTACAGTAAAAACTGTTAGTGAGTATGAAAAAACTATTCCTATAGTAATTAATATACAACTTAAATAAAATAATTTCTTATCAGCAACCATTTTGATTTTTACTTTTCTTCTTGGAAATAAAATTTATAAAGTTTTATTATAACTAAAATAATTAATTTTTTTGCTAAGTTTTTATAAGGATATTTTGATAGAATTGCTTTTAGTATTATTATTTTTAAAGGCAAACTATGGTGCAAATTCATAAAATTCTTATAGCAAATCGTGCTGAAATAGCCGTTAGAATTATTCGAGCTTGTAGGGATTTGCATATTAAAAGTGTTGCAATTTATACCGAGCCTGATTGTGAGTGTTTGCATGTAAAAATTGCTGATGAAGCTTATCAAATTGGTAAAGATGCTATAAAGGGTTATTTAGACATTGAAAGAATTATAGAGGTTGCTAAAGCTTGTGGCGCTGATGCTATTCATCCTGGCTATGGATTTTTAAGTGAAAATTACGAATTTGCTAGAGCTTGCGAAGAATCAAATATTATTTTTATAGGCCCAAAATCTGAAGTAATTCATAAAATGGGTAATAAAAATATTGCGCGTAAATTGATGGCGCAAAATGGAATTCCTATTGTCCCAGGTACTGAGAAATTAAATTCTTACAGTATAGATGAAATTAAAATTATTGCAGAAAAAATTAGCTACCCTGTAATTTTAAAAGCTTCAGGTGGCGGAGGAGGGCGAGGAATTCGCGTTGTTTATAAACAAGAAGAGCTTGAAAATGCTTTTGATTCTTGTAAAAGGGAAGCATTAGCTTATTTTAAAAATGATGAAGTATTTATGGAAAAATTTGTTATAAATCCTCGTCATATAGAATTTCAAATTTTAGGTGATAATTATGGCAATATAATACATCTTTGTGAAAGAGATTGTTCTATACAAAGAAGACATCAAAAAATTATTGAAATTGCACCTTGTCCTAGTATTTCTGACAATCTTAGAAAAACTATGGGGGTAACTGCTATTGCAGCAGCTAAAGCAGTAGGCTATACCAATGCAGGGACGATAGAATTTTTACTTGATGATTATAACCGTTTTTATTTTATGGAAATGAATACAAGAATTCAAGTTGAGCATCCTGTTACAGAAGAAATTACAGGGGTTGATCTTATCGTACGTCAAATTCGTATAGCTGCTGGAGAAATTTTAGATATAGAGCAAAGTGATATTAAACCTAGAGGATTTGCTATAGAGGCTAGAATTACGGCTGAAAATGTGTGGAAAAATTTTACTCCAAGCGTAGGTAAAATCAATGAATATTATCCAGCATTAGGTCCTTCTGTAAGAGTAGATAGCCATATTTATAAGGATTATACGATACCGCCTTATTATGATTCCATGCTTGCTAAATTGATTGTTAGGGCAACAAGCTATGATTTAGCAGTCAATAAACTTGAAAGAGCTTTGAAAGAATTTACTTTAGATATTAGGACAACAATACCATTTTTAATTGCGATTACTAAAATAAAAGAATTTAGAAGAGGTTATTTTGATACTTCTTTTATAGAAACTCATTTGCAAGAGTTATTAGAAAAAACACAAGATTATCATCATGAAAACAAAGAAGAGATAGTGGCTGTTATTGCAGCAACACTTGAAAAAATTAAAAGAGGAAAATAAATGGATTTTTTAGATAGTTTAAAAAATATAAAAAAAGAAATGCAAAATAATACTGTGAAAATAAAAAATATAAAAAAAGAAAAAAAACAAAACAAACAAGAAATGTTTTTAGATAAAGAAATGCAAGAAATTTTTCTAAAGGAAGAAAAATTGCAAGATGAATTTTCTGAATTTATCAAGAATTCAGATATTAAGAAAATTTAAATGTTTGAAATTGGATTTTGTACTCTTGAAGATAAATGTCCATACTTAGAAACAAAACGCTCAAGAATAGAATATAAATACATACAAAATTGTTCCAAAGAAATCAATACTAAACTAATCCAACGTGGTTGGAGACGCTTTGGAAGGTATTTTTCTCGTCCAATTTGTAGAGATTGTCAAGAATGTCTTAGTCTTAGAATTTTAGCTAATGAATATAAATTTTCTCGCAATGAAAGAAGAGTTTTTAAAAAAAATATCAATACTAAAATGATACTTAGAAGACCAGCTTTGAGTAATGAACATTTATTTTTATATGATAAATACCATCGTTTTATGGAAGATAAAAAGAAGTGGAAAAGATATGATTTAAATTTTAGACAATATTATAATCTTTATATAGATGGATTTATGGATTTTGGTTATGAGCTTGCTTTTTATGTTGATAATAAGCTTGTTTGTGTTGATCTTATTGATGAGGTTGAGGATGGAATTTCAAGTATTTATTGTTTTTACGATCCTGATTTTGCATATCTTTCCTTGGGTAAGTTTTCTCTTTTAAATGAGATCAAATTTGCTAAAAGTAAAAATTTAAAATATATTTATTTGGGATATTTTGTAAAAAAGTGTCAATCTTTATCGTATAAAGCCGATTATACACCTAATGAAATTTTAAAAGGGACAAGTTCTCTTTTTGAAAATGAGGTTTTATGGGAGAGAGAAGATGCAAATTGTGCAAACTTTAGAGACGATTAATGTTAATACTGATGATATTAGCGTTTTTCAGTATTTTAAAGACTTAATTACCAAAAATTTCACAAAAGTTATAGGGCGAAAAAATAAGATTTTTTCTTTTTTTGAGGAAAATGAAATTCCGCAACGTCGATATTTTTTAAAAGTCTTAGATCAAAAATATCGTAAGAGCTCTAATGAAAGCATAGAGAATTTAAAAGATGCTCATTTTAAAACTTTTAGACTTAATTTTGAGCAAAACAACATGCTAAAACCTATGCTTTTTATAAAAACAAGTTTTGCAGGAAATCAAATTCTAATGCAACTTAGTTCTAATGAAAAATTATTTATAGCCTATATGAAAAATTATTTTAAAGAGCATTATATAGAATATGATGAAGCAACAAGTATTTTAATGCTTAAATATAAAGATGAAAACACCTTGGAACTTTTTGAAGCTTTTGCTGATGAGAGTGAGCATTTAAGATATCGTGTTAATTTTGAAGTGGATCGTCAAGAATATAAAGATTTTCGCCAAGATATTTTTAAAAAAGAAAATGCAAAATGGAAATTTAATGCTTTAGCAAAGCTTTTTAATAATTATTTTACAACTTTAGAATGTACACCTCAAAATGATCTTAGTGAAATCAGACAAAAATATTTAATGATGGTAAAGCTTTATCATCCTGATTTTTATCAGGGTAAAAGTGCTGAAGAAAAAGCTTATACTAGAGAACAATTTGAAAAAATACAAATCGCTTACAATAATCTTAAAGCTCTATATAAAAACAATGCTTAAAAGACTTAAATAAGTCTTTTAATCTATTTTTTTTCTTTCATATATTTTTCTTAATTTACTATCAAGAGTATAGCAAAATTTAAAGAGTGCCGGTACAACTAATAAAGTTAAAAGAGTTGAGCTAACAAGACCAAAAATAATCGCTATAGCCATTGGGGAATTAGATTCGTATCCTGCTCCTCTTGAAATAGCAAGAGGAATCATAGCAAAAATCATCGCAAAAGTTGTCATTAAAATAGCTCTTAAGCGAGATTTTCCAGCGATCAATAAAGCTTTATTAGGTTCTATACCTTCATGACATTTTTTATTGGCTACATCTATAAGTAAAATCGCATTTTTTCCCACCATACCAAAAAGTAAGATGATGGCAATTAAAACAAAAAGTGAGAAATTATGTCCAGTAATGAAAAGTCCTATAGAAGCTCCACCAAAAGCCAAAGGCATAGTGATCATTATAATTAATGGTAAAATAAGACTTTCATAAAGTGCAGCTAAAACAAGATAAATTAAAACAAAAGCTAAAGTTATAGCCATCGCAAAACCTTGAACGGTTTCACCTAAAAGATTTATAAAGCCTGAAAAAGCATAATTAAGATTTGAATTCTTACCTAAAATATAATCCATATTATTAAGTAAGAGTTTTTGAACCGCTCCTAGCGAAATATCATTAACTCCAGCTGTAACCTTAATAGATCGACTTTTGTTATAACGATTGATAGTTTTTAAATCCTTAGTATAAGAAAAATCAACAACACTTGAAAGATCTAAGTTAATACCTTGATTATTTCTTATATTAATGCGCTTAAGAGCTTCTATATTTTTTTTAAAATCAGGTGAAAAGCTTAAAATAAGATCGTCTTTTGAATTTCCTCTGTCCATACCCCCAACACTTAATTGAGAAAAAGAGTAACTTAATACTGCGGCAATATATTCTGGATTAACATCTAAAAGCTTTGCTTTTTCTTTATTAATATGAAGAGCAACAGCATCTTTTGTTGAATTAGCATTATCGCTTATATCAACAATATGAGAATTACTTCCTAAAATCTCTTTGGCACGATTAGTAGCTTGTTTTATAGAATCTAAATCATCGCCTAAAACTAAAAATTGAACTGGATCATCAATTCCAGCGCCTTCGATTTTTGGAAGCTCTAAAACTTTGATTTTAATGCCATCTTCTTGAAATTTTTGACGATATAAGTTAACTATTGCGCTTTGTCTTAATTTTCTCTCACCTAAATTTTTAAGCTTTATATAAATTTTAGCTTTTGTGGCATCTTTAGCATCATCATATCCTAAAATTAAAAAAGCGTATTTTACATTTTCATCTGTTTGAATTTTTTCTAAAAGATCAAGACTTTTTTTTCGCATAGCTTCAAAACTCAAATCTTGTTTACTCTCAAGCAAAACTTGAATTTCGCTGTCATCTTCCATAGGTAAAAAATCAAGTCCAATACGACTAGCTAAACCAAAGGATAAAATTACAAAAACAAGACTTGCTAAGATGAATTTAGTTTTATTTTTTAAAATTTTATAAAGTATATTTTCATATTTTTCTTCTATTTTTTGAAAAAAAGCTTCACTTTTTTGATAAAATCGACTTTCTTTAGGATTTAAAAATCTAGCACTTAAACTTGGAATCAAAAATATAGAAACTAAAAAACTAATTACGATACCACTTGCAACGCTAATTCCTAAGGCGTTAAAAAAAAGCCCAGGTACAGATTTCATATAAGAAATAGGAATAAAAACACAAAGTAAAACAACACTAATGCTTAATACGCTAAAACCTATTTCATTAACCCCTAAAAAAGCAGCTTGTAAGGGCGGATGTTCTTTTAATTTTTTAGCGATATTTTCAATCACTACAATAGCATCATCTATAAAAATTCCTATACTTAAAGTTAGGGCAATAAAGGTAAGACGATTTAGATCATAGCCTAAAATATCAATGATAAAAAAAGTTGAAATTATTGAAGTTGGTATTGCAATGCAAGCAATAAGGGTAGCACTTAAATTTCTTAAAAATAAAAATACAATAATTAGAGTTAAGAAAATACCTAAAACCATATCAAAAATAACTTGTGAAAGATGTTTATAGATATTTAAGCTTTTATCATAAACAATATCAAATTTTATATCGCTAGGAATTTGCTTTTCTAAAGTGCTTAGAGAATTTTTAACATTTTTTATCATTTGGAGTGTATTATAATTATTCACTTTGCCAAGCTCTAGGAGCACACCTTCTTTTCCTTGATAAATCGCACTTTGCTTTTCATCCTCATAAAGATTCTGTATATCAGCAATATCACTTAAAAATACACCAGTTTTAATACGTAATTTTTTTAATTCATTTAAATCATTAGCTTCGAAATAACCTTTAATAATATAATTATTTTTTTGATTATTTAATTCTCCTAAGGCTTGTTTAAAATTTTGACTTTTAATGATATTGGCTACATCATAGGCATTAAGATTATATTTTTGTAATTGCTCTGGTTTTAAATTAATGCGAATTTGAGGTTTTAAAAAACCTTTAGCATCAATTTTTCCTACACCATCGACCCTTTGTAAAAAAGGCTTGATTTTGTCATTGATATTTTGCATAAGAGAAAGTTTATTTGGTGAGTAAAGAAAAAGTGATATAGCTGAACCAGAATCAGAACTTATTTTCTCAACTTCAGGTTTAGTTGGAAGACTTAAGGTGCCTATTTTATCTCTTACATCATTAGCAGCTACTTCGAGATTTTTGCCAAGTTTAAATTCGACTACAGAAATACTAAAATTATCATATGCAACCGAAGTTATAGTTTTAACCCCATCAATTTCACTTAGAGCATTTTCTATTTCCTTAGTAATTTTTGATTCTATAAAATTTAAATCTCCATTAGCTTTACTTGTAATTTTAATAAGAGGAATGGAAACATTTGGAAATAAATTAACACTCATATTAAATGCGGAAATAAATCCAAAGATAACGAGTGCTAAAAAAAACATTAATACGGTAATAGGTCTATTTATTGCTAATTTAAACATATTCTAATCTTTTGTAATTATCTTACCTTCTCCAAAAAGTCCCGGGGTTAATCCTGAAGCTTCAACTTCAGCATAAATTTTTCTCGTTTTTACCTCTATGCTTGGATAAATTAGGCTGATTTTTCCTTTAATTTGGTTATTGCTTTGATCTAATTTATAAATAAATTCATCTCCAATTTTTACTTTATCTTTATATTTTTCATCAAAACTTAAAATGAGTTTACTTTGAGGATAAGAAAAAATTTCTACTAAAGGTTGAGCTACTCCGCCAACTCCCTCTCCAATCTGTATAAATTTATTTGAAACAATTGCATCATAAGGCGCTCTTAATTCTTTTTTTTCAAGTATATTTTTATAATAATCCATATTGATTTTAGCTTTAGTTAAATTTAAGCTAGCTATATTAAATTGTGTTTTCATATCTTCATAGCTTTGTTTATCAATAACATCTTGAACAGAATTAATTTTTTTCATTTTGCTTTTTGTATTTTCATATTGAGCTAGGGCTAAATTATATGAATTTTTGGCATTTTCAAGTGCTATTTTTTCACTGGTTTGATCAAGGACAATTAAAAGATCTCCCTTTTTAACCTTTTGTCCAATTGTGATTGGAATTTGTGATACTATCCCTATGCCTTCAATAGCCAATTTGCTTTGCTTTGATGCTTCTACATTAAAACTTGCATAAATTTCTTCTGCAAAAATTACATTAAAAGAAAATATTAAAATTAAAAATATTTTCATTGTTTTACCTTTGAAATGATTTGTACTCCAGCATTAAAATAATAATTTGCTTTTGTGATTTCAAATTCGTTTCTTGCTAATTCTAGATCACTTTGAGCTTTAAATTTAGCCTCTAAAGCTTGTAAATATTCTACATAAGAAACAAGCCCTGCGCTATATTTTTTATCTATGCTTTCAAAGGCTATATTAGCAGCTTTGAGTGCTAATTTTAGGGCTATAATTTGCTCCTTTAAGACTTTTATATTTTTAAGCAAATACAACAATTCTTCTCGGTTTTTTCTTTCATTTAATCTTGCATTTGCATTTGCAATTTGAACATTTAAACGCTCTTTTTCAACCTTTTTGGCTCTAGAATTAAAATCAAAAATTTTCCATTCTATTCCTAAAATAATTTGATTATTTTGTGAATATTTTTCTAAGATTTCATTGGTTAGATTGATAAAAGGATAAGGAACTTTTGGGTTATAATTGTTTTTATAAAATCCGAAATTATCTTGAATAAAAAATTTAGGATAATACTGAGCTTTGGCTAAATTAACATTTTCTCTAGCTAAATTAACATTTTCTCTAGCAATAAGCACATCATAGTTATTTAATACTTTATCATAAAAAGGTTTTTCCAATGTTGCTTGGCCTTCAGGAATGATATTTTCTCCGGTTAAAATTCTAATTTCTTTTTGGATATTTTCAAATTTTAATTCATTTTGATGCAAATCTAAAACACTTAAATGAAATTTTGCTTCTATACTTTCTAATTCATCTTTAGAACTTAATCCTGTAGCGTAAAATTTTTTTAATCTTTGTAAGGTTGATTTTAAAAACTCCACTTTCTGTTCATTTGTGGCAATGATTTTTCTAAGACTTAAAGAATTAAAATAAAGAGTAGTTGCATTTAAAGCTAAATAATTTCTAGTTTGTTCTTTGCTAAGTAAGCTAATTTTTTCTTGCTCTTTTAAGGCTTTTAAATTAGCTTCTCTAGCGCCACCATCAAAAAGTAGAAAATTCAGAGAAAATTTTGCAAATAAACTTTCTTGAGGATCAATAATAAAACGATCTTTATTGTTAGCCACATAGGCGGAATTTAAACTAAGACTTGGCAAATAATTTCTAAAAACTTCATTACTTGTAAGTTTAGCTTGTTCGCTTTGAATTTGCTTGATAAAATATTGCTCATTTTTTTGACTTAAATTTATAAGTTCTTTTAAGTTGGAGCCAAACAATGCTAAAGGTAAAAATAAAATAATATTTAAAAATCTCATAAGCTAGAGTATAGCATACTTAAGCTTAAGAGAATTTAGTATTTATTAATATTTATAAGAAATGGATAAAATTCCTTTAATACCTTCACCATAATAGCAAGAATAATAACATCCGCTAATATATTTTTTATTAAAAATATTATCGATATTTAACTGAGCATTCCATTTATCATAATTATAGCTAAAAGCAAGATCATAAAGTGTATATGAAGGCACTTTGATATTAGGATTCCCAGCCTCGTCAGTGCTACTTCCTACGTAGCGTATTCCAAAACTACTTTTAAAATTTTGTTTATGATCGATTTTAAAAGTATGAGAAATTTTAGTGGCAAAAATGTCTTTTGGCATCATTGGCGTTCTTATAGTTTTTAGCGCGTCTAAAGAGGTGTGAGTTTGAAAATAATGTGCATAAGCTAAAGTATAATTTATGCTTTCACTCAAAGCTATATTTGAGCTTAGTTCTAAGCCTTTAGCATTTTGCTTTCCAGCTTGTATAGATACAGGCGTAGGCATACTTGGATCGGCATTAACTAAGGCATTTTTTTCTTGGATGTCAAAATAAGAAAGATTAAGTTCTCCATCGATAAAATAAGGAAGATATTTAAAACCAGCTTCATATTGTCTGCTTTCATAAGGCTTATAACCCTTGCCTTCTCCGTCACTTCCTGCTATAGGTCTAAAGGCTCCTGAGTAACTGACAAAAGGCATTAATCCTAAATCTTCAAATACATACATCAAGCCTGTTTGAAAAGTTGTATGATTGACATTATAATCGCTTTTATTTCCAAAGCTTTTTGCATTACTTTTAGCTTTATCAAAACGCATGCCAAGATCTAAAATCCATTTATCATAAAGCTTAGCTCTATCTTGAACATATAGACCTAATTGTGATTGTTTGACTAGATATGTAGGCACTTTACTTTTAATTTGTGGGGTATGATTAGGATCAAAGATATTGACATCACTTGCGCTTCCATAACCATATTTTCCATTGACATAGATATATTGATAATCTATTCCACTTGTAAGAGTGTTTTCAAGTTCTTTGTAATTATGCTTTAAAACCAGTCTATTATCTAAAGTATGGCTTCTTGCTATACCATCTAAGATGATAGAACTTCTTTTAGCTGTAGCGGGATTGCTAGAGTCTAAAGCTGAAAAGTTTACAGCAAATTGACTTTTATCCTCCATATTATAACGATAATTTTGCATAAAAGTTAATTCATCATTAAAATAATGTATAAATTCATATCCTAAAGAATATTGTTTTCTTTTTAAATAATCACTCAAAGGTGATCCTAAATTTGTACTTGGCTTAATTGTTCCTTGTGGTGTATCAATGATGGTTCCATAAACAGGAAAAAATCCAGTTGTAGGCACTCCTTGATCGTACTGAAAACTACTAAGAAGCGTTAAAAATGTATCATCATCTATATTTATAGCTAAGCTTGGTGCAAAATAATAATGTTCTTGCCAAGTTCCATCAAGCTGTCCATTTTGCCTAAAATAGTTTCCTACGATTCTAAAATTACTATTTGTGTTAAAAGCTTTATCTCCAATATCGAAAAATAGGCCATTTTGGGATAAATTTCCTATTTTAGCTCCTATTTCTGCTATAGGGTTTTTTTGAGGTCTTTTGCTAACTAAATTGATCACGCCACCACTTTGAGAAGATCCATAACTTAAAGAATCAGCCCCTTTAATAACTTCTATTTTTTCTAAGCCATATAAATCTGGTGACCATCCAAAATATCCGCCTTTATAAATAGCTGTTCCGTCTAAAACTAAACTTGCATCAAATCCTCTTAATTTAAGCCAATCTGTTGTATCTAAATCCGCACCATAAATTTGAGAAACAAAACCACTTTCGTATCTAGTAATCTCATCAAGTTGCTGCGCACCTTCTTCTTGAATTTGCTTGGCGCTAATTACAGAAACACTTTTTGGGCTGAGATAATCTACACTTTGATTTCCTTTCTCGATAGATCCCACAACACTAACAGCACCTAGCTCATAAGAAGATTCTTTTGCTAAAGCTAAACTAGCACTTATTGAAATAAGTAAAAAAGAATTGAATACTTTATTCATAAAAATAGGTTCTCCTTTTTTTAAACGAAAAATTTTTAATTATAATAATGAAATTGACTTTCAAAATGCGAATTATATAATTTTAAAATTTAAAGAAAAATTATTTTTTATTTATTTTTTATTTTTCTTTATGCTATAATCCGAGCTTAAGTTTTTTAAAGAGGATATGATTGAGCAATGGCACTCATAAAAAGTTGCAATGTAAATTTTAAAAATCAAAATCAATATATTATTTATCCTACAAATTTATGTTTTGAAAATAACAAAATTTACGGCCTTATGGGGCATAATGGTTCAGGAAAATCAACTTTATTGAAAATTTTGGCTAGGCAGTTAAAGCCAACTTCTGGAAAAATTTGTTTTAATGAACAAGATATAGCTAAATTTTCTTCCAAACAATTAGCTCAAAAAATAGCTTATTTACCGCAATATTTACCTAATTTAGGATATTTAAGCGTAAAAGAGCTTGTGAAAATGGGGCGCTATTCTTATGAAAAATTATTTTTTAAAAATCAAGATAAAGAATTAATCGAAGAAGTGATGAGATTAACGAATACTTTAAGTTTGTCAAATAGAGAAATTCATACTCTTTCTGGAGGAGAAAAAACAAGAGCTTTTTTGGCAATGCTTTTAGCACAAAAAAGTGAATTTTTATTTTTAGATGAACCTTTAGCTGCTTTAGATATTGTATATCAATTTGAATTAATGGAATTAATATTAAAATTAAATAAAGAATTTAAAGTGGGCATAGTATTAATTTTACATGATATTAATTTAGCGGCATTATATTGCGATGAAATTATTGCTTTAAAAGAAGGAAAGGTTGTTTTTAATGCAAGCAAGCAAGAATTTATGCAAGAAGAAAAACTAAAAGATATATTTAATATCGATGCTAGTATTATAGAGCATCCTAAAAGAAAATCTCCTATTGCACTTTTTTAAAATATGAAAAAAATTATTATTTTGCTTTTAATTTTATTAGAACTTATACAAGCTAAAGAATTGAAAATCATCGCTTTAGATTGGACTATGGCTGAAACAATGATGATGTTAAATTCCCAGCCTTTAGCAGTCGGAGATAAGAGAATATATAATACTTGGGTAAAAGAGCCCGCTTTACCCCAAAGTGTAAAAGATGTCGGTCTTAGAGTTCAACCTAATATAGAATATATTATCAATTTAAAGCCCGATTTAATCATCACTTCATCTTTATTTGTCATCGATAATCATATTTTAAAAAATAAAATAAAAATTATTGATTTTTATCAAAATAAAAAAGATGTATATACTAGTATCAATGAAGGTGTTTTGCAGATAGGAATAATTTTAAACAAAAAACAAGAAGCCTTAGAATTTATTAAAAATACAAAGCTTTTTTTTAGAAGTTCTAAAAAGAAATTACATTATACTAAGCCCATTGCTATAGTTCAATTTGTAGATAAAAAACATTTAAGAATTTATACAAAACACAGTCTTTTTGGTGCGGCATTAGAACAACTTGGTTTGAAAAATGCTTATGATAAAAATACAAACAACGCTTGGGGTGTTGATATTATAAGTTTTTTAGATCTTTTAAAATTTCCAAAAGAAACAAAATTTATAGTCATTAAGCCAACTCCTTTTAAGCTTGATGAAGAGTTAAAACAAAATCCTTTTTATCAAAAAATGAATATTTTTCAAGATTATAATGAATTAGAGCCTATTTGGAGTGCAGGATCATTGATGAGTATGAGACGCTTTGCTAAAGAACTTATAGAGGTAATTGAGTGAAAAAAATTATTTTTTCATGTGTGTTTATACTGATTGCTTTGTTTTGTGTTTTTCTTTTTTTGGAATTTGAATTTTTAAAAAAATATAATCATGAAAATTTATTTTCTTTTATTTTTTTAAATTACAATTTAAGCCGTTTTTTTATGTGTTTATTGTGCGGTTTTTTACTTGCTTTTTCTTCTTTGATTTTGCGTATAGTAATGCAAAATCCCTTAGCCAGCGATACAACATTAGGTGTGGCTCCTAGTGCTAGTTTTACTATATTAATCGCTACTTTATTTTTTCCTGATTTTTTAAATATTTCAAAAGTGTTAATGGGCTTTTTGGGAGCTTTTTTAATTTTGTTTTTAATTTTTATTTTTATGCTTAAAAAGCATTTAAATTCCACAAGTATAATCCTTTTAGGCCTTATAAGTGGGATGGTTTTTGGCGCTTTAAATTCTTTACTGATCCTTTTTTATCCAGAAGAAAGTAAGTCTTTTTTACTTTTTAATAGTGGTTATTTTACTCAAAATGGTTTTAAAGATATTATAGAGCTTTTTTGTTATTCTAGTATAGCATTGATTAGTTTGTATTTTTTTATCCCTTATTTAAAAATTTTAAATTTAGGAGATGAACTTGCAAGCAGTGTGGGACAAAATATCTTTTATGTTAAATTTTTTGCCTTGTGCTTGAGTGCTTATTTTATCACTTTGGTGGTTTCTTTTGTAGGAGTAATTAGTTTTTTAGGCTTATTTGCAAGTATTTTTGTGAAATTTTTTAAAATAAAAAAATTAAGAAAAGAGTTTTTAATCTGCGGTTTTTTAGGCTTTTTTTTGTTATTTGGAGTAGATTTATTTTTACAAATTTTACAAATTACAAAAGGAATTGATTTGCCTACTGGAGGAGTTTTGGCATTAATCGGTTCTCCGTTGTTTATTTTTGGTGTTTTTAAAATGTTAAAAGAAAATTTTAGCGATGATGGTATTTATATATTTTCTTATTTTAAAGAAAGATATATTATTTTAGGTTTGATTTTACTTGTTTTGATGCTATTTTTTCTTAATTTGTATTTTGATTTTTCAACTTTGAGTTTTAAAAACATATCGGATGAAATTTTAGCATTAAGATTAAACAAGCTTGTTATTTTGCTTTTATGTGGTATTTTATTAGCTTTGGTTGGATTTATCTTGCAAAGATTGAGTTTTAATCCTATGGCATCACCTGAGATGCTAGGGATTAATTCTGGAACAAGTTTAGGTGTATTATTTGCTTTATATTTTTCTTTAGAACATATTCAAATTTTTGCTATTATAGGTGCTCTATTGGTTTTATGTTTTTTATTTTTTTTAAGCACTAAATTAAATATAAATATACAAAAAATCATTCTTATGGGCATAGCTATAATGTTTTTTGTAGATGCTTTGGGTAAAATTTTCTTAGCTAGTGGAGACTTTAAAGCTTATACTTTTTTAGCTTATACTCAAGCTGGATTAATCAATATAGATAAAAATTTAAGTTTATTTTTATTGATTTATACAGGTATTTTTTTATCAACTTTATATATATTATATCCCAACCTAAAGATATTTTCTTTAGGGGAGAATTGTGCTTTAAGTGTTGGGCTTAATGTAGTAAAAGTTAGAATCGTTTTTCTTATCTTAAGCGCTTTTGCTTGCGCCTTAAGTGCTTTATGTATAGGTCCTTTTAGTTTTGTGGGTTTGTTGGCCCCTCATATTATGAGATTACTAGGAATTAAAAAATTTTACAATCAACTTTTTGTGGCAGCTTTACTTGGAATTTGTTTAATGTTTCTAGCTTATTTTATATCTAAAATTGTATTATTTCCTTACGAAATTCCTTTAGGGATTATAGCGACTTTATTAGGAGGTATTTATCTGCTTTTTATAATGAAAAGGTATTAATTTTTTATGTTTATATTAACTGGCGGGAAGGGGCATAATCATCTTTTGATTTTATTATAAAGGCTTTTTTGCATGCTCACCCACATCTACAACTTTCTAGAAAAAAGTGTTGAAAATTTTAGTGAAAAAATAGCCTTTGTTGAACCTTTTACCAAAGAAAGAAAAGAAATCACTTATAAAGAATTTGATCTTTATTCTAAAAAAGTTGCCAGTGAAATTCTAAGAAAGTTAAATAATGATACTTTACCTTTACAAAAAGCCATTCTTATTATCTTACCTAAAGGCATTGATTGTTTGATTTCTTTTTTTGGTGTAGCTTTAAGTGGAAACTTTTATACACTCTTAGATGAAAAAAGTCCCAAAGAAAGAATAGAAAAAGTTATAGAAGTTTTAAAACCAAAACTTCTAATCACTTCTAAAGATTTAAATTTAGATTTAAATTTACCTACTTTATATACACAAGATTTTAAAAGTTTTAATACAGATGAAAATTTAATCACTAAAGCCAAAGAAAAACACATTGACACTAATTTACTTTATGTACTTTTTACAAGTGGAAGTACAGGAATTCCTAAAGGAGTAAGTATAGCTCATAAGAGTGTGATTGATTATACGTTTTGGGTATGTGAAACTTTTGATTTTGATGAGAATGAAATTTTAGCTAATCAAGCTCCATTTTATTTTGATAATAGTGTTTTAGATATTTTTTCAAGTGTAAAAGTGGGCGCAACTTTACATATCATCCCTAATCATATCTTTACTTTTCCTGCTAAAGTATTACAATGCTTAGAACAAGAAAAAGTAAGTACGATATTTTGGGTGCCTTCAGTATTGATTTATTTTGCAAATACAGAAGCTTTAGATAATTTTTCTTCTAAACATCTCAAAAAAATACTCTTTTGTGGTGAAATCATGCCCAATAAGCAACTTAATATCTGGAGAAAACATTTACCTCAAAGTTTATTTGCTAATCTTTATGGTCCTACTGAAATCACTGATGTTTGCACCTACTACATCATCAACCGTCCTTTTAAAGATGATGAACTCTTACCAATTGGTAAAGCTTGTAAAAATACAGAACTTCTAGTCTTTGATGAAAATATGAATTATATAAGTACTAAAGAAATAGGTAAAAAAGGAGAATTATATATAAGAGGAACTTCTTTATCCTTAGGATATTACAATGACAAAGAAAAAACAAATAAAGCTTTTATACAAAATCCTTTACATGATAATTATTTAGACTTACTCTATAAGACAGGAGATATTGTTGCTTATAATGGATTTGAAGAATTGTTATGCTATGGAAGAGCTGATAATCAGATTAAATACATGGGTCATAGAATAGAACTAGGAGAAATAGAAAATATTATTAATTCCCATGATAAAGTAAGAAACTCTGCTTGTGTTTTTAAAGAAGAGATTATTTGTTTTTATGAGAGTAAAGAAGAAATTGATTTTAGAATATTTTTAAAAGATAAATTACCTCTTTATATGATACCTAAACATTTTAAAAGAATTGATAGTTTTAAACTCAATCAAAATGGTAAGATTGATAGGGGTTATTTAAATGAAATTTGAAAATATTTAATGGCCTTTAAAACCAAAAATTTGACTTAATTTTAAATTTAAGTGATAATACGATTTTAAAAATTACAAAGGAATAAAATGCAAAACGTTAAACAATTTTTTATCAATATAGAAAGAACCGATATTGATGAAAGCATGACGAATTTGGTTAGCGAAGATTTTATTGATAGTATTGATATCATGGCTTTAGTAGCTGAAATAGAAAAATATTACAAAAAACCTTTAAAAGCTGAATTTATAACTCCTGAAAATTTTGAAAGCTTTGAAAATATTCAAAAAATGCTAGAACTTGCTATGAAAGATTAAGTTGCTTGAAAATAAACTCAAATAACTTTAAAAATTCTTAAAAAATTATATTTAAACAATCTCAAGTTTAAATTTATCACCTTCATCTCTAAATTTGAAAACTCTATTTTTGCAAGGATAAGAAATAGAATTTTCTCTCATGGGAGATTTTTTATCTTTTAATTTTTCAAGCATTAAAGGAAGTTCTTTCCTAAACAAAGCTTTATCTGTCATTCTCATACCATGTTCTAAGCTTTTAATCATTTTACCATCGATATCTTTTTCATCTTGGATTAAATGCAAAGTTGCATCAAGATTAAGTTGTTTAAAACATTTATAAAGTTCTATTTTGTCTTTAGCGGGAGTCGCAAGATCTTTGATACTATGGTAAGAAACATAAATAATATTTGGATTAACATTAGCCCCAAGGATAAGATGAGAAGAATTTAAAATCGCTCTTATTATATAATTTTCATCTTTAAAATAATAAAGAGAATTAGGATCTTTTCTTGTCCAATAGGTTTTGATATTACAAAAAAGATTGATATTTTTAAAATTAAATACAAATTCTGGTTGTTGCATTTCTCTTCCTAAAAGACTAGGTAAAAAGGGTAATACTACAGCCGAATTATCAATCACTCCATCCACATACCAAGGAGCAATTTTTGCTATAAGTAAAGATAAGTATCCACCATATGACCCCCCGCCGTAGATCTTTGGTAAATTTTCAAATTGTGGATAATTTTTAACAATATCTTTTAAAGCATTGATATGATCAATAGCAGCCATAATGCCATAGTTTTGATATTCATCATTGGGTGGGACAAAAGTTGAAGTAAAACAAGCTTTATAATCTTGAGGGATTTGATGATTTGATTTTAGATTTTTTAATGTTTCACTAACATTTCAGCAATTATTGGGGCATTCTGAGAAGTAATTTCATCCTTTGCAATTAAATTAAATTGATTTAAATTTTCTTTTAATTATAGTAATGTCTTCTGGTTCAAATTTCTTATAAACGCTATACTTTTCCTCATTTGATCTTCTTTGGCAAAAACAATGATAAAAAACATTTACTACAACTACATCAAATTTTTTAGCGATATATTCTCTATCAAAATCTAAAAAAGAAATATTAGCATTAGCTCCATATCCACCAATTACAAAAACTATAGCTTTCATTTGTTTTTCATCATCATAAGTCATACGATATTCTAGTTTTGAAGTTCTTTTAATATTAAGCTCTACATCATCACAAGAAGAAATTTCATAAGTTTTATTAATAAGCATTGATAAGCTTTTAATATTTTAAAGATGATTATACTTAAAATTTGGTAAAAATATAGAAAATATATTTATTCAAGATTAAATTTAATTATTTCTGAAAAATATTTTTGCTAGAATTTTTGAAAGTATATTTTTATCTAGGAAAACAATGGAAAATATTAGAAATTTTTCAATCATAGCGCATATTGATCATGGAAAAAGTACTCTAGCAGATAGAATTATTTCAGAATGTGGAGCGATTAGCGATAGACAAATGAGTGCTCAAGTTATGGATACTATGGATATAGAAAAAGAACGTGGGATTACAATAAAAGCTCAATCTGTTCGTTTAGAATATGCATTTAATAATCAAAAATATATTTTAAATTTGATTGATACTCCAGGTCATGTTGACTTTTCATACGAGGTAAGTAGATCTTTAGCTAGTTGTGAAGGAGCCTTACTTGTAGTAGATGCTTCTCAAGGTGTTGAAGCGCAAACTATAGCTAATGTTTATATTGCACTTGAAAATAATCTTGAAATCATTCCAGTTATTAATAAAATCGATCTTCCAAATGCAGATGTAGAAAAAGTTAAGCATGAAATTGAACATATTATCGGTATAGATTGTAAAGATGCAATTTGTGTGAGCGCTAAGACGGGTTTAGGTATAAAAGAGCTTATTGAAGCAATTATTACTAAAATTCCAGCACCAAAAATAGATAATGAAGCTGCTACTAAGGCTTTAATTTACGATTCTTGGTTTGATAATTATTTAGGCGCTTTAGCTTTAGTTAGAATTTATGAAGGACAAATTTCTAAAAATGATGAAGTATTGGTGATGAGTACTGGTAAAAAACATATTGTTCAAGATCTTTTTTACCCACACCCTTTAAATCCAATTAAAACACAAAGTTTGAAATCAGGCGAGGTTGGAGTTGTTGTTTTAGGGCTTAAAACAGTGGGCGATGTTCAAGTTGGAGATACTATTACTTTAATTAAAAATAAAGCTAAAGAAGCTATAGGAGGCTTTGAAAAAGCAAAAGCCTTTGTTTTTGCGGGACTTTATCCTATAGAAACAGATAAATTTGAGGATTTAAGAGATGCTTTAGATAAATTAAAGCTTAATGATAGTTCTATTACTTATGAACCAGAAACTTCTTTGGCCTTAGGTTTTGGTTTTAGGGTTGGTTTTTTGGGTCTTTTGCATATGGAAGTTATTAAGGAAAGATTGGAAAGAGAATTTAATCTTGATCTTATTGCTACAGCTCCAACGGTAACATATGAAATTTATCAGACCAATGGGGAACTTTTGAAAATTCAAAATCCTAGCGAACTTCCACCTGTTAATAAAATCGATCATATTAAAGAACCTTATGTTAAAGCTACGATTATCACTCCAAGTGAATTTCTAGGAAATTTAATCACTCTTTTAAATCGTAAAAGAGGGATGCAAGTGAAAATGGATTATATTACGCCTGAACGTGTTTTATTAGAATATGATATACCTTTAAATGAAATTGTTATGGACTTTTATGATAAATTAAAATCTTTAACTAAAGGATATGCGAGTTTTGATTACGAACCGATTGAATTTCGTGTTGGAGATTTGGTTAAGCTTGATATTAAAGTAGCGGGAGAAAATGTCGATGCTTTAAGCATTATCGTGCCAAATGAAAAAGCGCTTAGTAAAGGAAGAGAGCTTGTGAGTGCAATGAAAGAAATTGTTCCTAGGCAGCTTTTTGAAGTTGCTATTCAAGCAAGTATTGGAAATAAAATCATTGCAAGAGAAACAGTTAAATCTATGGGAAAAAACGTAACTGCAAAATGTTATGGTGGTGACATTACTAGAAAAAGAAAGCTTTTAGAAAAACAAAAAGAAGGTAAAAAAAGAATGAAGGCTATCGGTAAAGTTCATTTGCCTCAAGAGGCCTTTTTAAGTGTGTTAAAAATTGATTAAATTTTTAAAATTAAACTTATTTTTAAAATATACTTGAAATTTGTTGATAATTTTAATACAATGCTTAAAAAATAATTTTTTATAATAAATTTAAGGAGAAGAAATGATTAAAAAGTGTCTACTTTTTACCCTTGTAGTTTTATTTTTAAATTCTTGTGCTAGCAAGAATACTTTTGATCAAGTTAATCAAATTTCTAAAAATTCAGCATGCAGCCCTTGTGAGAGTCCAAGTGGCTATGAGGCTAAAATAAAAGGCCTTTTATATATTAGTGATATTGGAATTGAGTGCTGTGCCAATAAGCGTACTTTAGATACTGCAGTAGCTTTGAAAAAAGTTTATTTGCATCGCTTTTATGATTTAAAAGAGGATCAAAAAGTATTTTTTGCAAAAAATCAAAAATTATATGTAGATTTAGATTTTAATGCTGTTTTTTATGTTTATTTGAAACAAGAGCTTCAAGCTAGAGGTATTGTAGTACTTGATGATAATAGTGCAGATTCTCCTTATGTAACTAAAGTTGATCTTGCTTTTTCCAAATATAGCGCAAGACAAGATGGCACAGGATTGCATTCAAAACTTGTAGGAGTTTTAAATTTAAGCGATGTGAATAAAAATAGAAAATTTACCTTACGTACAAAACAAGATGTGCAAGGTTTTGAAAATTTAAAAGATGTTCCATTTTATACACATTTACTAATAAAACAAATGGCTAATAAAGCGGCAAGTATTATTTCAGAGCTTTGAAGTGTTTAAATTGCGGAGGTTTTACTCTGCTTTGTTTTTGCGATAGTTGTTCTCAAGAATTATCTGATTTTTCTCTAGGGATAAGAGTTCTTGAGGATAATTTTAAAGTATATTCTTTTTATAAATATCATGAGATAAAGCATTTATTGCACTCCAAACATCATTTTTATGGTTATTTTGTCTTTCATTTTTTAGCAAAACTTAGTTTTGCTAAATTTAAACGCTTCTTTTCTCCTAATGAAAAAATCAATGTTATAGCTTTGGATGATAAAGTAGAAAATTTACTTTATTCTCATTCGGCTATTTTAGCCAAATACTTAAAAACTCAATTTATTAAACCTATATTTGGAGCTTTGCATTCTCAAAATTCTTTAAGATATTCTGGAAAAAGTTTAATATATAGGCAAAAAAATAAAAGAAATTTCAAACTTTTAAAAAGAATTTCTTATCCTGTAATTTTAGTGGATGATATTGTAACTTCAGGTTCTAGTTTATTGGAGGCTAAAAAATTTTTAGAAAAAAATAAAATTTCTGTTCTTTTTGCTCTTGTTTTAGCTGATGCAAAAGTTTAATATGATAAAATAAAAATTTCAATATTGTGGAAGAGGATTTTTATGGAAAATATTTTTAACAAAGATTCTGATATTGAGATTGTCGATATAGAAAATTCCATTAAAAGTAGTTATTTAGATTATTCTATGAGCGTTATTATAGGTCGTGCCCTTCCTGATGCAAGAGACGGTTTAAAACCTGTACATAGAAGAATTCTTTATGCTATGAATGATCTTGGTGTTGGGAGTCGTAGTGCCTATAAGAAATCTGCGCGTATTGTTGGGGATGTGATCGGTAAATATCATCCACATGGCGATACTGCTGTTTATGATGCCTTAGTAAGAATGGCTCAAGATTTTTCTATGCGATATCCAACTATAGATGGACAAGGAAACTTTGGGTCTATAGATGGAGATGGCGCTGCTGCAATGCGTTATACAGAAGCTAGAATGACAATTTTAGCTGAGGAGCTTTTGCGTGATATTGATAAAGATACAGTAGATTTTATTCCAAATTATGATGATTCTATGAATGAACCCGATGTTTTACCTGCTAGAGTTCCAAATTTATTACTTAATGGATCTAGTGGTATTGCAGTGGGTATGGCAACCAATATTCCTCCGCATAGTTTAAATGAATTAGTTGATGGTCTTTTATATTTGCTTGATAATAAAAATGCCACCTTGGAAGAATTAATGCAATTTATCAAAGGTCCTGATTTTCCAACCGGTGGTATTATATATGGTAAAAAAGGTATTATTGAAGCTTATAGAACAGGACGTGGCCGCGTAAAGATTAGAGCAAAAACTCATATAGAGAAGAAGTCAAATAAAGATATTATTGTTATAGATGAACTTCCTTACCAAACTAATAAAGCAAGATTGATAGAACAAATTGCTGATCTTGTAAAAGAAAAACAAATTGAAGGAATTTCTGAAGTTAGAGATGAGAGCGATAGAGAAGGAATTCGTGTTGTTATAGAACTTAAACGCGAAGCAATGAGTGAAATTGTTTTAAATAATCTTTTTAAATCCACAACAATGGAAAGCACTTTTGGTGTGATTATGCTTGCTATCCATAATAAAGAACCTAAGATTTTTTCTTTAAGCGAGCTTTTAAATCTTTTTTTAACTCACAGAAAAACAGTTATTATTAGAAGAACTATTTTTGAACTTCAAAAAGCAAGGGCAAGAGCCCATATCTTAGAAGGTCTTACTATTGCGCTTGATAATATTGATGATGTAATAGCTTTGATTAAAAATAGTCCAGACAATACTAGTGCAAGAGATTCTTTAATGGCTAAATTTGGCTTAAGTGAAATTCAAGCTAATGCTATTTTAGATATGAAACTAGGACGTTTAACAGGACTTGAAAGAGAAAAAATTGAAAATGAACTTGCAGAACTCATGAAAGAAATTGCAAGATTAGATGAAATTTTAAAAAGTGAAAAATTACTCGAAGATTTAATTCGTGATGAATTGAAAGAAATTAAAGCTAAATTTGATGTACCACGCATTACTCAAATAGAAGATGATTATGATGATATAGATGTAGAGGATTTAATTCCAAATGAGAATATGGTGGTTACTATAACTCATCGTGGTTATATTAAACGTGTTCCAAGCAAGCAGTATGAAAAACAAAAACGTGGCGGAAAGGGTAAGCTTGCTGTTACAACTTATGATGATGATTTTATAGAAAGTTTCTTTACAGCGAATACTCATGATACTTTAATGTTTGTAACCGATCGAGGTCAGCTTTATTGGCTTAAAGTTTATAAAATTCCAGAAGGATCAAGAACCGCTAAAGGAAAAGCCGTTGTTAATTTGATTAATTTGCAAGCTGACGAAAAAATTATGGCAATTATTCCGACCACTGATTTTGATCAAAGTAAATCTTTGTGTTTCTTTACGAAAAATGGTATTGTTAAGCGTACTAATTTAAGTGAATATCAAAATATACGTAGCGTTGGTGTAAAAGCAATTAATTTAGATGAAAATGATGAGTTAGTTACTGCAATTATTGTTCAAAGAGATGATGAAGAATTTCCTTTAGAATCAGCTGATTGTTTGGATAATTTTGATACAGAAAGCGAAATAGAAAATGAGGAATCATTAGAAGAAGAAACAAAAGGAAAGATGCTTTTTGCAGTTACAAAAAAAGGAATGTGTATCAAATTTCCTCTTGCAAAAGTACGTGAAATTGGTCGCGTAAGTCGTGGAGTAACAGCTATTAAATTTAAAGAAAAAAATGATGAATTAGTAGGTGCTGTTGTTATAGAAAATGATGAACAAGAAATTTTAAGTATTAGTGCTAAAGGTATAGGAAAACGTACAAATGCTGGAGAATATAGACTTCAAAGCAGGGGAGGTAAGGGTGTTATTTGTATGAAACTCACTGATAAGACTAAAGAACTCATTAGTGTGGTGATTGTAGATGAATGTATGGATTTGATGGCACTTACAAGTAGTGGAAAAATGATCCGTGTTGATATGCAAAGCATTCGAAAAGCCGGACGCAATACAAGTGGAGTTATTGTTGTTAACGTAGAAAATGATGAAGTTGTTAGCATTGCTAAATGTCCTAAGGAAGAAATAGATGAGGAAAATAGCGATGACAGTCCAGATTTAAATTTAGAATAATTTTTAAAAAGTTGGAACGCTTTTTGCTTTTAAATTAATGACAAAAAATTTTGAAGGTGTAAATATGAAAAAGAATTTTATGATGCTAGTTGTAGCAGGAATTTTTGTTGGCTGTGTACCAAGCACTAATAGAGTAGCTGGTAAGAATGCAAGTAATACTTCTGTAAATTCTCAGACTCCAGAAATTATTGTACAAAAAGTTGATAAAGATGATGTGCGTGATATCATCAAGCAAGAAAAAATGTTAGCTCCTGATACAACTGATAGTGAGCTTAGCTTTACTGCTGTTGGGGAAGGTATTGCTCCAATGAATACTGTTTCTACGGCTCAAGCACTTGCATTAGCAAAAAGAGCTGCTATTACAGATGCTTATCGACAACTTGCAAGTAAGCTTTATGGTGTGAAAGTAAATGGTAAAGATACTGTTAAAGATGCTATGCTTAGAAGTTCAACTATTACTGCTCAAGTAAATGGATTGATTAAAAATGCAAGTATTATTGATGAAAATTTCAATCAAGGTCTTTATAGAGTAAATGTAGAACTTAAAATCGATGCAGACAAGTGGAAAGAATTATTTGCTTATTGATTTTTTTAAGCTTGAAGATTTTTGCTCAAGATGAATTTATATTTTGGGCAGAACTTTCAAGTAAAAATTTAATTCTTTTTCATCAAAGTCAAAACATATCTTTGGCTATGACTCAAAGTAAAAACACTATCAGCGAATTTGCTTGCGAAATACCCTATAGTAATAATGATTTAAAACAATTTCCCAAAACCGAGTTAGGTATAATCGATAATTATATGACAAAAAATATCAAACTTAATTTTTTAAATTCTCATAAAGAGAAATTAATTGATTGTTTTACTGGTGCAAATGTTTCTATCAAAGATATTACTAAAACAGATCTTATGAGAGCTCAAAATGAAATTTATATTAGAATTTTACCATTACGTTTTAGCGTAGATTTTGGTTTAAAAAGTGCTACGATATATTATCTTAAAAAAAAGTGACTTTAAGCCTTATTTTGTTATTATTGTAAAAATTCTAAAGGTTAGTAATGAATTTAGTGATTGTAGAAGATGATATTAATATGAGAAAATCTCTAGAAATAGCTTTAAGCGAATATGAGGAATTTAAAATCAAATCTTATAAATCAGCTACTGAAGCACTTAAAAAAATTGATTCTAATACGGACTTGATTATTACAGATATAAATATGCCTGGAATGGATGGTCTTGAATTTGTTAAAGCTTGTGAAAATAAATATGATTTTATTATTATGACAGGGAATGCAACCTTAAATCGTGCTATTGAGGCTATGCGTCTTGGGGTTAAAGACTTTTTAACCAAGCCTTTTGATATAGAAACTTTAGTTGAGGCTATTAAGCGTGCAAAGATCATACGTCAAAAAACTTCTGATAAAAAATCTAAAAGTCAAAATACTCATAAGAATACAGGTTTTTTTTCTACATCTGAAAAGCTAGAACAAACTTTAAATTTAAGTAAAAAAGCAGCAAAAACAGATGCTTCGGTTATGTTTTTTGGAGAAAGTGGAGTAGGCAAAGAAGTTTTTTCTCGTTTTATTCATGAAAATTCGCAACGTTTTGATAAACCTTTTGTAGCTATCAATATGGCAGCAATCCCTGCTAATTTAATAGAAAGTGAATTGTTCGGATTTGAAAAAGGAGCCTTTACAGATGCTAATGCTACTAAAATAGGACTTTTTGAAATGGCTAATGGGGGAACTTTATTTTTAGATGAAATTGGAGAAATGCCTTATGAAATACAAGCAAAACTTTTAAGAGCCCTACAAGAAAAAGAGATTGTTAGACTTGGAAGTACTAAAAATGTTAAAATCGATGTAAGAATTATAAGTGCAACCAATGCTAATTTAGATGAAAAAATAAAAAATGGGGATTTTAGATCAGATCTTTATTATCGTTTAAATACCATTCCTATAAATATACCACCTTTAAGAGAGCGCAAAGAAGAGATTTTAGAAATCGCTAATAAAGTTCTTGAGCAAACTTGTCAAGAGTATAATTTTGAAAATAAATGTTTAAGCAAGGAAGCTGAAAAAACTTTATTAGAATATAATTATCCAGGCAATATAAGAGAACTTATTTCTATAGTGCAACGTGCTTGTATTTTAAGTGAAGGGGATAAAATTTTATCTCAAGATTTATTTTTAGAAGCTAGAACTTTTAAAAAAGATGTAAAACAAATGGAAAAAGAATTATTGGAACAAATTTTACAAGAAGAATGTTTTGATAAACAAAAAGCAGCGGATAAACTTGGAATGAGTGCTGAAGTTTTAGAGAAAAAAATTGAACAATATAAAATAAAGGAATAAAATGGCAAAAAAACAAAAAATAGCCATAGTTGGTGCAACTGGTGCTGTTGGAGAAGAGCTTTTAAATGTTTTAGAAGAACTTGAATTTCCAGTTGAGAGCATCTTACCTTTAGCGAGTGCTAAAAGTGTAGGTGATGAGATAGAATTTAAAGGAAAAATTTATAGAGTAAAAGAATTAAAAGAAGATACTTTTAAAGAAAATCCAGTAGATATTGCTTTTTTTAGTGCAGGAGGAAATATAAGTAAGCAATATGCACAATTTGCTGTTGAGTGCGGAGCTGTAGTTATTGATAACACAAGTCATTTTAGAATGGATAAAGATGTTCCTTTAGTCGTTCCAGAATGTAATTTTGAGGATATTAAAGATTGGAAAAAAACAGGGATTATTGCAAATCCAAATTGCTCAACGATACAAATGGTACATGTTTTAAAACCTCTAGATAATGTCTTTGATCTCAAACGAGTAGATGTTAGCACTTATCAAGCTTCTAGTGGGGCAGGTAAGGAAGGAATGCAAGAATTAGTTGAAGGAATGCAAAGTTTTTTTGCTTTTAAATTAGATGAGTTTAAAGCCCAAACTTTTCCATATACTTTGGCTTTAAATTTAATTCCGCAAATTGATGAATTTACAGATAGTGGTTATACTAAAGAAGAATTAAAAATGATTAATGAAACTCAAAAAATTTTACATAAAAAACTTCAAATTTCAGCAACCTGTGTAAGAGTTCCAGTTCTTAGAAGCCATAGTGAATCCATTACTATGCATTTTAATCAAGAAGTTGATATTGCTAAAGTATATCAAATTTTAAAAAAGGCTCCAAATATTGTTGTTTTAGATGATCCAAAAAATAAAAAATATCCTATGCCATTAACTACAAGTGATACTAATGAAACTTATGTTGGAAGAATTCGCCTTGATCAATATGATAAAAAAATATTACATTTATGGTGTGTTGCTGATCAAATTCGTGTGGGAGCGGCTACCAATGCTGTTAGAATTGCTCAAAAATGGCTAGAGTTGAAAAAGTAGTAGGAATAATAATGCTAGAAAAAATTTTTGAATTTTTGTTGATTAAGAGTCGTATTGTTACCATTTTACCTGTGATATTTGGTTTAATAGGTGCTTTTGTACTTTTTATTATTGCAAGTTATGATGTTTTTAAGGTGATTTTGTATACTTATAATTATTTTTTTGGTTTAAATGCAAATATTGACTTGCACGAAGATGTTGTTGCTTTGATTATAGGAGCTGTAGATCTTTATTTGATGGCTTTAGTTTTATTTATTTTTTCTTTCGGTGTTTATGAGCTTTTTATTAGCGAAATTGAAGAATTTAAGCAAATGAAACAAAGTAAAGTTTTGGAAGTACATAGTTTAGATCAACTTAAAGATAAATTAGCAAAAGTTATTATTATGGTTTTAATTGTAAACTTTTTTCAAAGAGTTTTGCAAATGAAATTTTCAACACCTATGGATATGACTTTTTTAGCAGGTTCTATTTTAGCACTTTGTTTAGGTCTTTATTTTTTACATAAAGGAAATCATTAAGATTGATTATCTTTTTTTGATATAATCAACTCTTAATTTTAATAGAAAGTATATATGAAAGTAATATTATTTTTTATTTTAATGATGGTTTATTTAAATATTTGTAATGCATCAGCTTTGGATGAAATTTTGAAAGATGTTGAAGTGTCTGGAGTTATACGTTATACTTATGGAACTTCAAAGGGTAAAAATATCCATGGTTATAATTTTAATAAAAATGATATTAATATGAGTAAAATAAATTAAGGAAATATAATGATTTTTCGTTTATTTTTTGCAAGTTCTATTTTTATGGTAGCACTTTTTGGCGTTAGCTTAAAATCTATTTTTGGCTATACTTTTGATGCTAATAAAAAATATAATTTAATTGAAGCCAAAAAGATTTATTTTAATAATAAATGCAATATCTGTCATGGTGATAATGGCGAAAAAAGTAGTCCTCGCTTTAAAGCATTAAAAGATATGTCTGCAGAAGAAATTAAAACAGCTTTAATGGGTTATACTTTAGATAATGCTTCTACTATGACTTCTCAAATGGCCTTATATGCTAAAAATTTAAGTCATGATGATATGGATAATATTATCGCTTATATTAAAGGAGGTGATTTTGCTCTTGATTTACAAGTTAAAGATTTGATAGAAAAGGAACCTCCTAAAAAAACTGAGCATAATATTTTTTTAAAATAATTTAAAAGGATTAATAAATGAAAAAAGTAGTTTTTTTGTTAAATATACTTATTTTTATAAATTGTAGTTTATATGCAAAAACAATTAATATAGGCGTTGTTTTACCATTAACAGGATCAGTGGCTGCTTATGGACAAGATGTTTTTAGTGGGATTGAACTTGCTAATAAATTAAATCCAAAGCTTGATAATGGCGATATAGTTAAATTAATTATAATTGACACTAAAGGTGATAAATTTGAAACAACGAGTGGTATTAATCGTTTAATTACTCAAGATAAAGTTTTAGGTATTATTGGAGAAACTACTACACCAAATACAATTCAAGCAATTTCTATTATTGAAGATAAAAAAATTCCTCTTATAGCTCCAGTAGCCTCAGGGGATAAACTTTTAGATGGTAAGAAGTATGCTTCTCGCGTTTGCTTTAGCGATAGTTTCCAAGGTGATAAATTTGCAACTTATATTACTAAAGATCTAAATTTAAAAAATGCTGTTATTATAATCGATCAAAGTAATGTTTATTCTTTGGGTTTAGCAAAGGCTTTTGAAAAATCTTTAAAAGCCAATGGCGGAAAAGTTTTAAAAAAATTAATAATCAGCTCGGGAGATAAAGATTTTAGGGCTATAGTATCGCAATTAAAGAGTTTAAATCCTGATTTTGTTTATATGCCAATTTATCATCCAGAGGCAGCTTTAATAGCTAGACAAGCTAAGCAACTAGGATTTGATAAACTATTAACCGCAGGAGATGGGGTTAATAATAAAACTTTTATAGAATTAGGATCTAGTGCTGTTAATGGTGTGATTTTTACTGATAGTTTTGATTCTAGTAATCCTTCGACAAATCGTGGCAAAAAATTTATTGCAGAATATGAAAAAGAAAAAGGGGATAAAAATCTTCCTGCTTTCTCAGCAATGGGTGCTGATGCTTATTATGTAATGCTTCATGCTATGAATGCTTGCAAAGATCAACTAACAAGTGAGTGTATTAATGATAAAATTCATCAAACTAAAAATTATGAAGGTGTTGGAGGTTTTATAAGTATTGATGCTAATGGAAATGCTGTTCGTCCTGTTATTATAAAAGAAATTCAAAATGGCAAACAGGTTTATAAAACTTTGATAAAACCTTAGGAGAGCCTATGAGTAAAAAAATAATTTTAATTGCATTTTTAATTTTAAATTTAGAAGCAAAGGATATTAATTTAGGGGTAGTTTTGCCTTTAAGTGGATCTACGGCAGCTTATGGACAAAGTGCCTTAGATGGTATTGAGATCGCAAATAAGATGCAAGGAACTTTGCAAAATGGCGATAAGATTAAATTGGTGGTTTTAGATACTAAAGGTGATAAAATAGAATCTTCAAGTGCTGCAACTCGTCTTGTTACTCAAGATAAGGTATTAGGTATCATTGGTGAGATGATTACTGCTAATACTTTGCAAGTGATGAGGGTGGCTGAAGAGAATAAAATTCCATTGATCGCGCCTGCAGCAACTGGAGATAAACTTTTGGAAAATAAACAATATTCTAGTAGAGTGTGTTTTATGGATAGTTTTCAAGGTTCTTCTTTGGCAAAATATGTTAGTGAAAAATTTGGTTTTAAAAAAGCAGTTGTAGTAGTAGATCAAAGTACTGATTATTCTTTAGGTTTAGCAAAAGCTTTTGAAAAAGAATTTAAAGCAAAAGGTGGAAAAATCTTAAAAGTGTTAAGAATAAATTCAGGAGATAAAGATTTTAGAGCTATAATAACTCAGATTAAAATTTTAAATCCGGATTTTATTTACTTACCGCTTTATTATAGCGAAGCGGCTTTATTTGCAAGACAGTCAAAAATTATAGGCTTAAACACTCCTATGGGTTCTGCTGATGGTGTTGCAGATGCAACTTTTATAAAATTAGCAAAAGAAGCGTCTAATAATTATATTTTTACCGACAGTTTTGATTCTTATAATCCTGTGACAAAATTAGGTAAAGATTTTATTTTAGCCTATGAAAAAGAGAAAAAAGATAAAGATGTTCCTGCTTTCTCAGCAATGGGTGCTGATGCATATTTTGTAATGCTTCATGCTATGAATGCTTGCAAAGATCAACTAACAAGTGAGTGTATTAATGATAAAATTCATCAAACTAAAAATTATGAAGGCGTTTCTGGAATTATCAGTATTGATAAAAATGGTAATGCTATTCGTTCTATAATTGTAAAAGAAATTAAAGATCAAAAACCAATATATAAAGATATAATAAATCCTTAGGACTAAAATGGACTCTATTTTATTTTTTCAGCAAATTATCAATGGTTTAAGTTTAGGGAGTATGTATGCTCTTATTGCCGTAGGTTATACTATGGTTTATGGTGTTTTAAGGCTTATAAATTTTGCTCATGGTGATATAATGATGGTTGGAGCTTATATAGCACTTTTACTCATTAATTGTCTTTCTCCATTTATCAATACTACTTTATTGGATAATCATTATACTTTGGCAATTTTCATAGTTGCTCTAATAGCTTCTATGATTTTTTCTTCTTTTATAGGAATGATTATCGATAAAATTGCTTATAAACCTTTAAGAAAGGCTCCTAGAATTTCACTTTTAATTACAGCTATTGGAATTAGTTTCTTTTTGCAAAATTTATTTAATATGATTTTTACTTCGACAGAACAACAATTTCCAGTCCCTCCAGTTTTTGAAAAAATGATTACCTTAGGTAAAATCAGTATGACTTTAGGTTCTTTACTGGTTCCTTTAGTGACTTTGATTGTAATGCTTATTGTTCTTATTTTGTTATACAAAAGCAAATACGGTATTGCTATTCGGGCTTTAGCTTTTGATATACAAACAGTAAATTTAATGGGTATAAATGCAAATCGTATTATAGCTATTGTTTTTGCTTTAGGATCAGCTTTAGCAGCTTTAGCAGGAATTTTTTGGTCAAGCAATTATTATTCTGTTTATCCTACTATGGGAACACTAGTTGGACTTAAAGCTTTTGCAGCAGCTGTTTTAGGTGGAATTGGTTCTGTTGTTGGAGCTGTTTTAGGGGGATTGATTATAGGTCTTACTGAGGTGATGGTTGTTGCCTTTTTTCCTGATCTTTCAGGTTTTAAAGATGCTTTCGCTTTTATCTTTTTAGTATTTATTTTGCTTTTTAGACCAACAGGAATTTTAGGAATAAATTTTGAAAAAAGTAGGTTTTAAATGATAAAGATGAAATTTTCTGCTTTAATTTATATTATTTTAGCTATTGTTTTTATTGCAGTAGCACCACATTTTTTTGATAGTTATGGAATGGGGATTTTAAATCAAATTGCTATTTATATTACTTTAGCTGTGAGTTATAATCTTATTAATGGTGTAACTGGACAATTTTCGTTAGAACCTAATGGCTTTATTGCTATTGGTGCTTATGCGGCTGCTTTGGTGCTTTTAAGCGTTGATCAAAAAAATGATTTGTTTAATCTAGAAGATCCTAGTCCTATTATCTTAGCTTTACATACGAATTCTTTTATTTTAGCTCTTATAATTGCTGGAATAAGTGCTTGTGTTTTATCTTTAATTCTTTCTTTTGCAGTTTTTCGCGTAAGAGGTGATTATTTAGCAATTGTAACTTTAGGTTTTGGAATTATTATACAAAAATTAGCCATTAATTTTCCAAGTTTAACCAATGGCTCCATGGGGTTAAATGGTGTTCCTTTATTTTCTAATTTATACTGGACTGGTGGTATTGCAATTGTCGCAGTTGTTTTGATTTTAAATTTGGTATATTCTAAATTTGGTAGAGCTATGAAAGCTATACGTGATGATGAAGATGCTGCAAGTGCTATGGGTATTAATACTTTTTGGATTAAAACTCTTGCTTTCTCAACCTCTGCTTTTTTGGAAGGAGTAGGTGGAGGACTTTTGGTATGTCTTCTTGGATCAGTTTCTCCTGAACAATTTGGTTTTGAATTTACTTTTGTGCTTTTAATTATCATTGTATTAGGCGGACTTGGTTCAACTACTGGAGCTATTATTGGTTCTATACTGGTTATAGGCGGTATGGAATGGTTAAGATTTTTAGATGAATTGCAAATTAAAATTGATATTTTAAATATTAATATCGAATCTATGCCAGGTCTTCGTATGGTTGCATTTTCTTTGGTGTTAATCTTAGTTATGCTTTTTGCAAGAAGAGGAATTTTTGGTGATAAAGAATTGAATTTCTTTTTAAATAAAAACTCTAAAAAGAAAGGGTTTAAATGATACTAGAATTAAAAAATATCACTAAATCTTTTGGAGAGGTACAAGCAATTAATGAAACTTCTTTTTGCATTAACAAAGGAGAAATTTTTGGTTTAATTGGTCCTAATGGAGCCGGAAAGACAACTTTATTTAATATCATCACAGGAAATTATAAACCAACTAGTGGAGAAGTGTTTTTTCAAGAACAAAAAATCAATCATCTTAAACCTTATGAAATTGTACATTTAGGCATAGCAAGAACATTTCAAAATATAAGACTTTTTTCAAGTATGAATGTTCTTGAAAATGTTATGATTGGTTTTAATAAACAAATGAAATATAGTATTTTAGAGGCATTTTTTCATTTAGGTCGTTTTTGCAAGGTTGAAAAAGAATTTAATCTTAAAGCTTTTAATATTTTAGAAGAATTAGGAATAGTAGAACTAGCAAATGAAAAAGCTACGAGTTTAAGTTATGGACAGCAAAGAAAGGTTGAAATTGCTCGTGCAATGGCAACAAATCCAAAACTTTTATTATTGGATGAGCCAGCTGCTGGTATGAATTCAAGCGAAAGTGATGAATTAGCTGAACTTATTTTAAAATTAAGAGAAAAATATAAAATTAGTATTTTATTAATAGAACATGATATGAAATTTGTTAATCAGCTTTGCGATAAAGTTTTAGTCCTTGATTATGGGAAGACAATTTTTGAAGGAAAATTAAGCGATGCGGTTGAACATAAAGAGGTAATCGCTGCTTATTTAGGGGATTTTGATGCTAGTAGTTAAAGATTTGCATGTATATTATGGTTTAATTGAAGCTGTTAAAGGCATAGATTTTAAGGTTGATACAGGTAATATAGTTTCACTTATAGGTTCGAATGGAGCAGGTAAGACTTCTACTTTAAATGCTCTTTTAAATTCTGTTAAACGCACCGGAGAAGTTAATTTTTTAGGTTATGATACTAAAAGGCATTTAACCCATACCTTAGTTCAAAAAGGTATAGCTTTAGTCCCAGAAGGAAGACGTGTTTTTATCAATCTTAGTGTTGAGGAAAATTTAAAAATCGGAGCCTATAATAATAGTGAAAACTATGAACATTTAAGAGAGCAAATGTATAAATTATTTCCACGACTCGCAAGTAAAAAAAATTGCATGGCTGGAAGTTTAAGCGGTGGAGAAGCTCAAATGTTGGCTATTTCAAGGGCTTTAATGAGTGAGCCAAAGCTTTTAATGCTCGATGAACCTTCTTTAGGTCTGGCACCTAAAATTGTTGGTGAGGTTTTTGATATTATAGTTCGTTTAAAAAATGAAGGTATAACTATACTTTTAGTTGAACAAAATGCTTATTCTGCTTTAAAAATAAGTGATTATGCATATGTTTTAGAAAATGGCAAAATTGCTATGCAAGACAAAGCTAAAAATTTAATTGGAAATGATGATATCAGAAAAAAATATTTAGGATTGTAAAAAAGGACATTAAAACATGAAAAGAATAATTAAAAGTGTAGGGGATTTAAGAATTTCGATAATTTTATTTTTAATTTTTGCTCTATTTTGTGCTTTGGCTACTTTTATAGAAAGTTCTTATGGAACTCCTACTGCTTGGGCTATGATTTATGACGCTTTTTGGTTTGAATATATTCAATTGTTGCTAGGTGTTAATTTGTTGTGCGGTATGTTTCGCTATAAAATGTTTAATTTAAAAAAGTTACCTTTAATGATTTTTCACTTATCTTTCCTTTTTATTCTTGTAGGGGCTGGAATTACTAGATATTTCGGATTTGAAGGAACTTTATCCATTAGAGAACATACGCAAAATTCATTAATAGAGAGTTTGAAAACTTCAGTTCGTATTTCCGCTATTAAAGACGCAGAGCAATATAGTGTTGTAAATGATCGCTATATCGGGAATTTGCCTTTTGCTAATCATTTTAAACTTGCTTTAAATATGGGTAATGATAAGGCGATTTTAAAATATAAAGATTTGATTTTAGATGCTGATTATGTTTATAAAGAAAACAATACTTCAGATCCTTTACTTGCCATAACATTTTCTCAAAAAAATATGCAAGGTGTAACAATGGAATTTAAAAAAGGAGAAATTAAAAATATCGATGGGATAAATTTTTCTTTTATGAATGACAATGTTACAAAACCTTATGTAAAAATTGATCAAAATTTAAATTTAAGCTCAAGTAAAGATTTAAATGCGTTTAACATGAAAGAAGGTAAAAATTTTATCTTAAAAGCTACAGAGGCTCAAAATGCTAAAGATCTTAGACTTTATAATATCGGTGATTTAAATTTTGTTATAAAATTTGCTTCTTTACATGGAGATCGTGAAATTCAAGGTGTCAATAGACCCCAAGATGAAAGTTTTTGGTTATGGTTTAAATATTCTTGGATGGAATTAGCTAGAACAATGTTAGTTTCAACTTTCGGAGAGCCACAAAATTGGAAAACTTCATGGCTTTTAAGATTTAAAGATTTTGCAATGAGTAAAGAATATCAAGCCCTAAATTTAAAAGGTGAAAAAGCTTTAAAACTGGAATTGACTTATAAAAATAAAAGTAAAGATTTTTATATTTTTGAATACGATAAACCTGTAATGATCGAATTAGAAGGGCAGAAATTTTTTATTTCTTGGGGACTTTCTTATAATAAATTACCTTTTGAAATTTATTTAAATAAATTTGTCTTAGATCGCTATCCAGGATCTATGTCAGCTGCTTCTTATGCAAGTGAAATTACAGTTAAAGATGGAAGTAAAAATTTTGATTATAGAATATTTATGAACAATGTTTTAGATTATAATGGCTATAGATTTTATCAAAATTCTTACGATTCAGATGAAAAAGGAACAATTCTTTCAGTTAATAAAGATCCAGGAAAAACTCCAACTTATATAGGTTATTTTTTATTAATTTTAGGAATGTTTTTAAATTTCTTTAATCCAAATTCAAGATTTAGAACTTTAGTAAGATTGATAAATCAAGATTCTTTGAAAAATATCGGAACTTTTTTATTGGTATTTTTTATTTTTTGTGGAGCAAATAAAGCTTTTGCCAAAGATAATGACTTACCTGTTGTAAGTCCAGAACATTCTAAAGCACTTGCTTCTTTGGTTTTGCAAAAATCTTTAGATGGCAGAATGATGCCTTTTGATACCCTATCAAGAGAAATTTTAGAAAAAATTCATCAAAGTGATACTTATAAGGGTCAAGATGCTAATGCAATTATGCTTTCTATGCTTATAGGTGTGGATAAATGGCAAAATGAACCCTTCATTTTGATGCCTAGCGATAGTACTATTCGTAGAGATGTTGCTAAAATTCTAAAGGTTCCTGATGAAAAATATATTTCTTATAGGGATTTTTTTGACGAAAACAATCATTATAAGCTTCAAAAATATGTAGAAAATGCAAACAGAAAAAATCCAAACACTAGAAATACTTTTGATAAAGAGATTATAAAATTAGATGAGAGAGCCAATATTGTTAATTTGGTTTTTAGTGGTGAGCTTTTTAAATTTATTCCTGTACAAAATGACAAAAATAATCTTTGGTTAGCGCCTTATTCTGCAATCACAACTTTAAAAGGGGAAGAAGGAGAGATTGTTTTGGCTTTAGTGAGAAATTACTTTGGAGCTGTTGATCAAGCTTTTAAAAACAATGATTGGACTAAGGCAGATAAAGCTTTGGAATTGATTAAAGAATATCAAAGCAAAGTTGGATATAGAGTTATGCCAAGTGAAAATAAAATCAAGACTGAAATTTTTTCAAATAAGATTAAAATTTTCTCAAAATTAATTCCTGTTTATCTGATCGCAGGAATTTTACTTTTGGTAATTGTTTTTGCTAAAATGATTACCCCAAATTTAAAAATAACAAAGATATTTAAAATTGTTTATACTTTAAATATTTTAGCCTTTGTTATTCATACCATAGGATTAATCCTTCGCGCATATTTATCTGAACATGCACCTTGGAGCGATGCTTATGAGAGTATGATTTATATTGCATGGGCTTTATCGTTATCTGGGATATTTTTCTCTAAAAAAAGTCCTATAGCTTTATCTCTTACTTCAATTTTATCGGGCATAGTATTAATGGTGGCTTACTTAAATGAGATCAATCCTCAAATTACAAATCTTAGACCTGTTCTTAATTCTTATTGGCTAAGTATACATGTATCTGTTATAACTGCTAGTTATGGATTTTTAGGTTTATGTGCTTTATTGGGCATTTTCGTTTTATTATTAATGTGCTTTCTTAAAAAAGATGGAAAATATAATCCTAATATTCTAAGAAATATTACAGAAGCTACTAGAATCAATGAAATGGCTATGATTTTAGGACTTTGTTTACTTACAGCTGGAAATTTCTTAGGTGCAATTTGGGCAAATGAAAGCTGGGGAAGATATTGGAGTTGGGATTCTAAAGAAACTTGGGCTCTAATAACTATTTTAGTTTATGCTGCAATTTTACATCTTAGAATGATTCCTAAGTATTGTAATCAATTTATCTTTGCCTTATGGAGTATGTTTGCTTACTGGGTTGTTGCTATGACTTATTTTGGTGTGAATCATTTTTTAACCGGTATGCACTCTTATGCAGCTGGAGAAGCAGTTCAAATTCCTAATTATGTTTATTGGATTTTT
The DNA here is from genome assembly GCF_022369435.1 of Campylobacter sp. RM10537. Classification (NCBI taxonomy): domain Bacteria; kingdom Pseudomonadati; phylum Campylobacterota; class Epsilonproteobacteria; order Campylobacterales; family Campylobacteraceae; genus Campylobacter; species Campylobacter molothri. The sequence continues at coordinate 714,201 of NZ_CP059597.1, read as the reverse complement.
ATTGCTATGCTTGTTTTAGCGTATTTTTCAAGAAGAAAACGTCATTTTGTAGGTAGGCTTTAATGAATTATATTTTTATGGTAATTTTTTGCGTCGCTTTAGCACTCTTTTTATTTTTAAGCTTGATTGCTTATCTTATTACGAGTGGCAGTAGTAAAAAAATATCTAAAAAAGATAAAAATATTCCTACTGCTAAGCCAAAAAAAGCTAAAAAAGTATTTGATACTAATTTAGACAATATGATTGCAGCAGCAGCTGATCCGAATTTAAGCGATTCTGATTTACAGGAGTTAGTTAAAATATATCTTGCTACACATAAATTAGGTTCTAAAACCTCTAAAGAATTAGATGAAGCTACAAAGAAAAAATTAGAATTTGTGGCATCTCTGGCTTCAAATATAAATGCAAGTCCTCAAACTGTAAGTTTTTTAAATAAAGAACTTAAGAAAATTTCTGCCTCTTATAAAAAAGAAATTGATGCTTATGAGCAGATGGGACTAGCAAAGAGAAAAATTAAAGAAGAACAATAGGTGAAAATTTTTAAAATAAAATAGCTTGATTTTATGTAGATATTTTATAATTAATATTTACATAAACAATGCTTATGCTTAAAAGATAAAGTTATAAATTTAAGCCATTTGTTTTTAATTAGTCTTTATAAGGTAAATATTAAAAATTTTTATAATAGCTTGTGAGATATTTTAAATCGATATTTGGTTGCTAAATGATTTATATTATTAGCTTTTTTGTGTAAAAAAATTTACTAAAGATATTACCATTTTTAAGATATCTCACAATAAATTCCAGCTGTTATCTCATCAAAATCTAAAAAAGGCATATTTATTTTAAGCAGTAAAATCTTTAAATTTTTTTGCATTTTTGTATATGTTAAAATTAAAAATTTAAATTATTGTAAAATATTAAAAATTATATATTATGTTTTTTATTGTAACTATTTTAATATAAAGATTTAACTAATCAACAATCGAGAATTAATAATAATGCTTATAAAAAAGTATTAGGGTTATAAAATACTCAGTAATTTTCATACTATCAAAGATGATATGTAAGCAATTAATTTGCATATGATATAAAATCAATAAATTTAATACTTTTCTTTTTAGATAGGATTGTCTGAAAAAATAAAGCTAAGATAAAAGGCATTAAGCCTTTTAAAACTTATAAAATACAAATGATAAATGCAGCCTATAAGCAACTAAAATATAATCTCCTAGCGCTGTTATAATTGAACCTTAATTTTAAATTTATATATTTTATAAAAATACATAAACTAAAATGATTTTATTTTTTATAGTAATTTTAAAAGATGAAAAGCTTAATTTTTAGTATTTTGATAAATTTAAATGAATATTTTTGAAGTTTAATGGTGCGCTCAAGAGGATTCGAACCTCTGGCCTTTTGAACCGCAATCAAATGCTCTATCCAGCTGAGCTATGAGCGCATTTTTAAAGACGCTATTATATAATATTTTTCTTAAAAATAGGTTATTTGTTTGGTTTTTTAGTAATTTTGTCATCAAATTCTAATTCTTTTTTTCTTTTCTTATAATAAACAATAAGCCCAAATGCTAAAATCAAACACATAAGTGTAAAAATATACCAAGTAGCATTTTTATCGCCACTTAAAAATAATCCATTTGTATTCATCCCAAAAAATCCTACGATTAAATTTAGAGGTAAAAATATCGCAGAAAGCACACTTAAAAAATATAAACTTTGATTGATTCTTTCATTTTTAATCGCATTGATAAATAAGTGCAATTCGTTAAGTCTTGTTAGAATTTCTTTGCTATTTTTTAAGGCTATATTAATACCAAAAAGCAAAGGCCTTAAGGCTTTTTTGTGCGGACTTGATTCGGCTAGTAAATTTAAAGCTTCATTAAATAGCGAAAGACTTTTTAAATTTTTATTGATTTTTTGCTTTAAAATAAAACTTTTTTTAAAAAAATTTTTAATCAAATTGCCCTTTAAAAGGATATTTTCTTTATGCTCTATAATATTTTCAAAATGCGTATTTATAGCTTTATATTCATCTAAATTAGCACGGATAATATTCAAAAAATCATTAAGATTAAAAATTTTAAATTCTGTATTTTCTAATTTAAATATATACTCATCCTCAAAACCAAAAACATGAACCTTTTCTTTATCTGTTTTAGTATTTAAAGAAGATAAAATTAAAATTTTTTGTCCTAAAAAATCCATATACAAGGTGTTAGAATTTTTGCTTAAAAATTTAGCCAAATTATCATCATATTGCATTGTTTAGCCTCTTAGAATAAAAATCTTTTCTAAATTTATTAAATTCATTTTTTTGAATAGCTTCTCTCATTTGTTTTACTAAATCAAGATAATAATGCAAATTATGCAAGCTTGCTAAGCGAAAAAAAGTTAATTCCTTAGCTTTAAAAAGATGATTTAAATAAGCACGTGAAAAATTGCGGCAAGTATAGCATTGACAAGTTTTATCTATGGGTTCATGATCATTAATAAATTCTGCTTTTTTGATATTAAATTTGCCAAAACTAGTAAAAAATGTTCCATTTCTAGCATTTCTTGTTGGCATAACGCAATCAAACATATCTACTCCACGCGCAACATTTTCTACCAGATCCTCAGGGGTGCCAACGCCCATTAAATATCTTGGTCTGTTTTCATCTAAAAAAGGATTTAAATTTTCTACAGTTTCATACATAAGAATATTTTCTTCTCCAACACTAAGCCCACCTATAGCTAGTCCGTCAAATTCCATTTCATTTAAAGATAAAGCACAACGTTTTCTTTCTTCATAGTCAGTTCCACCTTGGATAATTCCAAAAATATTTTGGTTTAAACCTATATTTTGTTTTTGCATTTTTTTATGATACTCTATAGCTTCTTTTGCCCATAAAATAGTCCTATCAACAGAAATTTTAATTCTTTCTTTGGTTGCAGGTAGGGCAACTAAATCATCTAAAATCATCATAATATCTGATTTAAAGGTATATTGGATATCTAAAACGCTTTTAGGTGTAAAAAGATGTTTGCTTCCATCGATATGACTTTTAAATTCTATACCTTCATTAAAATGTTTTGAATTTTTACTTAAAGAAAAAGCTTGAAAACCGCCACTATCTGTTAAAAAACTTCTATCAAATTGAGTAAAACCATGCAAACCATTAAAATTTCTAATTACTTCCAAACCAGGACGCAAATACATATGATAAGTATTAGCAAGAATAATTTTTGCATCCAATTCTTTTTTAAGATCGTTAGCATCAAGGCTCTTAACCGCACCTACTGTTCCAACAGGCATAAAAATAGGGGTTTGAAAAGTACTATGTGCTGTAGTTATTTCACAAACTCTAGCCATACCATCTTTATACTTTAATTTAAATTCCATTTGATATAATTCCTTTTTTTGGAGATAAATATAATGAATCGTATTTTAATTATAATTGATGGAATTTTAGCAAAGCATTTCTTAGAAAGGCTTTGTTTTGAAAAAGGTTTGGGGTATTTTTTTACAATTGTTTGCCAAGAAGAACTTAATATTAAAAGTGATTATTTAGAGTTATATCGCTTTGATCCTACTAGTACAGCACGTCTTGAAACGATTATGAGTAAAGAATTTAAACAAGCTTTTATTTATATGCAAGATGAATTTGAGGCAAAAAAAACCTATGAAGCTTTACGTTTATTAGATATTAATTTAGAAATTGAAATTATGGATTTTTGGGGCTTAAGCATTAGCGATTCCCATGCAAATTTAGTTGATGCAAGAATGACTTTAAGCCGCAGATTGATGAATTTTTTTCCAGATATTGCTCTTACTGCTCAGCATATAGGACTTGGAGAGGGAGAAATAATGGAGCTTAAAATTCCTTCAGGATCTATTTTTGCCTATAGGCATATTAGATCTATTCAGCAAAAAAGATGGCGTATAGTATTAATTTATAGAAATTCAAAAATCTATTTTGTAAAGCCTAGTTTTGTTTTAGAGCCTAATGATAGTATTTTAATTGTAGGAGATCCAGTTGTTCTTCAAAGTATTTTTCATAATATTAGGGATAAAGCAGGACAATTTCCTATACCTTTTGGAAGCAATATTTTCACTCTCATTGATATGAAAAATATGAGTGAAAAAGCTCAAGAAAATTTGATTAATACAACTTTATATCTTGAAGAAAAAAGTAATGCAAAGAAAAGTTTTATAAGGGTGATTAATCCTAAAATCGGTCCTATATTTTATAGATTAAAAGAGTTATTTTACGAAAGAGAAGGAATATTTTTTGATTATTTTAATACAGATTTTACTCATTTAAATTCTTTTTTGCAAAATAATGATATAGGGATACTTATTACAGATTATAAACATTTTCAAAAAGAGAAAAAGAGATTTTTTGATTTAAAAATTCCTATACTGAAAATAGGAAAATGCAGTTTTGAAAAATTAAAAGAATCAGTAATTTTAAGTGCTAATGAAAGTGAACTTGAAAATAATGCAAATGTAATTACTGATTTTAGCAAACAGCTTGATTTTAATTTAACGCTTTATTATTATAATCCTAATTCTCAAAATATTAGCAATATGAAAGAATATTTTAGCAGTTTGTCTAAGCTTTATGATAAAAATATTCAAATTATTAATAAAAGAGACAATAATCCTCTTTTAAATTTGCAATACCGCAATGATTTATTGCAATTTGTAAGCTTTGAAAAAGAGCTTTTAGGTGGAAATTTTAGCAAAAGTTTAAGTACAAATTTAAATAGACATTATGCTAAGATGAAGGAAAATTACCAACTTTTTATACCGGTTGAATAAAGCAACTTTAAGCAAAATAAGAGAATAATTAGTCCTAATTTGATAAAATAAATTTATAAAGAATAAAACAAAAAAGTGAAAAAATGCAAATAAAAGTTAATTTAAAAGAAAATGCGTATAAAGTTTATATTGATGAGTTAGAAAATTTAGAATTTGATACTAAAGTTTTTATACTTTCAAATCCTAAAATTTCAGGACTTCATCTAAAAAAATTATTAAATAAAATTAAAGCTAAAGAAATTTTTATTGCTACAATAAAAGATGGAGAAGAGTATAAAAATTTAAATACTGTAGAAGAAATTTTAAATCAAATGTTTAATTCTAAGCTCGATAGAAAAAGCATTCTAATAAGTTTTGGTGGCGGAGTAATTAGCGATATAGGAGGATTTGTATCAAGTATTTATAAAAGAGGTATTGATTTTATTAATATCCCAACGACGCTTTTAGCTTGTATTGATGCTGCTGTTGGTGGAAAAACTGGAATCAATAATTCTTTTGGAAAAAATCTTATAGGAACTTTTTATCAGCCAAAAGCTGTGTATTGTGAGAGTGAATTTTTAAAAACTTTAGGCGAAAAAGAATTATCTGCTGGTATAGCAGAATTCATTAAGATGGCAGTTATATTTGATAAAAATTTACTCGATTTTATAGAAAGTATAGATGAAAAATCTTTTTTAAATGCAAGATGTGAAAATGAAATTTTTTCTAAAATCATTGCTAAAAGCATAGAACTTAAAGCTAAAGTGGTGGAACAAGATGAAAAAGAAAATCATCTTAGGATGCTTTTAAATTATGGTCATACCTTTGCCCATGTGATAGAAAATTTAACTCAATATAGTGTATATTTACATGGTGAAGCTGTTGCTATAGGTATGAATATGGCAAATCGTTTAGCTTTAAATTTAGAACTTTTAAGCGAAAAAGAATGCCACAGAATCGAAAGAATTTTAAAAAAATTTAATCTACCGACACATTATAAAATCGATAATATCAATGCTTTTTATGAAGCTTTTTTTATGGATAAAAAAAATTCCAATCAAAAATTAAATTTCATTCTTCCTGACTCTTTAGGTAAGGGTTTGATTAAAGATAATATTGATTTAAAAATTATCATTAAAACTTTAAAAGAATTTTCATGAAAAAAATTATTATTTTGGCTTTATTTTTTATCACAGCCTTTGCGGATACTAATCGCACTATTTCTAAGAGCATCCAAGAAAAAATTGATACTTTAAATACGATTATTAATGCAAGTATTTGGAATATAAGATATGAAAATTTTATGAAATATCAAAATATTAACGATGAAATTCTTGTCTTAAATTTGGATCTTAAAAAAACTACAGATATTCTTACACAAGAAGAGATAAAACGCAAAATCAATAATCTAAAAGAACAGCTTAATTTGTTAAAAGAATATAAAGATTTAAATTTTGCTCAAATTCTTAGTGCTCCAAATCATGTTGAAGTTTTACCAAAGCTTACCAATCCTTTAGCTATAATTGGAGCTTTTTCTCATATTAAAAAAATAAGAGGAGAAAAAGAAGAATATCTATCTAAGTTCAATGAATTTAAAAATTTAGTTGATAGGATTAAAGAAAAGAATTTAGAACTTAAAGAATTGGTTGATTTTGATCCAGATCCTAAAAATATACAAGCTTTAAAACAATCTGATCAAAAATTAAAAGAATTTAAACAAATTTTAAATTTTATCAGTACTTCTTATTCTGTATATGAAAAAAAAATTGATGAAGAAATTTCAAGAGTTAGTTCTGAAATTAAACTTCAAACATTAAAAGCAATTAATATTCTTATTTTTATTGTTTTTGTTATTGCTGTTTCGTTTTTGCTTAAATATATTGCTAAAAAATACATCAAAGATAATGAAAGATATTATACAGCAACCAAAATTATTAATTTTATTAATATCAATATTATTTTGCTTATTGTACTTTTTGCTTACATAGAAAATATAAGCTATCTCGTAACGATATTAGGTTTTGCTTCTGCAGGTTTGGCAATTGCTATGAAAGATATGTTTATGTCTATGCTTGGATGGTGTGTAATCGTTTTTGGAGGTAGTTTTAGAGTAGGAGATCGTATTAAAGTTTTTCAAAATGATACTACTTACGTGGGTGATATCATAGATATTTCTTTTTTAAGAATCACTCTTTATGAAGAACTTACATTAGAAACTTACATGAAAAATCGTCGCAGTGGTCGTATTATCTTTATACCAAATAATTACGTTTTTACAAATTTATTGGCTAATTATACTCATCATGGCATGAAAACTATTCTTGATGGTATTGATATTAATATCAGTTTTGATAGCAATATCGAAAAAGCACAAGAAATAGTGGAAAAAATCGTAACTCATCACTCAAAAAAATACACAGAACTTGCAAGAAAAAACATGCATCGTTTGCAAGATGAATATAGTATTAAAAATCCTAAGGTAGATCCTAGGTTTTTTGTATTTTTTGAACATTGGGGGATGAGAATTTCTGCTTGGTATATGACGAGTTCTTATGCAGCCTTAGTGCTTAGAAGTACAATTAGTAAAGAAATTATTAAAGAATTTAAAAAACATAGAGATATAAAAATCGCTTATCCAGCACAAAATTTGTATTTAGATAAAATGGATTTAAATCATAAAATTAAAAATTTTCCCATAAAGGAATAAAGATTGAAAGAAAAAGTTTTTTTTAAAACCTTTGGCTGTAGAACAAATATTTATGATACAGAGCTTTTGAAACGCTATGTGAAAGATTTTGAAATTACCAATGATGAAAAAGAAGCACAAATTGTAGTTGTAAATTCCTGTACGGTTACAAATGGAGCTGATAGCGGAATAAAATCATATATTAATACCATGAAAAAACAGGGGATTAAAGTTATACTTACAGGATGCGGGGCTGTAAGTAAAGGAAAAGAGCTTTTAGAACAAAAGCAAATTTTTGGCGTACTAGGAGCGTCAAATAAAGATAAAATCAATGAATTTTTAAGTGCAAAAACAAGTTTTTATGAGCTCGGAAATTTAAATTTTATAGATAAAGATATAGTTTGTGAGTATGAAAATCACACTAAAGCTTTTGTTAAAATTCAAGAAGGATGCGATTTTGCATGTTCATATTGTATTATTCCTAGTGTAAGAGGTAAATCAAGAAGCGTAGAAGAAAAAGATCTTTTAAAACAAGTAGAAATTCTTGCACAAAATGGTTATTCTGAGATCGTTTTAACAGGGACTAATATAGGATCTTATGGTATAAAAAATGGTACAACCTTAGGAAAACTTTTACAAAAAATGGGAAAAATTTCAGGTATAAAGCGTATAAGACTTGGTAGCTTAGAGCCTGCACAAATTGATGAAAGTTTTTTAGAAATTTTAAATGAAGCTTGGATTGAAAAACATTTGCATATTGCTTTACAACATACCAGTGAAAAAATGCTACGTATTATGAGAAGGCGTTCGCATACTGATAATGATTTAAAACTTTTTGACCATATAGCAAGTAAGGGTTTTGCTTTAGGGACTGATTTTATCGTAGGGCATCCTGGGGAAAGCGAATATATATGGAGTGAAGCTTTAAATCATTTTAAAAATTTTCCACTCACTCATATACACGCTTTTATTTTTAGTCCTAGAAATAATACTCACTCAGCTACCATGAAAGAAGATCTTGTGAGTGGGGATGTGGCCAAAGAAAGATTAAATCTTTTAAAAGATATTGTAGAAAAAAATAATTATGAATTTAGAAAGAAAAATAAAGCTCCACTTGAAATTTTAGTCGAAACTCAAAAAGATGGTCTTTTTGAGGGCTATGACCAATTTTTTAATAAAATAAAAATAAAAAGCGATCGTGATATAGCTAAAGAATGGTTATTAATAGACCGATATGAAATACAAGAAAAATATAATTTTTCAAATTTACAAGGCTAAGAAATGAAAAATAAAAAAATCATACTAATATCTTTTTTGATTTTATGTGTTCTTTTTGGAATTTTATATATTAAAAATGAACCAAAATATATTGATGAAAGTCTTTACCAAAGTCTTTTAAGTCAAAATTTAATCCAAAAAGCTATTATAAATAGTGAAGAAGTTTTGTTAAAAACCAAAGAAGGAAATTATGCAGTTATTAAAGATGGAATAGATCTAAAAACCCTTTTAACTAAAGTTCCAGTTGAGATAAAAAAAGATAATACTTTATGGATAATAAGTATTTTTATTATTTTAATTATTTTATTTTTTCTAATCTTTTCTTTTTTGAAAAAAAAAGAAATTGCCAAATATCCAATTTCTACAAATAAAGCATCCAATTTAAGTCAAAATACTCAATTAGAGAGTTCTAATATCAAGCCCGTAATTTCAAATATAACCTTTAAAGATGTTGCAGGCGTTGATGAAGTAAAAATGGAATTAAGCGAATTGGTAGATTTTTTGCAAAATTCTAAAAAATATAAAGAATTTGGCGTAAAAATGCCTAAAGGAGTTTTGATGGTTGGACCCCCAGGAGTAGGAAAAACTCTCATAGCTAAAGCTGTTGCAGGAGAAGCTGGGGTTCCGTTTTTTTATCAAAGTGGCTCTAGTTTTGTAGAAATTTATGTTGGGATGGGTGCTAAAAGAGTTAGAGAGCTTTTTTCTAAAGCTAAGATGATGGCGCCAAGTATTATTTTTATTGATGAAATTGATGCAGTAGGAAAAGCAAGAGGCGAAATGTCAAATGTTGAAAGAGATAGCACTTTAAATCAGCTTTTAACTCAAATGGATGGTTTTGAAGACAATAATGGCGTTATCGTTATAGCAGCTACAAATAAAATAGAGCTTATGGATCCAGCTTTATTGCGTTCAGGACGTTTTGATAGAAGAATTTTTTTATCTTTGCCTGATTTTAGAGATAGACTTAGAATTTTAAAAATTTATATGAAAGATAAAAATAACAATGTTGATTTAAATAAAATTGCTAAAGCAAGCGTTGGTTTTAGCGGAGCAGGGCTTGAAACTTTAGTTAATGAAGCGGCAATTAATGCCTTACGAAGAAATAGCACTTTGGTTGAAGAAAATGATTTTTATGCTGTGCTTAATAAAGTGCTTATAGGTAAAAAGAAAATTTTAACTTTTAATGACGAAGAAAAGAAAATTCAAGCTACTTATCAAGCCGCTAAAGCTTTAAGTGCGTATTATTTTGATATAGGATTTGAAAAATTTACTCTTATTGAAGATCGCTTTAAAGAATATGAAAAAAATATTAGATCAAAATCTGAACTTATTAATCGTATCAAGGTTTATTTAGCTGGTTCTAGAGCTATGAATTTAATCTACAATGAAAGCTACACAAACTCACAAAATGACTTTTTAAAAATCAAAGAATTACTAGAATATATGGTTAATTTTGATATGATAGAACAGGCTAATTTGGATGAATATAAAAAAGAAGTGGATGAATTCTTAAGTCCTATGAAAGAAAAAATTTTAAAACTATCAGAACTTTTACTTGATCAAGAAAAAATAGAATACAAAGATATCAAACTTTTTATGCAAATTTAATCCCCATAAATTTATAACACATTGAATTTTTTATATTTTCAATGTGTCTTTATATAAGTTAATAAAATATATTGTATAATATTAACTCATAAAACTTTAGTTATATAGACTAAATTAAATTAAGTAAATTTTTTTACATATATACTTGACAAAATAACACTCAAAGTTGTATAATAACCTTAGCAATTAAAAAAGAGAGTGCTAATTTTAAAGGAAGGAAGTTATGAAAAATCACGATAAAAAAGATTTGATTTTAGATTCTATTATCGAAACTTATTTATTAGATAATGTTCCTATAGGTTCTAGCGAACTTAATTTAAATTTATGCATTCCAGCATCAACTATACGCGTTTATTTGAAAAGATTGAGCGATGAAGGATTGATCACTCAACTTCATATAAGTAGCGGTAGAATTCCAACTGTTTTAACAATGCAAAATTATTGGCAAAATTATTGGAAAGAAAAACAAAATGAAAATCTTATTAAGATTACTAATGAGGTTTTTTTAAAAGAATTAAGCAAAGAATTTGAAATTTATTGCTTGGTCTATGGAGGTAGAAATTTAATCTTAAAAGAAATTTTTAATCTCAATGCTAAATTTATAATTTTGGATTTTGAAGATGAAGAACTTGTATTAAAATACACCAAAGAAGCTTGGGAATTTTTAAAAACCTTAATCGGTTTTGATCTTTTTAGCATAGAAAATATAGCTTTAAGAGTTTCTTTTATGGAGCTTGTAGATAAAATAACTTGTTTAAGACAAAATTTGATTTATTATAGAAGCAATGAGGAAAGAGCTTATCAAATTTATCAAAACGATGAATTTGTTAAGCTCTTAGATTGCGGTGTGCACCATTATTTCAAAGATAGCTTAGAATTTGAACCTTTGTTTAAAGAAGGATTTATGGGGCTTAAAGTAGATGGGCAATTTTTGGGCGAAGATGTAAATATTATCTTAGCAGGTAGTGTTTATACTGATTATAAAAAAATATTAAAACAAATAAAGGAGGCAGCGTGAGCGAACAAAAGCAAGAAGTCGAAAATGAAAATTCACAAGAATGCGAAAATTTGCAAGAAGAAAATACATGCAATGAAGAAAATGAACAAGATAAATTGCAAAAAGAATTCGATGAATTAAAAGATAGATATATGCGTGCAAACGCTGAATTTGAAAATATCAAAAAAAGAATGGAAAAAGAAAAAGTTACCGCAATGCTTTATGCTAATGAAGGCTTTGCGAAAGATTTGCTTGATGTTTTAGATGCTTTAGAGGCGGCTTTAAATGTTGAAGCAAAAGATGAAATTAGTTTAAAAATCAAAGAAGGAGTGCAAAATACTTTAGATTTGTTTGTTAAAAAACTTGAAAAAAATGGTATTAAAACCATAGAAGAATTAAAAGACTTTGATCCAAATTTACACGAAGCAATGTTTCATGTAGATAGTGCGGATCATGAAAGCGGAAGTATCGTGCAAGTTTTACAAAAAGGATATAAAATTAACGATCGCGTGATACGCCCAACAAAAGTAAGTGTAGCAAAATAAATTATAATCGAAAGGATAAAAAATGAGTAAAGTTATAGGTATAGATTTAGGAACAACTAATTCTTGTGTTTCTGTTTATGAACGCGGAGAAAATAAAGTAATTCCAAATAAAGAAGGTAAAAACACAACTCCTTCAGTAGTGGCTTTTACTGACAAGGGTGAAATTTTAGTTGGAGATAGTGCAAAGCGTCAAGCTGTAACCAATCCTGAAAAAACTATATATTCTATTAAAAGAATTATGGGTTTGATGATCAACGAAGAAGCAGCTAAAGAAGCTAAAAGCAGACTTCCTTATCATATTACTGAAAGAAATGGAGCTTGTGCAATTGAAATTGCAGGAAAAATTTATACTCCACAAGAAATTTCAGCAAAGGTTTTGATGAAGTTAAAAGAAGATGCTGAAGCTTTCTTGGGCGAAACTGTAGTGGATGCAGTTATCACTGTTCCTGCTTATTTTAATGATGCGCAAAGAAAGGCAACTAAAGAAGCTGGAACCATCGCAGGGCTTAACGTTTTAAGGATTATCAATGAACCAACAGCCGCAGCTTTAGCATATGGACTTGATAAAAAAGATAGCGAAAAAATCGTTGTTTATGATTTGGGTGGTGGTACATTTGATGTTACCGTACTTGAAACAGGCGATAATGTAGTCGAAGTTTTATCAACTGGTGGTAATGCTTTCTTAGGTGGAGATGATTTTGATAATAAATTAATCGATTTTCTTGCAAGTGAATTTAAAAATGAAACAGGAATCGATCTTAAAAATGATGTAATGGCTTTACAACGTTTAAAAGAAGCAGCTGAAAATGCTAAAAAAGAACTTAGCTCAGCTAATGAAACTAACATTAACTTACCATTTATTACAGCTGATGCAAGTGGTCCAAAACACTTAACAAAAACTATCACTAGAGCCAAATTTGAAAGCATGATAGAAAGTTTAGTAGCTGAAACTATTGCTAAAATTAATGAAGTAGTTGATGATGCGGGACTTAAAAAAGATGAAATTAAAGAAATCGTTATGGTAGGGGGATCTACTCGCGTTCCTTTAGTCCAAGAAGAAGTTAAAAAAGCTTTTGGAAAAGATCTTAACAAATCTGTAAATCCTGATGAAGTTGTGGCTATTGGTGCAGCTATCCAAGGTGCAGTTATAAAAGGTGATGTTAAAGACGTGCTTTTACTTGATGTAACTCCACTTTCTTTAGGTATTGAAACTTTAGGTGGTGTGATGACTAAGATCATAGAAAAAGGCACAACCATCCCAACCAAAAAAGAGCAAGTTTTCTCAACTGCAGAAGATAATCAAAGTGCCGTAACTATCAATGTTTTACAAGGTGAAAGAGAATTCAGCCGTGACAATAAATCTTTAGGAAATTTCAATCTTGAAGGAATTCCGCCAGCACCACGCGGTATGCCACAAATTGAAGTAACTTTTGATATCGATGCAAATGGTATTTTAACCGTTTCTGCTAAAGATAAAGCAACAGGTAAAGCACAAGAGATTAAAATCACAGGTTCAAGCGGTCTAAGTGAAGAAGAAATCGAAAAAATGGTAAAAGATGCAGAACTTCACAAAGAAGAAGATAAAAAACGTAAAGAAGCTGTAGATGCAAGAAATGCAGCAGATAGCTTAGCGCATCAAGTTGAAAAATCTTTAAATGAGCTTGGAGAAAAAGTTCCAGAAGATGAAAAAGCAAATATACAAAAAGCTTTAGATGATCTAAGAGAGACTTTAAAAAATGAAAATTCAAGCAAAGAAGAAATCGAAAGCAAAATGAAAGCTTTAAGCGAAGTTTCTCACAAATTAGCTGAAAATATGTATAAAAAAGATGATGCACAAGCTAACGATAAAAAGAAAAAAGACGATGATGTTATCGATGCTGAAGTAGAATAATCTTCTTTATATCTTCACGCCAAGCTATTTTTTAGCTTGGCCTTTAAAATTCAAATATTTTTTAAATGACTTTTAGCAAAATTTTCCTATAATTCTTTTTATTTTTAAGGGAATTTTATGGATACAGCTCGTTTTCAACCAATCATAAATTTCATATGGGGAGTAGCAGACGATTTGCTTCGCGATGTTTATGTTAAGGGAAAATATCGCGATATTATCTTGCCTATGACTGTTTTAAGAAGAGTGGATGTGATTTTAGAGCCTACAAAAGATAAGATTTTAGATCTTTACGAGCAATTTAAAGATAAAATAGATAGTTTTGATTTTTTAGGTATGAGCACAGGCAATGGCTTAGGCTTTTATAATTATTCTAAATTTACCTTGCAAACTCTTTTAAATGATCCTAAAAATATAAGAGTAAATTTTGAAAATTACCTTGATGGCTTTAGTGAAAATATCAAAGATATCATTTCCAAATTTGAATTTAAAAATCAGCTAGATAGATTGGAAAATGCCAATATTCTTTTTGGTGTTATAGAAAGATTTTGCTCGCCTAAGATAAATTTATCCATAGCACCTATACTAGATAGCAAAGGCAATGTTATACAAGAAGGCTTAAGTAACCTTGGTATGGGATATGTTTTTGAAGAACTCATTCGTAAATTTAACGAAGAAAACAACGAAGAAGCAGGGGAGCACTTTACCCCAAGAGAAATTATAGATCTTATGACACATCTTGTATTTTTACCCGTAAAAGAACAAATCAACAAACCAGATAAGATTTTTCTCATCTATGACAATGCCTGCGGAAGTGGTGGAATGCTAACCGAATCAAAAGAATTCATCACAGATCCTCAAGGCCTCATACAATCTAAAGCAAAAATTTATCTCTATGGACAAGAGATCAACCCAGAAACTTACGCCATATGTAAAGCCGATATGCTGATAAAAGGCGAAGATCCTAACAATATCAAATACGGCTCAACCTTAAGCGATGATCAGCACAAAGAGACAAAATTTGATTTTATGCTGACCAATCCACCTTATGGAAAATCTTGGGAAAACGATCAAAAAATTCTAAGGGTTGAAAAGAAAGGCTCAAATTCAATTTGCGATGATCCTAGATTTAGCGTAGGTATCACAAGCAAAAGTGATGGGCAAATGATGTTTTTGCTAAATATGCTTAGCAAAATGAAATTTGATACTTCTATAGGTTCACGTATCGCTAGTGTGCATAATGGTAGCTCGCTTTTTAATTCTGATAGCGGTATGGTGGCCATTAGAAAACATATCATTGAAAATGATTATCTAGAGGCTATAATCGCACTACCTACAAATATGTTTTACAATACAGGAATTCCGACTTTTATTTGGATCCTTGCCAATAAAAAACCAAAACACAAAAGAGGTAAAATTCAGCTTATCAACGCAACAAGCCAAAAGTATTATTCTAAGATGAAAAAATCTTTGGGTTCAAAACAAAATGAGATGACAAAAGAACACTTAGAAAAAATCACTGAATTATTTTTGGAAAACATCAGCAATGAAGACAGCAAAATTTTAGACAATATCGAATTTGGTTATACTAAAATCACTATAGAAAAGCCAAAAAGTATCGAAAATTTAGAGCTTGATGAAAGATTTGCAAAACTTAAAGATAAAGACAAAATTTTAGAAAAATTAAAAGAATTGGAAAAAAATCCTAAAGAATTTGAAAGTAAAGAAGAATTTATAAAATTTCTAGGCGTAAAACTCAAAAAAAGTGAAGAAAATTGTCTTATAGATAACGATAAAACCAACAATACAGAAAAAATTCCACTCAAGCAAGATATACGCGAGTATTATGAAAATGAAGTAAAACCTTATGTAAAAAATTCTTGGATCGCTTGGGAAAGTGCAAGCGTAGGGTATGAAATACTTTTTAACAAATATTTTTACACCTACACACCACCAAGAAGTTTGGACGAGATAGACAACGAACTAAGAGCCTTAGAAAAAGAAGTTCAGGAACTTTTAGGCGAGATCATGCAATGAAAAATTTAAAAAATAGCGGCATAGAATGGCTTGGCGAAATTCCAGAACATTGGGAGATAAAAAGATTACGTTATGTAGGATATATTTTTGGAGGACTTACGGGCAAAACTGCCAAAGATTTTAATCGAGAATATCAAAAAGGATTTAAGCCTTATATCACTTTTACAAATGTATGCAATAATATAATAATTGATTCAAATAAAATGGAATATGTAAGCATAGGTGATTTGGAAACTCAAAATAAAGTATTGAAAAATGATATTTTATTTCTACAGACTAGCGAAACATTTGATGATATCGGAAAAACCGCTATTTATTTAGATGATAAAGAAGTTTATTTAAATACTTTTTGCAAGGGATTTAGGGTTGAAAAATCGGCTTATCCCTTATTTTTAAATTATATTTTCATCAGCTTAACTTATAAGAGATATTTTCTATCCAATTGCAGTGGTTTTACGAGAATTAATTTAAGACAAGAACATCTTTTAGATATTCCATTAATACTTCCGCCATTAAAAGAGCAAGAGCAAATCGCAAATTTCTTGGATGAAAAATGCGAAAAAATCCAAAATTTTATAGAGAAAAAAGAAAAACTCCTCTCGCTTTTGCAAGAACAAAAACAAGCCTTGATAAATGAAACCATCACCAAAGGGCTTGATAAAAATGTAAAATTAAAAAACAGCGGTATAGAATGGCTTGGCGAAATTCCAGAACATTGGGAAATGGTTAGACTTGCAAATTTTGGAATATTTCTTAAAGGAAATGGAATATCACGACAAGATTTAATCGAAGATGGGGAGCCTGCTATTCATTATGGAGATATTTATACAAAGTATGAAATCAGCACCACAGCTTTAAAATCTAGAATTTCTACAGAAACAGCACAAAATATAACATCTATACATAATGGAGATATTCTTTTTGCCGGTTCAGGGGAAACTAAAGAAGATATAGGAAAAAATATTGTTTATCTAGGCAAAGAAAAAGCATTTGCGGGTGGAGATGTGATTATTTTTAGACAAAAGAAAAATAATGCTTTATTTCTTTCTTATGCGTTAAATACAAAATATGTTAAATCTTTAAAAGGTATTGACTCTAAAGGGGAAATTATAGTTCATATATATGCTTCAAATTTAAAAGATATCAAAATTCCTATCCCACCATTAAAAGAGCAAGAGCAAATCGCAAATTTCTTAGATGAAAAATGCGAAAAAATCGACTCTCTTATAACAAAAATCAAAAAGCAAATCGAACTCATAAAAGAATACAAAACCACACTCATAAACGAAGCCGTCTGCGGCAGAATGGATTTAAAGTAAAGGAGAAAAGATGTATTTAGAAAAAATGATTGTTAAAAATATCTCTGCTATAAAAAATCTTGAATTTACTGCTAGTTTCACTGAAGAAGGAAATCCAAAACCTATAGTAATTGTCGGTAAAAATGGGAGTGGTAAGACTACTTTGCTTTCAAATGTTATAGATAGTTTTTATGAAATTGTCGCTAAATTGTTTAATAATGTTGCTAAGATGGAAAATGCTAATAGAAAATTTTATAAAATAAATGGCGGTTTAAATCTTAGTTTTAATGAGGATAAAGGCTTTGCAATAATAAAATATAAAAGTAAAAATATAGAAAAACCTATAGAATATATAGATTATGTTAATTGTGATACTGATGATATTAAAAATTTTTGCTCTTTTAATTTAGAAACAAAGTTTGGTAAAGAAACTACTTATTTTGATGCAAATAGCATAGAAAAATTGCGACAAGAATGGCATACTCAAGCACATTATTACCAACCTGCAAATAGATATGAAGAACCTTTTTGGAAAAATCCGAATTTTGATGTAAATTTCAAAGAAAAAAAATTTTATAATGATGTGTATAATAAAGAATTAGAAATCGTAACTTCAGTTGAAAAAAATTATTCTTATATCTTGGATATAGTCTTAGATATAATGGCTCAAAATGGAAAAGATGAGAATATATGGCAAGCAATCAATAAAATTTTACAAGAAATTAAGCAAGATGAAGCTTTACATTTTAGTATAGGTCCTAGAAATTTCAATAGTAGAATTGCAATTCGTAAAAATCAAGAATTTTTTCTAAAGAATATCAAACAACTTTCTTTAGGAGAGCTCACACTTTTAAATTTGTTTATCAATATCGTAAGACATACAGATTCATCTAATAAAAGCATTGATCAACTTGAAGGGATAGTTGCTATCGATGAAATTGATGTGCATTTACATAGTAATTTGCAAAGTGAAGTTTTACCTAGTTTAATTAAATTATTTCCAAAAATTCAATTTATTATCACAACTCATTCTCCGCTTTTTGTTTTAGGTATGCAAAAAGAATTTAAAGATGATGGTTTTGATTTGCTTGAAATGCCAAGTGGCATAAGGATAAGTGCGGAAAGATTTAGTGAATTTCAAAAAGCTTACGAAGCATTTACAAAAACAAAGACTTTTGAAGAAGATATAAATAATAAAATAAAATCTATGCAAAAACCTATAGTTTTTGTGGAGGGTAAAACCGATGTTAAATATATTAAAAAAGCAATTGAAATTTTTAATAGAAATGATTTAAGTGAAAAAATAGAGATAGAACAAATTGGATTTGAAAATAAAAATGGTGCTAAAAATTCAAATAATAAGGCACTTTTTGGTGCGGAAAAATTTTTAGAAGCTAATCAAAATTTTTTAAAAAATAAAGTTTTAATATTGCATGATCCAGAAGAAAATAAAGCTCAAAAAAGATGGATTGGAAAAAAACTAAGAATTAATAAAATGCCACTTTTTGAAGGAAATTTTTTCAATAAAGGAATAGAAAATCTTTTTAAGTGTGATTTGTTTGAAAAATTCTTAGAAAAACATAATCAAAATGACACCATTAGCATCATAAAAAATAATGATAAAATCATAAATCGTCAAATAAATAATAAACAAGAAATGTGCGATTGGATTTGCAAACATGGAACAGAAGAAGATTTTGAAAATTTTAAGGTAATTTTAAAAATTATTGATGAGTTTTTAGAAAAATAAGTTTAAGGATTAACAATGACTAATTACCAAGAAAAAGATTTTGAAGAATTTATAGAATCATACCTGATAAACCAAAATGGCTATATAAAAAGAAGCTCTCAAGATTATGATAAAAATTTAAGTCTTGATGTAGAGCTTTTTGAAAAATTTTTACAAGCTACGCAAAATAAAGCATTAGAAGAGCTTAAAAAGCGTTTAGGTGAAGACTATAAAAAAGAAATTTATAAGCGTGTTTCTTCACAAATTCAAAATCAAGGTATGCTTAAAGCTTTGCAAACTTATGTAGAGATCAAAGGGGTAAAAATCCATCTAGCCTTTTCAAAGCCAAATACCGATGCAAATGAGCAAAGTTTGTATAATTATACACAAAATATTTTTTCGGTTGTTCGTCAATTGTATTATAGCACTTACAATAAAAACTCACTCGATATGGTGATATTTTTAAACGGCCTACCCATCATCACCTTAGAACTTAAAAATTACCTTACCGGACAAAATGTATATGATGCTATAAATCAATACAAAGAAGATAGGGATCCAAAAGAGCCTATATTTAGTCATTCTATCATACATTTTGCTCTAGATAGTGATCTTTGTTATATGAGCACTAAGCTACAAAAAAATGCTACGAAATTTTTACCTTTCAATCGCGGATTAAATAACTCAAGCGGTAAAATAGGGCTACCAAGCGGAGCTGGTAACCCGCCAAGTGAAGGGATGAAAACGGCATATTTATGGGAAGAGATCTTTAAAAAAGATACTTTAATGGATTTGTTTTTTAATTTTGCGCAAATTTTAAAAGATAAAGATGCAATAATATTTCCTCGATATCATCAATTTGATCTTGTTAAAAAACTGCTTAAAGATCTTAAAGAAAATGGAGTAGGAAAACGCTACTTGATCCAACACAGTGCAGGAAGTGGAAAGAGTAATTCTATAGCTTGGCTTGCACACAATCTTGTAAGCTTACATAGAATGCAAAATGAGAAATTAAAAAATGTTTTTGATACTACCATAGTAGTAACTGATAGAAAAATTCTTGATCGACAAATTCAAGACACGATCAAAACTTTTGAAAACAAACAAGGCGTAGTAGAGGCGATAACACAAGGAAGCAAACAGCTTAAAAGTGCCTTAGAAGAGGGTAAAAAGATCATCATCACTACTATTCAAAAATTTCCATATATCTTAGATGAAGTCAAAGAATTTAAAGATAAAAATTTTGCCATTATCATCGATGAAGCACATTCTAGCCAAGGTGGAAAAAATACAGAAAAAATGTCAGAGGTTATTAGAAGCAAAAGTGCTGAAGAAAATGAGAATTTAGAAGATGAGATTATCGAGCTTATCAAAAGTAAAAAATTTCAACCTAACGCATCATATTTTGCATTTACAGCGACACCAAAATCAACAACTTTAGAAATGTTTGGAAATGCTTGTATGGTTGATGGCATTAAACAATTTATTCCTTTTCATCTTTATCCTATGAAACAAGCTATAGAAGAGAAGTTTATACTTGATGTGCTTAAAGGATACACCACTTATAAAAGTTACTATAAAATCGTATCAAATACAAATGAAAATCCAAAATACGATAAAAAACGAGCCAATGCAAAATTAAAAGCCTATGTGCAAGGCAATATCGAAGCCATAGAAGAAAAGTCAAAAATCATGATCGAGCATTTCTTTCAAAATAGCTTTAAAAAGATCGCAGCAAAAGCAAAAGCTATGGTTGTTACTAGCTCAAGAGAAAATGCTGTGAAGTATTATTTGACTTTTAAAAGGTATTTAAGCCAATATTATCCTCAATTTAAAGCCATAGTAGCTTTTTCTGGGGATTTAAATTTTGAAGGTGAAACTTATAGCGAAAGTTCTTTAAATGGTTTTTCAGAATCTATCTTAAAAGAAGAATTTAAAAAAGATGAGTATCGTTTTTTAATCGTTGCACAAAAGTATCAAACCGGATTTGATGAACCGCTTTTGCATACAATGTATGTTGATAAAGCCTTAAGTGGAATCAGTGCCGTTCAAACCTTATCAAGGCTTAATAGAATTTGCCAAAATAAATTTGATACTTTTGTTTTAGATTTTGTCAATACTCATGAAGATATAGAAAAATCTTTTAGTGTTTTTTATGAACAAACTTATTTATTTAAAGATATAGATAGTGAGGATAAAATTTATGATCTTAAAGCAGAGCTCAATAGCTATGAAATTTATACTCAGATAGAAATTGACGATTTTGCTAGTGCTATTTTAAGAAAAGAAAGAGAAAATATCATCCATGCTAAATTAGATCAAATGATAATGCGTTTTAATGCAAAAGATGAAGAAGTAAAAATAGATTTTTACAATAAAGCAAAAAAATACATCAATGCATATTCTTTTCTTGCGCAAGTTTTGCCTTATGAAGATAGTGAATTAGAAAAACTTAATATCTTACTTAAAAAACTTATTTCTAAGATCATCTTACCAAAAGCACAAGCTATGGGTGAAATTTTAGATAATATAAGCTTAGAAGCTTATCGCATAGAGCTTGAAGCAACCAAAGATATCATTTTAAAAGGCAATGGAGAACTAAAGCCTAACATGCTTAATACTTCCAATAAACCTCAAAGTCAATTAGAAGAACTTCTTAATATTATAAAAGAATTCAATACCAAGCAAGGCGGTATAAATTTTAAAGAAGAAAATGAAAGAGCAGAAATTCTTTATAATATTAAAAATAAAATTGTAGAAAATGAAGAAGATCGCAATTCTTTAAAATCCGCAGATATCCAAAATGCTCATATTAGATTTAAAGAAATTTTTAATGAACAATTTCAAAAGGTCTTGTTTTTAAATTCGGTTTTTTTCAATGAATTTAACAATAATTCCAATTTTAAAGATAAGATTATAAATAAAATGTTTAATATGATCCGCGAAGAAATTAAAGAACATGTATTATAAATTTGATCTTTGCGATGGCAAAGAAAGACTCAAAGCTAAAAGAGTGCAAGGCAAATACGAAATATTTCTAAATGAAAATAACAAAAGTCATGCGGGATTTAAGGTTTCTTTTAAAGAAATTTTGAAGTATTATTTTCTTTACCCTAAAAATGCCATTGCTCCTTTTAAACTTCCTTTTTATAAACCCAATTTAAGCGATTTTAATTCACCTCATATTACTTGGTTGGGGCATTCTTCGATTTTTGTAAGTTATAAAGAGTATAAAATTTTAATTGATCCTATTTTTAATACTCACGCTTCACCTTTTTCTTTTATAAACCGTGCTTTTAAAAATGCTCCTGTTTATAGTGCGGATGATTTTAGTGAAATTTTTGCAGTGATTATAACGCATTCTCATTTTGATCATTTGGATGCAAAAAGCATAAAGTCCTTAAAAGATAAAGCGAAATTTTTTATCACACCTTTAAAAGTAGGAAATTATCTTAAAAGCTATGGAGTGAGTGAAAAAAAGATCATAGAGCTTGATTGGTGGGAAGGCATTGCATTTAATGATTTAAATATCATCGCAACACCTTCACAACATAGCTCTAGTCGTGGAGATGGTAAAAATAAAACCCTTTGGGCTTCTTTTGTGATGGAATTTAAAAGCGTAGATAAAAAAGTATTTTTTAGTGGCGATGGTGGATATTTTACACATTTTAAAAGAATTGGAGAATATTTTAAAGAATTTGATCTTGTTTGTCTTGAAAGCGGACAATTTAATAAAGCTTGGCCTTTTTCGCATTCTTTTCCAGATCAAATTTTACAAGAAGCAAAAGATCTAAATGCAAAAGCTTTAATGCCTATACATTGGGGAAGATTTTTAGCAGGAACTCATGCTTGGAATGAGGTTGTAGAATTTCTTTATAAAAATCTTGATATAGCTTTTATAACGCCAAAAATGGGAGAAAGTTATAAAATAGGCGATGAGTTTAAGCAGGATTTTTGGTGGAGACAATAAAGGAGAATTTATGAAAATAACTCAATGGAATAAGGCAAATTTTAGTCCAAAAGAGGTTAAAATAAATGTTTTAATCGATGATGAAAGAGGCAAAGAAATACAAATCTTACTTGCTAAAGATAGTATCATGAGAGAGCATAAAGCTCCATTTGACATTCATGTTCAAGTTTTAAGCGGTAAAATTTGGTTTGAAGTGCAAAATCAAAGAATAGAGCTAAATACTTTAGATATGATAAGCTTAAAAGCTGATATTTCACATTCTTTAGGTGGATTGGAAGATTCTATAGTAAGACTTAGTTTAAGCAAGTCAGATAATATCCAAAGAATAAATACTATCCTTAAAAAACCTAAAGTTCAAATTTAACAAAAATTTATTTTGTTAAATTTGCAATATTTATTTAATGATAATTTTTTACGAATTTCGCAATTCTTTCTAAACCTTTTTTAATCAAATCTTCACTTGTAGCATAAGAAATTCTAAAATATCCATCCATGCCAAAACCAACTCCTGGAACAACAGCTACTTTTTCTTCCTCGAGTAGTTTTTTGCAAAATTTCATAGAATCTTTTTCAATTTTTTGTATATTGATAAAAAGATAAAACGCACCTTCAGGTTTGTAAAAACTAATATTTGGAATTTTTTCTAAGATATCTAAAGCTATATTACGACGCTTTTCAAAAGCTTGACGCATAGTTTCTATATCTTGATCGCATTCTCCATTAAGTGCAGGAATGGCGGCGTATTGTGTGATGGAACAGATATTAGAAGTGCTTTGCCCTTGCAATCTTTTAACAGCTGAATTTAAGGCCTTATTTTTGCTAGCCATAT
Source organism: Campylobacter sp. RM10537 (assembly GCF_022369435.1). Lineage (NCBI taxonomy): Bacteria > Pseudomonadati > Campylobacterota > Epsilonproteobacteria > Campylobacterales > Campylobacteraceae > Campylobacter > Campylobacter molothri. Next base: position 690,533 of record NZ_CP059597.1, on the reverse strand, counting down.
AACCAAATCTCCAACCAGGCATAGCACCGCATTTACTAAGCCCATTAATCGTTACTGTACGTTTTAAAGTATCTTCATTTAAGCTTGCAAATGCTATAAATTCGGTATTATCATAACGAAGTTTTTCATACATTTCATCGCTTAAAACTACTATATTTGTATTTTTTAAAACTTCAGCAATCTCTAAAAGTTCTTTTTTGCTATAAATTGAACCTATGGGATTTGATGGGGAATTTAGCATTAAAACTTTTGTTTTTGGAGTTATGGCCTTTTGAAGTTGTTCAGCAGTGATTTTAAAGCCATTTTCTTCTAAACCTTCGATAAATACGGGTTTTCCTTCTGCAAATTTAACCATTTCCGGATAACTAACCCAATAAGGCGTAGGAATGATAACTTCATCATCTTTTTCAACTAAACATTCTATGCATTGAAAAAGGGAATGTTTAGCACCGACATTAATCACAATTTCACTTGTTTCATAGTCTAAAGCATTGTCTTTTTTTAATTTAGTTTGAACAGCTTTTAAAACTTCTTTAATGCCAGGAACTGCCGTATATTTTCCACAACCTTTTTCAATAGCGGCAATAGCAGCATTCTTTATGGCTTTTGGGGTATCAAAATCAGGCTCTCCGGCTGAAAAACTGATGATATCTTCACCCTTAGCCTTTAGCTCATTTGCAAGAGAAGCTATAGCTAGAGTGATTGATTCTTCTAAAACTTGAGATCTTTTGGTTAGCATATCTTTCCTTTTTTATTTTTATTTTATCTAAAAAATACATGGTTTAAAATAAGAAGATGAAAAAAATAAACAAAAAAACAAAAAGCGTGAAAAATGGTAATATATTTAGTTTTTTTAAATTTTTATTTAAAACAGAAATTTATAAATGAATATATTTTTAAGAAATATTTTATAGGGGGGGGGGTATATAATTTTTATTTTAATTTTTTATAATTAAGGCAAAATAATGATTAATTTGGTTTTAAACACTCTAACGGAATTTGAAAGTTTGGAAATTTATAAGCATTATAGAAAACAAGAAAAACTAATAGAAGAAATTTTTCAAGAAAATTCTAAAAATGATAATGAAAAATCCATACTTTTAAAAGTTTGTGTTTTAGATAGTTTTTATAGCACTAATTTAAGAATGCTTGGAATTTATGAAGTTTCTAAACATATTTTATCTTTAAACATTGACAAAGACTTAAAAGAAAAAAATATTAATGTGATAGAAAAGATTGCCAACTTTAAAGATACAAAAGGAAAGCAATGTTTTTTATATTCTTTTGCAAGTAAATATTGTTTTCACCACGATCAAGAAAATTATGTTATTTATGATAAATTTGTGCAAAAAAGCTTAATTCATTTTTTCGCTAAAGAGCATTTTTGTGATTTTGAAATTACAGGTGAAATATTAAAAAAATATGAAAATTTAATTAAGGCTTTAGAAAGTTTTAGAACTTTTTATAAGTTGGATAAATTTAATAATAGACAAATAGATCATTTTTTGTGGCTTTATGGAAAGAATAATTTAAAAATAAAAAAAGGAGGTGAAGAAATATTGATTTGAATTTTAATTTTAATAACAAAATATATAAAGGAACAAAAATGCTTAAAGTTTTTCTTATTTTTCTAGGTTTAATTTTTATTTTATCTTCTTGCAGTAGTAATAGTAGCGGAGATGATCTTTTGAGTTTTGAATTCCATAATATAAATGTACAAGATAATATTAATCAACCTGCATTAAAAATTCAAGCTAAAGATGACATTGTTATTAAAAATTTAAAAATTAATAGAGGAAAATGCAATATAGCATTAGCAGGAAATGCAAAAATGCTTTACGGATTTAGTTCTATGGTTGGGATCCCAAGTAACATTGGTAGCAACATTATGGGGCTTCCAAAATTTAATTTTGAGAAAGATTTGCCTAAAGAATTAAAATTTTCTGAAATTTTAAATTTTCCAATTAATTGCAATATAAATTCTGTTATTGAATTTACTATTGAGACAGATAAAGGTATATTTACTTGGACGCTAAATAAGTAGATAAATTAACCTAAAGTTTTGAAAACTTTAGGTTAATCCTCTTTTCCATCTATACTTTTTAAATAGCCATTATCATTTAAAAATAAGTAAAGTTCCCCTAAGATGTGCTTTTTTTGTTTTTCGCTGACTAATTTTGAATTACTAATTCTTTCGTTGAGTATATCCATAATTTCATGGATGTCATAATCAAGATCTTCAAGTGTATCGAGTATGGATTGAGCTTCGATAATCCCTTCGATTTCATAGCCTTTTTCATCAATGCTAATAATCGCTTCAGTAGGATGGGTAAAAAGATTGTGTTTCATTCCAAGCACTTCTTGATAAGCTCCTACAAGAAAAAAGCCTAGGAAATAATTTTCCTTTTCTACATCAATATCATGTAAAAACAAAGGCTTATCTTTAGAATATGAAATTTCCCCATCACTATCACAAGTAATATCCCAAATACTTGCGCTTCTTGTTGGTTCTTTGTCTAAATGATCAAGGGGCATGATAGGAAAATTTTGCTCTAATCCCCAAAAATCAGGCAAACTTTGAAAAAGCGAAAAATTAACTAAATATCTTTCTTGTACTTCATCTTGTATGGCAAGTAAATCGGTAGGATTTTGCTTATCCCCTAAAAGTAAAATAGCTTTTTTAATGATCAGATGTGTTAAAATTTCAGCATTGGATCTATCTTGCAAATCCACATACCCTAAGTCAAAAAGTGTTAAAATGCTCTCTAAATGATCGATACTATCGTGCAAATATTCTAAAGCACTTGAAGGTTTTATGCTTTTGAAAAGATCATATAATTCATCAATAAGCTTTGGATTTTTTTCTTTAAGTAAAAGTTTATCTTCGGAATACTCTTGAGAGAAAAGTTCTAAAACAGGAGCGATTAAAACAGCGTGATTTGCTGCGATAAAACGACCACTTTCTATAAATATATCAGGTTCTAAATCGCTTTTTTGTTCTGCAATATTTTTAAGGATAAATACTACATCATTTGCGTATTCTCTAAGCGTATAGTTTCTGCTATTTTCATTTTTAAATTGAGAATACTCTACAGCTAAACCTCCTCCAAGATTGATTGACTTTAAGTTTTTAGCTCCCATTTTTCTAAGTTCAGTATAGATATTTCCAACTTCATTTAAAGCTTTTTTTAAAGGATGAATTTCGGTAATTTGAGAACCTAAGTGAAAATGTATCATAGTAAATTGATCTAATAATTTATTTTTCTTAAGTAAATTAACAGCTTCTATAAGCTCGGTAGAAGTAAGTCCAAATTTAGAATTTATACCCCCGCTTTTTGCCCATATCCCAACACCAGCAGAATGCAAACGCACTCTTAAGCCTATATTTGGTTTAGGTTTAAAGCGTTCTTTGGCTATATCAATAATCGCTTCAAGCTCATTAAGCCCCTCTATAGTTAAGGTGATATTATGTCCCATTTCTGCTGCAATAAAACCTATATTGATAAGTTCTCTATCTTTAAATCCATTTACAGTTATTGGGGCATCTTCATTGTTAAAAGCCATAGCCAAGAGAAGTTCGGCTTTACTACCAGCTTCTAGACCATAATTGTATTTTTTACCAAGTTTGACAAGATTTTTAACAAAACCAGGATATTGATTGACTTTTAGAGGATAAACAGCATTAAATTTGCCCTTGTAATTAAATTCTTTACGAGCCTTATTAAAACTTCCATAAATATTTTCAATTTGTTTTTGAATTAAATGTGGAAATCTTAAAAGCAAAGGTCCTTTATAGCCATCATTTCTTAAATCTTTTACGATATCAATAATAGCGGGTTTTTTTTCATGATTGATACAAACTTTACCATTTTTAATAATAAAATTTTCATTTCCCCAAATATGAATCCCATAATCCATCATAAAAACTGCTCCAAATCTGAAATTTTAATAGTTTTTTCATCTTTATTTTCTAAATTTTTATAAAACAAGCTTTCATTTTTAAATTCATTTTCTCCCATACAAAGAAAATTTTTAGCCCCAGCTTTATCGGCATTTTCTAAATGTTTTGCAAGTTTTTTTGCCTCATAGCTTAAAAGAACTTTATATTTTTTTCTAAGCCTAGTTGCTATTTTAAAAATTTTTGAAATATAAACTTCATCCAAGGAACAAAGATAAATTCCTTCTCTTTGTAGTTTTTCATCCTTTTGTTCCAATATAGCCATAATTCTTTCTATGCCCATGGCAAAACCTATACCAAAACCGCTTTTTCCTCCTAGGTATTCTATGAGCCTATCATATCTTCCACCGCCAGCTATAGCTGATTGTGCGCCAATTTCATCGCTGATAAATTCAAAAGCTGTTTTAGAATAATAATCCAAGCCTCTAACAAGTTTAGAATCTAATGTAAAATTGATTTCATTTTCTTTTAAAATATTTTGCAAGAGGGTAAAATCATCTAAGCAACATTGGCATAAATTTTGTTCCAAAAGTGGAGCTTGACTAAGTAAATTTTGACATTGTGGATTTTTACAATCTAAAACGCGTATAGGGTTTAAAGTCTTGCGTCTTTTGCAATCTTCGCAAAATCCCTCTTGATTATCAAGATAATTAATAAGTTTTTCTCTATAAGGCGGCAAACATTTTGAGCAGCCTAAGGAATTAATAATAAGTTTAAATTTAATATCAAGGCGTGAAAAAATTTCAGCCAACATTAAAATAATACTTGCATCTTCATAAACACTACTTATACCAAAGCTTTCTACGCCAAATTGATGGAATTCTCTCAAACGTCCTTTTTGAGGTCTTTCATATCGAAACATAGATCCATGATAAAACCAACGCTTAATACTTACATTTTTATCAAATTTTTTCTCAATGTATGCACGAACAGCCCCAGCAGTTCCTTCAGGACGCATGCAAACTTCATTACCTCCCTTATCAACAAATTCATACATTTCTTTGCCTACTATATCAGAGCTTTCACCCACACTTCTTTTAAAAAGAATACTTTGTTCTAAATGAGGTGTATTGATAAATTCAAAGCCATAATTATGTGCAACATCTTCACAAACTTCAATAATTTTTTTATAATATTTAGCGCTTTGATCAGTTAAATCCTTCATTCCTTTAAGGGCATTAATCATTTAAAAATTCCTTTATTTTGATATGTAATTCTTCTATTGTTTGATTTGCATTAAGTTTTAAAATTTCTATTTGAATTTTGTTTTGCAAAAATAATAAAATATTTTCCAATTTATTTTGAACATTTAAAAAATATTCTATTCCGCGTTGTTCTATAATATCAAGATTTTTTTCTCCAAGACGTTGCTTGATCAAATTTGCATCTGCTTTTAAAAATATAATTTTTTGTGGAAAAAAATGATCAAGCGCAAAAGAATTAAGAGAAAAAAGTAATTCATCATCAAAATCAACTGCATATGCCATACCCGATATAAAACTTCTATCGCTGATAATAAGTTTATTTTTGTTTGGATATATAATTTCTTCATAATGTTGCGCACGATCGGCTAAAAAAAGTAAAATTTCAGCTCTTTTTTTAAGATTTAAATTTTGATGAAGTAAAATATCTCTTAAAGATTTTCCTAAGTTTGTTCCACCAGGTTCTAAAGTAAAAATAGCTTCTTTATAGATTTTTTTTAATAATGAAATTTGCGTACTTTTACCAACACAATCAATTCCTTCAAATGCTACATACAAGTTTTATCCTTTAAAAATGGTAAAATTTCTTTTGGAACCAAAGAACTTACATCGCCTCCGTGTGTAACTATAGAACGAACTATAGAGCTAGAAATAAAAGCATGTTTTAAGCTTGGCATTAAATAAATGGTTTCTATTTCATCCCAAAGGGCATGATTTGCATATCCAATTTGTAATTCATATTCAAAATCACTCACAGCCCTAAGCCCACGTATGACGGTATTTATTTTAAATTCTTTAGCTAAATCTACTAACAAATTATCAAAAGTGATGATTTTTACATTTGAAATATCTTTAGTAGCAAGCTCTACTAATTTTTTACGTTTTTCTAAATTATAATAAGGTTTTTTATGATCACTTTTTGCAATAGCTATAATGATTTTATCAAATATCTTAAGAGCACGTCTTACTACATCTAAGTGGCCATTGGTAATAGGATCAAAAGTTCCAGGATATAAACAGGTCATTACAACTCCAAAAATTCAAAATATAATGAAAATAGCCTTAAAAAACAGTAAAAATATTTTTAATATTTTTAGATTATTCCCATCTTTGATATAAAGTATGAGAAATTTCGAGCAAATCAAGCCATTTTCCAATAATAAAATTTTCCATTTCTTTTAAATTTTTAGCCTTTGAATAGCTTGCGATAATCGGAGGAGCTATAATAACACCCATTTGACTTAATTTTGCCATATGTTCTAGATTGATGGTAGAAAAAGGCATTTCCCTTACACCTAAAATGATTTTTTTTCTTTCTTTAAGAGCTACGGCAACACAGCGGGTTAAAAGTGTATCTGCTAAACCTGCATTAATTTTAGCTAGAGTAGAAATAGAGCAGGGCGCAATAATTGTTTTTTCTATACCAAAAGAACCGCTAGCAACACCAGCGCTTAAATCAGAATCCAATAAAAAATGTGTATTTTTAAATTTTTCATCACATATTTTTTTTAAATCTTCTTTGGTTTCAGCATAAAAACTTAATTTTGCTCCTTGGCTAATTATGCAGTAAAGCTCACATTTTTTCTCTAAATTTTCTAATAAGCTTAATCCTAACGAAACGCTACTTGATCCTGAAATTCCTAGCAAAATTTTCATTGTATAATCATCCTATTTTTTCCTACGACTATACCTTGCATTACTTTACCTTCTTTATTTTTTGCACGAATTCTATCTCCTATATTAGCGCTTTGTAAGGCTGTTAGTTCTATTGAAACATCTATATTTCCATCTCTTAATATTCCTATTATAGGATCATTTCTGCGGATTAATGCGAGAGTTTTAAACATATTTTCTTTTAAAATAGTATTTTTATTGATATTATTTTTAGCAATAAGATTATTTGTATCTTCAATATCTAAGGCATTTGGAGGTACTTTATCAAAGTCAAGTGAAACACTTCTATAATCAAGCGGGCTTAGTTTTTGACCTCTTTTAATAGCTCTTTCACTTTTTAAAACTTGCAAATTACCTTGGACAAAATAGCGGAAAAATAAATTTTTTTGCATATTTTGAGGGGTATTAAATTCCGCTCTTAAAAATCCTTGAGATTGTTCAAAGCGTCCATTAGCTATCCTTAAAAATTGATATTGGTTAAAATCTTTAGGCAAAGAAGTGCTTCTTAAATCAATTTGAGTGATGATGATTTTTGGAAAATTATTAGTAATTTCTTTAGCAAGAGCGAGTTTGATTTCTTCTAAATTCGCTCCCTTGCTTAAACTTATAAAAATTATAAATATAAAAAACAGATTTTTCATTATAATTTCATTAAAATGCAGGTAAAACAGATCCGTGGTATTTATTTAAAATAAATTGTTTTACCTTATCACTTTGTAAAGCTTTCACTAAAGCTTTTATTTTAGGATCATTTTCGTGTCCAGCTTTAACAACTAAAATATTTGCATAAGGACTGTTTTTATCTTCCATAAATATACTGTCTTTAATAGGGTTTAAATTAGCAGATAAAGCGTAGTTAGAATTAATAACAGCGAAATCTACATCTGATAAAGATCTTGGTAATTGTGCTGCTTTGAGCTCAATAAATCTTATTTTTTTTGGATTTTCTATAATATCAAGAGGAGTTTTTAAACCATTGTTTTTAAATTTCAAAGAACATTTTTGCGCAATGATATCTAAAGCTCTACTTTCATTTGTAGGATCATTAGGTATAGCAATGCTCGCCCCTTCTTTTATATCATCTAAACTTTTATATTTTTTAGAATAAACAGCCATAGGTTCAAGGTGAATACTAGCTACTTTAACAAGATTTGTATTTTTATTTTTATTAAATTCTTCCAAATAAGGTGTATGTTGGAAAAAATTCGCATCAACCTCACCACTATCTACAGCTAAATTAGGTAAAACATAGTCTGTAAATTCTTTAATAACAAGCTTATAACCTTCTTTTTCAAGATCAGGTTTAATTTGCTCTAAGATTTCAGCTTGAGGTACCGGAGTAGCGGCAACACTGATAGTTTCTAAAGCATTTAAATTTAAAAATAAACCCAACAAACTTAATATCAATAAAATTCTAATTTTCATTATTTTCCCTTTTTTTGATAAATGATTTATTTTTATATCTAATTTTTATTCATACTTTGCTTAAAAGTTATGAAATAATTTTTTATTTTTAATAAATATAAAAATAAATAGTGTAACCAAAAAAAAGCAGATTATAATTTGAAAAATGCAATTTTTTTCATTATTTAGACTTGATATAATGCTTATAGCAAATAAAATAATTAAACAAAAAATAATATTTAAGGTTTTATTATTTTTTGACCAAGAATAAAAAAGATTGCCTAAAATTTGTATAATTTGAACTAATATAAGTAAAATAACAACAGTTTGGATCATTATTTCTTTATTAAAACGCTCATATCCATAACGAATAGCAATATCGCCAAGTCCTCCTCCTCCAACTGTTCCAGCTAAAGCTGAAAAACCTATAGTAAAGATTAGAATTAGGGTTAAACCATTGATAATATTAGGCAAAGATTCTACAAAAATAACTTTAAAAATAATTTGTATATTGCTTGCTCCATAGCTTTTAGCAGCCTCTATAATCCCTCTATCAACTTCTTTAAAGGCGCTTTCTAAAGTTTTAGCTAAATAAGGAGCTATGCCAATAGCTAAAGGTACTATAGCTGCATCAGTTCCTATGCTAGTTCCAACGATTATTTTTGAAAGTGGTAATAAAATAACAATAAGTATTAAAAAAGGAAAAGCTCTTAAAATATTAATAATAAAATCTAAAATCGCATAAGCAAATTTATTTTGTTTTATACCATTTTTATCCCAAATTGCAAGTAATATTGCAGGTATAATAGCTAAAATAAAACCAAAGAATACAGACATTAAGCTCATATAAATGGTTTCATTTAAGGCTGGTTTTAAGATAAGATCATAGTTTTGTTCAAAGGTTAAAATAGAGTCTGTTACAACTTCTTTTATATCTTTCCAAGAAATTTCAGAGATAAATTGAGATATTCTATTAAAAAAAGCACTTAAGAAATTTTCTTCATTCATGATGCAAACTCCCATAATACTCCATTTTTTTCTATATAGCTAAGCACTTTATCTCTATCCTTATGATCAATATTAATTACTAAATTTCCTAAAGCTTTGCCGTTTAATTTTTCTATTTTTCCCCAGACTATATTAAAATCTATATCTAAAGTTCTAGCCATGTGCGTGATGACTGTATTTTCTACCACTTCTTTAGGAAAATATAATTTTATATTTAATCCATGTGCAGGTAAAAAGTCACTTTCGCCTAAAAATTCCCTCATTTTTTGATTAGGCTTTAAAAAAAGTTCATCAATAGCTCCGCTTCCTATAATCTTTCCTTGTTCTAATAAAAGAGCTTTTTGAGCTATATCTTTTACCACATCCATTTCATGAGTTACTAAAACAACCGTAATTCCAAATTCGGTATTAATTTTGCTGATAAGTTCTAAGATATTTTTAGTAGTATTAGGATCTAGAGCTGAAGTTGCTTCATCGCTAAGTAAAATTTTTGGGTTTAAAGTTAAAGCTCTAGCAATAGCTACTCTTTGTTTTTGCCCCCCGCTTAATTCTTTTGGATAGGAGTTAAATTTATGATTAAGTCCTACAATTTCAAGTAAAGAATGCACTTTTTCATTGATTTCTTTTTCGCTCATGTATTCTTTATTGAAAATTTTAGAATAAATTTTGCATTGAGAAAAATGCGTTCTAAGTGGCATGGCAACATTTTCAAATATGTTTTTTCTTTCCATGAGGGCAAAATTTTGAAATATCATTCCTATATCTTTTCTGAGTATTCTAAGTTTTTTAGGATATTTTTGTTTTAATTCTTTAATTTCCTCATCTAAAACTTTTAAGCTTCCTTTTTGATAATCCTCAAGTCCATTGATACATCTTAAAAGGGTTGATTTTCCAGCACCGCTATGCCCAACAATAGCATAAATTTCACCTTTATTAATTTCTAGAGAAACATCATCAATAACAAGTTCTTTTCCATAATATTTTTTTAAATTTTTTATTTTTATCAAAATCAACCTCTTAAATTAGTAAGTTCAGTGGATATTTTTTCAAGTTGTGTTTTTAAATTTAATAAAGAATTTTTGTTTTGTTCAATTACTTCTTTGGGCGCATTGGCTATAAATTTTTCATTACAAAGCATTGAATTTATCTTAGCGCTTTCTTTTTCAAGTTTATTTTTTTGATTTTCAAGTCTTGATATAATCCCGCTAAGATCTACATTATCAAGGGTAATAAAAATTTCTAAATTATCACTTACATCGCAAATTGCTTTACTTAATTTTTCATTTGTAAATTCTATATTTTCACATTTAGCTAAAGTTTTTATAAATACAATAGATGAATTTAATTCTTTTTCAAGAATAGGATTATTAAGCTTAATGTAGGCTTTTTCTATTTTAGAATTTCCTAAATCAATGAGACTTTTAGCCCTTCGTATGCTTACAATACTTTCGATCAATAAAGAAAAGGTATTTTCTATATCATTTTCATTTTGCAAAGTGATTTTAGGATATTGACTGATCATAATTGATGGATGGGTTTTTAAGTTTGTATTACTAAGCTCGTGATATAAAAATTCACTGATAAAAGGCATAAAAGGATTTAAAAGTTTTAATGCTTCTTTAAAAATACTTCCAAGTTCTTTTACGCTTGATTTTTCTGCCTTGCTAAGCTCTATACCCCAATCACAAAAATCATCCCAAAAAAATTTATAAATTGTATTTGCAGCATCATTAAAACGATAATTATCTAAATTTTCTCTAACATTTTTAACGCAGTTTTGAAATTTTGAAAAAATATATTTAGCGAGTTTTGTTTTTAAGATAATATGCTCTAAATCTTCAAATTTGCTTTCATTTAAAAGCAAATAATTTGCAGCATTTACAATTTTATTGGTAAAGTTTCTAACTTGTAAAAGTTTATCATTGCTAAGTTTAATATCTCTTCCTTGTATAGCAAGTAAAGCTAAAGTAAAGCGTAAAATATCTGCACTATATTCTTTAATACTTTCATTAGGATCGATTACATTTCCAAGACTTTTGCTCATTTTTCTGCCTTGCTCATCTTTAACAAGGGCATGTAAATAAATATCTTTAAAAGGTAAAGCTTTTAAGGCATTTGTACTTTGAAACATCATTCTTGCGACCCAAAAAAATAAAATATCAAAGCCGGTTATCAATAAAGAATTAGGATAAAATTCTTTTAAATCTTTTTCAAACCAAATTTGATCTTTTCCCCAATTTCCATTCCCCCAGCCTAAAGTACTCATAGCCCAAAGTCCAGAAGAAAACCAAGTATCTAAAACATCTTCATCTTGTTTGAAATTTTTACTCTGGCATTTTGGGCAAAACTCAGGAGTATTTTCACTTGCCCATTCATTTGAACATTCGCAATAATATACAGGAATTTGATGCCCCCACCAAAGTTGTCTAGAAATGCACCAATCTTTTAAATCTTTCATCCAAGCATTAAAGCTATTAATCCAATGATTTGGATAAAATTTGCTTTCACCTAATGCAACTTTTTCTATACTTTCTTTAGCAATTTCTTTTTTAACAAACCATTGTTTTGAGATATAAGGTTCAACGATATTATTGCAACGATAACAATAACCTACTTGATTATTATATTCTTCTATTTTTTCTATAAATCCTAATTCTTCAAGTTTAGCAACGATTTTTTCTCTTGCTTCTAAACGCTCTAAGCCTTGAAATTCTAAACAATGCTCGTTTAAAATACCTTTTTCATCAAAAACAGTTATAAAATCTAATTGATGTCTTAAACCAACTTCATAATCATTTATATCATGCGATGGTGTAACCTTAACCACCCCTGTTCCAAATTCTTTATCAACATGAGTATCAGCTATAATCTTGATAGTTTTATTAGTGAGCGGTAAAACCACTTCTTTTCCTATAAGTTTATTATAACGCTCATCTTCTGGATGGATCATAACAGCCGTATCGCCAAAAAAAGTTTCTGGTCGAGTAGTTGCCACTACTAAGTATTTATCACTATCTTTTAAAAAATATTTAATATGATAGAGTTTTCCTTTGTTTTCTTTATATTCAACCTCAATATCGCTTAAAGCCCCATCATGGGTGCACCAGTTAATCATATAATTTCCGCGAACAATAAGTTTTTTATTATAAAGTTCAACAAAGGCTTTTTTAACGGCATTTGCTAAACCTTCATCCATGGTAAAACGTAAGCGACTCCAAGCTGGAGTTATGCCCAATGTTCTCATTTGATCTAAAATTTTACCACCGCTTTGTTCTTTCCACTCCCAAACTTTTTCTATAAATTTTTCTCTACCTAATTTTTCTTTTTTAATACCTTGTGCAAGAAGTTGTTTTTCGACTACATTTTGAGTAGCAATACCTGCATGATCAAGTCCTGGTTGATAAAGGACTTTGTAGCCATCCATTCTTTTATAACGAGTCATTATATCTTGTAAAGTGAAAGTTAAAGCATGTCCAATATGAAGCACTCCTGTTACATTTGGAGGAGGCATCATAATGCAAAAATTTTTATTTTTTTCTTGTATGGATTTATTTCCATCTATTTCAAAGTATCCACGTTCTTCGCAAATTTTATAGTATTCTTCTTCAACTTCTTTATTATATATCATATTAAATATAAACCTTTACTTTTTAGTCATAAAAATTATTTAGATGAAATTTCTACCATTTCACAGAATGGGAAGAAATATTGTGCGAAATTAGCTCCTGTTTTTAAACTTTTTATGTGTTTGGAAAATTCGCTTCCTTTCCCTTCTTTCTTAATCTGAATGCTAATTTTTTTGATTTTTTCTTCACGTGCTATATGGCTATCGATTTCTTGTGGATTATTCATATATGGTTTAATTCTATCTACACTTATATATTTATAAGCTTTTCTCATATCTGAAAATATAATATCTTTATTATAAACAGTTAGTTTCATTTCACCTTTTGGAAGCATTTTTACAAAAATAGCTAGATTATAATCTTTAGCACTTGTTTGTATAGGATCTAATATTTCTTTTAATAAATTGATTCTATAGTCGCTCAAAAATTTTCCATCTAAAATATATACTTGCATACCTTCAGTGCTTAATTGTGGTTCCAAGCGACTATCTTTTCCTATAGTTAAATATTCTTGCGCAACACTAAGATTATGTTTTTTAGCATTTTTACCTGTTTTATTTTTCAATGCTTTTTCTTGTTCTAGGATTTTTCTTTGTCTTTCTATTTCTCTATTTAAAGCTTCTATTTTTGCTTTTTTTTCTTTTTCTGTAATTTCTTTTTTATTTTCAACTTTTTCAACTTTTTTTTCTATTGTTTTATTCAGTTCTGTTTCATTTACTACACTTGCATTTTGCTCTTTAATTTTATTAGAATTTGTTTGAATTTCTTTACTTATATTTTGCTCTTGTTGATTGTTTAAGACTGCGGTATTTTCAACTTTATTTTCTTTCTTTTGATTATTTGTATAATCTTGATAAGATGGGGTATTGTAAGAATTATTTGAATAATTATTATTTGAGTGGGTAGAATAAGTATTTTGTTCATATGTATTTGTTTGAGTGTTTGTTTCATAATTATTTATTGGGGCATAAGAATAATTTGATTTTGGATATTCAAAAAGATAATAATACGTTCCCCCAAGTATTAAAATTACAGCTATTAAAATTCCAGCAATAACAGAAAAAACTTTAAAATTCATTTTTAATTTCCTTTTTATTTTTGTTTTAAAAATATTGTTTTATTTTACTATAATCAAATATAAAGAATATTTAAATTTTTGTATTTTTAAGCATTTTTTTTTATAATTTTAACTTTTTTAAGGAGTATGATGCCACTTTCTAGATTAAATGAAGAGCAATATCAAGCTGCAACTGCTGATTTTGGACATAATTTAATAATTGCAAGCGCAGGTACAGGAAAAACTTCTACTATTGTTGCAAGAATATCTTATCTTTTAAGCAAGGGTGTTGATCCACAAAAAATAATGCTTTTGACTTTTACCAATAAAGCCAGCAAAGAAATGATTAGTCGTTTAAATGTTTTTTTTAACAAAAATATTACAAATAAAATTCTTGCAGGAACTTTCCATAGTACAGCTTATACTTTATTAAAAAATGCAAACAAAGATATTATTTTAAAACAAGCTAGTGAATTAAAAACTTTACTAAGAAGTGTTTATGAAAAAAGAACTTTTAGACATTTAAGCGATATAAAACCTTATCAAGCAAGTTATTTATATGATATATATTCTTTATTTCAAAACAAAGCACATGATCAAGATTTTTTTACTTGGTTTTGTAAAAATTATGAAGAGCAAAATATATATGCTGAAATTTATGAAGATATTTTCAAAGAATACGAAAATGAAAAAAAGCGTTTTAACTATGTTGATTTTAATGATTTGCTTTTAAATTTAAAAGAACTTTTGAAAGAAAATAAATACGAATTTGATGAAATATTAGTGGATGAATATCAAGATACAAATACTTTACAAAGCTCTTTGATTGAATCTTTTAAAAGCAAGAGTTTGTTTTGTGTGGGTGATTATGATCAAAGTATTTATGCTTTTAATGGAGCAGATATTAATATTATTGGGAGCTTCAAGGAGCGTTTTGAGGACGCGAAAATATTTTCTTTAAATAAAAATTATCGCTCTTCAAGAAGTATTTTAGCTTTGGCAAATAAAGTCATTTTAAATAACGAAAGACTTTATCCTAAGGAATTAGTTGTTACTAGAAAAGATGACTTTAAAGCACCAACTTTATTAACTTTTGAGGAATTATTTGACCAATATAAAAATATTGCAAAAATGATATTTACAAGTGGAGTTAATTTAGAAGAAATTGCTGTTATTTTTAGAAATAATTCAAGTGCTGATGGGATTGAGGTGGCCTTAAGAGAGCAAGGGATTGCAAGTAGTAGAAAAGGTAGCGGTAGTTTTTTTGAAAGTTTAGAAGTTAAAGCCTTTAATTCGATTTTAGCCTTGGTTATTAATCCAAAAGATATTATGGCTTTTATCCATTTAATTCAATATACCAAAGGAGTTGGAGGGGTATTAGCAAAAGAAATTTTTGATGCACTTTTGAAATTAGGACATGGGAGCTTAATTAAGGGTTTTTTAGATCCTGATAAAAGTGTTAGTTTAAAAAATCATCAAAAGAGAAATTATCAACTTGGTCTATTTGGGGATTTAGATGAATTATTGGATGAAAAGCGTTTTAATTTACTAAGTGAATTTAATACTCATCCCGTTTTAAAAATTTCAAAAATTAATGATTTATGTGCTAAAAATTTAGAAAAAATTTACTTTTTCTTAAAAGAAGCTATAGAGATGAAGCATTCTTTGGCTTTAGTAAAGTTAATTTGTCAAAATTCATTTTATAGGGAAATTTGCGAAGAACTTGCTATTAAAAGAGCAACAAATAAGGCAGGACAAGTTGATTTAACACGAAAAACCGAAAATTTAGAAAAAATAGAAGGCAAACTAAACGTTTTAAGAGAGCTTGCTAAAAATTATAGTGATATTTATAAATACTATAATTTTTTAACCCTAGGTGCTAGCGAAATGGGCAGTGAAAAAGGAGTTAGTTTATTGAGTGTTCATGCAAGCAAAGGCCTAGAATTTGATCTTGTTTTTGTAATAGATCTTGCGCAAGGTCGTTTTCCTAATCAAAAACTTATGGGAATGGGAGGAAGCTTAGAGGAAGAAAGAAGACTTTTCTATGTAGCAGTAACTAGAGCAAAGAATATACTTTATTTAAGTTATGCAAAATATGATAAAAATAAAAAAACTTCTTTCGCTCCTTCATGTTTTTTAATAGAAGCTGGACTTTGCAAAGCGGAGAAACTTTGATTTTTAAAAAAATATTAGTATTTATAAGATATAATTACTCTTAAAACATAATTTTAATGTTTTAAATTATAAAAAAAAGGAGAATATTATGAGTTCAGTTAATTTTAAAGGCAGTCCAGTAAAACTTAAAGGAAATGCTTTAGAAGTTGGAGATCAAGCGCCAAAATTAAATTTAAAAGCAAAAGATTTAAGTTTAGTTGAAATTGGTGCAGCTGGAAAAACTCAAATTATTTTAAGTGTACCAAGTCTTGATACTCCAGTATGTGCTACAGAAGCTAGAGATTTTAATAAAAAAGTAGCAAGTTATAATGGAGCAGAAGTTATTATAGTAAGTATGGATTTACCTTTTGCTATGGGAAGATTTTGCAGCACAGAAGGTATAGAAAATTTAACCGTAGCTAGCGATTTTGTTTCTAAAGAATTTGGTCAAAAATATGGAGTTTTAATTGAAGATACTGCATTAGAAGGTCTTTTAGCACGTGCTGTATTTGTGATTAAAGATGGAAAAATAGTTTATAAAGAATTAGTTAATGAAATTACAGAAATGCCTGATATTTCTAAACTTGATGCTTTTTTTAATAGCTGTGGTTGTGGTGGTTGCGGCTGCCATTAAGCTAAGTATTTTGGTCACAAGCTTTTTGTGACCTATCATAATAACAAATCTTTTAAAAATATATTCTTCTTTGATTTTTTTAATAAACATAGCTATTTAGGATTTTTTTATTATTTTATATTATTTTTATTTAATATAAATTTACCTTAAAAATACCATAATATAGATGTTTAAAATTATTACTTTTATTGAAAAAGATAAAACAAAATTTACATTTAATTGTTATAATTTAATCGACTTTTTATTTTTTTAAAAGGAGAATAGTATATGAATAGAAGGGATTTTATTAAAAATACCGCTATTGCAAGTGCTGCTAGTGTAGCAGGATTAAGTGTGCCAACTTCTATGCTTGCTAAGCAAGAAGAAAGTTGGAAGTGGGATAAAGCCGTTTGTAGATTTTGTGGAACAGGCTGTGGAATTATGATAGCCAGAAAAGACGGCAAAATAGTTGCTACAAAAGGAGATCCTGAAGCTCCGGTTAATCGTGGTCTTAATTGCATTAAGGGATATTTTAATGCTAAGATTATGTATGGAGAAGATCGTCTTGTTATGCCTTTATTGCGTGTTAATGATAAAGGTGAATTTGATAAAAAAGGTAAATTTCAACAAGTTTCTTGGAAAAGGGCTTTTGATGAAATGGAAAAACAATTTAAAAAAGCTTACAATGAATTAGGCGTAAGTGGTGTAGGTATTTTTGGTAGTGGTCAATATACTATTCAGGAAGGCTATGCAGCCTTAAAACTTGCAAAAGCTGGTTTTAGAACTAATAATATCGATCCAAATGCAAGACATTGTATGGCTTCAGCAGTCGTAGGTTTTATGCAAACTTTTGGTATTGATGAGCCATCAGGATGTTATGATGATATAGAGCTTACAGATACTATTGTTACTTGGGGTGCTAATATGGCAGAAATGCATCCTATTTTATGGTCTAGAGTAAGTGATAGAAAATTAAGTAATCTTGATAAAGTTAAAGTTGTAAATTTAAGTACTTATTCTAATAGAACTTCAAATATTGCTGATATTGAAATTATTTTTAAACCAAATACTGATTTAGCAATATGGAATTATATTGCAAGAGAAATAGTTTATAATTATCCAGAAGCTATGGATAAAGAATTTATCAATAAACATTGTGTTTTTGCAACAGGCTATACAGATATTGGTTATGGTATGAGAAACAACCCAAATCATCCTAAATTTAAAGTGAGTGAAAAAGATACAGTTGAAAAAGAAAATGTGATTACTTTAGATGATGAAGAAGCAACTTCTTTAGCATATCTTGGAGTAAAAAAAGGTGATCAATTCCATATGAAACACCGAAATGTAGCAGATAAAAATTGGGAAATCTCTTTTGAGGAATTCAAAAAAGGTTTAGCTCCTTATACGCTTGAATACACAGCAAAAGTTGCCAAAGGTGATGATAATGAATCTTTGGAGGATTTTAAGAAAAAACTTGAACAATTAGCAAAATTGTATATAGAAAAAAATCGTAAAGTAGTAAGTTTTTGGACTATGGGATTTAATCAACATACTCGCGGTTCTTGGGTTAATGAACAAGCTTATATGGTGCATTTATTACTTGGAAAACAAGCAAAACCAGGTTCTGGAGCTTTCTCTTTAACAGGGCAACCAAGTGCTTGTGGGACAGCAAGAGAGGTAGGAACTTTTTCACATCGTTTACCTGCTGATATGGTGGTAGCAAATCCAAAACATAGAGAAATTTCAGAAAAAATATGGAAAGTCCCAGCAAAAACAATCAATCCAAAGCCAGGATCTCCTTTTGTTGGTATTATGAGAGATTTAGAGGATGGTAAAATTAAATTTATCTGGGTTCAAGTAAATAACCCATGGCAAAATACTGCTAATGCAAATCACTGGATTAAAGCGGCTAGAGATATGGATAATTTCATCGTTGTAAGCGATTGCTATCCAGGAATTTCAGCAAAAGTAGCCGATCTCATTTTACCAAGTGCTATGATTTATGAAAAATGGGGTGCTTATGGAAATGCTGAAAGAAGAACTCAGCATTGGAGACAACAAGTTCTACCAGTAGGTGCTGCTATGAGTGATACTTGGCAAATTTTTGAATTTGCAAAAAGATTTAAACTTAAGGAAGTTTGGAAAGAGCAAAAGGTTGATGATAAGCTTACTTTACCAAGTGTCTTAGAAGAAGCAAAAGCTATGGGATATGATGAAGATAATACTTTATTTGATGTATTATTTGCCAATAAAGAAGCAAGAAGTTTTAAAACCAATGATCCAATTGCTAAAGGTTTTGATAATACTGATGCTAATGGAGATGAAAGAAAAATCGAAGGTAGCGATGGAGAAGAATTTAAAGGTTATGGATTTTTTGTTCAAAAATATCTTTGGGAAGAATATAGAAAGTTTGGTCTAGGTCATGGACATGATTTGGCTGAATTTGATACTTACCATAAAGTAAGAGGTTTAAGATGGCCAGTTATCAATGGTAAAGAAACTCAATGGAGATTTAATACAAAATTTGATTATTACGCTAAGAAAGCTTCTCCAAATTCTGATTTTGCTTTCTATGGTGAATTTGATAAAATGCTAACAAATGGTGATTTGAAAGCTCCAAGCGAAGAAAAACCGCACAGTATTAAAAATAAGGCAAAAATTTTCTTTAGACCATTTATGAAAGCTCCAGAAAGACCAGATAAAGAATATCCATTTTGGTTAGCAACTGGTAGGGTTTTAGAGCATTGGCATAGTGGTACAATGACTATGCGTGTTCCAGAGCTTTATAGAGCTGTTCCTGAAGCACTTTGTTATATGAGCGAAAAAGATGGAGAAAGACTAGGTTTAAAACAAGATGATTTAGTTTGGATAGAATCACGTCGTGGCAAAGTCAAAGCAAGGGTTGATATGAGAGGAAGAAATAAACCACCAGTAGGTCTTGTATATGTTCCTTGGTTTGATGAAAATGTGTATATTAATAAAGTTACTTTGGATGCTACCTGTCCGCTTTCAAAACAAACTGATTATAAAAAATGTGCAGTAAAAATTTATAAGGCTTAATTTAAAGGTTAGCAAAAAATGAAGAAACGAAGAGAATTTTTTAGCTTTATTTTTAAAGGGGCTTGTCTTTGTACAGCAGGAGGATTTTTAGCTAGTATAAAATTAAAAGCTAAGGATGATTATTATTTGCTTCCTCCTGGAGCCGAAGATAAGGAAAGATTTTTGAGTAAATGTATCCGTTGTGGACTTTGTGTTAAAGCTTGCCCTTGGGATACTTTAAAACTCGCTGATCTATTAGATAAACCAAAAACTGGTACACCTTTTTTTAAAGCTAGAGAAATTCCTTGTCATCTTTGTGAGGATATTCCTTGTATAAAAGAATGTCCAACAGATGCTTTAGATAAAAAACATTTAGATCAAGGGATACAATCTTTAAAAATGGGAGTTGCTGTTGTGGATTCTTCAGCATGTATTGCCTTTTGGGGTTTGCAATGCGACGCTTGTCAAAGAGCTTGTCCTTTGATCGATAAAGCCTTAAAATTAGAATATAGAAGAAATGAAAGAACAGCAAAACATGCTTTTTTAATTCCTGTTGTTGATAATGATGTTTGCGTAGGTTGTGGAATTTGCGAAAAGGTTTGTATTACTCAAACACCTTCGATTCGGATTTTACCTCGTGAATTTATTTTAGGAAAAGATTCAAATCATTATGTAAAGGGTTGGGATAAAAATGATGAAAAACGCTTAGACAATATTAACCCTTCTAAACATTTTAACGCTAAAAAAGCACAAGATTATCTTAATGAGGGAGATAATTTATGAAATATTTGATTGCTAGACGTGTGATTCAAATAGGAATTTTGTCTCTTTTTAGTTTTAAAGCAACAGATTTTATTTTAAAAGGGGATTTAAGTTCTTCTAGATTTTTTAGTGTTATACCTTTAAGCGATCCTTTTGCAGTTTTACAAATTTTTTTAGCAAGTTTAAGTATTGATTTAACTGCTCTTTTTGGCGCTATAATTATTGCAATTCTTTATGGAATTTTTTTAGGTAGAGCTTTTTGCTCTTGGGTGTGTCCTATAAATTTGATTACAGATTTTGCTGCTTTTATTCGTTCTAAATTTGGATTTAAAAATAGTAAATTTTTAATTTTAAATAAAAAATTTCGCTATTATGTTTTATTTTTAGTTTTAATTCTTTCTTTTGTATTATCTTTACCTGTATTTGAAAGTTTTTCTTATATAGGAATTGTGCATAGGGGAATTATTTTTGGTACCACTTCTTGGATATTTATCGCTTTTGTAATTTTTTGCATAGATGCTTTTTTAAGCTCTAGAGCAATTTGTTCTCATATTTGCCCTTTAGGGGCTTTTTATGCCTTAATATCTCGCTTTGCTTTGATAAAAATTCAGCATAAAAGTCAAAATTGTACTAAATGTTATCATTGTATTGAAATTTGTCCAGAAAAACAAGTTTTATGGATGATTGGTAAAAAGAATGCAAGGGTAACTTCAGGAGAATGTATTAGATGCGGTAGATGTATAGAAGTTTGTAATGATAATGCTTTAAATTTTAATATTTTTGATTTAAGGAAAAATTGATGAAAAAGAAAATTATTTTACTTTCAGCTACAGCAACTCTTTTTTTAGTTGCATGTGGGGTTAATAATGGGTTAAGTTCTGAACAAATTGGGCTTAGAAAAGCAAGTTTAGAAAATGAAAATAAAGTTTCTTTAGTGGAGGCAAATTATACGAATTTACAACCTGGAGAATCAACTCGTTTTGAAAGATCTTATGAAAATGCTCCACCTCTTATTCCTCATTCAATTGCGGATATGCTTCCTATTACAAAGGATAATAATACTTGTTTAAGTTGTCATGATAAATCTATTGCTAAAGATGTAGGCGCAACTCCACTTCCAGCAAGTCATTATTATGATTTTAGACGTAATAAAAGTACTAAAGATAGTATCAGCGATGCGCGTTTTAATTGTACTCAGTGTCATGTGCCACAAAGCGATGCTAAACCTTTAGTAGGAAATAGTTTTAAACCTGAATTTCAAAATGAACAATTAAAAAAACACTCTAATCTTATTGATGTGATCAATGTGGGTGTAAAATAATAAATAAAAAATTCTTTTTTACGTTTGAATTTTTATGCTTTGTTTTATGAAATAAATTTTAAAAATTCATAAACAAAGCTTAAGATTTAGATGATTGCAAAGATAAAAATGCAATATGATATTAAAGATAAAAGCTTAAAAGAACTTTTATCTTTAATAAAAATAAAATTATTGTAACGATCTATAATAAAAAATAAACTGTGTAAAAGCATTTTTAATTAATGAAAGATTTTCTATGTTGAAATAAAATTGCGATGATAGAAACTTAAAAAATTAAGTAACATAAGCATATAAAATAAAAAAGAAGAGTATTTTTTATTTGTGAAAATAATAGTCTATAGTAGCTATAGGTTATTTTTACCATTAGGATTTAATTATTATGAATTTTGGTGATACGATAAATATTTAGGAGTATTAATGAATAATCTTTCTAGTGTTTTGATTATGGCAAAAGAAGAATATGTAGATGATTTAAAAAAGGCTATTGCTAAAATTCCTTTTTGCACGGTAGAGCTTTGTGAAAAGGAAAAGATTATAGTTGTTATTGAGAGTGAAAAATTGGAAGATGAATTAAATTCTTATAAAATGCTAGAGCAATTGCCGAATATAGTTAGTATTAATATGGTTTTTTCTTATCAGGATCTAGATGAAGATATGCAAAAAGCTATAGATAGTGGTGCAATAGAAACAATAGAAAAAAATGAAAAAGCTGAAAATATAAAATATTATGGTAGTATTTTTAATAAAATTTAAAAAGGCTAAAAATGATATTTTTAATTCCTTTATTGATCATCATAGGCGTTATTTTTGGAATAGATCATTTATATTTTAGTAATGAAAATAATAAAATTGAGTCTAAAAAGGAGGTTAAGCAAGAGATAAATTCTAGTTTGATAGATGAAAGAAGTAAATATATAGAAAAGCTTTTTAACTCTAAATCAAAACAATAAAATGGACTACTTATTATTTATCTTTACTTTTGCAAGCGTTTCTTTACTTCCGGGTTTATGTATGAATCTTGCTTTCTCTTTAAGTCTTTCTTTAGGTTATAAAAATGTTTTATGGATGATGTTTGGAGAATTATTTGGCTTGGCAATCATTGTTATTTGCTGTGCTTTTGGTTCAAATTTTATTTTTCAGCATCCTAATTTATTTAAAATTTTTAAAATATTTGGAGCTTTATATCTTTTTTGGATAGCTTTTAACTTGATTAAATCTCATGCTAAAATTTATGAGATAAAAATCACTAAAAAAGCTAAAATTTCTTTGGTTTTTCAAGGTTTTATTACTTCGATTACAAATCCAAAAACTTGGATTTTTATTTTATCAATCTTACCTTCATTTTTAAGATTTCATACTAGTGTATTATTTTTAACCAGTATGATTTTATTGATTGAATTTTGTTCGTTAAATTTGTATGCTTTAGGTGGAAGTTTTTTTAAAATTTTTATGAACAAACATTTAAGTAAATTAAATAAAATAAGTGCTCTATGTATTATTATTTTAGCAATTGGTATTATGCTTGATTAAAGGCTAGGTTAAATTGCTTTTTGCTAAAATAAATAAAAAATTACTAGGAAAGATTAATGAAAAATACTATCACTGAAGCATCTATTTATGAAGCACAAGGACTTAAAGAAGAAGCTTTAGAAATTTATAAAAATATTTTAAAAAAAGATCCTAGTAATCAAAATGCTATCGATGCTATTCGCAGACTTAGCGGTTTTAGATCTAAGCATAAAGATTTAAATGCTCAAATGCTTGATTTTTTTATTAATATGAAAAGTGATACTGAAATAAATGAATTTAAAAGATGGCTGGTAAAAATATGAATTTAGAAGATTTAGCAAAAAAAACAATCAGTGAAGTTAGTTCTATTATGGAAGAGCAAAGAAGACAAAGTGAAATTTTAAAACAACAAGAAGATATCATAAAAAGTAATGAAAAAAATGATGAACCGATTATAGAAGAGACTTCTAAAGATTTTCAAGATGAAATAACTGCAGTAAAAAAGCAAGAAATTGAAATTACGACGCAAAATACTGAAGAAAGCGAAAATTTGTCATATATCCTAGAAGAAAAATCTCATTTTGTCCCAGAGCCACAAAGCTTTAATGAAGAAATATTTTTTAGTAATCTTAGAGAGAGAATTTTGGTTCTTTTTGAGGGTTTAAATAGTGTGAAAAAAGAAGATTTGGAATCAAGGCTTAATCTTACAACCAATTTTTTAGAGTTTTTACTTGCAAATATCGAAGATAGACTTAAAAAATAATTTAGATTTAACTTTTATTGCAAATTTCTTAAAACCTTATACCCAAAGAGCTTATTTAGTAGGCGGTAGTGTTAGGGATATGCTTTTGGGTTTAGAAATTTTCGATTATGATATCGAAATTTATGATATAAATACAAAACAATTTGATTTTATTATGCAAAAACTAGGTGCAAAAGGTTTTGGTAAAAGTTTTTTTGTTTATAAATTTAAAAACTTTGATTTAGCGCTTGCTAGAGTAGAAAATAAAATATCTTATGGTCATAGAGGTTTTGAAGTTAAAATTTGCAATGATGAAAAACTAGGCGCAAGAAGGCGAGATTTTACCATCAATGCTTTGATGATTAATATTTTTAGCGGAGAATTTTTAGATTTTTATAATGGCTTACAAGATTTAAAAAATGGTATTTTAAGACATATTGATGAAAAAAGTTTTCAAGAAGATAGTTTAAGAATTTTAAGAGCTATTGTTTTTGCCTCAAGATTTAATTTTAAAATAGCTAGTGAAACTTTAAATGTAATGCAAAAGATGAATATTAAAGATCTTAGTAAAGATAGAATCAATGCAGAACTTTATAAATTTTTTAAAAGTTTTCAACTCAAAGTTGGATATAAATATTTGCAAAAGCTTCATTTAGAGAAAGAGATTTTCGGTTTTGAAAGTGATTTTAAAAGCTTAGAATTTCAAAATTTACTTGAAGAAAGTAGAAAATTTATAAAAGATGAAGCTTTGTTTTTATATCTATATCTAAATTTTTTTAAACTTAATAAAGAAACATTTTTTAAAAAAACTAAATTAAAAAAAGAATATTTAAAGAAAGTAAATCAATCTTTTTATCTAGATGAAATTGATGATTTTGAATTAGCAAAGATTGCTTTTGATATGCCTTTAAAAGAATGGCTTGGGCTTTGGAATGAAAAAAGGGTAGGCCAAGCTAAAAAACTTAAGCTTTATGAGGATAAATTTAAGAGCAAAATTTTAACACAAGATCTTATAAATAGCGGATTTAATGGAAAAAAATTAGGCAGAAAAATTCAAGAATTAAAAGAAGATAAACTGAGAGAATATATAAAAAATATCAAAAAATAAAGAAAATGATAAAAATGTTACCATTTTCTTTTAAATTAGACTTTTCGCTAATTCTTTAGCTCCTTTTAAATCCACTTTTCCAGAACCTAAAAGAGGAATTTTTTCTACTTTAAAATAGCGATTTGGTTTTAAAATAGCGGGCATATTAGAGTTTTTAATTGCTTCGCAAATTCCTTCAAAAAATTCATCATTACATTCAATAAGTAAAATAATTTGCTCTCCTTTTTTTTCATCCTCTAAAGCCACAGCGCAGAATTTAACTACATCAGTATTGATAAATTTGGCTATTTCTTCTTCTAACGTTCCAAGAGAAATCATTTCGCCACCAATTTTTGCAAAACGAGAGTAGCGATCAACAATATATAAGAAACCTTCTTCATCAAGATGCCCTTTATCACCTGTATTATACCATCTAATACCATCAATTTCTTTAATCACTTCATCTGTTTTTTCTTTGTTGTTTAAATATCCTACCATAACTTGATGACCACCTATGAGTATTAATCCATCTTCATTTGTTTTAAGATTTTCATAAGTATTTGGATCAACGATTCTAATTGCGGTTCCTGGTAAAGGCATGCCCACGCTTCCTTCTTTGTTTGCGCGGTGTATAATCCAATAATTCGCATCAAAGCGATTTGGTAGATTTACGCTTGCTACAGGAGTGGTTTCAGTAGCTCCATATCCTTCAAAAATAGTCTTTTTAAATTTCATCTCAAAAGCGTTTCTAACTTCATTTTTGAGTTTTTCAGCTCCTGAAACTACAATTCTTAAACTTTCAAACATTAAAGCATCTAATTTTTTATTTCTTGCATAAATTCCTAAAAATGTAGATGTTCCACACATTATAGTTACATTGTTTTTAGCTATGGCTTTGGCTACACCTAAAGCATCAGTTGGATCTGCAAAAGTGATGCTTTTAATCCCTTCAAGTAGTGGTAAAAAAGTAGTAACTGTTAATCCAAAAGCATGAAAAGGTGGTAAAGATGAGAGCATAACATCACTATTTTTTGTGCATAAAACATCAGAAATCTGGGCAATATTGCTTAAAATATTTCTATTGTTAAGCATTATGCCTTTTGGTGCACCTTCGCTGCCGCTACTAAAAAGTATAGCTGCTATGGCAAGATTGTTTTTAGAAGGGGTAAATATAACTTTTAAAATACAAGATGGTAAAATACTTACCATTAACATTGTTCTTATAATTTTAGCCTTTTGTTTTTTAAAATTATCTATAATATCTTCGATATAAATTAAATGAATATTTTTATCAAATTCTAATTTTAAGCCTTTGCTTTCTAATTTTTCTAAGAATTTTTTTGAAGTATAAATTTGAGAAATTTGTGCATTTTCTATAGCAGCTTTTAAAGCTTTTTCTCCAGCTGTAAAATTAAGATTGACAACAACTTTTTGAGCAATCAGTACTGAAAGATTAAGCAAAGAACTTGCAAAGGATGCTGGAAGTAAAATACCTACACATTCTTCTTTAGGGGCATAACTTCCTCTTTGAGTATGGATATTTAATTTTTGAGTATTTTCTTTAATAAAAGTACTTAAAATCAAACTAAGACTAAGCATTTTTCTATAAGTAATTGCACCTGCTATAGTATCTATTATAGCTATATTATTAAGATTTCTTTTAGCATTATCAATCCATGCCCTAGCAATAGTATGCATAGCCTCACATTGAGATTTCCAAGCCATAAAAGAAAGCTCAAAAACTCTAGCCTTAACTTCATCTTTTTTAGAATGCAATGGCATCGCTTTGCCAAAAGCTATAGCTATATTTCTTTTGCTTAAGGTTTTATTTCTGATGGAAAATTCTTCGTCACTTCTAGAAAAAGAACTTCCCCAAAGTCCTCTAATATAAAAAGGTAGGATAATTCCATCATTTTCTTCTAAATTGGAACAAACATGTTCAAATCCAGCTTTAAATTCATTTAATTGTCCATGTCTAGATAACACACCTTCTGGAAATAAACAAACAAGATTGCCATTTTTGATATATTCTGCAATAAGCTCTAAGCTAGCTTTACTTCCTCCGCTTGAAACAGGAATTACGCCAAATTTATCTAAAAAGAATTTAATATACCACTTAGAATAAATACTTCTTTCCATTACAAAATAAATTTTTCTTGGTATAGCCATTTGAACAATGGCCCAATCTATAAAAGAAATATGATTGCCTAAAAGCAATGCTCCGCCTTTTTCTGGGATATTTTCAAATCCTTCTACAAGCAAACGATATCTTCCTAAGAATGCGATATTTAAAAGAATTCTTATTAGAGAAAATGGAAGCTTGTATATAACATAAAATGCACTCAATAATGCTATAAATATAATAAAATAAAAAAGATAAACAACATCAAGTTTTAAATTTGCAAACAAGGTAGCCAAAATAAGAAAAGCTAACATAGTTATATTTTGTATAAAATTGTTTCCAGCTAAAATTTTTCCAAGTTCATTTTCTTTAGCGTGAAATTGAATGAGCGAATTTAAAGGTATGATAAACATTGCTCCACAAAAACCAAATAAAAAGAATAAAAAACTATAGGTGATCAAACTTGTAAAATACGGGATACATAAAGTGATAATAAAAACTCCTATCGCTCCTAAAGGAATCAGTCCTAATTCTATATAATTTTTAGAAAATTTACCTGCCATTAAAGACCCTAAAATCACACCTATGCCAGAAAAACCTAAAGAAATTTGCACAAAAAAAGTATTTTTAATTAAAAGTTCATTTTTACTAAAAACAGGGAAGGTTACAAGATAAAGTTGAGAAATAGCCCAAAATATAGAAATTCCAACGATACATAGCCAAATAATTTTATTTTTAAAAATAAGCTTTAAATTTTTAATTAGTAATTGAGCACTAAAGTATTCTTTTTTATTGAATTTTAATTCTTTATTTTCAGTTTTTAATTCTGGCAAGCGACAAGTTAAATAAAATTCTAGCAGTGAAAAAAATATAAGTACAAACCCCAAAGGAGCTACTTGTTCTAAAACTTCTGAAGGATTAGTGCTATTTGTGTGATATAGATTTTCAAAACTAAGTGAAAATACAGCCATTCCGGCTAAAATTGCAACTATGCTAACAGCATTAACCGCACCATTTCCCATAGCAAGAAAATCTTTTCCTACTAGCTCTTTTATGAAGCCATATTTACTAGGAGAGTAAAGCGCCGCTTGAATTCCTAAAATAAAAGTAAAAACAAAGGCTGTCCAAAAGGCTCCATTATAATAACAAGCACAAATGATAATAGCTAAAATCACATTAAAGCTGGCCGAAATTTTCATAATCCAGTTTTTAGGATATTTATCTGCTAAAAATCCTGAAGGAGAAAGCATTAAAATAAAAGGTAGTAGTATAAGCGCATTGACGATGGCTGTTAATAAAAGTTGAGTGTCTTCTTCATAAATTTTATAGATAGTGTTTTGAATTATAATTTTGTGTCCTAAATCAATAAAAGCATTAATAAAAGCTACAAATAAAAAAGGTAAAATACCATTAATTTTTAAAAAAGATTTTTTTTGCATTTTAATCCTTAAATTATTTTTTATATATTTTAACATAGTTTTTTTTAACGCCATGGGGAATTAATTTTATAAATTATGTTGATATAAGTCTTTAAAAGTTTTATTTGAAGAATTAAACAATATATAAGGTTTTATGCTAATTTTAGATTATCTTGAAATATTTTAAAGAAAGTTAAATAAATCTATTTTTACTAAGAAGATAGAAATTAACCTATATTGTATTTATGAGTGAAGCATAGCGATAAGCCGAGTTCTGTCTAGAATGCTCATTTATCTAGTTTTGTTTTTGCAAACAAAATCAAGCGAAGGGTTAAAATAAAGACTAAAACCATCCCTTCTTGCTGCACATTGGGTTTACATAGCCGAAATTGTTGCCAAAATCGCTGGTGAGCTCTTACCTCACCGTTTCACCTTTTCCATAAAAAATTTATGGTAGTTTTCTTTCTGTTGCACTATCCCTTAGGTTTCCCTAGCCATCCGTTAGATGGAATGTTTGTCTTTTGCAGCTCGGACTTTCCTCTTCTTGAATAGAAGCGAGCATTTGCTATGCTTTGCATTTAAATTTTAACGCAAAAATACTTAAATTTAATTGCGATATCAAATATTTTTTGCTAAAATTATGCTTTATTTTAATATAAAAGGAATGTTATGGCATCTTACTCGATGGGTGATTTAAAAAAGGGATTAAAAATAGAAATTGATGGAATTCCTTTTAAAATAGTAGAATATCAACACGTAAAACCAGGAAAAGGCCCTGCTTTTGTTCGTATTAAAATTAAATCTTTTATTGATGGAAAAGTTCTTGAAAAAACTTTTCATGCTGGGGATAAATGTGAAGCTCCAAATCTAGAAGATAAAACTATGCAATATCTTTATGATGATGGAGAAAATTGTCAATTTATGGATACAGAAACTTACGAGCAAGTAGCTATAAGCGATGAGGATGTAGGCGAAGCTAAAAAATGGATGCTTGATGGTATGATGGTGGATGTTCTTTTTCATAATGGTAAAGCTATCGGAGTGGAAGTTCCTCAGGTTGTTGAACTTAAAATCATAGAAACTGCTCCTAACTTTAAAGGAGATACTCAAGGATCAAATAAAAAACCTGCTACACTTGAAACAGGAGCTGTGGTGCAAATTCCTTTTCATGTTTTAGAAGGCGAAGTAATTCGTGTGGATACAGTTCGTGGAGAATATATAGAAAAAGCAAATAAATAACGAACTTAATTAAGGTGTCAATGACACCTTAAAACCTAAAATTTAACTTTCCTTATTATTTTCTTGATTTTATATTCAAGAAAATATAAATTGTTTATTACTTCTTTTTATTTTTTTAATTATTAGGTTTAGATGATAAAAATCAAATCTTTTGTTTAAAAATTTTTGATAATAAATATTGTTATGCAGCCATTTAATTGATTTAAAATATCAAGGTTTTTAAAAATTAAAAAGTTTAAATTTTTAGACAAAATGATATTAATGATATAAAAAAGATAATCTTATTGTTTAACTGTATTAATTTCGGTTAAAACTTAAAAAATTGAAATAATTATATTTAAAAGTTAGCGGTCTAAGAAATCAAAAACCATATGTCTTAAAGTTGCTTTTAATGTTTAAATTTTTATTATAAAAGAATTAAAAGATAATTTTAATAAGGGATATAAGTTATGCGAAATTTATCAATTTAAAAAAACTAAAATAATATTAATTAAAATATTTTATTTGTGAAAATTTTCAACAAAAAGATGAAATATTTTTATATAATGATGATTTTTATTGTATTTTTATTCTTTTATTTAAGAAAAATTGATACATTAATATCAAAAAAATAAAAATTAAAAGGTAAAAAAGATGAAAAAAATAGATTTAATTGTTATTGGTGCTGGGCCAACAGGTATAGCATGCGCAGTTGAAGCAAAATTAAAAAATAAAGAAGTTTTAATTTTGGAAAAAACAAATAATATTTGCCAAACTTTAATGCAATTTTACAAAGAAGGAAAAAGAGTAGATAAAGTTTATAAAGGATGTGAAGGCGTAAATTATGGTAATATTCCTTTTGAAGATGGTACAAAAGAAAGTACTATAGAATTATTTGAAAATATTTTAAAACAATACAATATAGAAGTCGCATTTGGTTCAGAAGTTGAAAGTGTAAAAAATGAAAACAATCTTTTTTTGGTAAGTACAGCCAAAGAAACTTATGAATGTAAAAATATCATTGTAGCGATTGGTAGAATGGGCAAACCAAATAAACCTGATTATAAACTCCCTATGACTTTAACCAAGATTATTAATTTTAATGCAAATTCAGTTTTAGGGAATGAAAAAATTCTTGTTGTAGGTGGAGGAAATTCTGCTGCTGAATATGCCATAGATTTAGCAAAAGCAAACGATGTAAGTCTTTGCTATCGTAAAAAAGAATTTACAAGATTAAATGATATCAATCTTAAGGATATAATTGAAGCTGGAAATAATGGAAAGGTAAATTTAAAGCTTGGTGTCGATATTGATTCTGTTGAAGATGAAAATGGTAAAGCAAAAGTTAATTTCAATAACTCAACAAGTGAAACTTACGATAGAATAATTTATGCTATCGGTGGTTCAACTCCAGTAGATTTTTTACAAAAATGTGGTATTAAGGTAGATGATAAAGGTGTCCCTTTAATGGATGAAAATAAAGAAAGCAATGTTAAAGGAATATTTGTAGCAGGAGATATTGCAACAAAAAATGGAGCAAGTATTATTACAGGACTCAATGATGCTGCAAAAATTCTTTCTATTTTATAAAAATTTAGCTCTTAAGGGCTAAATTTTTTAAGGAAATTTTTTAGAAATTACTATGCAAAATAAAATCAAAATTAATAAACTTACGACTAAAATTTTTTATTTAAATTCTTACATATTGGGAGTTTTGGCGTTTTATTAGTATTCTTAAGGATTATTTTTTATTAAAATATTTTTTAAGGATAAATAATGTCAAATATTTTTAGTACTTTAAACCCTTTAAAACTTTTTATAAAATGTGCCTTGCCTAATATGATTAGCATGGCTTTTATTTCACTTTATTATATTATTGATGGAATTTTTGTAGGTAGATATTTAGGTGGCGATGCTTTGGCAGCTTTGGCTTTAATCATGCCTTTTATTATGATGTCTTTTGCATTATCTGATACTATTGCAATAGGATCTTCGGTACAAATTTCAATGAAATTGGGACTTGGTAAGAAAAAATTAGCTGGAAAAATTTTTAGCTCTAGCTTGATAATTATTTTTTTATTTTCTTGCTTGGTCGGTATTTTAGAATATATTTTAGCGCCAATTTTGATCGATTTTTTAAATGTTAGCCTAGAGATTAAAACTATGGCAAAAGAGTGTATGATAGTTTTTGCTTTATTTGCACCTCTTACTATGCTTTCTTTTGCCTTGGATAATTATTTAAGAATTTGTGGCAAAACCACTTATAGTATGATTATTAATATTATCATTGCTTTGAGTAATATTTTATTTGATTATTTTTTTATAGTTATTTTAGACTGGGGATTGTTTTCAGCTGCTCTTGCAACTTGTTTAGGTTTGACTCTGGGCGGAATTTTTGGAATTTTTCCTTTTTTGTTTCAAAATTTAGAGCTTAGATTTTCTTTTCCTTATATCAATTTTAAAATTTTTAAAAATATTCTTTACAATGGTAGTAGTGAATTTTTTAACAATGTTTCAGGATCTCTTTATGGTGTTTTTGCAAATTTTGTTTTGCTTAAAATAGCAGATGTTAAGGCTGTGGCTGGATTTTCTATTATAGTTTATATTGATACTTTTATTATGATGCTTATTATCGCTATGGCAGATGCCATGCAGCCAGCCTTAAGCTATAATTACGCCAAAAAAGACTTTTACCGTATTAAATCTTTTTTAAAAATTATGTTTTTCTCTGGATTTATTTTTTCAATTTTTGTTTTATTTTTTATCTATATATCAGGTGAAAATTTAATAGAATTTTTTATGAAAGATCATGATCAAGATTTTTTAAATTTTGTTTATTTAGCCTTGACTCTTTTTTCTTTAAATTATATTTTTGCTTGGTTTAATGTATTGAGCAATTCTTTTTTAACAGCTTTTAACAAACCTAGTTTTTCTTTGATTTTAAGCTTGAGTCAAAATTTATTTGTTCCTTTATTTTTCCTTTTTCTTTTATCTTATTCTATGGGTTTAAAAGGAGTTTGGCTTACTCCTTTATTTGCGGAATTTTGTGTGGTGATTTTGGCCGTTGTTTTATTGAAAAAAAGTTTCAATATATCAAAATAAATTCGGTTTTTAAGCTCTTTTTGCTAGAATTTTAAAAAAGAATTTTATAAGGAAAAAAATTGCAAGAACATTTTGATTTGGATCTAGAGCGTGCGATTTTAAGTAGTTGTATTATGAGTGAAGACGCTTATTCAAGCATAGCAGGAGATATTGAACCTAAAGATTTCAGCCTTAAAGCTCATCAAGATATTTTTAAGGCTATCATCTCTTGTGCAAATTCTGGAGAACCTATATCTATAAGTTTTTTAAAAAAACATAAAAAATTAGATGAGCAAATTTTAAATGAAGTCATTGCTACGCCTTCAATGATTGATTTAGCCGCTTATGTTAATGAACTCCGCGAAAAATCGATCAAAAGGCAGCTTTTAAGTTTTGCACATCTTCTGCCAACTCGCATCAATGAAAATCGCGCCGTAAGTGAAATTTCAGACGAGATAAGCAAAGAAATTTTTAATTTAACCAATCGCATCAATACAAACGATATTAAGGGCATAGAACTCGTTTTAGAAGAGCTTATAGAGGAATTTAAAAAGCAAAAAACTCTTGAAAATAAAACCGTTATAGGTTTAGATACTGGTTTTGAAGATCTAAATCACATGACTAAAGGTTTTAAAGATGGTGAACTTATCATCATTGCTGCACGTCCTGGTATGGGAAAAACAACCCTATGTTTAAATTTTATCGATCAAGTTTTAAAGCAAGATCAAGGCGTGGTTATGTTTTCTTTGGAGATGCCTGCAACTCAAATCATGCAAAGACTTTTATCAGCAAAAACTTCAATTCCTTTGCAAAAAATTCTTACCGCCGATCTTAATGATGATGAGTGGGAAAGAATAGGAGATGCTTGCAATTTGTATTCTAAAAAAAAGCTTTTTATATATGATAGTGGCTATGCTACGATAACAGATGTTAGGGCTATTTTAAGACGTCTAAAAGCACAAGAGGAAAGCATAAAACTTTGTGTGATTGATTATATCGGACTTATGATGAGTAATTCAAATTTTAATGATAGACATTTACAGGTAAGCGAAATTTCAAGAGGGCTTAAGCTTTTAGCTAGAGAATTAAATATGCCTATCATTGCACTTTCTCAATTAAACCGTTCTTTAGAGCAACGTGCCAATAAGCGTCCGATGATGAGTGATTTACGCGAGAGTGGAGCGATAGAACAAGATGCGGATACAATTTTATTTGTATATAGAGATGAAGTTTATCGAGAACAAGAAGAAAAAGAGAGAGAAAATAAAGCTAAAGCAGAAGGTAAAGAATATAAAAGCACTTTTATACGCAATCCTATGCAGGAAAATGCTGAAATTTTAATCGGTAAAAATAGAAATGGTCCAGTTGGAACCATCGAAGTTTTATTTTTAAAAGAAAAATCATGTTTTGTAGATAAACCTAAATTTGAAAGTACGGAATTTCAAGGATAGCTTTAAATTTATAGCTTTTTTAAAGCTTAAATTATAGATAAATGAACTGTATAAATAAGCTACTATAAGTAAAAAGAGATGAAATAGGTAAAAAAGAATTTTAATTCTAATTATTTTTATAGTATTTTTTATGACAAAAGGCAATGTTGTTTATATAATATCAACTAGAAAAGTGATTTTAAAAGATAAAACCATATAAAGAGTAATTAAAAAACAAAATTTTTCAATTGTCAAAAGCATTAAATTTATCGAAGTTTGATTGAGGATATTGTTTTAAGAGATGGTGCCCGAGGTCGGACTCGAACCGACACAAGGTTGCCCTTACCAGATTTTGAGTCTGGCGCGTCTACCAGTTTCACCACTCGGGCTTGACTAAAATCATAATTATATTTTTTTTTAGCTAAAAAACAATTTAAAATAAAGGTTTTAATGAAAAAATATTTTAAAAATATACAAAATTTCATTTTTTGGAACACTTATTGCTTATAAAGTTGTAGCAATATTGAGAAAAGATTCTAGTTTATTAATTTTTTAAGGAAAAAAATGAGAATTACAAATAAGTTAAATTTTACCAATTCTGTTAGCACTTCAATGGGTGGGCAAAGTGCCCTATATAAGATCTCTCAACAACTTGCTTCAGGATTAAAAATTCAAAATTCTTACGAAGATGCAAGCACCTATATAGACAATACTCGTTTAGAATATGAATTAAAAACACTAGAGCAGGTTAAACAGGCAACGAGTTCTGCTAAAGAATTAACCGAAAATAGCATGAAAGCTTTGCAAGATATGGTTAAACTTTTAGAAGATTTTAAAGTTAAAGTTACCCAAGCGGCTAGTGATAGTAATTCTCAAACCTCAAGAGAAGCCATAGCAAAGGAATTACAACGCATTAAAGAAAGCATCTTGCAGCTTGCAAATACTAGCGTCAATGGTCAATATCTTTTCGCTGGATCTCAAGTTGCAAATAAACCTTTTGATTCTAATGGTAATTATTATGGAGATAAAAATAATATCAATGTAGTAACTGGATCAGGAACTGAAAGTCCTTATAATATCCCTGGATGGGATCTCTTTTTCAAGGCCGATGGGGATTATAAAAAGCAAATTACTACTAATATTAGCTTTAAGGATAATCGCTACACCGAGGAAAACAAAGACAAACAAGAGTATTTAAACGGAGATTCTGCTTGGAAACAGCTTATCGGGCAAAATTATGTAAAAGATAATGGATTAGATCCATACGATGATTTTGAAGATAAAGAAAAAAAGCTTAATTTTCCACCTTCAACACTTTATGTTCAAGGAACTAAGCCAGATGGCACAAGCTTTAAAAGTGCAGTTTTGGTAAAACCAGATGATAAAATAGAAGATGTATTAGAGCAAATTGGTGCACTTTATGGCAACACTCCTAACAATAAAGTTGTAGAAGTAAGCATAAATAATAGCGGTCAAATTCAAATTACAGATTTAAAACAAGGCAATAATAAATTAGACTTTCATGCCGTAGCCTATACTCCACAAATGGATAAAACTGAAGATTTTAAAGGTATGCTAAAATTTGCCGAAGAAAATGATCTTAAAATGGAAGATATTACCAACGAAGTTATGAAAGCTGCGATACAAAATGGTGATATTACTAATCCAACCAGCCCAGTTGAAATTGAATTAACAGGAAAAAATGGAGTTAAACAAAAATTTAACTTTAGTCTAGCTCAAACTGATTTTATCAAAAGCAATATGACTGATTCAGCCGGTAAGCCAGCTAATGGTGCAGATTATGATAATGTTTATTTTGAAAAAGATGGAAATACTGTTTATGGTAATGTTTCTCAAGTGATTAAAGGAAGCAATGCCTATGCAACAGATTCAACCAAGCTTAGCGAAGTCATGGCAGGAGATAGTTTAAATGGTACCACTTTAAATTTAAAAGTTAATTCCAAGGGTGGAAATACTTATGATGTGACTATAGATTTAGGAAATTCAACTGTAAGTTTTAAAGATCCTAAAAATCCTGATCAAACTATAAGTTTTCCTATCATGCATACTGATCCTACGACAGGAAATAGCGGGGTGGTAACTCCTTCAAATGAAATAACTTATGGGCAAATTAATAATATCATCGGTATGTTTGCTTCTGATAAAGTGCCTACTCAAAATATCACAGTTACAAATAACAAAATTGATGCCACAGGTTATGATAATATCCAGCAGCTTATAAAAGACTCTCAAGCAACAGTCGATGTTAGTATGGATTATAAAGGACGTATTAGTGTTACAGATAAACTTTCTTCAGGAACCAATATAGGAATTTCTTTGAGCGATTCTCAAAGTGGTCATTTTCCTCAACCTCCTTATACTGAAACCGCACAAATCCAAAGTGGTCCAAATTTTAGTTTTAGTGCTAATAATGCTTTAACTATAGATGAGCCAAATGTCGATCTTATAAAAGATCTTGATACTATGATCGATGCAGTTTTAAGTGGAAACATGAGAGCAGATGGAAATTCAGCTGATCCAAGAAATACGGGAATGCAAGGTGCTTTAGAAAGGCTTGATCATTTGGCTGATCATGTAAGCAAACTCAATACAACTATGGGAGCTTATCATAATATCATAGATGGAGTAAATACCCGAGTGAGTTTTTTAAGTGTAAATGTGCAAAGTATCAAATCAAATGTAATTGATGTTGATTATGGTGAAGCTATGATGAATTTAATGCAAACTCAACTTGCATATCAAGCTTCGCTTAAAGCAAGTACTACTATATCTCAACTTAGTTTATTAAACTATATGTAAAATTATGCTATAATGGCTTCTTTAAAAATATTTTTTTAAGGAAAAAACATCAAAAAAGAAGCCATTTTTACTATTTCTACTTTTGGTATTTTTTATTTATGTCTTTGTATGCTAACTCCTAGTATGGGAAGTTGGATTTATAAAATAAATTTATTTTTATTTGGAGAATTTGGATATTATTATCCCTTTTTCTTGTTTATTTTAAATTATTTTTATTATAAAAGAAATTATAAAATAGAAAATTTTTCACGCCAAGAGCTTTTTGGCATAGGTTTTGCTCTTTTTTCAACACTACTACTTTTTTCAGTACTTTATAGGGGTTATGGTTATATTTTAGAATTTATCTATACTATTTTTTCTACTCTTTTAGGACATGTAGGAAGCGGTATTTTTGCACTTCTGCTTTTTGTTTTTTCTTTGATTTTATTGTTTCCAAAATTTGCAAAAGAACTTTTGAAGATAGAGTTAAATTTTGCGATTTTGCTTAAATTGGAGCAAGCTTTAAAAACGTTTTTAATGAGAATTTTTGGAGGAGAAACCGATAAAGACGATATAGGAAAATCAGAACCAAAAGCTCCAATTGTAGAAGTTAAGCAAAAACATTTAGCTCAACCTTTAAGTGAAATTGAGGAATTAGTAAAAAT
Source organism: Campylobacter sp. RM10537 (assembly GCF_022369435.1). Taxonomy (NCBI): domain Bacteria; kingdom Pseudomonadati; phylum Campylobacterota; class Epsilonproteobacteria; order Campylobacterales; family Campylobacteraceae; genus Campylobacter; species Campylobacter molothri. The sequence continues at coordinate 652,641 of NZ_CP059597.1, read as the reverse complement.
TAATAATATTAATGCAAGTAAAAATTCTATTACAACAGCGAAGGAAAATTTTGAAAAATTGAAAAATCAAATTTTAGATGAAAAGGTAGAGATTGATAAAGAAAGTTTAGAAGAGGCGAAGAGTTTTGTTTATGAAAATTCACAACAGGTTAGAAATTTTGTGCAAAAAGCTAGTAGAAGTAGTATAAGTCTTGATGAAGAATTTAATTTTATTTTAAAAGAAGAGGTAGATATGATCCCAGAGCGTTTTTTAAAACCTAAAAAACTTGAAGAAATCAAGCAAATAGATACCACAGGTAGAAATTTAGATGAACCAAGCTATAAAAGAAAAAATATAGAAATTTCATTACCAAAACAAGAAATAAAACCAAAAATTTTCACTAAAGAATTAGAACAAAGAGAAGATTTGATACAAAAAGCAAAACTAGAGCAAGAATACAAAGCTTATCAAAATGAAATTCTTGAAAATAAAGTAAAAGCAGAAATTCAAGAATTGGAAAAAGATGACAAAATAGAATTAGATTTAAATAATATTATAGAAGGTAATAAATATAATTTTGAAGAAACAATTCAAAATTTTACAAAACAAGAAGAACCTATAGAATCTAATTTCCAAGAAATTCACGAAAATCCTATAATAGAAGAAGAAACAGTAAAAGCCAATCAAACATCTATACATTATCATACAAATTTTGAAGAGCCTGAAATTTTAGATTTTAGCGAAGAGAATTTTAAGCCTAAAGAAATAGAAAGTATGAATGAAAATACTGATGATTTTATGCCTGTAGTTGAAGAATTGGATCGTCCTTATATTGATCCAATTCCTGTTATCAAACTTCAAGAAGATGAAAAAGAGGAAAGTCAAAAAACTTTTGAAAAAATTAGCGAGCAAAATAACAATGAAATTAAAGAAGAGATTATAAGCGAAAACAAAGAAGAGGAAATTATTAAACAAAGAGCTATTTTAGCAAAAGAAATTGAACTCAATAAAGCGCTTTTAAAAGAAATAGAACAAGGAGAGATGGAGAAGCCAAAAGATTTTAAATTGCCTCCACTTGACTTTTTATCTAATTTTTCACAGCATAAATATGATGTTAATGAGCTTGAAATTGATAAAAAAATTTACAATTTGCTTGAAAAATTACGTCGTTTTAAAATAGGCGGAGATGTAACTAAAACCTATGTTGGCCCTGTGGTGACTACCTTTGAATTTCGTCCAAGTGCAGATGTAAAAGTAAGTAGAATTTTAAATTTGCAAGATGACTTAACTATGGCTTTAATGGCAAAATCTATACGTATCCAAGCTCCAATACCTGGAAAGGATGTAGTAGGTATTGAAGTTCCAAATGAAGAAATACAAACGATTTATTTACGTGAAATTTTAGAAAGTGAAGTATTTAAAAACTCTAAAAGCCCCTTAACTATCGCCCTAGGAAAAGATATCGTAGGTAATGCTTTTGTGACCGATCTTAAAAAATTACCTCATTTATTGATAGCTGGAACTACTGGAAGCGGAAAAAGCGTAGGAATTAATTCTATGCTTTTAAGTCTTTTATATCGTAATTCTCCAAAAACTTTGCGTTTAATGATGATCGATCCAAAAATGCTTGAATTTAGTATTTATAATGATATCCCACATCTTTTAACTCCTGTCATTACAGATCCTAAAAAAGCAGTCAATGCTCTTTCTAATATGGTTGCAGAAATGGAAAGACGTTATAGATTGATGGCAGATGCAAAAACCAAAAATATAGAAAATTATAATGAAAAAATGAAAGAAATAGGAAATGAAGAACTACCTTTTATTGTTGTCATTATTGATGAATTAGCTGATTTGATGATGACAGCAGGCAAGGATGTAGAATTTTATATAGGACGTCTTGCACAGATGGCAAGAGCAAGTGGAATTCATTTAATTGTTGCTACTCAGCGTCCTTCTGTAGATGTTGTAACTGGACTGATAAAAGCAAATTTACCGAGTAGAATTTCTTATAAAGTAGGGCAAAAAATAGATTCTAAAGTTATTTTAGACGCCATGGGTGCTGAAAGTTTGCTTGGAAGAGGGGATTGCTTGTTTACACCTCCTGGAACAAGTTCTATTGTAAGATTACATGCTCCATTTGCAAGCGAATTTGAAATAGAAAAAATTGTTGATTTTTTAAAGGATCAGCAAGAGGTTTGCTATGATGAAAATTTTTTACAAGATTCCAAAAATTCATCTTTAATTAATGATAATTTTTCAGATGATGGAGAAGTAGATGAGCTTTATGAAGATGCAAAAAGAATTATTTTAGAAGATCAAAAAACAAGTATTTCTTATATACAAAGAAGATTAAATATAGGTTATAATAGATCAGCAAATATAATAGAAAAATTAACAAAAGAAGGTTTTTTAAGCGAACCTGATTCTAAAGGAAAAAGACAAATTTTATGATATCCTTAAAATAAAGGATATCATAAAAATTATTTATCTCTAAGATTTAATTCATTGATTAATTTAGAGTAAGAATTGTAATCTTTTCTTTTAAGATAGCTCAAAAGTCTTTTTCTTTGTCCAACTAGTTTTAAAAGTCCTAATCTTGAAGAAAAATCTTTTTTGTAGATTTTTAAATGTTCTGTAAGCTCTGCAATTCTTGCGCTTAAAAGAGCTACTTGAACTTCTGTTGAACCAGTGTCACCCGGTTTTCTAGCGAATTTCGCAACAATTTCTGCTTTTTTAGCCGAATCTAAAGCCATATTGACCTCCTGATTGGTATATTTTAAAACCGTGATTTTATCAAATAAAAACCAAAAATAAACTGAAATAACTTTAATTTAAATTTTTTAAGCCTTTTTCTAAGAAAATTTTATTATAATTAAAAACTATATATTCTCAAAGGAGAAATTTGTGCTATTTACTAAAGCAAGCGAATATGCTTTACTTTCTTTAATTTATATTGCTCAAAAAGAAAAACCTCAAGATGTAGATTTTCTATCGAATGAGCTTAATATTCCAAAAAGTTTTTTGGCTAAAATTTTACAAACTTTAGCTAGAGATAATTTGCTAAATTCTTTCAAGGGTACAAAAGGAGGTTTTACTTTAGCAAAAGAACCCAAAGAATATAATATTAAAGAAATTATAAATAGCGTAGAGAAAAAAGAAATCAGTGTTTTTGAATGTAGCGGAGGAGTGTGTCCTGATAATAAAGAAAAAAAATGCACCCTTATGCCTTTACTTATAGAATTGCAAGATAGAATAGATGGATTTTTAAGCTCTATAACCTTAGCGGATATTATAAAAAAATAAATGGCAAAAAAAAATAAAATATTTGACCTTGTCTTTCCTTTTTTAGGACCATTAATTGGGCCAATTTTAAAGGCTAAAAGTCTTACTATAGTTGGTTTTATAGTTTGTATTTTAGCTATTATTATTGTTCCTTTACCAAGTCCTATTTTAGACTTTTTTTTGGCTTTAAGTATTGCTTTGTCGGTTTTAATTATCCTTATTTCTATTTATATTCCAAAACCAACAGATTTAACTACTTTTCCAACTTTAATTTTAATCATAACACTTTTTAGACTTTCTTTAAATATTGCTACAACTCGTATGATTTTAAGCGAAGGTCAAAATGGACCTGAAGTTGTAAGTGAAATTATTGCTTCTTTTGGTGAATTTGTGGTTAGTGGAAATATGGTTATCGGAGTAATCGTATTTTGTATTCTTGTTTTAATCAATTTTATGGTTGTAACTAAAGGAAGTACCAGAGTTTCTGAAGTACAAGCGAGATTTACACTTGATGCGATGCCAGGTAAGCAAATGGCTATTGATGCGGATTTAAATGCTGGTCTTATTGATGAACAAACAGCACGTGCAAGACGTCAAGAAATTATCGCTGAAGCAAATTTTTACGGAGCAATGGACGGTTCAAGTAAATTTATTAAAGGTGATGCAGTTGCTGGTATTATTATTACAATCATTAATATTATTGGTGGTTTTTTAATCGGTTCTTTTCAGCATGATATGCCATTATCTACTGCTGCTTCAACTTATACCATACTTACTATAGGAGATGGTCTTGTATCGCAAATTCCTGGCCTTATAACTTCTACGGCTACGGCTATTATTATTACTCGTGCAAGTAAAGATGAGGATAATTTTGCAGAGGGAACTTTAAATCAGCTTTTAAGTGAATATAGAACTTTATTAATTGTAGGTTTTGTTTTATTTATTTTTGCCTTAGTACCAGGTCTACCTCACTTATCTTTAGGCTTTATGTCTTTGGTATTTTTAGGTTTAGGATTTTTAACTAAGCAAGTAAAAGAAGGTAAAATTGAAATTATGGCAGCTAAAAAAACTAAACCAAGTGCGGCAGCTGGTAGCGGGGCAACTGCACCAAGTGCGGCAGCCCCTGCTAAGAAAAGCGAAGAAGAAATTTTAAAAGAAGAGGAACATAAAATCAATGATATTCTTAAAGTTGAAATTTTAGAGCTTGAGCTTGGATATGGACTCATAAAATTAGCTGAAAGTGAATTAACTGAAAGAATTAGATCTATGAGAAGAAGTATTGCAGAAAGCTTAGGGTTTTTAATGCCAAAAATAAGAATTCGTGATAACTTAAGACTTAAACCTAATGAGTATAGTTTTAAATTAAAAGGGGTTTCTATAGCGAGTGCCGAAATTTATCCAGACAAATATTTGGCTATGGATAGTGGATTTATCACTGAAGAAATTGAGGGTATAGCAACCAAAGAACCTGCTTTTAACTCTGATGCACTTTGGATTGATGCAAATTTAAAAGATGAGGCTACTCTTAATGGATATATAGTGATAGATCCTGCAAGTGTAATTTCAACCCATATGAGCGAGCTTATCAAATCTCATGCAAGTGAACTTTTAACACGCCAAGAAGTGCAAAATCTTTTAGATAAAGTTAAGAATGATTATCCGATTATAGTTGAAGGTGCTTTAAGTGTAGCGCCTGTAAGTCTTATTCAAAAGATTTTAAAAGATTTACTCAAATATCACATACCAATTAAAGATATGCTTACTATTTTAGAATCAGTTAGCGATATTGCTGAAGTAAGCAAAAGTTTTGATATGATCATAGAGCATGTAAGAGCGTCATTAGCAAGAATGATTACAAATATGTATTTAGATGATAAAGGAAATTTAGATATTTTTATTTTAGATTCTGCTAGTTCTGCAGTTTTAATGGAAAATGTTCAATTTAGGGACGGAAGTTATCATTTACCTTTGAGTGTAGCACAAACTGGTGTTTTGGTTGATACTTTAAGAGCTGAAGTAGCTGCAGTTTCCAATGGTCGTATTAAACCTTTTATACTTTGCGTTGAACCACAACTTAGAAAATTTATTGCTGATATTTGTTATAACTTTAATATTAACATTGTTGTGCTAAGCTTTGCTGAAATTGCTGAAAATACTAATTTTAATACAGAAGGTATTATAAAGATAGAACTTTAAGGAAAATAATGAAAATTTATCATCTTTCACATACAGATCTTGATGGCTATGCTTGCCAATTTATTACTCATTTTTATTTTAAAAATGTAAAATTTTATAATTCAAACTACGGAAAAGAAATTAATGATAATTTTAATGCTATTTTAAGCGATATCGAAAAAGATGAAAATTTTGAAAAAGCAATTATTTTGATTACAGATTTAAATTTAAGTCTTTCTCAGTGTGAAGAATTTGGCAAAATATGTCAAGAAAAAAAAATTAAAATTTTTTTGCTTGATCATCACCAAAGTGGAGAAGAATGCGCAAAAAAATATTCTTGGTATTTATTAGATTCAAAAAGATCGGCCACTAAAATCACTTATGATTTTTTCTCTAAAATTTGCCATACAAATTTAGAACTTTCTCGTTTTGTTAATGTTGTGAATGCTGTTGATATTTGGCTAAATACTGATAGAAATTTTGAACTTGGTAAAGTTTTTTTGGGTTTAGTTGCTAACGCTAAAGAAATCAATCGAGTGATGTTTAAAGAAATACAAGTTTATTATATTTTTTTTCTTTTTGAAAGAGCTATTAAATTTATAGGAAAAGAAAATTCTCATATTTTACTTGAAAATGCTATTCACTTTATTAAAAAAGATTTTTTTATGAAAAATTATGATGATACGCTTGCTAATTTAATTTCTAGTTTTGTTGTTGAAAAGCTAGGAGAATTAAAAGATAAATTTACTATAGAATACGAAGGGCACAAGGGAATTTTAACCATTAATATAGGAAATACTTCCATCATTGGAAATGATTTTTTAATCAAAAATCCAGATTATGATTTTTTTATAGATGTTAGTTCAAGAAAAACATTAAGTTTTAGAGCAAATGGTAAGATTGATGTTAGTTTAATGGCTAAAAAATTAGTTAATGGAGGAGGGCATAAAAATGCAAGCGGTGGTTTATTTTCAGCCTATAAAGATAGCCCAAATTATTCTTATATCAAAGCTCAAATTCTTGATCTTATTAAAAGCAAAGAATTAACAAAGGAAAATAAAGATGTCCAGACAAAAGAACTTAAATGAAGAATTAGAGGATTTACAATACGAATTAAGCATTGTTTTAGAAGCCATGCTTTTATATGCTGGTGTTAAAAGAGAAAAATTAGAATTAGCTATTGAGGCGTATATAGATAATATAGATTTAATATTAAAAGATTCTAAAAAAGAAGGCGTTGATGAAATTTTAGAAGTTGTAGAATTTTTAAAAAATAATCATAAGGACCTATTTGTATGAAAAAAATAGCTTCAATATTTTTAAGCTTATATTCTTTAATTTATGCTAATATTTATGAAGATTTAAGTGATTTTGCTTATAAAAAAAAATCTGATAAAAATTTTAAAATTGAAAATGTAAAAATAGTGCATTTTTCTAAAAATAATAAAGAATGTTTGGAGCTTTTAATAAAATCTAATCAAGTGCAAATTTTAAAAACTTATAATTCTTGTAAAAATTTAGAAAAAGATTCAAATTTTAATGATTTTTTAAATCGTGATTTTCTAAATTTATATAAAAATGATGGACAAACAATCTCTGAAATGATTCAAGATTTAAAACGTGCTATGCAAGATATTATGATTTATTATAAATTGCATTATAATTTTAGTCAAAATATAGATGATATGAGTAAAAATAAGAATTTAAGTATTTTAAATATAGATCCAAAAGAGGGCGGAACTTTACTTTATAAAGTTAATAACCAAGCATGTGTTGGGATAGAACTTTTAAGACATAATTCTAAAATGGCTATGAAAGTCTATGGTATAGAAAATTTAGATAAAAAATGCAAATTCTTTACAGAATCTCCAGATTTTAAAGATATTTCCTATACAGCAAAAGATTTTAATTGGTATTATTTAGAATAAAAAAATAATTTAATTTTTAAAAAGACTTTTTTGAAAAAATTGATTTTATTGGAAAAATCATTTTGTCCTAAATTTTGAAAAACACAAGTGTCTAAATCTCTTTTTTCTTGGATACTTAAATTTTTCATTGTAAATCTTAACCTTATATAAAATATTGCAAATAGGTATTTTATTTTAAATTACTTTAGTTTTTCATTAAAAATTTAGCGATTAATCCTTTTTTTAATTTTCATTGACTTTTATTAACCAAAGTTATATAATTAATTACGATTTAATTTTCTAAAAAGGAGAAAAAGCTTATGAAAAAGAAAATTTCTGTAGCTTTGGCACTATTATTATTTGGAAGTTGTGCATTTGCACTTGATCAAAAATTAGAAAAAACTAAAAGTGCTACAGGTATTAATTTACCTAAAGCCAAATGGATTTTACCTGAAGCATTAAATGAAGATGGTACAATCGATGAAAGTAAAATGCCAAAAGATTCTAAATATGCTCAAATGGTAATTTTTGGTAATAAAATTCTTAATGAAACTAGCAAATATACTGGACCTCAAGCAAAAGATCCAAAGAAAAGATTTGCCGGAAATAATCTATCTTGCTCTAGCTGTCATGCAGCAGCTGGGAGTGTTCCAAATCAAGCGGGTTTTGTAGGGATTTGGGGGAGATTTCCACAATATAATGCAAGAGCGGATAAAGTTATTACTTTAGCTGATAGGATTAATGGTTGCTATGAAAGATCTATGAATGGTAAACGTATGCCAGAAAATTCTCCAGAAATGAAAGCAATGCTTACTTATATGCAATGGTTATCTCAAGGTGTTCCAGTAGGAGCTAAAATCGAAGGACAAAGTCTTAAAAAAATAGATTATCTTACAAGAGCGGCAGATCCAAAAAAAGGCAAAAAAATTTACATGGATAAATGTGCAGTTTGTCACCAAGAAAATGGTCAAGGTTTAAAAAATGAAGATACCAAAGGAGCTTATTATATCTATCCACCATTATGGGGAAAAGATAGCTATAATACAGGAGCTGGAATGTATCGTTTGATTAAAGCAGCTTCTTACATTAAGGAAAATATGCCTCAAGGAGATCCTAATTTAACTCTTGAAGAATCTTATGATGTAGCTGCTTATATGAATTCTCAAACTCGTCCTATAAAACCACATAGAGATCAAGATTTTCCAGATAGAAAAGTAAAACCTTTAGATATGGATGTTGGACCTTACGATGATAGCTTTTCTACGACACAACATCGCTATGGACCTTACAAACCAATGTTAAAAAAATAAAAATTTTATCAGGCAATAAAATTATCTTGCCTGATAAATCTTATTTTAAAGTCTTAATTTTATAAAAAATTTTATTTCAAATTTTCTTTTACTGTTTTAAATAACTTTAAAAATTAAAATAGGGTAAAAAATAATAAAATCATCATTTAAAAAATAACTTTCTTAAAACAAAAATTCTCAAATAAATTTTTATATTTTTTCTTCGATTGTAAAAAAATAATTTTCAAAAATCAAAATAGAGTATTGAAAGTAAAAAACAATAAAGCCAAAATTTAGTTTTCAAAATACAGATAAAAATTAATAAATTTTTATGATAAATTTTATGGATAAGTTAAAAAATTACAAAAGGTAAAGTATTTAAAACATGAATTCTTTATGCTTTAAAGCATAAAGAATCACTTTATTTCTATAAAAATAAAAAAGTTTGAAAATTATAGTTTTCAATACAAAATTAGAATTTAATATGTATTTTTACCTTTTATCATACTTTTTTAAGTATTCCAATCTTTTAATTTTTTAACTCATAAAAAGCTTTTTTTTACTAAGTTGATACTAAAATATTCTTTCTAAAATAAGATTGGGAAATAAAAATGAAATATCCTTTAGATTGTGAAGAAAATTTTGAAAAATCTTTTTTATTTTGGTTAGCTAAATATGTGAAATTTAAACTTAATTCTCTTTCAAATAAAGAGTTAAAAAATCCAGAAGTTTTAGCAAAAATTAATTTCTCGCTTACCAAAGGTGTTACAAATATAGAAGAATTAGATGCTTTGGCTAAAAAAGCAAGAAATATAGGCTTAAGTGGAGTTAATACTTATTTTAATCCTTTAAAAAAACTTTTTGAATATTTAAAATTTTATAAACTTCACTCCTTAAAACAAATAGATGAAGAGTTAATTGTTGAAATTCTAGCTAGTATCACAGGATCTTTATCTGATGCAAGCAAAAAAAATCACCGAATTGCCGTGATTAATTTTTTTGATTTTTTAGATAAACAAAATGAAGAAGATAATAAATCTCATATTTTTGATATTAATCTTAAAAATTGGGCAGGAATTACCGGTTCTAAAGGTGTAAAACTTCCTGAATTTATGAGCGAAGAAGAAGTTAAAAAATTTCTTGATGCAATAGAAAATGCTGATTTTAAAAATAACACCATACGCAATCAACTTATTATAAAAATTATCATTTTTACAGGAATTCGTGTCAGCGAAGCTATTAATATAAAAATGGGTGATATTAGCGAAGAAAATGATCTTTATCTTATAAGAATAAGATCAAAAGGCAATAAATATCGTATTGTTATGATTAAAAAAGAACTTATAGAACATTTACTTAAAAATGTCCAAATTAATTATATGAGCAAAGATACCTTGCTTTTTGTTAATAAAAAAGGTACTCCCCTAACCCAATCTTATATTAGTCGCATTGTTGAACAACTTCTATTTCGTGCAGGAATTCGCAAACAAAAAAATGGAGCACACATGTTACGTCATACCTTTGCTACCTTACTTTATAAAAAGCAAAAAGATTTAGTTTTGGTACAAGAAGCTTTAGGCCATGCCAGTTTAAACACTTCAAGAATTTATACTCATTTTGATAATGATAAATTAAAACTTGCTGCACAAGTAGCAAAGGAAATTAGTGAACGCTGAAAATTTTGCAGTTTTTGGAAAATATTTATATTATGATTTAAAATACATTTTAAGAGCTTATAATCAAAAACAAAGTAAAAAATATTTTAATTTTGTGGAAAAATATAAAGAAAAATTTTATTTTATAGTTCTTGCTGATTATGAATTTTATAAATACTTATATAATGCAGATTTTAAAAGCAAAGAAGCTTATTTGGTATTTTTTGCTTATAAGAAAAGGAAGAAATTCTCTTCTTTGGTTATTGATGAGAATAGATTTTTACCCTCTTTTTGTGATGAATTAAATTTTCAAAACTATAAAGAAAATTTCTTAAAAGTTAAAGAGGCAATTGCTAAGGGTCAAAGTTATCAAGTTAACCTTACTCAAAATTTTCATTTTAATACCTTGCTTGATAGTTATTATTTATTTAATCTTTTATTAAAAAAACAAAATACACAATTTAAGGCTTATATTAAAGATAAAAACCGAGAGATTTTATCTTTTTCTCCAGAATTATTTTTCAAAACTAAAAATAATACAATTATTACAAAACCTATGAAAGGAACAATAAAACGGGATAAAGATCCAAAAAAAGATAAAGAAAATAAATTTTTCTTAAAAAATGATATTAAAAATTTAAGTGAAAATGTAATGATTGCAGATCTTTTAAGAAATGATCTTTCCAAGCTTATTAAAAAACAAAGTATGAAAGTAAAACTTTTTAAGATACAAAGTTACCCTACTTTACATCAAATGACTTCCATAATCAAAGGTTCATTAAAAAAAAATATAAATTATTATAAAATTTTTAAAGCTCTTTTTCCTTGTGGATCCATCACCGGCGCCCCTAAACTTGAAACCATAAAACTTATCGAAAAACTTGAAAAAAGAAAACGCGGAATTTATTGTGGCTCTATAGGACTTATACATAAAAATAAAAGTAAATTTAGTGTTGCAATACGCACTTTGGAAAAAAGAGAGAATTATCAATATAGTGTGGGCGGTGGATTGGTTTGGGATTCTGATTTAAATAATGAATTTGACGAATTAAAATTAAAATCTGAATTTTTAATGCCTAAAGATTTTTTTCTTTTTGAAACCATGTATTATAAAAATGGTAAAATTTTATTTTTCAAGCAACATTTGCAAAGAATTTTAAATTCAGCTATAAAGTTTGGTTTTAATACGCAAATTTTACTTAAGGAATTTGATAAAATATTGCAAGAAAAAGCTAATATAAATGAATTTTTAAACCTAAATATTCATAAATTAAATAAAAAGCTTTTTTCAAAGGAGCATAATTTATTTTATACTAGTCACTTTAAATCTAAACATAAGCAAGCCATTATAAAACTTATTTTAGAAAAAAATGGAAACTATCATATTTCTTATAGTCATATAAAAAATAATATAAATAATACCCTACTTTTAAGCAAGGAAAAATTAAACTCAAAAAGCGATTTTTTATACCATAAAAGCTCTATAAGAACTTTATATATAAATAAAGAAGAATTATGGAAAAATGATTCATGTTATGATATAGCGTTTTTTAATGAAAAAAATGAACTTTGTGAAGGAACAAGAAGCAATATACTTATAAATAAAAATGGAAAATTTTATACACCCGCTTTAAATAGTGGCTTATTAAATGGAATTTATCGTTCTTTTTTAGTGCAATTGGGTTATGTGCAAGAAAAAAATATTTATAAAAAAGATTTAATAGAAGCAGATGAAATTTATTGTATTAATTCTGTTAGAGGCTTAAAAAAGGTTATTTTAGAATGAAAAAAATTTTATTTATAGATAATTATGATTCTTTTAGTTATACCATTATTTTTTATTTAAAAGAATTAGGATATCAATGTAAAGTTATAAAAAACGACGAATTTAAAAAAGTAAAAAATTTAGATAAATTTGATTTTACACATTTAATTATCTCTCCAGGTCCTAACTCCCCTAAAGAATCAAAATTAAGCCTTAAAGCTATTAAATATTTTAAAAAAAGTAAAAAAATTTTAGGAATTTGCTTGGGGCATCAATGTATTGCTAAAGCTTTTAAGGGAGAGGTAAAAAAAATGAATAACCCTATCCATGGTAAAACTTCAACTCTTATTTTTAAAAAAGACCCACTTTTTAAAGGTGTAAAAAAAAATATTAAAATTTGCCAATATCATTCCTTGCATATAAGCAAAATGCCTAAAAAATGTAAAATTTTAGCCAAAAATTCTCAAGACATTATCATGGCAATTAAACATAAAAAATATAGTATTTATGGCATACAATTTCATCCTGAAGCTATTTTAAGTCAACAGGGTAAAAAAATACTACGTAATTTTATGAAAATTTGTTAGTTAATAGATGTAAATAATAATAAAAAAGAGACGATATAAAAAATATATCGAAGTTAAGGAGAAATAATATGAAAATTGATAATACTCTAAAAGAATTAAGTCAATATACCAAAATAAATACAGATAATACACAAAAAGAAAAAGAAACAAAAGATACGCAAAAGTTAGATTCAGCTGTTGAAGTTACTATTAGCAAAGAGGCAAAAGAAAAATCTAGTAGGCAATTGCAATCTAAAAATAATCAAAATTCCAATGAATCAAATTCTCAAGATGATAATACAGATAAGCTTGCAGAATTGATGCAAAAATTAGCAGAAATACAAGCAAAAATAGCAGAACTTACTGGAAAAATGGCTAATGCTGATAAAAATCAACTTGCAAGTTTGCAAAGTCAAGTTGCAACATTGATTGGTCAATCTGCAACTATTCAGGCACAAATTCAAGAGATTCAAAATCAACAAAAATAAATAATTTTTCCAAAAGTTTAAGAATGCTATAATAAAGCATTTTATTTTTTAAGGAAAAATATGACTTTTTTGGAAATTAAAGGTGTTGATTCTTTAGAAGGTGAAGTTCAAATTAGCGGCGCTAAAAATGCCGCCCTACCCTTAATCGCTTCTACTATACTTGCTAAAAATGAAGTAAAGATATCCAATGTCCCAAATGTAGCTGATATTAAAACTTTAATATCTCTACTTGAAAATTTAGGCGCAAATACCTATTTTCAAGATAATACAGCAATTATAAATACAACCACTCTTAATCAAACTATCGCTAAATATGATATTGTGCGCAAAATGCGAGCTTCTATACTCACACTAGGTCCCCTACTTTCACGTTTTGGACATTGTGAAGTTTCATTACCTGGAGGTTGTGCTATAGGTCAAAGACCGATCGATTTGCATTTAAGTGCTTTAGAGAAAATGGGTGCAAATATAGAAATTAAACAAGGCTATGTAATTGCAAATGGAAAACTTAAAGGTGCTGAAATTCTTTTTGATAAGATCACTGTCACAGGTAGTGAAAATATTATTATGGCTGCAGCTTTAGCTAAGGGAAAAACTAAAATTTTAAATGTGGCCAAAGAGCCAGAAGTTGTACAGCTTTGCGAAGTATTAGCTAATACAGGATTGGATATTAAAGGCATAGAAAGCAATGAGCTTGAAATTTATGGTACAGATGGAGAGCTTTTAAATTTCAAAGAATTTAGCGTAATTCCAGATAGAATTGAAGCGGGAACTTATCTTTGTGCAGGAGCTATAACAAATTCTCAAATTAGCCTTAAAAAAGTCAATGCAGAACACTTAGGAGCTGTTTTGGCAAAACTCCACCAAATGGGTTTTAAAACTCAAATAGAAAATGATAACATTATCTTATTTCCGGCTAAAAAAATAGAACCTATAGAAATTTTAACTAGTGAATATCCAGGATTTCCAACAGACATGCAAGCACAATTTATGGCTTTGGCTTTAAAAGCAGAAGGAACAAGTATTATTGATGAAAGACTTTTCGAAAATCGTTTTATGCATGTAAGTGAGCTTTTAAGGATGGGTGCAGATATAAAACTTAATGGACATATTGCAACCATAGTTGGCGGCAAAGAACTTAATGCAGCTGATGTTATGGCTACAGATTTACGTGCTTCTTCAGCACTCATACTTGCTGCTCTTGCTGCTAAAGGTACAAGCAAAGTGCATCGAATTTATCACTTGGATCGAGGTTATGAAAATTTAGAAGAAAAATTTAAAGCCTTGGGGGCTAAAATTACAAGGCTTGAAGAATGAAAAATCTTTTTGAAACTTTAAAAGATATAGAAAAAGAAGTCATACCTTTAGAAGAAATTGAAATTATTAGCTTGGAAAATGCAACAAATCGTATTTTAGCAAAAGATCTTTATGCGCAGAAAAATTTACCTAGTTTTGATAATGCAGCATTAGATGGATATGCCTTTAATTACATGGATTTAAAAGAAGCTTTAAGTATAAAAGGTGTTATTTTTGCAGGCGATAGCAAAACTTATGAAATAGGTAAAAATGAATGTTATAAGATTATGACTGGGGCAAAAATGCCAAAAAATGCTGATACAATTTTGATGGTTGAGGATGAATATTTAGAAAACAATAAACTTATTATTAAAAAAAATCCTAAGCAATTTAATGCAAGACGTCTAAAAGGCGAAGAATTAAAACAAGGTGAATTTTTATTAAAAAAAGGCACAAGGCTAAATTCAAGACATATTGCACTACTTGCTTCTCAAGGAATTTATAAAATCGAAGTTGTGAGAAAAATTCGCATTGGTATTTTTTCAAGTGGCAATGAACTTAAAGAACCTTGGCAAACTTGTGATGAAGAAAATATCTATAATGTTAATGCCTTGTCTTTGATGAGTATGTTAAATTATTGCGAAATTCAGTATCTTGGAATTATAAAAGATGATTTTAATATAATTAAAAATACTCTTTTAAAAACAAATTTTGATCTTTTGATTACTTCTGGTGGTGCGAGCATGGGTGAAGCTGATTTTTTAGAAAAAGCCTTTGATGAATTAAATTATAAGGCTATTTTTAAAGGTGTAAAAGCACGGCCTGCGCGCCCTAGCAAACTTTACAAAAAAGATAAACAATTAGCTTTAGTTTTACCAGGAAATCCTATGGCTGCTTATCTTTCTTGCTTTATTTTTGCTAAAAAAATTATTAATTTGCTTAATAACACTTTTGAAAAATCTTTTAAAATCAGTGCTAAAATGGGTGTTGATTTAAAGATTAAAAAAGGAAGAAATAATTTTATTTTGGGAAATTTAGAAAATGAATTTTTCATACCCTTTAATAATAATCAATTTGGTTCAGGCATGATATTACCTTTAATTAATAGTGAATTTTTACTTATAAGTGAAGAGAAAATAGAAAAATACCATAAAGGAGATCATATAGAACTTTTAAAGCTTTAATCCTTGACAAAGAATAAAAAATTTATTACAATTTTGCCTTTACTTGCGGGAATAGCTCAGGGGTAGAGCATAACCTTGCCAAGGTTAGGGTCGCGAGTTCGAATCTCGTTTCCCGCTCCACTTAATCTTTCTTTCTTGAAATTAATAAAATTTTTTCCATATCTTAATTTTAAACAATTAAAAGAAATTATGATTTTTAAATAAAATTAGCAATATTGCTAAAAACAATATTGCTAAAAAACCAAACTTTAATTTAGAATGATTAATTTAAAGCTAAAAGAGTGAAAGATGAAGTCAAGGAAACCAATTTAGCTTTAAACTTACTCTTTGAAAGATGTTCATATCTTTAAATATTATATATTATTTAAAGATAATTGAAATTATACTAAAAAATAACTAAAATTATAAAATTAATTTTTTTTATAATTTAGATAAATAAAATTTATGTAAATTATTTTTTTGCTTATAATTTTTCTCTTATATTAATTAGTTTAGTTTTAACAAAGATTTTCTTTAACTTTTTTCACAAATAAATTTTTACTTTCATTTTTTAAAAAAATGAAAATTTGATTAATTGTACTCGAATAATAAGTATAATTTATTGGTTTTTATAAGCTTTAAATTTAATTATAAAGTATTGAGAGATATTGAAAATTTCTTAAGAAATTTTCAATGGTTTTTAACCTAAAGTGTCATTTTCATCATAATCATGAATATAAACATCATTATTTTCTAAAGTATCAACACTTCTTCCTATTCTTTCCCATCTAACAATGCCTTTATTATCATCCCAAGAAAAATACACAAACCAAGGTTTTCCTACTATAAATTTATAAGGAACACTTCCCCAAAAACGACTATCATAAGAATAATCTCTATTATCTCCCATCATAAAATATTCATCCTTAGGGACTTCAAAAATATAAGCATTTCCTCCGCTAAAACCTACTTGTTCTCCAAGTTCTTTAAAATAGGTTGGAGACATAGCAAAATCATTTATAGCAAAATGTGCTAATATATCACTTTCTATATCTTTTTTTAAATCATAATGAATCCCTTTTTCTTTATAAGGCTCTTTAACATAAATCTTTCCACCAAGCTTAACAAGGTCTTTAGGATAATGAGAGCGCATAAATTCATCGCCTTCATGCATTCTTACATAAAGAGTTTTATTTGCATAAACTATTTTATCTCCCCCTACCCCAACACAACGTTTAACAAAATGCTGCTTTGCATCCCTAGGATACCTAAAAACCACTATATCCCCTCTTTTTGGCCCTGACCCAGCGATTAAATGACCATTTTTATTAAAATCTGGTAAAACAGGAATTTCAAGCCAAGGAATATGTGGGGTTGGGATACCATAACTGAATTTTTTAACAAATAAAAAATCATGTATTAATAAGGTATTTTTCATAGAACCACTAGGAATTACAAAAGCTTGCATAAAGAAAAACATAACCAAAAGAACAATAATAACTGTCCCAGTCCAAGATTGACAAAATCTATAAAGTTTTTTAAAAAAAATCATGAATTTTCCTATTTTAGTCTATTTTTAGCCGATCTTACGGTATTTTCTAAAAGCATAGCAATAGTCATTGGCCCAACTCCTCCAGGAACTGGAGTAATAAAACTTGCTTTTTTTGAAACATTTTCAAAATCAACATCACCTACTATTTTACCATTTTCAAGACGATTGATACCAACATCTATAACAATCACTCCTTCTTTAACCATATCAGAACGCAATAAATTCACACATCCAGCTGCCACTACAATTAAATCGGCTCTTTGAGTGTATAATTTTAAATCTTTTGTTTTAATATGACAAATACTCACTGTTGCACCAGCATTTAAAAACATCGTAGCCATAGGACGTCCAACTATATTTGATTCTCCTATAATAACAACATCTAAGCCTTCTAAAGTGATTTCATAAGATTTTAAAAGTCTCATAATACCAAGCGGGGTGCAAGGTAAAAATCCGCTTTCTAAACCTAAATTTAAATACCCCACATTAATAGGATGAAAGCCATCTACATCTTTACTACTTATAATGCTTTCTAAAATTAAATTTTTATTAATATGACTTGGTAAAGGTAGTTGCACTAAAATTCCATGCACACTATCATCGTAATTTAAAGTATTAATAAGTGCTAAAAGTTCATTTTGGGTTGTATTTTCATCAAGATGATATACCAAAGACTTAATCCCACATGCTTCGCAAGCTTTAGCTTTGGAATTAACATAAGTTTGGCTTGCAGGATTGTTTCCAACCAAAATCACAGCAAGACAAGTCTGCATGCCCTGTTCTTTAAGTATTTGATTTTTTTCTTTAAGTTCTTCTTTGATTTTTAAACTTAAGGCTTTACCATCAAGTAAAATCATTACTTTCCTTTTATAAAATTTTATTACTTTTTTAAAGTAAAAATTGTATCATATTAAAATTTCATTAGCAAGGTTAAATTTTGAAAATCCTTATAACGTTTTTATTTACAACCATTATTCTTTTTGGTTCTGATTTTATAACTCCAAGAGAATACGCTAAAATGCTTTATGAAAATCCTAGAGGAATTAGTTGTAAAAAATGCCATGGAAATGATGGAAGTGAGCAAATTTTAGGATATTATCTAAAAAAGGGAATTAAAACACCTTATAAAATTCCAAGTATTCAAAACCTTAGTTTTGAAAAGTTTAAAAACTCACTCAATCAAACTAAAAATGCCAAATCTATTATGCCAAATTATTCATTGACCAATGAAGAAATTGTAAGTTTATATAATTATATTAACCAATTTAACAAAAATAAAAAACAGCAATCTACAAATACCAAAGGAGTAAAAAATGACAAATAAAAAAGCTTTTGAACAAGCATGCAAAATAATAGCAGGTGGTGTAAATTCACCAGTTAGAGCTTTTAGTAATGTAGAAAGTGAACCCAGATTTATTGATCATGGTAAAGGTGCTTATATTGTTGATATTGAAGGAAATTCTTATATTGATTATGTACAAAGCTGGGGACCTTTACTTTTTGGACATTGCGATAAAGATATTCAAAAAGCTTGTCAAAATGCTCTTAAAAAAGGTTCAAGTTTTGGAGCCCCTACTTTATTAGAAACAGAACTTGCAAATTTAGTTTTATCAGATTTTCCACATTTAGATAAAATTCGTTTTGTAAATAGCGGAACAGAAGCGACGATGAGCGCAATTCGTCTTGCGCGTGGTTTTACAAAAAAAGATAAAATATTAAAATTTGAAGGGTGCTATCACGGACATTCTGATTCCTTACTTGTCAGCGCTGGAAGTGGTGCTGCTACTTTTAATACTCCAAGTTCTTTAGGAGTATTAAATGAAATTGCAAAATTTACTCTAGTTGCAAAATACAATGATATTCAAAGTGTAAAAGAACTTTTTGCACAGCATCAAGATATTGCTTGTGTTATTATAGAACCTATAGCTGGAAATATGGGCTTGGTTCCAGCTAAACAAGAATTTTTAGAAGATTTAGTACAAATTTGTAAAGCCAACGAAACTTTACTTATTTTTGATGAAGTTATGAGTGGTTATAGAGCCTCATATCTTGGCTCTTATGGAATTAATCATATTGAGGCTGATATTGTTACTTTTGGAAAAGTTATTGGAGGTGGATTGCCAGCGGCAGCTTTTGCAGCTAGAACTGAAATTATGGATATTTTAAGTCCTCTAGGTGGAGTTTATCAGGCTGGAACTCTAAGTGGGAATCCTTTAGCTATGGCAGCAGGAATTGCTAGTATTTCTAAGGCAAAAAAGAAAAAAGATTTGTATGAAAAATTAGCTAAGTTAGCTAAACGACTAACTCAAGGTATGAAAAAAATAGCTCTTGAAAGAGGAATTCCTTTGCAAACTTGCTATGTAGGTTCTATGTTTGGCTACTTTTTTACAGAAAAAATAGTTGAAAATTATCAAGATGCCTTAAAATCAGATCTTAAACTTTTTTCAAAATTTCATCAAAAAATGCTTAAAAATGGAATTTATCTTGCTCCTTCGCAATTTGAAACTGGTTTTATTTGCTCTAAAATGAATAATAAAATAATTGATACTACTTTAGAAGCAATAAAAGAAAGTTTTAAACAACTATGACAAGAAAAAAAATTATTCATAAAACTATAGAAGCTGCAGACGGTTTAAGTCTTGGAATTTCTATAGTTGTTGCTATTTTAATTGGCATTGGTATTGGGTTTTTACTTCAAAAATTTACCCCTTATCCTTGGTTATTTTGGCTAGGGGTTTTCTGGGGAATTTCTGGTGCAATACTTAATGTTTATAAAGCTTACAAAAAACAAGTAAAAAATTATGAAGAATTTGTAAAACGCGATGAATTAGTAAAAGAAATTATCCAAAAAGAGAAAAATAAGTAATGCAATATAAAAAAACATTTGCTATGGTTATATTTTTAATTCATATTGTATTTTTTTTATCCTTTTTGTTTTTAATTCCTTTTAAGCTGAATATATTTTTTAGCTTTGAAATAGCATTTTTTAGTATCGTATTGGTTGTTATGACTTCTTATCTTAGTTATAAAAAAATGATCTATTCTCAAGCAAAAAAATATCAAATAAATCAAAATTTGTTTCTATTCTCTCTTAAAAAGATTAAAAATCTACCTAAAAATATAAAATTTACAATCCCAAAAGACGATTTAGAATTCAGTACAAAAAATAAAATATATTTTTTTGCGACATTTTTTAATTTATTAAAAATTTTTGCTTATGTGATTTTAGTTGCGGGTTTTTTGTTTTTAAACAGACAAGGAATGCTTCATATAATTAGCTATTTGTGTGGAATTTCAAGCCTGCTTATTTGCGTTTTTATTTTTATGATATATATAAGATATGAGTCCAAAAAAAATTATTAAATCAATGACAGCACTTTTTGCCAGCATGGCTTTTTTATTTGCTGGCAACGCTTTAATTGTTACTTCAATCGGCGTTGTTCTTAAAGAAAGAGGAGAAGGCCCTTTGGTTGTGGGGATTATTAGCTCTTGTTTTTTTATTGGAGGGCTTATTGGAACAATAAGTGCACATAAAATTATTTCAAAAATAGGTCATATAAGATCTTTTGGCTTATTTGGTGCTATTTTTGGAATTTCAGCTATGCTACATACTATTAGTAATAATCTTATTTTTTGGGCTATTTTAAGATTTTTAATAGGTGTTTGTTATTATGGTTTTTTAATGGTAATAGAATCTTGGTTAAATGAAAAAAGTAAAAATGCTATTCGATCAAGAATTTTAGGATTTTATGAAATAGTATTTTATCTTTCTTTTGGAATAGGAACTTTAATTATTGCTCTTAATTTAAGCAGACATAATGTCTTTATTTTAAGTGCTGCTTTGATTTTATTTTCTTCTTTGCCACTAAATCTAATCAAAATAAAAGAACCCATTTTACCAGCCTCAAGCCCTATTTCTATACCGAAAATTTTTGATATCGCACCTTTGGCCATCATAACCAGTTTTATAGCCGGAATGCTTATAAATGGTTTTTTTTCAATGGCTCCTTTATTTATACTTTTGCAAAAATTTAACAATCAAGCTGTATCTTATTTTACTTTTTGTGGAATTTTAGGTGGTTTTTTTGCCCAAACTATTATGGGAACCATCTCGGACAAATTGGGTAGAAAATTTGCTATTATTACTTGTTCAAGTATAGGTTTTTTTACCATGCTTGTATTTATTTTTTTTAAACCTTGCTTATATATTCAATATTGTTTATCTTTTTTATTGGGTATGGGAATTTTTTGTCTTTATGCTTTAGCATTGGCCAGGGCTAATGATGTATTGGTGATTAAAAACAAAGGTGTAGAATTAGGACGTGGTGTTCTTTTTTGCTATTCTTTGGGATCTTTATTTGGGCCTTTGATTTTAGGTTTTTTAATGCAATATTTTAATACAAAAGGTTTTATTTGGTTTTATATTTCTTTACTTGGATTTTTAATACTCTTTACCATAAATAGACCTCATATTCTAAGTAAAAAATTCAATAAAAAACCTGGAAATATGGTGATGTTAGATGATTAATACTCAACTTACAAGTCAAATTGCTAATGCTCAAAAAAATGATATTAAATTAGATAATGCTCCAGTAAAAGATAAAGCAAATTCTAAAGAAAGTCCTAAAGAAGCACTTTCAAATGCCCTAAAACAAAATTTAGGTCTAAGTAAAGATGCTAGCAATGAAGAAATAATCTCTAAGCTTATCCAAAATGAAACTAGTACAAAACTCAAAGAACTTGTCAATAAACTTCTAGAACAAATCAATTCTCAAAAAAATCCTGATTCGCCTATGCTTAAGCAAAGTAAAAATTTAAACTTAGCTCCTAACTTTGCTAATGAATTAAAAATATTGAGTACTGAACTTGCAAAAGATGATGTTTTTTCTCAAGTTTTAGATAAGCTAAATCAAATTTTAAAACCAGCAAGCGAAATTAAAAATAACAATTTGGCTCCATTATTTAAAAATTCAGGTGTATTTTTTGAAGCAAAATTAAAAGATGCTTTAAATGAAGAAAGCCTACCTAAAAGTTTTTATTCTCTCTTAAGTACAATTAAGGGTCTAAGCAATGAAAAACTTAGCGTCCAAATTGCTCAATTAGCTGCTGCGAATTTAAACCCAAAAGAGACTCTTAAAGAGCTTAAAAATATATTACAAACCAATAAGAAAGAAAATGCACAAATTTTAGATCAAAGCTCTTTTAAAACGCTTTTAAAGCTAGGATCTAAAATAGAAAATTTTAAAAATTATATCACCAAAAATCCTAGCATGGCTCAAAATAAAATTAATGATATTGCTTACAAAATTTCAAAAGAAATTAAAGCTTTAAAAAATGATTTTTTCAAAGCTTTAAATAAACCAGAAAATATCATGATTCAGGATACAAATATATTAAAAAATGCTGCTAAAGCATTTGAAAAACTTGAAAATACTTTAAAAAATATTTTAGAAAAATCAAATTTAAAAATGCCTAATGATGAAAGCGATATTTTAAAAAACCTTATTTCAAATAAAAAAGATATTCAAAATGAAAATTCTCATGAAGTAAAAAAACATAAAGAACAAACACAAGATGATGAACTAAAACATAAAACACAAGAACATAACCAAGAAAAACATTTAAACGATCAAAAAGCAAATAAAGATGAAAAAAAAGAAGTGGAAAATTTTCAAGACCATAAAAATGATAACAATAAAAATAATTTTAACCAAGAAAATACAAAAAATCCTCTTAGAGAAAATGCTAAATTTTTTGAAACAAAAAATGAAAATAATATGCAAAAAATACCTCTAAACAATACACAAAATCAAGAAAATCTTTTCAAAAATCAAGAAATTTTTAATAAGCAAAATAATATCAAAAATTTAGCCTTTATCGTGGAAAATTTAGATCTAGAACAAGTGCAAAATCTGAGCAAAGATCTTAGCAATCTTTCAAGAAGACTTAATGAAAGTTTAAGAGAATTAGAACCTCATATCCAACACACAAAAATAAATCAAGCTGAAATAAAAAATTTAGAACGAAAACTTGATTTATCTATGAAGGATTTAGCTCAAATTAAGCCAAAAACAGATCAAGATATAGCAGAATCTTTACATCATGATATCAAATCCACTCTTTTGCAAATTTCAAATTTGGCTAAAAATGAAGGTAATGAAGCTGTTTATAATCAGACCAATAGACTTTTAGCTCAAATTGAAATCAATCAACTAATTTCTCTAGCAAATGATTCTATTAATACCTATTTACCTTTTTCTTGGGAAGATCTTAATGACTCTAAAATTATGTTTAGAAGAGGTAAAAAAGATAAATTTTTTGCTCAAATAAAACTTGAATTTGCTAAGCTTGGAGACTTAGAAATTTTAATTTCTTTAAACCATGAAAAATACATAGACATAAATATTATGGCTGAAAATAAAGAATTTAGAAAAACAATTTATGAAAATGCCCATGAGCTTAAAAAGAATATCAATAAAGCAGGACTTTTAAGCGCTAATTTTTTTGTAGGTGATATCATAAGAAGCAAATTTGATAATAGGGATATTAAAAATTTAGACCTTGAAATGGGGATGGATAAAACAGTATGAGCAAAATTAAAAAATCCATTAAAAAAGCTGTCGCTCTAGGCTACCAAAAAGAAAAGCATTCTGCACCAAAAGTTCTTGCAAGTGGCAAAGGAGAAAGTGCTGCTAAAATTATCTCTTTAGCCAAAGAACATGGAGTGCCTATAAAAGAAGATGAGGATCTGATTGAAATTTTAAGCAAACTTGATCTTGGAGATGAAATCCCACCTAACATGTATAAAGCAGTAGCTGAAGTTTTTGCTTTTATTTATCAAATGGCAAATAAAACTCATAAAAATTAATCAGAAATACTCTCTCCGAATTTAATTTTCTGCCCTATTTCTAATTTTTTATTCCATATACCTTTTTGAGCAATCAATACTATAGTAGAACCTAGTTCAAAGTATCCAAGTTCTTCTGCTTTTTTTAATTTTAAATTCTCATATTCTTTGGTAAAACTATAAGACAATTTAGCATTTGTTCTAATGCTGTCATCAAAATTAAAACGCATTTTTCCAACATTTTGCGCACCTATAAAAACAAGCCAAAAAATACCTTTTTCATTTTGACATTTTAAACTTACTCTTTCATTTTTTGTGTAGAGATTGCCAATGGATTTTAAATGTTTTTCATTGACACTATAAAGTAGTCCTCTTGTGTAGGTTGCGCTTAAAATTTGCATATCACAAGGACTATGATAACGATGATAATCTCTTGGCGAAAGATAAATATTGATATAATCTAATCCTTTTTTCAACTCATGAGATTTGAAATTATCTTTTAAAAGCTCCACGACACTATAAGTATGCCCTTTAATTGAAAAGGCAAAATGCTCTTCATCAGCTAAAAAAGTACTCCCGCATTGTAAAATTTTTCCATCACTAGGACTGATAAAACCTTTTTCTATGGTGCGAGGAATTTTTATAGTTCTTGTAAAGAGTTCATTTAAACTTTTATATTCGCAAACATGATCAAATTCGCTCATATCAATTTTAAAATAACTTACATAAAGTTGGTTGATTTTTTTTTGAATTAATTTTGGAAATTTAAATTTAGCTATAAGACCAAAAAGTTTAGAACTTTCTCTTGAAAAATTCATTACAAATCTCCTTTAAGATTTAAAATAACAATTTCACTTGGAGCAAAAACTCTAAGGCTTGGACCCCAAAAACCTGCTCCACTGCTAACATATAATTTTGTTTTTTCACTTAAACTATAAAGCCCATAAACAAAACCTTGTTGAAGTTTAACCAAAAACATAAACGGAAAAATTTGTCCTCCGTGAGTATGTCCGCTTAAAATCAAATCAAAATCACTTAAATCATAAAGCAAAGCTGTTTTTGGCTGATGAGTTAATAAAATACTTGGCTTTGATGTATTTAAATCTACTTTTATCCTTCCTAAATTAGGAGCATATAAACCTTTGTCAATTCCAGCCAAATCAGTCATTCCAGCAATATTAATAAAACCTAGATCTTTATTTTGATTGAGTAAAATTTTCATTTTTGTATGAGTTTTAAGCAAATCTAGGACTTGATTAATTCCATGATAATATTCATGATTTCCTACGGTATAAAAAGTCCCATAGGTTGATTTAAAATCATTTAATTTTGAAATATAAGGCTTCAAATCCCTAGGACTTGCATCAATTAAATCACCGATAATAAAAACCATATCCGGTTTTTGAAAATTAACTTTATTAATCACTTGTTCTAAAAATTTTTCATGTAAATTTTTACCCAAATGCATATCGGTTAAAATAGCAATTTTTAGATCTTTTTTTAAGCCATTAATTTTCAAATTTAATGTATTGATTTCAGGAATTTTTAGAGCATTATGAATGCTTATATAAATTAAAAATACAGAAATTAAAATAATAATAATTTCAAAAATTAAACGAATAAAGATATTAATCTTTTTATAAGCTTTTCCCGAAAGAATTAAAAAAAGTCTAAAAAAATCAAGTATCAAAGTAATAAAAAAAAGACAATAGCTTGGAGCATAACTCATCGATAAAATTTCATACCATAACTCACTTAGATAATCATCTCTTCTTAGGATTAAAAAAACAATTTGAGCTAAAAAAAGCACAAAAAAGATTAATGCGAAAAATTTTTTAAAATACTTAAAAAGTAAGAATTTATTAATCAAACGCTTGTAAATATATAGATTAACTAAGCCAAATATAACTAAAATAATAAAAGATAAAAATAAATACATCATAAAAGTAATTATATCAAGTAAATATTAAATATCTGTATAAAATTATTTGTTATAATTTTGTTTTTTGAGAATCCAAAATACAAGGTTTTACAATGTATCGTTTTGCCCCATCTCCAACAGGAGATATGCACATAGGAAATTTACGCGTAGCTTTATTTAATTACATCTGCGCTAAACAAAAAAATACTTATTTTGTCTTACGTATAGAAGATACTGATAAAGCAAGAAATATAGAAGGCAAAGAGGAAGAAATAAAACAAATCCTAAGCCTTTTTGGAATTTCTTGGCAAGAATATTACATACAAAGTGAGAATTTGAAATTTCATCGCCAAATGGCTTTAAAGCTCGTCAGCGAAAAAAAAGCTTTTGCTTGCTTTTGCACAGAAAAAGAATTAGAAGAAAAAAAAGAATTAGCAAAACAACAAGGAAAACCTTATCGATACGATGGAACTTGTGAAAAATTAGCAGATATTGATATTTTAGAATGTGAAAAACCTTTTGTTATTCGCCTTAAAAAACCCAATAAAACGATAGAATTTTTAGATCTCATCAAAGGTAAGCTTAGTTTTGAGCCTGACAATATTGATTCTTTTGTTATTATGAGAACTGACAAAACCCCTACTTACAATTTTGCTTGTGCTGTCGATGATATGCTTGAAAATATTACTTGCATTATACGTGGGGAAGATCATGTTTCAAATACACCTAAACAAGAACATATTCGCCAAAGCTTAGGCTATGATCAAAAAATAAGCTATGCGCATTTGCCTATCATTCTTAATGAACAAGGTGTTAAAATGAGCAAAAGAGAGGCACATTCTTCTGTAAAATGGTTGCTAGAACAAGGAATATTGCCAAGTGCAATTGCTAATTATCTTCTTATCTTAGGGAATAAAACTCCTTGTGAAATTTTTACTATAAATGAAGCTATTTCTTGGTTTGATATCAATAAAATCTCAAAATCTCCTGCTAAATTTGATCTAAAGAAACTTTTACAGATTAATCGGGAGCATATAAAATTGCTAGAAAATTCCAAGCTTAATGAAATTTTAAATTCTACAAGAGATTTAGCTGATTTAGCAAAATTTTATACTCAAGAAGCAAGTACAATTAAAGAATTAAAAGAAAAAATTCATGCTATTTTTAGTCCTAAAGATTATCTTGAATTTGAGAAAGAATGTAAAATTTTAAAAGAAATTCTAAATGGCATAGAACTTTTTGAAAAGTATGATGATTTCAAAGGTTATCTTTTACAAAAAAGCGGCTTAAAAGGTAAAAATTTCTTTATGCCTTTAAGGATTATTCTAACAGGAAATATACATGGGCCAGAACTTAGCGATCTTTATCCGCATATAAAAAATTTTATACATGAATTAGCGAGGATATAAATTATGATTATGGATTCTTTTATTTATGCTATCTTTCAAATTTTACACATTGTTATTAATATTTATACTTGGATTATTATTATTACTGCACTTTTAAGCTGGGTTAATCCAGATCCATATAATCCTATTGTTCAAATTTTATATAAGCTTAGCTATCCTGCTTATGCTTTAGTAAGAAAAATTCCAACACGTATAGGAAATATTGACTTAGCACCCTTAATTATACTTTTGGCTTTACAATTTTTCAGCTTTTTTCTTGATGGTATCTTAAGGAGTCTTTTGTGAAAAAAATATGCTTATTGTTTTTAAGTTTTATATATCTTAATGCGTTAGAATACGATTTAAAAACTTTAAAAAAACAAGATAATTCTTTAGCTAAAGATTATTATATTTATAGACTTTTAGAAAAAAAGACTTTGGGTAAAGAAGAAATTGAAAATTTAAAATCTCATATTTTTCGTTATACTGGCAAAATAAAAACAGAATTTGAGAAAATTATTCCTATTAAACCCTATATTAATCCAAAATATATACAATGTTATACTTATACAAACAATACTATTTTAGATGCGAATTTAAGTTGTCAAAGCGTGCGTTTAAATTCTATTTCTTTTATTGAGAGTTTAAGCAATAAAGATCGAGATATATTGGCAAAAAAATTTGATTCTAAAAGACCTGATTTTTCAAATTTACTTCTTGCTTTTAATTCTAACAAGCCTATGAGATATATGGAAGAAAAAGACGATGTAAATGGTTTTTATAAGCTTTATAAATACTTAAAAACCGATGATGGAGATTTTGACATAAATGCAAGTTTTGTAAATAAAATCTCTAATTACAATGATTTTGATAATTTTGCTCAAACCATTATTATTCAAAAGCAATATCCAAAATTTAGATATTCTCTTTTGCAAACAAATCCAAAAAATACCAAAGAATATACAGCATTTTATTTAGGTATTAATGCCTTAACTTACAATAAAGATCATATAGCTTATGAATTTTTTAAACAGGCTGCACAAACTTTTAAAAGTAGAAGCGGTAGAGATAATGCTATTTTTTGGATGTGGTTAATCAAAAAGGATGAAAAAGATTTACAAATGCTTGCTCAAAGCAATTCTTTAAATATCTATAGCCTTTATGCTAAAGAATTAACCCACACCGCTTTTCCTAAAATCGAAACAATTAATGTTAATAAGAAAAAAAATGATTTTAATATGCAAGATCCGTTTGCATGGCAAAAGCTTAATAAAACAATACTTGAAGCTAACGCAACACAATTAGATGTATTAGCTAAAAAATTCGATACTGAAGAAACTTTACCTATCTATGCTTATATTTTAGAGAGAAAATCTAAATTTAAAAAGCATTATTTTATCACACCTTATTATCAGTACATTAAAGATTATGATATTCCTAGACAAGCTTTAATTTTAGCTATCACTAGACAAGAAAGTAGATTTATTCCTACAGCTATTTCGGTCTCTTATGCATTAGGTTTAATGCAATTTATGCCTTTTTTAGCTAATCATATCGGAGAAAAAGAATTAAAAATTCCAAATTTTGATCAAGATTTTATGTTTAAACCTGAAATAGCTTTTTATTTTGGAAACCATCATTTAGATTATTTAGAAAAAAGATTAAAATCCCCTTTATTTATAGCTTATGCTTATAACGGTGGTATAGGATTTGTAACAAGATTGTTAGCTAAAGATGATATGTTTAAAAATGGAAAATATGAACCTTTTTTATCTATGGAATTAGTTCCTTATCAAGAAAGCCGAATTTATGGAAAAAAAGTATTGGCTAATTATATTGTGTATCGACATCTTCTGAACGATAGTATAAAGATTTCGGATATTTTTGAAAATTTAATTCAAAACAAGGCAAATGATTTAAACAAATCTTAGCCTTAACAAAATTTTCTGCTTTTTCACTGGGAAGGGTTACCTCTAAATATTTTGTGTAATTATTTTGTAATAAATATTTCAAAAAAGATGGATCTAGTTCTTTAATATCGGCTTTTTTATTATTTAAAAAAATCTCTAAACTATCTATGTTAAAAGAATCAGGGGTAAGCGTAAAAGCAAAAATATCATTATCACTAGAATAATCCAAAACAGGATTTAAATAAGACATTGTAACAATAGCATTAAGATTATTTTGCGATATTTTATATTTTTGCGAAAACATAAGAGTTTGGGTTTTTAAATTTGTATCTACAATAATAGGATCTTTTATAGAACATGCACTAAAAAATAAAATACCAGATAATAAAAAAGAAATTCTCATACGCTAACCTAAAAAAATATTTTTTATAATTCTAGCCTTTTAACTCTATTTTTTGGTTTAAAATATTATAATTTAGTTTTAATTTTTAGGAAAACAAAAAATTATGGAAAAATTAATTATGGCCTTTAGTGGCCCATCAAATTCTGGAAAAACAACTCTTATTACAAAAATTTCGAATGAATTTATAAATCAAGGATTGAAAGTTCTTATCATTAAGCATGATCCCGCAGATAAAGCTCAGTTTGATTTTAATGGAAAAGATAGTTTTAAATTTTTTCAAACCGGTGCAGAGGTAATGGTTTTAAGTCCTACAAGGACGACTTTTTTTTCCCATCAACAAAGAGATATTTTAAAAGCCTTACAATTATCACAAGACTTTGATATATGTTTAGTTGAAGGTTTAAAAAATTTAGATCTACCGCGTATTAGTGTTTTTTGCCAAGAAATTGATGAGAGTTATTTTCCATTTTCTAAAGCTATTGCAAGTTATAATAAAATTTCTCATGCGAATTTAATTTGGCTTGATTTAAACAATATTAAAGAAATTTGTAGATATATATTAAACAATGCAAAAAAAATCTAAAAAGGAGAGTTAATGGAAGAATTAATTTCTTATATTCAAAAAGCTATTTTAGAAATTTCAGATTCTTTGAAATTTCCAGATACAAGTTATAGCCAAAACCACAATTCTACAGGCGATACTCAACTTAAATTTGATATATTAAGTGATGAGATTATTACAAAAACCTTAAGTCAATGCCCTACCCTTAAAGCCATTATCAGTGAAGAAAAAAATGAAATTTTAAAAATTAATGATAATGCAAAATATATTGTAGCTTATGATCCGCTTGATGGTTCTAGCCTTATGGATGTTAATTTTGCCATAGGGTCTATTTTTGGTATTTATGAAGAAAAAGCTAGTGCTAAAAATTTAAAAGCAGCGGTTTATAGCATGTATGGAGCTAGATTAGAAATGGTTATTTGTGAAGATACTCCTAAATTATATCGTCTCAATAAAAATAATGAATTTATTTTTATTAAAGAATTAAAAATGGAAGAAAAAGGGAAAATTAACGCTACAGGCGGAACACAGAAATTTTGGGACGAAAAACACACTCGATTTATCAAATTCTTATTTGATGAAAACTATCGTTTAAGATACTCTGGAGCTATGGTAAGTGATATCAACCAAATTCTACTCAAAGGAGGTGGAATTTTTAGTTATCCAGCGACAAAAGATTCTCCTAAAGGAAAATTAAGAGCTTTTTTTGAAGTTTTCCCTTTGGCGTTTATCGTGGAAAAGGCGGGTGGAAAAACTACAAATGGAAGTAATCAATCTTTACTTGATCTCGAATTTGAAGCTATACATGCAACAACTCCTTGTTTTTTTGGCTCCAAATACGAAATTGAAAAACTTCTGGAAATTTATAATGGCTGAAACTAGAGACAAATTTGAACAAGAAATGGATAATAAAAAAGAAATTTTATTATCCTGTCAAAATTCAAAAAACTTAAATTCTTGCTATAATTGCGAAGAAATTTTTACTTGCCAAACACGCAAAGACTATGTTGATGCTGTTTATAATAGCATGTCTAAGGGTAAGACTGAAGGCGGATTTGATTTTTAAATTTTTTAAGGAAATTAAACATGCGTTATATTACAACTCCAATTTATTATGTGAATGATGTGCCTCATTTAGGACACGCTTATACCACTATTATTGCCGATACTATGGCTAGATTTTATCGCCTGCAAGGTCATGAAACAAAATTTTTAACAGGGACTGATGAACACGGACAAAAAATAGAGCAAGCAGCAAAAGAAAGAAATTCGACACCTAAAGAATATACAGATAAAATCAGTGCTGAATTTAAAAAGCTATGGAATGAATTAGAAATTAATTATGATATTTATGCTAGAACTACAGATCAAACACATATTGAATTTGTACAAGCTATGTTTTTAAAAATGTGGCAAAAAGGTGATATATATAAAGATCAATACGAAGGACATTACTGCATTTCCTGTGAAAGTTTTTTTACTAAAAGTCAATTAATCAATGAAACTTGCTGTCCAGATTGTGGAAAAAATACTACACTTTTAAAAGAAGAAAGTTATTTTTTCAAGCTTTCAAAATATCAAGATCAAATTCTAAAATGGTATGAAGAAAAAGATCCTATTCTTCCTAAAAATAAAAAAAACGAACTTATAAATTTTATACAAAATGGACTCAAAGATCTTTCTATTACGCGAACAAGTTTTGATTGGGGTATTAAACTTCCAAAAGAAATTAATGATGAAAAGCATATAATTTATGTTTGGCTTGATGCGCTTTTTATTTATATTAGTTCTTTAAAAGCTCAAAATGAAAAATTTTGGCCTGCGCATATTCATCTAGTTGGTAAAGATATCTTGCGTTTTCATGCAATTTATTGGCCAGCTTTTTTGATGAGCGTAGAGCTACCCTTGCCTAAATTTATAGGCGCTCACGGCTGGTGGACTAAAGAAGGCGAAAAAATGAGTAAATCTAAAGGCAATGTTATTAAGCCTAAAGAAATTGTAGATACTTATGGCATAGAAGCTTTTAGATATTTCTTGCTTAGAGAGGTTCCTTTTGGAAACGATGGTGATTTTAGCGAAAGTATGCTTATCAATCGTATCAATGCAGAATTAAGTAATGAATTTGGCAATTTACTCAATCGTATTATAGGAATGAGTCAAAAATATAACAATGGGATAATTACTCAAAATAAGATTTTAGATTTTTATAAAAATGAACTCGATGAAGCAATGCAATATCTAAAACTTGCTATAGATTATTTAGAAAATTTACAATGCAATCGCTATTTAGAAGAGATTTTTAAGGCCTTAAGTGTAGCAAATTTAGCTATTAGCAAATACGAACCTTGGAATTTAATCAAAGAAAATAAACTCGATGAAGCAAACGCGCTTATTGGGCTTTGTGCAAATATTTTAGCTAAAACTAGTATTTTGTTAAGCCCTGCTTTGCCAAATTCTTGTAAAAAAATTTCTCAAGCTTTAAATTTTGAAATTTCGACTATTAATTATGAAAAGTTGATTATTAATAATGAATTATTTAACTTTAAAGCTACAGTTTGTGACGTTTTATTTCCAAAAATTGAAATTAAACAACCAGAAGTAAAACAAGAAATTAAAAAAGAGGAAAAAGCAAAAATAAAAATCGAAGATTTTTCCAAAATAGAAATCAAAGTTGCGACGGTTTTAGAGTGTCAAAATATAGAAGGTAGTGAAAAACTTTTAAAATTTCAACTTGAGCTTGAAAATAAAGAAATTCGCCAAGTAGTCTCTGGTATAGCCAAATACTATAAAGCTTGTGATTTAGTAGGAAAACAAGTTTGCGTTATAACCAATCTTAAAAAAGCAAAAATTTTTGGACATGAAAGTAATGGTATGATATTAAGTGCAAAATATAATGACAAGCTTGTACTTATTACTCCTGAACAGTTGATTCACAATGGAGCATTAATAGGTTGATGAATATAAGTAACTTAAGTGAGCTTATCCATGCTAATATACTTAATGAAGGAAGTATTTTAAGTGTAGCTGGATTTGCTTTAAATCTCAATGAATTAAAAAGCGAATTTGCCTTTTTTAGTAATGATGAAAAAGAAATTCTTCAGGCAATTGAAAAAGGTGCTTTTGCAATTATATCCGAATATGAATTTTTTATTAAAGATAAAGAAATTTATTATCTTAAGGTTGAAAATTTAGAAATTTCCTTAATGAAACTTTTGCGCTTTTTATGTGAAGAAAAAGAATGTAAATTTTTATCGCTAAAATCTTATGAATTAAGTCTTTGCAAAGCATTTTCTCTAAATGTTTTAAAAGGAAATATTTTTATAGATTTTGATGTCCTTATTAAAGCAAAAAAAGGAGAAATTTTTTGCTTTAATGATGAAAATTATTTACTTAAAATTTGTGCTAATACTGAAATTTTAAAAGAAGTTAATTTTACCCTCCTTTCTAGATCGAGTTTCTTTTTTACTACTTTAGTTTGCGATAATTTGTATTTTAAAAATTTAAATTTGCCTTTTGTATATGCACAAATATTTGCAAAAATCATAACTTATTTAAAAGAAAAAAATATTAAAATCAACTTTGATTTTAATAAAATAGATGATTTTAAAATTTATTTTATTGATGAAAAATTTGAAATTTGTGAATTTGGTACAAGTGTAAAAGCTTTTATAGTTGTCAATAATCAAAATACCTTTGATTACTGGAATGAAAATTTCAAGCATGCTAAGGGTTTTAAAACAGCGGTAAAAAATTCCTTATTTTGTGATTTTTCATACAGCAAACTTTCAGATCTTAAAAATTTAAAAGATTTTAAGTATTGTCTTATTTTGGAAAATCACGAAGATTTTGAACAAGAATTTGAAAGCAAATCCAATCAACTTCCAAGCTTATTTTAAATTTTTATACCTTCATTTTGAAGTAAAAATTTCTTAATGCTAACTCCACCATTATATCCGCCAATACTATTTTTTGCAACTACACGATGACAAGGAATAAAAATGGGAATATTATTTTTAGAATTGGCATTTCCAACAGCTCTAAAAGCTTTAGGGTGATTGATATTTTGTGCAAGATCTTTATAGGTAATTGTTTGCCCATAGGGAATTTGCATCAAAGCTTTATAAACTTTTACCTCAAAGCTACTTCCTTGAATTTTTAAAGGAGTTTTAAAAATTTTTAATTTTTTAGAAAAATAATTTTTTAATTCCCAAGTAGCAAATTCTAACAATTCGCAGGAATTTTCCTCAAAATATTCTCCAAAACAAAAATCAACTTCGGTTAAAAATTCGCCATCACTTTTTAACAATAAAGAACATATAGGTAATTTATAAAAAACTTGAAACATAGTAAATTATACTAAAATCTTTATAATATCTAAATGATTAATTTAAATTTAAAGCTTATTTGAGTTAAAATATCGAATCAATTTCCAAAAAAAAGGAAAAAAATTGAAAGTATTTTTTATTTTGTTTTGCGGACTAATAAATTTAGTGGCGCAAGATATTATAGACTGTGATTATATAAAAAAAAATAGAACACAAATTTTTGAACAAAATAGTAATTTTACACATCTTGAAATAGCTTCAAAATGCCCTGACTCTTTAAAAAATCAAATTTTTACTCAAAAACTTTATAAAATAGCTAATGAAATTCGTGGAGAAAATAGTGCTTGTAATGGTATAGAATATTTACCTAAACTTCAAAAATTCGATTTTTTGCTTTTAAAAATAGCGCTTGATCCCAAATCTTATCAAAAAAAATTAGACACTCCAGAAAACTTAGAGAAAAAATATGATATTTTAAAATCTTATTTTAGATATTGGGCCTATCAAAGTATAGGTAATTTTAGACTTTATAGAGATTTTTGGCAAGAATATAATCAAGCTATTAATCCTTTGGAAAAATACTTTCAAGATAATTTTAATTTTGATCAAGGAAGTAACACTTATTATGCAACTAATGCTTTAAATGAATTTTTAAATTGGGCTGTAGGCGAAACAAAGATTTATAAAGATATCAGTCCTTTGGCTAAGGTAGTTTCAAATAAAAATAATTCTATAGAATATATACAAGATTTTCTTTTTAAAAATAATCTTAGCAAAGATGAGCTTACTATTGGTTTGCAAGCTGCACTTTTAAATCAAAGAAAGCAACCCATACTTGATCTTTTAATTCACTATGGTGCTAGAATTGATGAAGGCTATGAAGATGCTTTGTTTTATGCGTTAGAAAATTATGATAATACTAAATTTTTATTAGATATAGGTGCTGATGTAAATAGTAGCAACGCTTTTGGAAAAACTCCTTTATTTTATGCTATTGAATTTAACCGAAAAGATATTATTTCCTTGCTTTTGCAATATGGAGCCGATGTTAATAAAAAATACATTAACAATAATGAAAAATTAGCCTTAAGCGCTAATAACTATGATAACACTCCTTATTTTATAACCTTTTGTGCTTTAGAACATACTTCAAAAAATGTTTTAATGCATGCTGCTGCTTATGGGGATGTTGAGATATTAAAAATGCTTATCTCAAAAGGCGCTAAAATTCATGATGTAGATGATTTAGGTTTCAATGCGCTTGATTTTGCTATAGCTGCAGGAAAACAAGAAAATGCAAATTATCTTAAAAGTCTTGGATTAAAAGCAAATGAAAATTTATTTTACGGAGGAAGTTTGGAATGAAAACAGCTTTAATCACTGGAACCAGTTCTGGATTTGGTGAAGCTTGCGTCAAAGCTTTGATCAAAGAGGGATTTAAAGTTATAGCTATAGCTAGACGCGAAGAAAGACTTAAACTTTTAAAACAAACATTTCAAGAAAAAATATATACCATAGCTTTAGATATACGCGAAAAAGAAAAGGTTTTTTCACAAATACAAAATTTACCTAAAGAATTTCAAGAAATTGATATTTTAATTAACAATGCAGGACTTGCCTTAGGACAAGATGAATTTGATAGTTTAAATTTAGAAGATATCGAAACCATGGTTGATACAAACATTAAAGGTTTTTTGTATATTGCTAGAGCTGTAATTCCTATACTTAGAAAGCAAAAAAATGCTTATATTTTTAATCTAGGCTCCGTTGCAGCTACTAATCCTTATTTTGGAGGCAATGTGTATTGCGGAACCAAAGCTTTTGTTGGACAATTTTCCAAAGCTTTAAGAAATGATTTACGCGGAAGTAATATTAAAGTTACTAATATTGCCCCTGGTTTATGCAAAACAGAATTTAGTGAGGTAAGATTTAAAGGTGATAAAGAAAAGGCTGATGAAGTTTATAAAGATACAAAATTTATTAGTGCTGAAGATATTGCAAAAGTTATTTTATCTATTATCAATCTTCCAGAGCATATTAATATCAATGAAATAGAACTCATGCCAATCACTCAAACTTGGAATGGCTTTTACATAGAGAAGAGTCAATGAAAATATTTTTATTTATTTGTTTGCCACTATTTTGCTTAGCTTCTTCTGAAGCCAATGCTAATTTATTTGGAATTTTTACTTTAATACCTCCTTTTATTGCTATTGCTTTAGCTTTTATCACTAAAGATGTGATTTTGTCTCTTTTTATGGGTGTTTTAAGCGGAACTTTTCTTTTAAGTCTTTCCACTTATATCTTAAAAGAACATTCCCTTTCACTGCTCAATTTTTATAATACAGCCGTAGAATCATTTTCTAAAATCATTGCTTTTATTTTAAATTCTGCTTCAGATCCTGCCAATGCAGGTATTATTTTACAAATTCTTTGCATAGGTGGACTTGTGGCACTTGTAACCAAAATGGGTGGTGCAAAAGCTATGGCTTTAAAATTTGCAAAAAGAGCAAAATCTGCTGTAAGTGCTCAAGTTAATACTTGGTTTTTAGGGCTTTTAATATTTTTTGATGATTATGCTAATTTATTAATAGTTGGACCTATCATGCGTCCTTTGGCAGATAAATTTAAAATTTCGCGTGAAAAATTTGCTTTTATTATCGATTCTACGGCTGCACCTGTAGCTGGTATTGCTATTATTTCAACTTGGATAGGTGTAGAAATTTCTCTTATTAAAACTGCTTATAAAGATATTGGTTACGAAAATATCAACGCCTTTGGTATTTTTTTAGAAACCATTCCTTATCGTTTTTATAATATTTTTATGCTCTTTTTTGTTTTAATGACAGCAATTATGAAAAGAGAATTTGGTCCTATGTATCAAGCACAAATGCGCGCTATAACTACTGGAAAAATCGCTCCTATCGTAAAATCTAAAACTCTAGATACAGCAGAATTGGAAGATCAATTTTTAGCTCCTAAGGATGAAATAAAAATTTGCGTTTTTAATGCTATTATTCCTATTTTAACTCTTATGATTCTTGCTTTACTTGGTTTTTATTTTAATGGCTTTAATGCTTTATCAGGAGAAGAGTTAGAAAAGGCCGATGCTTATCCTCTTTCTTTTGAAACCCTAAGAATGGTTTTTGGAAAGGCTGACTCTTCTGTCGTTCTTTTTCAAGCGGCTTTATTTTCAAGTATTGTAGCAATATTTATTGGGGTTTATCGCAAAATTTTTAATATTAAAGAAGCTATTGAAACATGGATTTATGGATGGAAAACAATGATTTTTACCATCATATTACTTTTACTTGCTTGGTCACTTTCAAGCATTGTAAAAGAGCTTGGAACTTCACTTTTTATTACAAGTTTATTAGCAGATAAAATGCCTGATTATATTTTACCTGCGACTATTTTTGCTTTTGCTTCAGGCATTTCTTTTGCTATAGGCACAAGTTATGGAACTATGGGAATTTTAATGCCTCTAGCTGTTCCATTGGCCTATAAAATTGCACAACTTAGCGGAATGGATGCTAATGCTATGCATCATTATATAGTGATTAATATTAGTTGTGTTTTAACAGGAGCTATTTTTGGAAACCATTGTTCTCCAATTGCTGATAATGTTATCTTATCTTCAATGAGCGCAAAATGTGATCACATGGAGCATGTAAAAACTCAAATTCCTTATGCTTTATTTATCTGTGCTATTTCTTTATTGACAGGATATATTCCAGTATCTTTAGGTGTTAGTATTTGGATTGTTTTACCTTGCAATTTAATTCTTATTGCTTTATTGCTTAAGATAATAGGAAAAAAATTACCATGAGTCTTAAAGAATTTGGCAATATAATCGATTTTCAAGAAAAAATTTCTTTCATAAAAGATTTTTTTCTTGAATTTTATAATGGAGAAATTGATTTTTTTAATTCTCCAATAAAACATTTTAGGACTAGAGCCGAATTTTCTTTTTATCATGATAATCATAAAATTTATTATGCAATGTTTGATCCAAAAACCAAGAAAAAGATTATCATAGATAATATTGATTTTCCAGATAAAAAAATTTGTGATTTTATGCCCATTTTACTTGAAAAAATTGAAACTAATATCAATTTAAAAGAAAAACTTTTTGGAGTGGAATTTTTAGCAACAAAGCATGAATTAAGCACCACTCTACTCTATCATAAAAATATAGAAACCATTAATCAAGATCTAGCTAATTTAAGCTCTAAATTAAACTGTAACTTAATTGCGAGAAGTAAAAATAAAAAATTAGTTTTTAATCGTGAAAATTTAAAACAAAGTCTTTTGATAGGAGATAAAGAAATTTTTTATGAATTTAATAATGATTGTTTTATTCAGCCTAATACTTTTATCAATGAAAAAATGATTTCTTGGGTCAAAGAAAGTCTTGCTTTTGAGGTTAAAAAAGATCTACTTGAGCTTTATTGTGGTTATGGTAATTTTACCCTTGCCTTGGCTGATGATTTTTCTAAAATTTTAGCAACTGAAATTTCAAAAAACAATATCCATTTTGCTCTTAAAAATTGTGAATTAAATGATGTTAAAAATATTTATTTTGTTCGTCTTTCTAGCGAAGAATTAAGCCAAGCTTTAAAGAAAGAGAGAGATTTTTTTCGCTTAAGGCAATTTAATTTAGATGATTTTCATTTTTCTCATGTTTTAGTTGATCCTCCTCGTGCAGGATTAGATAAAAGCGTGATAGATTTGATAAAGCAATATGATAATATTATTTATATCTCATGTAATCCCATAAGCCTTAAAGAAAATTTAAAGGTATTAAATCAAACACATAAAATAACAAAAATGGCTATTTTTGATCAATTTGCCAATACTCCACATTTAGAGTGTACAACACTACTTACTAAATCATAAAGAAAAAAATATGGATGAAAATATTAAAAAAATAATTCATCAAACAAAAAATATCGCCGTAGTTGGATTAAGTGTTGATAAAAATAAAGCATCTTTTATCGTAGCTCAATATTTACAAAAAAATGGTTATAAAATTTATCCCATTTATCCTAAATTTGAAGAAGTTTTAGGCGAGAAAATATACAGAAATTTAGAAGATATCAATGAAACAATAGATCTTGTTTTGATGTTTAGAAAAGGAAGTTTTGCTGCTAATTTATTACCAATCCTTATAAAAAAAAGAATTAAAAATTTTTGGCTTCAACTTGGTATTTTTAATGATGAAGTACAAAAAAAATGTCAAGAATTAGGGATTAACTTTGTTCAAGATAAATGTATTATGCGAGAACTACCGCTTTATAAAAATTGATACAATAATCAAAAATTAAAAAATAAAATCAAGTAAGATAAAAATAAGCAAATAATAAATAAAACCACCGATTAAAAATCAATGGTTTTATCTTAAAATGATTATTTAGTTAGCACTAGTTTATAATTTGTTTTTAATTTTAAGAATTCTCATAATAATTTTTTACCATATGTAGTTAAATTGTGCAAATCCTGTATGCGTATCACCTTTAGAATCAAACATTCCATTATAGTTTAAACTAAAATAAAAAACATTGTTTAAAGGGACAATCATAGATGTAGTTACATATCTTTGCACTCTTGGTAAATAAAACTCATCTTTTACTTTTACTTGGCCAAATCTAGCCTTAGCTTTTACTTGTGGATTGATATTAAACTTAGCTCCTAAAGTCATAGAGGTTTTTAGATTTGGCAACCAGTCTCTAAACCATGTAAAACTTGTTCTTGTAGATAAAAGATTTAAATAATTTGCATAGGTTCTTTCTCCACCCATAACCGTAGCTTGACCTTTAGTATTTATCATAGAAAAAGCTTCAGTATAGCCTCCTTCATAAACTAAACCTGCTTCTGGAGAGAAGATATTATCCCCATGGTTAAAATTCATTCCTAAATCTCCACTCATACCATAAGCATAAGAATTTGGACTTGCCTCAGCTTCACTTTTACCAATTTTTTTACTTAATTTATTTTTGATAAAAGCTGTTTTACCTTGAGCTTTTAAATAAACTTCTTGCCCTTTGCTTGTTGTAAATAGGGTATTAAAGTGTATTTTAAACCTGTATAATAAGATCTATTATTTATATCAAAATAAGTCGAACTCATTTTAGTATCCTCATAGCCCACATATACACCATATATACCACTATCTTTTAGGGTAGAATAACCTATAATAGTTCCTCTAGTATGCCCTTTACTCTCTTCATTTAAAGAAAGCTCAACATTTTGCGATGAAGTATAAGGAAGGATAAATAAAGAATGCTCTTTATTATAACCGTAGCTTCCATTATTAAAATCATTTTTTATATAATCACTTGCATTTGCATATAAATTACCTTTTTCTTGCATAGCAATACTTGTATTAGGTTTAGCAAATGCAAAATGTTGCATAGAATTACCCATAACACTATCTATAAAAGAAGCTCTTCTTGAAGTGGTATTAATCAAAGATCTAAAAGTAGCTCCTGCTATAGAAGCATTAAGGTTAAAATCAGTTGATAATTTTCCAGTAATAGGATCAAAACCTAAAGAAATTTCTCCACTTCCATTTATTCCTATATTACCTACTTGACCTGGTTTAACCCCAGAAACAATATTGCTTATATCTTCAAGTTCTCCCAAATCAAGTCCACCTTGATCTATAGTTACATTATCTATAGTTACTTTATCAGCCCCATCTCCACCTACTACAATACCTTCTAATTTACCATCATCTCCCGTAGAAACAACCCAATCTTCTACTACTATATTACCATTATTGGTTATATTACTTCCACTTTCATTTTTACCAATACTTCCTTGATTATTTATATGTATAGTTCCATTACCACTATTTACAATTCCGCCGCCTATAGTAGCACCTTCACCATTAGAAATTTCTAGTTTATTATCGCTATTATTGGTAATAGAACCTGAAATTCCTGTATCGGAAGTAGAAGTATTGACTATAGAATCAAGTTTACTACCTTTACCTACTGTAATAGAACCAGAGATAGATCCATTACCTTGATTGACTATACCACCCTCGACATTAGCTCCATTTTCTATTTTAATATCACTACCTATAGAAGCATTATCTGTATTTATTATATTACCTTCAAGTTTAGTATTTTCTCCGCTAATAGTAATACCGCCTATTATACTTCCAGAACCAGAGTTAGATATAGCTTGACCCGATGAAGAGGTTACGGTTGCTCCATTCTCCACTTTAATAGAGCCACTTATTGTTCCACTTACATTGGATACACCAGCACCACTTCCACCTTCCACTCTAGAGCCTTCGCCAGATAAAATCATTTCTCCACTTAAAGAAGCTCCTTGACCCAATTTTATACCATTATCTAGACCTTTTATAATACCACCATTTTTAAGTTCTATCTTTTTAGTTTGTGAATATTTTTCTAAAAAAATTCCATCTTCGTTGCTATAAATTCCGCTTACTGTGGTATCTTTTTCTTTGTTTTTGCCATCTATATATAAATCACCTAGGGTTTGCCATTGACCTACAATTATCCCTGCTTTTTCTCCATAAACCACACCTCCTTCTTTTATAGTAAGTGTTCCAAAACTACCATGAGATACAGCTATACCATAAGAGTTAGATTGTATAGTTCCTGTATTTATTATATTATCTATAGTTCCACCTGATTCCAATTTAATACCAGCACCTGTTAATTCTTTACCACTGCTGACTATAGTTCCACTATTAATCAAAGTTTTTATAGTTCCACCTTGAGCTCTTATGCCATTTCCACCACTTATAGTTCCACTATTTGTAAAAGTTTCTATATTGGCACCTGAACTTATCCATATGCCATTATTATACCGACCATTTCCAGGTGAATTTATCAGACCTTTGTTTTCAAAAGTATTTATATGTGAATTTATAACTATACCCACTTCATTTCCTTGTATAGTTCCTGAAGAATCATTGGTAAAATTTTGTATAGTTCCGCCTTTTAACTCTATAGCTTTATTTGCTTGTATCATCCCACTATTTTTAAAAGTTTCCATATGGACATTTCCTTCAAAAAGAATTCCATTACCATTATCTGCTTTTATAGTTCCGCTATTATTAAAATTATCTATAGTAAGAGTTCCTTGATTGCTTCCCCAAATTCCCATATAAATTTGTCCATTAATTTGACCTTCATTTTCAAAAGTATTAACAGTAATTGTTCCTGTAAAATTTCCTTTGCTATTTTCTACACTTACCTTACCATTTATAATTCCTTCATTTTTTAGATTTGTAATAGTCAGAGTTTCACTATCCTTTGCATGAGCATAAATAGCTTTATTATTTTCATTAGATAGGGTTCCACCACTTGATATAGTTAAGGAATTAGAACTGCCATTGCCAGTTATAGTGATTTGTCCGGTTTTACTATCAGAAATAGTTGCACAATTACTGCCATTGCAGCCTGGACCAGTTATAGAAGCTTCAGCACAGGTGCTTAAAACAGAAACTGTTGCTAAAGAAAATAAGAATTTTTTAGAAAAGGATGGATTGGATTTTTCTAGATCCCCCCCTATTGAATAAAGTTTGATTTTTCATCATTTCTCCTTGAAAATTATTTCTAAAAATATTTAAGAAATAATTTATATTATTAAA
The DNA here is from genome assembly GCF_022369435.1 of Campylobacter sp. RM10537. Taxonomy (NCBI): domain Bacteria; kingdom Pseudomonadati; phylum Campylobacterota; class Epsilonproteobacteria; order Campylobacterales; family Campylobacteraceae; genus Campylobacter; species Campylobacter molothri. Next base: position 609,529 of record NZ_CP059597.1, on the reverse strand, counting down.
TCAATATATTGATTTTGAAAAAGTTAAAGCTAGTATTATTATAGGGTTGATTTGATAGCTTTAACTTTTTTTATAGTGTTATTTTTAAAAATAATTTATATTATTATTAAAAATAATTGCAATTATAATAAAATATAATTGAAATTATTAAATTAAAATTTTTTATTATTTTAAATAAATAAATTTTATTATTTTTTACAAAAAAGTTAATAGGTGATTTTGCTAAGATAAAGCCCATTAGGAGGAGCTAAAAAATGATTATACTTTTTTATAGTTTTTAGTTGCTCTATAAGTTGCTCTTTGGTCATTTTTCCTTCTAAAACCTTTAAAACACTTGCTACTATCAAACGAATTTGTCCTCTTAAAAAACCATTGGCTCTAAAATGAAAAATAGTCATATTTTTATAAGAATAAGCATGAGATTTAAATACCTTTCTAACTGTGCTTTTAACATCACTTCCGCTTTTGCAAAAATATTTAAAATCATGTTCTCCAAAAAAATATTTCAAAATTTCATTAGCTTTGTTAATGTCTATTTTTGGATAAAAATAAACATATCGCGATACAAAAGGATTAAAATTTCCATGATAAAAAATATAGCGATATTCCCTACTCTTAACATCAAATCTTACTTCAAAATCAGAGGGCATAAATTTTAAATGCTTAATATGTATATAAGGATGTGAAAATTTATTGAGTTGATTTTTAAGATAGATAAGATCTTTAAAATGATCCCCACATTCAACACAAGCAACCATAAAACTAGCATGAACCCCTTTATCTGTTCTTGATGCCATTAGAATTTTAGAAAAAATTCCAAGATGAGCCAAAGCCTTTTGCAAGGCATCTTGGACACTTTTTCCATGCGGTTGGGTTGCTGAACCTAAAAAAGCTGAACCATCATAAGAAAAAATCAATTTTAATTTCATCAATAACGACTTAAAATCATTTTTTTAAAACAAATCATCGAAGCGATAAAACTAACTATAAAAATGGTAAAACATGCTAATAAAGGTGGTTTATAAAACAAACTCAAAAGTCCAAAATAAACCACGATAACACCAAACATTCCTACATAAATAAAACCTTTTTCATAGCGATAAGTTACGATACCAAATGACAGTGCAAAAAGCGTACTTGCCAATGGAAAAAGTGCTATAGTGGTGTAAATCACAAATTCTTTGGCACGTTTTGTGTTGGAATTGATATCTAGCCAGTATTCATAAAATTTTTTAATTTTAAAATTATCATTATTAAATTTAGTATTTAGAGTAAGATTTTCAAATTCTCCCGTAAAAAGCATTTTAGATTCTTCAAAATTATACATTTTTCCATTAGAAAGCTTAAAAGCAAAACCTGTACTTTCTTTTTGCACAGTAGCTTCTTTAGCAACGATAAGCTGCTCTTTATCGCTTTGTATCCTTTTTGGATGATACATAACGATATTTTCATATTTATCGCCATCTTGTTTTTCTATAAAAATCATCCAATCTAAAAATTTTTGCCCAAATTCTCCTGTTTTGTAATTAAATTTTACCTGTGTTTTTTTATAATCAATAAAATTATCTTGAAGTTCTAATACCAAAGGTATCATTACTAAAGATGTAAATAACATTAAAGCGCTAACTAAAGCAGAAATTTTCAAAAATAATGAAGCTAAGGCCTTTGGAGAAAATCCTAAAGTAAAAAGAACTATGCTTTCATTTTCTCTAGAAAGTCTAAATAAAGTCAAAGTTAGTGCTATAAAAAAAGATATAGGCAAAGTAAAAATCAAAATTCTAGGCAACATAAAACTATAGAGTTCAAGTAAATCTAAGAAACTGATTTCTATACTTGAAGTCAATTTAGCCAATTGGATAAAAAATACCATAGAAACAATGCTAAAAAGTACAAAAAAAATGGAAAGATTGGTGCTTAAAAATTGATTTAAAATATATCTTGAAACAAGTTTCATGCTAATCCCTGATTAAAAATTAAAAAAATTACATAGCCAATAAAAGCAATATTTATAAAAGGTAAAAATGCCAATTCTCTTGTTTTGTAAAAAATAAAAAATGGTAAAGTCAATAAAGCTCCACAAAAAAGTATTATAAAACTTTCCTTAAAGCCAAAAATTCCAGCTATACTAGCACACACAATAATATCAGCATCTCCTAAATTTTCTTGTATATTTTTTGATCTAAAATTCTTAATATAGCCTGTAAAATTTTTAAGTAAAAATAAAAAACCTGCAAAAGAAAAAGCTTGTATTAAAAAGCCGCTTTTAAAATCTTCAAAGATAAAAAAATAAAAAAATTCATTGATATTTAGCTTAAAAATTAAGGCCAAAAAAAACAAAACCCAAAGCAATATTTGCGGAACTGCTTTAAATTTTATATCTATATAAGAAAGCATCCAAAAAACAAATAAATATAACGAAAAAACCAGAAATTCTAATAAATTTTTACTAAAAAAATAAGCAATAAGAACAAAAACCATACCTAAAATTTCAGCTAAAAATATACCAATGGGAATTTTTTCTTTACAAAATCTACATCTAGCTTTTAAAAATATATATGATAAAAAAGGTATAAGATCTATAATACTAAGTTTTTTATGGCAGGAAAAACAATAAGATCTTGCACTTAAAAGAGGTTTATTTTCACAAAAACGATTTAAAAAACACATACAAAATGAACCTAAACTAAAGCCTAAAATGATTAAAAAAATATATTTTAGAATTTCTTCAATTAAAATTTCACCTTCCAAATGTTCTCTCTCTTTTTCTGTATTCTTTGATAATTTTTTTAAATTCTCTTTTTGTAAGACTAGGAAATAAAGTCTCACTAAAATAAATTTCAGCATAAGCGCATTGCCAAAGTAAAAAATTTGAAAGTCTTTTTGCATTTCCTACGCGAAGCATTAAATCAACATCTAAAGGCAAATCTAAATTATCGCTGATATTTTTTTCATTGATTTCTAAACCTTTTTCTATAACTCGACGTGTAGCACGAACGATTTCATCTTTAGCACCGTAACTAATGGCCAAATTAACGCACAATTTATCACAATGCTTAGTTGTTTCTTCTACTAAAGCAATTTTATCTCTTAAGACTTGATCAAGTCTTGTTAAATCACCAATAGCTCTTAAACGGACATTGTTTTTTTCAAATTTTTCTAAGGCTTCATTTAAACAACGATCTAAAAGTTCAAAAATAAATTCAATTTCATCTTTAGGTCTATTCCAATTTTCAGTACTAAAAGCAAATAAACTTAAATTAGAAACTCCTTCCTCGACACAGGCTTCCATAAGTTTTTGCATAGTCTTTACCCCTTGAGAATAACCCAACTTTGCCAAAAAACCTTTAGCTTTTGCCCAGCGTCTATTGCCATCCATAACTATAGCAAGATGTTTTAAATCATTCAATTTTCACCCCTTAAAATCAAATAGTTTCTTAAATACAAATAAAGGCGTAATTTTATTATCTTGTATAACATTAAATTTTAAGTGTTCATTTAAAAATTTTTGCACTTTAAAAAAAGGAGTAAAAATTGAAACTCCATGGCTATCGATGAGTATTTTTAAAGCACCAAAAACACTGAAATAAAGATAAATTTCTAAAAATTTAGTTTTTTTCTTCATCTGAAACAAACAAGCTTTGTTTTCAAAAATAAAAGGAATGTGATAAATATTTTCAAAACTTGCAAAAAGCATTTCTTTTAAAATTTGATACTTTTCTCTATTTTTGCATTCTATAAGATTTGAAATAATATATTCTTTATAATTAATCTTGTTTTCTAAAATCGCTACTATCAAAGGCAAACCTTCTTCAAAAGGTGTAAAAACTGGTCTCTTTGATAAATGTTTAAATTGTATTGCCCCGCTTTTTTCTTTATAAATTTCAGCTAAATATTCTGCACCTATTTCCAAATCAATCATGCTTTTAGTTTGAATTCTTTTATGATTTAATAATAAAGTATAATGACCATATCCAGTTTTTCCTAAAATCTTCATTTGGATAGGCAAGGTAGCATTAATCATAATTTTTCACACCAATTGATTAAATCAAAAGCCAAATCTTTTTTATCCTTAAAATCACTTTTTACACAAGCATCTTTACTTATAAAATGAATTTCGTTTTTATCACTTCCAAAAGTATTTTTTTTATTTAAAATATTTAAGCATACCAAATTTAAGTTTTTCTCTACTAAAGATTTTTTAGCATTTTCTATCGCATTTTTAGTATCAAATTCCATTTTAAAACCTATTTTTTTACCTTTAAAATTGACATTTTTTAACAAATCTTCGTTAAGTTTTAAATGAAGATCAAAGCCATTTGAAAATTGATTTTTTTTAATTTTTCCTTTTTGAAATTCTGGGATAAAATCACTTACTGCAGCTGCCATAATCAAAAAGTCACTTTCACAAAATCGATCTAATAATATTTTTAAATCTTTTGAACTTTCAAATTTATAAATTTCATAAGAAGTTTTAAAATCTACAGAACTTAAAAATATAACTTTAGCGCCCAAAAAATAAAAAGCATCAGCGATTGATTTTGCCATTTTTCCACTCGAAAAATTACCTATACAACGCACATCATCTATTTTTTCTTTTGTGCCCCCACCACTAACAACTACACTTTTGTTAAGCCAAAAATTCTTTTTAAAAAGCTCTCTTTTTGTAATATTAAATATATCTTCAACTTCTGCTAAAGCTCCGATTCCTTCATCTTTACAAGCTAAAACTTTAGAAATAGGTGGAATAATTAAAGCTTTATTTTTTTGAAGTAATTTTAAAGAATTTTGAGTGCTAAAGTGATTATACATATTTGTATTAGCCGCTGGAGCAATTATTAAAGGTTTATTAGAAGCTATTAAAGTTTGAATAAAAAGATTATCTGCTATGCCTAAGGCTAGTTTATTAATCGAATTTATACTTGCAGGAGCAAAAAGAACAAGATCGCAATCTTTACTAAAATCTATATGATTTTTTTTATTCTCCCAGCTTTCATTTTCTTCGGATAAAATTTCATCCGCTAAAGCTTCAAAACTTAATTTGTTTGCAAATTTCAAAACTCCTTGACTAAGCAAAACTTTAACTTTAATATTTTCTTTTTTAAATAAAGAAATAAGCTCATAAGCTTTATAAAAAGCTATACTACCACTAACTGCTAAAAGTATGGTTTTCATTTTTTAAATTTTTTATAAAAATAATCTTTAACTACTTTTCTATTAGCTCTATTAATAAATAAAGAACCGCTAGAAACATTGCAATCAACGGAACTTCCAGCCGCAATAATAACATCATTTTCTATATTTACAGGAGCAATAAATTGCGTATCCGAACCTACAAAAACATTTTTACCAATAATAGTTTTATACTTTTTAATCCCATCATAATTACAAGTAATAGTCCCACAACCTATGTTTGTACCACTATCAATTTCACAATCACCTAAATAACTCAAATGCCCTGCTTTTACGGTATTTAATTTTGCATTTTTACATTCTACAAAATTTCCTATATGAGTATTTTTTATTTCGCAATTTGGACGCAAATGAGCTAAAGGTCCTATATCGCTATTTTCAATAATAGAATTTTCTATCACGCTAGAACTTTTAATGATGGAATTAATAATCTTGCTTTTTCCCTCAATCCTTACATTTTCATAAACTTCACATTCTCCTATAAATTCAACATCCAAACCTATAAAAGTACTATGAGGTAAATGAAAAATTACTCCTTGCTTCATCCAATATTTTTTGATTTTTTCTTGTATTAAATTTTCAGCTATGCTTAATTCGAATTTATCATTAATGCCCATAAATTCATTTTCATTTACATAATTAGCTTTAATAATCTTTCCTTTATTTTTAGCCAAGGCAATTATATCAGTTAGATAGTATTCTTTGGCTGCATTATTATTATTAATTAAAGGTAAAATTTCAAATAAAAGATCAGTTTTAATCGCATAAACTCCAGCATTGCAAATATCAATCATTCTCTCTTTTTCACTAGCATCTTTAAATTCGATAATCTTTTCAACTCTATCATTTTCTATTAATACACGCCCATAAGTTTTTGGATCTTTTGTATGAAATACAGCTAAAGTTAAATCGGCATCATTTTGCAATAATTGCTTTAAACTTTCACTTTGAACTAAAGGCATATCTCCACAAAGAATTAAAACTTTTTCTTTATCTGATTTAAAATTTTTTAAAGCACCTGCGGTCCCTGGGTAATTTTTTAAATCCTGTTCTAAAATTTTTGTTTTTGGAAAAGAAGAAAGAATTTCTTTTTCAACAAGTTCTTTTTGATACGATAAAACTACGCTTACATCATCACTTAATTCATAGGCTTTTTCTAAAATATGTAAAATCATACTTTTTTGACAAAGTTCTTGTAAGACTTTTGGTTTTTGTGATTTCATTCGGGTGCCAAGACCTGCTGCTAAAATTAAAATTGAATTTTTCATAATCTTTAAAGCCTTTATTTCATGATAAAATTTTTACTTTATTTTAACATTTTAAAGTTAAGTTTTGGATATTTTAAATAAAAGTTTTAAACTCTTTTTTAGTCATCAAAAGTTAAAATAAAGCCTGTTTTTTAAATCAAAAACCAAGGTTAGCATTTTGAAAAAAATATTTTTTTTATTAATAGCAAGTGCCTTTTTTAGCACTCTTTTTGCAGCACCTGAAGCAACTATACCTACAGTCAATTTAAGCCTTAGTGCTCCAAATACCCCAAATCAACTTGTTACAACCTTAAACATAGTTATAGTATTGACAATTTTAGTGCTTGCCCCAAGCATAGTTTTTGTTATGACTTCTTTTTTACGCTTGATTGTTGTTTTTTCTTTTTTGCGTCAAGCTATGGGAACTCAAAGTATGCCGCCAAATACTATATTGGTAACTCTTGCTTTAATTTTAACTTTTTTTATTATGGAACCTGTAGCTACAAAATCTTATAATCAAGGAATTAAGCCTTATTTGGCAGAAAAAATTGGTTATGAAGAAGCCTTTAATAAGAGTATTAAACCTTTTAAAGATTTTATGTTAAAAAATACTCGCGAAAAAGATTTAGCTTTATTTTACCGCATACGTCACTTACCTAATCCTAAAACCATTGATGATGTTTCTTTAACTGTTTTAGTACCTGCATTTATGATTTCAGAATTAAAAACAGCATTTGAAATAGGCTTTTTAATTTACTTGCCTTTTTTGGTTATTGATATGGTTGTAAGTTCTGTTTTAATGGCTATGGGTATGATGATGCTTCCACCTGTAATGATTTCCTTACCTTTTAAACTTTTAATCTTTGTTCTTGTTGATGGTTGGAATTTATTAATCCAAAGATTGGTAGAAAGTTTTGTTACATGATTTTAAGAAAAGACTAAAAAGTCTCTTCTTAAATTTTAAAAGAAAAATTGCAAATGGTTCTTTTTAAAAGTATCTTTAACATCTTTTAGATATTTTTCTCCAAGCGAATCAAAAAATCCATCTTTTTTACTTTTGCTTATAAAATCATCCAATTCTTTTTTAAGTTCTACATCGCCTTTTCTTATAGCTATACCCCAAAATTCTGGATTTTTTTGAAAAGGTGCTAGAATAGCTCTTGTGGTATCTTGATGTTTTTGCCAAGTTCTATAAATTGTAAGTTGATCATAAAAAAATCCATCCGCTTTACCCTGTATAATTTCTAAAATAGCTGCACTTTCTTTATCAAAAAGATGTATTGTTGCATTTTTGAGATTTTTATTTGCATATAAATGCCCAGTGGATCCGCGTTTTAAAGCTAAAATTTCTCCCTTCTTATTTAAATCATTTATACTTTTAATTTTTGAATTAATAGGAGTTAAAATAGCTAAATTAGCTTGTGCATAAGGGATAGTAAAATCCACAACTTTTTTGCGTTCATCAGTAATAGTCATAGAAGACATAATAAGATCTATTTTTCCAGTTTTAAGAGCAGGTATCAAACCATCCCAAGCTATATTTTTAACTACAAGTTTATAGCCGTGTTCTTTGGCAAACTGTTCTAAAAAATCTACACTGATTCCACTTGCTTTTCCATTTTTATCACTCATTTCAAAAGGTGGATAACCAAGCTCCATACCTACTACTAAATCTTTTGCCATTAAATGCAAAGCAAAAAATATCGTTAAAAAATAAAAAATTTTTTTCATTAATTCTCCTTAAGTTAAAATTAAAAATATGTATCAAAATACATAAAATTTTACTTATTTATTTAAGTAAAATTTTGCAAATTTTTATAAAATTTCAAAGCCTTTTCATAATCTTCTTGGGTATCAATACCTATGCTTTGAGTACTTATTTCAAGCATTTTGATTTTCTTTCCATTCTCAATTGCTCTTAATTGCTCTAATTTTTCGGCTTTTTCAAGCATTGAATTTTCTAAAGCACAAAACTCTTTTAAAGCTTTTACACTGTAAGCATAAATTCCCAAATGTCCTTTAAAATTGCCTTGATAATCCTCTCTTTCATAAGGAATTTTTGATCTTGAAAAATATAGAGCAAAATCGTCTTTATCGCAAACCACTTTAACCAAATTAGAATCATTAGCTTGTTTTTGATCAATGATCTTATAACAACTCGCCATAAAAGCTTTTTCACCCAGACAAGAATGTGCAAATTCTTTAAATAAAAATAAATTCTTGCTTTCTATAAAAGGTTCATCTGCTTGCACATTGATAACAATTTCATCTTCTTTTAAAGCAAGTTTTTGACAAGCTTCATTGATTCTATCTGTACCACTCTCATGATCTTTTCTGGTTAAAACAGCTTTAAAATGATACTTTTTAACAAGCTCTAAAATTTCTTCATCATCGACTGCTATACAAACTTCATCAATATCTTGTACTTGCTTAGCAGTCGCAATAAACATAGGAACACCACCTATATCGCAAAGAATTTTTTTAGGAAAACGTGTTGAATTTAATCTTGTAGGTATTATAATCATTTTTTTATCCATTCTAAAATTTCATTTTCGATTTCTTCATTTTTATAAACTTTTTTATTTTTTAAATTTAAATCAAACAGTTTAGAAATTTCTTCCTTGATCTCTAAATTAAAATTTTTAGCCAAAAGTTTAAAATCTTCTTTTTCATCTTTACAATCTCTATTAAAAATTGCCTTAATCATGCTTGGAGTAAATTTTGTCCATTCAGCCGTTGAAGTAATAATGCTCGGTTTTGAAATATCTAGCATTTTAAAACAAGTAGCAGTATGTGGATCGATTAAAGTTTTACTCTCTTTTATAAATTTCATGCACTCATTATCTTCACAAAAATCAGCTTCAAAATCTTCTTGTAAACTTTGTAATTCTTTTTGTTCAAGAATAAAATAATTTTGATTTTTAAGCAAATTCATCAATTCATTAGTTCTTAAATCACCAAATTTATCAAAAAGTAGTCTTTCTATATTAGAAGAAATAAGAATATCCATAGCTGGAGATATAGTTTTTTTAAGAATTTTATCACGCAAATCATAAATACCTTTGTTAAAAAATTCACTTAAAATATTATTT